>CAWHTV010000013.1:0-44767 GCA_963832395.1 uncultured delta proteobacterium | reverse complement strand
TGCGCGCCGTTAGCGTTCGATTTCGCCGGAGATGAACTTCTCGACTCGGTCGCGGGCGATATCGTCGGCGATCTGGCGCGGCGGATGCTTCATCGTGTAGGCCGCGATCGAGTAGAGCGGCCCGCCGATCTTGCGGTCGCGCGCCAGTTTCAGGCATCGGATCGCGTCGATCACCACGCCGCCCGAGTTAGGCGAATCCTGCACCGACATCCGGAGCTCGAGCTCGATCGGAATTCCGGCGAAGCCTTCGCCCTCGATCCGCAGGAAGCAGACCTTGTTGTCGTTCTGCCAGGCGACGTAGTCCGACGGCCCGATGTGGACGTCGACGTCGGGCATCCGCTCGGGCATCACGCTCTGCACGGCCTCGGTCTTGGACTTGCGCTTGGAGCCCAGGCGCGAGCGGTCGAGCATGTTGAGGAAGTCGGTGTTGCCGCCGGTGTTGAGCTGATAGGTGTGGCGCAGCTTGATCCCGCGGTCGGCGAACAGCTTCATGATGGTGCGATGGAGGATGGTCGAGCCGAGCTGCGACTTGACGTCGTCGCCGACCACCGGAATCTTGCGCTCGGTGAACTCGGCCGCCCATTTCTCGTTCGAGACGATGAACACCGGCATGCAGTTGAGCAGGCTGACGCCCGTCTCCAGGCAGGCGCGCGCGTAGCGCTCGACCGCCTTCTGGCTGCCGACCGGCAGATAACACAGCATCACTTCGGCGCCGCTCTCGCGCAGCCGCCGCTCGATATCGACCGGCTTCTCGTTCGCCGGCAAGAAGGTGCGTTCGGGCGGATACTGCGCCATGTGCTCGGCGACGCCGTCATGGATCTCGCCCATATCGACGGTGACGCCGTACTTGGGCAGATCGCGCCAGATGGTGACGGTGTTGTTGGGCAGCGCGAAGCAGGCGTCCTCCAGCGGCCGGCCGACCTTGCGCGAATCGATGTCGAACGCGCAGGCGACCTCGATGTCGCCCGGCTTGTAGCCGCCGAGGTCGTAATGCATCAGGCCGATCGGACTGCGCTGCGCGTGGGCCGGGGCATGCTTGTAGAATTCGAGGCCCTGGAGGAGGGAGGATGCGCAGTTGCCCACCCCGACGATTGCTACCCGAATCTTCGCCATGTCCCTCTTCTCAACTCACCGCCTGCATCGAGTTCGCACAAATACCGCTCCGGCGCGGCCGTACCGGCCACCCCCGAAAGATAAGCGGAACTGATAATGCTCTGTGGTTTTATCGGAGCGCGGCAGCAAAGTAAATTGCCCCGGACGCCGGTTGCCCACAGCGTCCCGGAGTGATTTCGCCCGGAGGGAAAAATCGGCCGCCGCCTCAACCTGCTCGAAACCTCGACGGAAATGGATCGTCGAATTGCCGGCCCGGATGGAGCTTGCGCGCGCGCTCGATAAGCGCCGCTTCCCGCTCCGGGATGTCGGGGTCCGGGATGCAACAATCGACCGGGCATACCATCGCGCACTCCTCCCGATCGAAAAAACCGACACACTCGCTGCACTTGTCGGGCGCGATGTAATAAATGTCCTCCCTGAGCGGCGGATGCTCCTCGCCGTCGAGTTCCCACTTCTGTCCGCGCTTGTAAATCGCGTTGTTGGGGCACACCGGCGCGCAAAAGCCGCAATTGATGCACTCTTCGGTAATCAGCGTCGACATGGTCGAAGCCGGCGACCGAGCTCCCCAAAGCCAGCGCCCAAGTCGACGCTTCCTGTCCCGGTGCTGTGAGAATATCGGCACCTGTCGATGCGGGCAAGGGCGAGCAAGGCGGCAAATGGGCGCTATTCTCCGGAGTCTGCTCTAATCCTTTCTAATCTTTGGGCATCGCCGCCAGCACGCCGCGCGCGAGGTCCATGAAGGCGCGGCTTGCGGGATGCTCGGGGTGCCTTCAGCACGATCGGCATCCCGGCGTCGCCCGCCTCGCGCACCTCGAGATGGATCGGAATCTGCGCCAGCACCCGCGTGCCCTCTTCCATCGCGAGCTTCGCTCCGCCGCCTGCGCCGAACAACTCGTCGCGCTCGCCGCAATCGGGACAGATGAAGTAGCTCATGTTCTCGACCACGCCGATAACCGGACAATGCAACTGATGGAGCATCCGCGCCGCCCGCGTCGCGTCGAGCAGCGCCACATCCTGCGGCGTGGTGACGATGACCGCGCCGTCGAGCGCGACCTGCTGAGCCAGCGTGAGCTGCGCGTCGCCGGTGCCCGGCGGCAGATCGACGATCAGAAAATCCTGCGTGCCCCACAGCGTGTCCTTCAGGAACTGGCGCACGGCGCCCATCACCATCGGGCCGCGCCAGATGACCGGCGACTTGTCGGTCAGGAAAAAGCCCATCGAGATGAGCTTCACGCCATAGCGCTCGACCGGATAGAAATTCTGGCCGCCGGCCGCGCGCGGCCGCTCCTCATCCACCCCGAACATCATCGGCACCGACGGCCCGTAAACGTCGGCGTCCATCAGCCCCACCGTCATCCCGAGCTGCTTGAGCGCCATCGCGAGGTTCACCGCGACCGTCGACTTGCCGACTCCGCCCTTGCCGCTCAGCACTGCGACCACGTAGCGCGTGCC
Organism: uncultured delta proteobacterium; assembly: GCA_963832395.1. Lineage (GTDB taxonomy): Bacteria > Desulfobacterota > Binatia > Binatales > Binataceae > JAKAVN01. The sequence continues at coordinate 42,202 of CAWHTV010000013.1, read as the reverse complement.
CTCCAGGCGCACGCGCCCGGTCTTTTCGCCCAGCTCGGCCTCGAGCTTGCGCAGCTTGAGTTCGACCCGCGCCACGCCAAGGTCGCGCTTGAGCGTGGTGCTGATTGCGCCGGCCAGATCGTGCATCACGCGGTCGCTCTCGCTCACCTGCCTCACGATCACCGCGAAGCCGCCGGCGGACTCCAGCGGCTCGACGGCCTCGATAATTCCGAGCGAAACGACGTCGGTCGCGTAGCCGGGATAGTTCACCCGGCCCAGCGCCTCGAGCACTGCGTCAACGGTTATCTGCCTGGCCACGCGACGATTATTTCAGAAGCGGCACGCCGCGCGAAATGCTTCCGATGCGGCGGAGCCTACGGGCGGCGCAATTCCTGGATCACTTCGCGCACCACGCCGCGCTCGCGGTCCCCGCGAATCGGAATTTCGAAGTCGAGCCGGTTGACGCCGGCGAAGCGCTTTTTCATCACGGCCGCGATATCGCGGTAGGTGCCGACCGCGGCGAACGCATGCACCATCTCCTCGGTTACCAGCTTCGGCATCTCGCTCCACTTCTGCTGCACCGATAGCCGATGAAGCTGCTCGGCCCGGTCGGCCCATCCGTCGAGCTCGAAGCTCGCGCGGTACGATCGCGTCGAGCCGTAAAACGCGATGGTCTCCTTCATCTTCTCGACCGCGCGCGCCAATGAATCCGTGTCGGGCGCGACGCACATGAAGCCGCCACCCGAAATCTGGAAGCTCTCCCATTCGGCGGCTGGCCGTCCGGACTTCGCGAAGCCCTTGCGCAGGTTGGGGAACGCGATCTCGTCGAGATAGCGGCGCGTGCAGATGCCATGCAGGCGGACGCCGTCGCACACCTCGCCCGCAACTTGCAGCATGTGCTCCTGCACCGCGGCGATCAGCACCGGGATGTGCGGGCTCTTGAGCGGCGGCGGCGCAAAATTCGGCGTCATCAGCGAGAGATTGTAGTGCTCGCTTTGAAAATCGAAAGGCGCGCCGGTTTGCCAGGTGTTCCAACACGCACGCATCGCGCCGACGTAGTCTTTCATCCGCTGTGCCGGCTTGGTGAAGGGCATCCCGAAGCGCCGCGTGATATGCCCTTTGACCTGCGAGCCTAGCCCGAGCACCAGTCGTCCACCGCTCATCCGCTGGAGGTCCCACGCCGTGTAGGCGGTCGCGACCGGGCTCCTGGTAAACGCGAGCGCAATCCCGGTACCCAGCTCGACCGTGGAGGGCTCCTGCGCTGCGACAGCGAGTATCAGGAACGGGTCGTGCTGCACCTCGACCGCGACCACCGTGTCGTAGCCGAGCGCCTGCGCCTCGCGCACCTGCTCGCGCAACGTGGACCAGCTGGGCTCTGGCTTGCCGCCCGCACCCATTTCGGGCGTATAAGCGGCGCCGAGATTCAGCATCCGTTCGACTTTGATTTTCGCCATACCGTGGTGCGCTACGTCGCGATGCCAGGCGCGGGAAACTTCCGACACATCTCGCCGACCTCGCCGTTGATGCGCGCCAGCGCCGCCTCGTCGTCGGCGTGCGCGATGGCCTGGTCAATCCATCGCGCAATCTGGCGCATCTCGCCCTCGCCCATCCCGCGCGAGGTCACCGCCGGCGTGCCCAGCCGCAGGCCGCTGGGACTGAAGGGTTTGCGAGGATCGTAGGGCACGGTGTTGTAGTTGCAGACGATGCCTGCGCGGTCGAGCGCCTGCGCTCCCTTTTTGCCGATCACTTTTTTATTCGTGAGATCGATCAGGATGAGATGGTTGTCCGTGCCGCCCGAAACCAGGTTGAAGCCGTGCGCGAGCAACTCCTCGGCCATCGCCTTGGCATTGCGCACGATCTGATGTCCGTACTCCTTGAAGGCCGGCGTCGCCGCCTCCTTGAGCGCCACGCCGATCGCGGCGGTGGTATGGTTGTGCGGACCACCTTGCAGGCCGGGAAAGACCGCCTTGTCGATTTTCTCGGCGACTTCGTTGCGGCAGAGGATCATCGCGCCGCGCGGCCCGCGCAGCGTCTTGTGCGTGGTGGTGGTGACGACGTCGGCGTACGGCACGGCGTCGGGATGCGCGCCGGCGACGATCAGCCCCGCGATGTGCGAGATATCGGCGAGCATGAAAGCGCCGACCTCTTTTGCGATCTCACCAAAAATCTTGAAATCGAACTGGCGCGGATAGGCGGTCGCACCGGTGACGATAATTTTCGGCCGCTCCTTCTTCGCCAGATCGCGCACCGCGTCGTAGTCGATACGCTGGCTCTCGCGATCGACCTGGTAATGCACCGCGCGCCAGAAGATTCCGGTCGCGCTGACCGCCCATCCGTGGGTCAGATGGCCGCCGTGCGGCAGCGCCAGGCCCATCAGCGTGTCGCCCGGCTTGAGCAGCGCGAGGTAGACCGCCAAATTGGCGGGCGATCCCGAGTAGGGCTGGACGTTGGCGTGCTCGGCGCCGAACAGCGCGCGGGCGCGGGCGGCGACGATGGTTTCGATCTGGTCGATGTAGCGCTGACCCTCGTAGTAGCGCCGTCCCGAGTAGCCCTCGGAGTATTTGTTGGTGAGGATCGAGCCGGTCGCTTCGAGAACCGCGCGCGAGACGTAGTTCTCCGAGGGGATGAGGCGCACGGAATCGATCTCGTAGCGCTCCTCGGCGCGGATCAGATCGTAAATTTCAGGATCGGTCTGCTTAAGCGCGTCCATTCTTCTATTCTACCGCCGTTGCGTCCGTGTTGCTTGAATCAATGCAAATCCACCGGCGTGACGCGCGCGATCCACGCCCGGTAATTGCCCTCGTAGCCAATCGCGCGCTGGCGCTCGCGCACCCGGCGCATCACCTCGGCCACCTGCTCCGGGCCCAGCCCCGGCCGCGATTTCATCGCGTCGGCAATCCGCTCGCCCTGCCGTTCGGCCTCCTTGCGCGCGCCCTCGGCCAACGGAACCTCGTCGCCGTTGAGCCCCAGGTAGCTCTCGGCCACGTGGAGGCCGACGAAGGTGCCGCTCTCGAGCGAGTCCTTGATATTACCCTTGCCGGTCAGCACGTTGCCGGCGGCATAGACTGCCGTAGGCCCGTCGTCGAGCAGGCCCACCGTGGCGTCGATGTAAGCGTAAACCTCACCCTTGACCGGGATGCCGGGGATTTGCTCGGGGATGCTGCCGATGGAACTGATGGTGAGCGGGGCGCGCACGGGCGACGCCGAGTCGGGGAGCGTGCGCACCTGGTTGTCGGCGACCTCGGTACGGCTCATCTGCACGCCGACCATCCGGCCGTCCTCGATGATGAGCCCGGTCGGCACGCGCAGCGGCTCGAACTCGAAGAGGTACTTGCGCTGCGCTTTGTCGAGGATTTTTCCGCGCGCCGCGCGCATCGCCTCCGCCCGCTTGGGTGGCGCGTCGGGCGCGATGTCGGAGAGCGGCATGTCGAGCACGCGCCGGCGATAGAAGAGTTTGCACGGCGCGACGCCGAGATCGGCATACTTGAGCCCGTGAGCCTGGAGCACTGGCTCGAGCCCCTCGCGCTCCAACCGCAGCATATTCTCTTCGATACCGCGGGCGCGCAGCGCCTTGAGCGTGGTTTCTATCTGGAGCACTTTGACCACGTCGATCGAGGCGAGCCCGCCGCCGATCACGATGGCGCTGGGCGGAAGGTCGAAGCGCGGCCCGTTGTAGGTCTTCTCCGGGTAATGGTTGAACCAGTAGATGAGCCGGTTCTGATAAACCAGGCCGCGATCGACAAACTGGTCGGCGCCTTCCACCGCTAGTGGACGGTCGCGCCATGCGCCATGCGCCAGCACGACTGCGCTGAGGCCCCATCGCTGTCGCAGATCGTCGTAGGTGATGTCGGCGCTCAGCCGGGTCAGCGGGACGAACTCGATATTGGGATGGTCGAGGCGCCGGTTTATCTCCTCGTACTCGTCCCTGCGCTGCTTGACGTGCCATCGCGGCAGCCCGTCCTCGATCTTGCCGTAGGGACGGGGGTTCTGCTCGATCACGACTACCTGCGCGCCGCGTTCGGCCAGGATGTGGGCGATTTCAGCGCCCGCGGTAGCGGCGCCAACTACCGCGACGACGTGCCGCGGCGTTTCTTTGGTTGTGGATTCCATCATGGGGCGTGAATCTTAGCGTTGGAGGACGGTGCGGTAAAAGAGCTTCGGGGGGGGTCGCGGCGCTTCCGCTACAATTTTGTAACACAAGACGGCGGGGCATATGAAACGATGAATTGCTGAACCGCCTTTCGTCTTGCGCGCGGCAAGGGCTCATGGTTGTCTGTTGGGTTGTCTGGACGATGCGCTGCCCGCCGCGCTTCTCAGGCTGTCACAATGGTTAAGTATAGTCCGGCTGCTGCGAAATGGGCGCTCTGGGTGACCGTGGGCGTGATGGCCTTGATGGCGGGATGTTACGCGGGACTATGGGGCGAAAGCGAGCATTGGAACACCGCCGACTCCGCCCTGGGCGAGGAGCACGAGGTCAACTTTCCGGTGCACGATACCTATCTACTGACCCAGGATGCGCTGCGCGGCGACGGCATCCTGTTCGAGGTTGGACCCGACAATTCCCTGATGACGCTATGGCGCAACGCCGACACCAAGGTTGGGATGATGCAGAGCATGATCGGAGTGCAGCCGCGCTATCGCTACGAGATCCAGGTCACGCCCGAAGGCAGCCAGAAAAGCAAGGTTGTGGTCAACGTCCATACCGAAGGCATCGCCGACAATCAGATCGCCGACTACAAGGCCAGCAAGCGCTTCGCTCTGTTCGGCGAAATCGACGAGTTGGCGGCGAAATACCCTCCCCCCTCCAGCACGCCCGCCTCCGGCGGAGTCAATTTCACGCTTCTGCCCAACGAAGACCTCAAGGGACTGGCTAAGCGCGTGACTGGCAACGAGGACAATTGGCGGCAGATCGCCAAGGACAATAGCCTTAACTCGCCCACCGACGTCACTCCATTCGAGAGCATCTGGGTCGCCGGCGATCTGTTAAAAAAAGTCCCCGAAAAAGCGAGCTCGGCCGAATAGGGCCGTTCCCTGCGGCACTTGCAATATATGAATGCGCGAAGAGAGGGCTTCAGGCGAACGCGCGCGGCGCGATCAATCGCTGGTCTGGACCGGGCGGCTCTCGTCGTATTCCGGACAAAGTCCGGTGGGGCTGACAGCAGCCACAACCGTGAGAAACTGCTCGAAGGTCATTTGAAGATTGAGGAATCCACCCTGACAGAAGACCCACCCATAGTAGTCGAGGATCTCATCCGGAATCATCAGCGGCAGGCGTGGCAGGCTGGAGACAATAGGGAAACGGCGCGGTGCCTCCAAATGCGGCAAACCTTCGTCACCCACTCTGACACCCCTGTCCATTACGATGCTGGCCTCTCGCAAGGAGACAACATTGCCCTTTGCGCCGCCACGAAGCAACGATGCGGTCGCTCCTGATTTGCTTCCAGAAGTCATCATAATATCTTATGCAGGTTTTGGACCCTTGCCAAGCTTACCAAGCCCCCCTACAACCCCGCTCCAAGCCGAAACCGCAAGTTTTGTGCTGCGCGGGCTCATAATGAGGTAAGTAGCTGAAAAGTAATGATTCCACATCTCCAAGCGATAATCCTGGGCGCTGTACAGGGGTTGGCCGAGTTCCTTCCCATCTCCAGTTCCGCCCACCTGGTGCTCGTCCCCTGGCTGTTCAATTGGAAGGATCCGGGCCTCGCCTTCGATGTTGCCTTGCATCTGGGCACGCTCGTGGCGCTCCTCGTTTACTACCGGCAGGACTGGATCGCGATGGCGCGATCGCTAGGCGGAGGCCATCCCGCTGAGCTTCGCCTCCTGCAACTCCTCATCGCGGCCTCGATTCCCGGAGCGATAATCGGCGTCGCGTTCGAGAAGCAGGCTGAAACAACTTTTCGCTCCCCGTTGTTGATCGCGATAGCGATGGCGATCCTGGCAGTCCTGCTCTGGTCGTTCGACAAGCTCTCACCGCAAAAGCGAACGATGAGCGAAATGACCTACTGGGATGCGCTGGCGATCGGCTTCAGCCAGGCCCTGGCGATCATACCGGGAGTTTCGCGCTCTGGAGCCACTATCACGATGGCGCGGGCGGTCAGGGTCGAGCGCGGCGACGCTGCCAACTTCTCCTTCCTGATGGCGACGCCGATAATCGCTGGCGCTGGCTTGATCGAGGCGCGCAAGCTCGTCCATGAAGGTCTCAACTTGTCGGTCGGCCTTGGCTTCATCGCGGCCGCCGTCTTCGGCCTTATCGCGATCGCCTTCCTGATCCGTTACGTGCGGACGCGCAATTACGTCGTGTTCGCGGTCTATCGATTGCTCCTCGCAGCGTTGGTCATAGGCGTCTTCTTCGCTCGTGGCTGAGCGCGCGCGCCAGGCCCCTTTACCGGCGCGCAGTGGCGGATTGCAGTGGCGCATAGATGGACGGACGCGGCGGCCATCGTTTCCAGACCATCCATCGCCGGGCTGAGCAGCCGCGCCGTCGGAATCGCGATGGCGGCGCTGTGCACGATCACCGCCGCCACTCAGCCGGCGCTGATGCGCTTCGGCGCGACGCGGCTGGACCCGATGCTTTTCGCGGCCGGATGCGCCGTGGTGGCGACGCTATGCGTCATGCCCGTCGTATACGCGCGCGGCGAGCTGAGCATGCTGGTCGACCGGCGCTACTGGATGCGGTTGCTGCTGCTCTCGATAGTCGGAACGGTCGTAACGACGCTGACCCTGATCTTCGGCCTGCGCCGCATCGACGCGGTAGCCGGCACCCTGCTACTCCAGAGTGAGCCGGTCTACTCGCTGCTGCTCGCGACGCTGTTCGCCGGTGAGCGCCCTACGCTCCGCCAACTCGCCGCGACCGCAATCATAGTCACCGGCATCGTCTCGGCGATCGGCGCGTCGAGCAGCTCCTATTCGCCGGCGTGGGCGGCGATGCTGGTCGCGGGGACGCCACTGCTGTGGCAGACCTCGCATGTACTGTCGCTGCCGGTGATGCCGCCGCTGTCACCCGTATGCATGACCGGTGCGCGTTACGGCTACGCCGCAATCGTGCTGACCCTGGTCTTGGCCGTGGTCAATCCGCATGCGCTGGGGCAATTGGCCGACCCGGTCGTGCTTGGAACAATCATCGCGACCGGCGTGGTCTGCTATTTCCTTGCTTCGCTGGCCTGGTATGCGGCGATCAGCCGGTTGTCGCTGGCGTGGACGACGGCGCTGGTCATTCCTGGCATTCCGCTGCTGTCGATCCTGTGCGCGATTGTCTTCCTGGGCGAGCGTGCAACCCGGCGCGACCTTATCGGGATATTCGTATCGATCTCCGGCGTCTTGCTGCTGGTGCTCGGCGCCGAGGGCGTACGCCGTGTGCCGGTCACTTCCGCGGAGGCGGCAGAGGCGATCCATCAACCTATGAACTAACTTTGCTATGTAACTGCTATGAACTAACTTCGCTATGAACTAACTTCGCTATGAATTGACTTCGCGATGGATTGATCCCCCAATGAATGGACCGCCCGCCTGAGCGGGCCGCCGCCCCATCTCGGTTTGACTAACAATTCAGCCTGGTCTCTAGTAGCTCAGAAGCCGGTGGCTCAGGAAGTCAGTGGCTCGGAAATCACGGCGCGCATCGCCATGCCGCGCCGGGCAAAACAGAGGAAATCGCGATGTCCCGATTGGTGGAACACGAGCGCAAGACTCCTTACGAAATCGCCGAGGGCACCGAACTGCCCGTTTACATCTGCGCCTGCGGCCTTTCCAAGAACAAGCCGTTTTGCGACGGCTCGCACAAGCGCACCCGCGACGAGGAAGGGGCCACGCTCTACTGCTACGACGATAGCGCGCGGATCAAAGTCGAAAAGAAATACTGAGGACCGCCGCGGATACGCCGCGCGCGCGAGCTCGCGCGTGGCGCATCCGCCGGCCTTGAGCATCCGCGGCGCTCAGGCCGCGGCCGGCGCGCCAGTCTGGCTGCGCCGCTCCGCTAACCGCGCGGCGCGATGCTTCCGGCGTGCTGAATCTGTATCCTCACTGCGATGGATGACGCGGCGTCAAACGCTACTCAGCCCTCGTCGTCTGTTGAGCCCCTGTCCGCGTCGACGCGCGCCGTCCGCGCCGTCATACGTCGCCAATGGCGCGCGCGGCATGGCCTGGTTCAGCGATCTCGCCGAGCCGCCACTGGCGATTCTCCTCGCTCACCCTTCTGGGCGCAGCGCTCTTCCTGGTCAACCTTGGCGGCTATCCGTTTTACACCAAGGGCGAGCCGCGCGAGGCGGTCATCGTTTTCAACATGCTGCACGGCGGCGGATTCATCCTGCCGCTGCGCGCGGGAATCGAGGTCCCCTCCAAGCCGCTCCTGATGCACTGGCTGGCCGCGATCATTTCGATGCTCGCCGGGGGCGTCAGCGAATGGACGGTGCGGATGCCCTCGGGACTGTTCGCGATCGGCGGGATGCTGGCGGCCTACCTTTACATGCGCCGCCTGTTCGACGACCGTATCGGGTTTCTCACGGCGCTCGTCCTCGGCACCACCGTGCAGTACCTGCAGGCCGGCAGCGGCGCGCGCGTCGACATGACGCTCACCTTCTTCCTTGAAATCGCGCTCTTCGAGTTCATCCTGATCGCCGAGGGACTGACCGAGCGGCGGATGACGCTGTATTTCGCGATCGCGATGGCCGTGCTGAGCAAGGGGCCGGTGGGCCTCGTCCTGCCGGCACTGGTCGCGCTGGTGTGGATCGCGATCGAAGGCCGATGGAACCTGTTGCGCGAGCTGCGCCTGGGGCGCGGCGCGGCGCTGGTCGCGCTGCTGGCCGGAGGATGGTACCTGGCCGCGGCGGTGGCGGGCGGGATGCCGTTCGTGCACAAGCAGCTCCTGGCCGAAAACCTCTTCCGCTTCGTGCGCGACAGCGCCTTCCATGAGGGTCACGCCCATCCCTTCTACTATATGGAGGGAGCGCTGATGGCGGGCTTCCTGCCGTGGACGCCGCTGCTGCTCGATTGTTTTCGTGCAGGCCGTGCGCCGCCCGCGCCGGATGGACTCGCGGCTATCCTACCTGATGGTCTGGTTCGTCGTGGTGCTGCTCTTTTACAATCTGCCGCAGAGCAAGCGCGGCGTTTATCTGCTCGCGCTCTATCCCGCCCTCGCCGCCCTGCTGGCGATTTACGTCGAGGCCGCCGCGCGCGTTCCGGACATCTCAGAACGCTTGGATCCACCGGCTCACGCGGCTCGCCGCCGTGTTCTTTAGCCTCGCCGGTGTCGGCGCGCTGCTCGGTTTGGGATTGCTCGCCTTCGCGCCTCATGCATTGGCAAGTGGTGCTGAGAATTCTGATCATCGCCAACTACGATTTCGTTCCGCAGCTCGGGCTCGCCGCGGCGGCCCATCCTTTCATCGCGACCGGGCTCGCAATCGCCATGATCGCGATCGGCGTGTTCGCGATGCGCGGCCGTCAGAGCTGCCGAAGGCTCTGTGCGTGACTGCGACGGGCGGAGATAGTCTGTCTCGCGCTCGCAGCCAACCTGTTCGTGGTGCCGGCGCTGGCCAACGCGCTCACGCTGAAGCCGTTCACGTACGAGGCGATGAACATCGTTGGAACGCACAGTGTCGGCTACATGGGAGCGCTCAACTACGACGTTGCCTACTACAGCGAGCGCAACTTGCCGGTGGTATCGATCTGGCAGCGGGCCGCGTCCCGATTATCTGATCGCATGGCGCGAAGAATTCCTGCGGCTGCCGACCTCGACGCGCGCGCAGTTTCGCACCGTCCTGCTGAGCCATCCGACTGAGCTCGACGGCACGGGCGAGATGGTGCTGCTGCGATGCGAGCCGGGTTACGCGCCGGAAATGCCGGGCGCGCCCGGCGCTGAGCCGCCGCCGCAAAGCCGACCCGCCCGAATTCGACGTCTGAATCGCTGGAACAGCCGTCCTTGAGCATCCTTCACTGCGCCGAGATGACGGAACGGCGTGTGCGAGCATTCGCGGCTATTGCGCCTGGCAGCCCGGTGGAGCGCAAGTGCCATCGGCCGAGCCGGCTCCGTGCTGGTGTGCTCGATGTTGAGGTCGACCGTCATCACCTGGTTGGTCGCGCTGCTTCGGTACACCCCCATCAGCGGCGGCACGTCGGCATAGTCGCGTCCGATCGCGACTCTGATATGGCGTTCGTCAGTGCGATATCGATTGGTCGGATCGAAGCCGGTCCATCCCGCATACGGCAGCCATGCTTCGAGCCACGCGTGGCTTGCCTGCTCGCCGACCGACGCATTGCCCGTGGGCGAAATCGCGGGAGCCAGATAGCCCGAGACGTAGCGGGCCGGCACACCCGCAAGCCGCAACAGTCCGATAGTCAAATGCGCAAAATCCTGGCACACGCCGCCGCCGGACTTCAGGATATCGTCGAGGCTGGAATGAACATGCGTCCTGGCCTTCTGGTAATCGAACTGGTCATGCACCCAGGCCACGATTCGCGCCACGTAAATTGTGACGTCCTCGGTATCGCCCGGCCGCGCCATCCAGAACAGCTTCTGCAGCCGTTGGCTGAACGGGATGTAGCGGCTCGGATTCAGAAACTCCCAATAGTCTCTTACGTGGGCCTCATCTTCGAGGAGAAAATCGCGGAATGTCATTTCCGGGTAAACTTCGAGCGGGTATCTCGAATCGCTCGACCAGCGATTGGGCGACAATCGTCAGCTCCCGATGAGGCGTGGCTGACCGAAACCGAATGCGCATGATTGCCGAAGAAGTCGCGGTATGAAAGCACGGCCGCGGGTTGGTCGATGCTTAGTTCGAAGATGAGGCAGCGCTGCCCCGCATCGTCCAACGGCCTCACCCGGAGTTCGTTGTGCGAATCGCGCGCCGGCTGATCATAGATATACCGGGTCCTGTGGCTTATTCGCAATAGCATCGATCGCAGCTTATTCCTTTACTCGAGCGACATGAAGCGTTCGACTACGTGGTCCGCCAGGCGCGCACACCTGCGCCTCGACGTCGATCAGGAATTCGTGCAGGCCGTCCGCGATGGCCTGGTCCGCGGAACCCTCGTGCAGCATCGCAAGCAACTCCGCGCAGGGCGGATTTTCCGGCACCGGTTCGTGCTTCCCGCGACGCAATCCGCGCCAACGCCTGCGCGAGCCGTTCGATACTGAACCGCATCGAACGCGGAAACGCCGGATCGAAGACCAATATCTCGACCACGCGGTTCACCCTGATAGCGTTGCCATAGACCTTGCGAAAGGCCTCGAACGCCGGAGGCGCTTCGCAGCACCGCCGCCCACTGGCGTATATCGGCGGGTCCGCCGATGTCCTCCAGCCGCGGCAGCAGGTAATGATACTTGACGTCGAGCAGGCGCGAGACATTGTCCGGCCGCTCGAGCATCGTACCCATTGCGATCAGATCGTAGGTCAGATCGCGCGGCATCGTATTCACGATGATTCCTTCGATGGTGAAGAAGTGTCGCTGGAGCTCGGCGAAAAAGGCCGATACGCCGGCCGCGGCGAGCGCCTGCGCGGACCATCCCTGGGCCTCCAGGTAGAGCCGATTCACCGCCAGCCAGAGCTCGGATGAGATCAGATGGCGCAATGGGCTCAGGTTTGCGCGCACCGACTCGATGCAATTGCGGATCGAGGAGCGGTTCTCCTTGTCGAAGATGAAAAAATCGATGACCGAAGCTTCGCTGGCATGGCTGTGCTTGGTCGCGAACAAGCTCCTGCTCGGCGGTGATGCGGACCAGTGGCTCCCACGGCTCGGCGTCGCGCGGCGGAACCTCGAGCAGCAGATGGTAATTGACGTCAACCAGACGCGCGCGCCATTGCGCGCGTTCCAGATAACGCGCCGCCCAGAACAATGAACCCGCAATGCGCCGCAGCACTATTCTTCCAGCACCCAGGTATCCTTGCTGCCCCCGCCTTGCGACGAGTTCACGATGAGCGAGCCTTCACGCAATGCCACTCGCGTCAGCCCTCCGGCCAGCACCCGCGGCTTTGCTCCGAGCAGCACGAAGGGCCGCAGATCGACGTGGCGCGCCACCAGCGCGGCTTTGCCCTCCGCACCGCCCCGCCTGACAGCGTCGGATGCACCGAGAGCGGAAACACCGGTTGCGCGATGAACCCGTCCGGGGCCGCCTCGATGCGCTGGCGCGCCTGCTCCAATTCCTCGTCCGTCGCTTTGGGCCCGATCACGACTCCATAGCCGCCCGAGGCTCCTGTCGGCTTGATCACGTAGTGGTCGAGATCGCGCAACACCGCCTTCCTGACCTCAGGATCGCGCATAGATAGGTCTCGACGATTGGCAGCAACGGCTCTTCGCCCAGGTAGTAGCGAATCATCGCGGGCGTGTAAGCGAACACGCCCTTGTCGTCCGCGACTCCAGTGCCGATCGCATTGGCCAGTGTCGCGTTGCCTGCGCGCAGCACCGCGGTCAAACCCGCGACGCCGAGCAGCGAATCGGAACGAAAGACCACCGGATCGAGGAAGTCGTCATCTATCCGCCGATAAAGCACGTCGATTTGCCGAGGCCCGTGAACCGTCTTCATGAACAGCTTCTGGTCCATGCATACCAGGTCGCGCCCTTCGACCAGCTCGATCCCCATCTGCTGCGAAAGGAACACATGCTCGAAGAACGCTGAATTGAACGGGCCCGGCGTCAATAGTACGACAGTGGGATCCGCGACTCCGTGCGGGGCCAGCTCGCGGAGGCTGGATAAAAGATAGGCCGGGTAATTCTCGACGCTGCGCACGCCCAAGCCGCGAATCAGCTCAGGCATCAGGCGCGTCATGATGCGCCGGTTCTCGACCACGTAGGAAACGCCTGACGGCGTGCGAACGTTGTCCTCCAACACGTGAAAGCGTCCGTCGGCGCCGCGCACCAGATCGATTCCCGCCACGGTGATGAAAACTCCGCAGGGCGACTGGATGCCGGTCGCGGCGTGTCGAAACTGCGGCGAACCGATTACCAGGTCGCGAGGAATCGTTCCGTCCTTGACGATCTGGCGCTTCGCCGTAAATGTCCGCGATAAAGGCGTTGAGCGCACGCGCGCGCTGGATCAGCCCGGCTTCAAGTCCGGCCCAGACCTGGGCCGATATAATTCGGGGAATCGGATCGAAGGGGAAAATTCGTTCCCCTCCTTCATGGTCGCCATAGACGTTGAAGGTCACGCCCATCGTCTGGAACATCTGATGCGCGCGATCTCCGAGTTCGGCCAGCCGTTTGGACTCCATGGCGAGCAAATACGCCATCACCCGCGCGCACTCAGGATGCGGTCGCCCTTGCGCATCGAACATCTCGTTGATCGGCTGAAGCACTGCCGCTTCTGCCTGCCAACCGGGCACCGCTATGCCCGCCCGCTGTGCATTCATTGAGTCCACCTCGCACGAGATCGCGTGTTTGCGTGCCTCTTAGCACGCGACGAGCGCCTCAACAGCAAGGGACGTGCCCTGCCGTTTACGAAAGCTGCGCTCGGCGCAGGTCTGAAATGGTACGAGAGAGGCGCGGCATGACGTCCGCCGAACCGCCACGCAGGCTAAGATCGCAAAGTCCTGTGATTTCCGATTCGTACAGGTTCACTTCGATCAATCGGCCGCCGCGCTCCTTGACCTCGATCGCGAAGCCGGCCGCCGGATAAACCGTCGCCGAGGTTCCGCCCAGGATCACCAGGTCAGCACGCGCCGAGTGTTCGGCGCATTCGCGCAGCGCGTCGGCAGGAATCGGCTCGCCGAACGCCACCGTGTCGGCCTTCAGCATCCCGCGGCATTTTGGACAAGGCGGCGGCAACAGATTCGAGGCTTATCTCTTCGGCGCGGAAGCGCGTCGCACACTGGAGGCATCGGATTAGTTTCCAATTCCCATGAATCTCGGCGAGCGCTTTGTGCCCGGCCTGGCGATGGAGGTCGTCGACGTTTTGCGTGATCAGGAACCGCAGTACGCCCATCTGTTCCAGCTCGACGAAGGCATAGTGGCCGGGATTGGGCCGGGCGATTTTGAGCGGCGCGAAAAGCTCGTCGTCCTGGCGCTTGATTCGATCCTCCCATCCCTTTTTCGGATCGGCGAGAAAAATCTGGTAGCCGTTCATCGGCGGCTCACCGTATTTGGTCCACAAGCCGCCCGGCCCGCGAAACGGCGGGATGCCGCTCTCGACAGACATCCCCGCGCCGGTCAGCGCTATCGGGTAGCGCGCCGCGAGCACCATTTCGGCGGCCCGCCTTATCTGCTCATCGGTCGCGCGTTCCACTTCTTTCGCCATCGCAATCGCGTCTCCACAGGGCGCCTCATGTCGCGCCGCCGTGTAATCCTCGCGTCCTGAGCCTAGCACAACGCCGATATTCGCTCGAAGGCGAATTCGCCCGCTGGTATGCCGTGGTTTGACGATGCGTCGAAACGCACGCTAGTGAAGGGAGAATGGATGCTCCAGCTATGATCAACGTTATCGAGGTCGGTGATGATCGCTCGCGCATGGAACAGGCATGGGCGCTGCGCAGGCGCGTTTTCATCGAAGAACAACGAGTACCCGAAGAAATAGAACTAGACGCCGACGACGCGGACGCCTTGCATGCCCTGGCGCTCGAAGACGGCCGGCCGGTCGGATGCGGACGGATGCTCGCGCGTGGCGACTACGTCAAGATCGGGCGGATGGCGGTGATGGCCGAGCGCCGCGGCGCCGGCATCGGACGTCGTGTTCTTCAATTCCTGGTCGAGCGTGCGCGCCAACAGGGTTATCGGCGTGCCGTGCTCGACGCACAAGTGCATGCCGAGCGCTTTTACCTAAAACAGGGCTTCACCCCCGTCGGCGAGGTGTTCGAGGAAGCCGGCATCCCGCATCGGCGAATGGAACTCTCGCTGTAGCGCTCAAAAAAAACCGACGGAATCGACTATACCGAAGGTAACTTATGCGCCAGCCCACACTATTAGTATTGGCAGCTGACGATGTCCGCGATGCTTTTCGCCTCGGCGCGCCCGATGGCCGGGGGCATGGACGGCGTCATCATGCGAGACGGGAAAATGATGACGATGAAGGCCGGGAAGGCGATAGATCCGATGACCGCCGATACGACTATGTCGAACGGTGCGGTGGTGACGCCCGACGGCCTCGTGAAAATGCCCAACGGCCGGAAAGAACAGTTAAAAGACGGCCAGATGATGATGATGGATGGGACGATCATGGAAGGTGGCAACCCGAAGCCGATGATGAAACCCCGGGGCATGGACGCTGGGGAATAGCACGATGTCACCCGGACCGGCGCGCAAGACCACTCCGATCGACGCGGCGGCGGCCGACCCTCGATTCTGGGGACGGCGCATCCAACCGCTTACGATCCGGCTCAATCACTGGATGAACGTGTTGTTCATCGTCCTGATGGCTGGTAGCGGGCTGCAGATCTTCGCCGCCTATCCCGCGCTCGGGCCGCGCGGCGCGAAATACGGATGGTATCCGTGGCAGGGAGTGGCGCCGCCATCATGGCTGACGATTGGCGGATGGCTGGAGGGCGGGCGTCACTGGCATTTTGCGATCGCCTGGTTTTTGGTCCTGAACGGCGTCGTCTACCTCGCGTATTTTTTCGGTCGCGGCGAATGGCGGCGGCGGCTTTTTCTGCCGGCCCGCGACGCGGGCAACGCAATTCGGATGTCCGGCTACTACTTGCGAGTGCGAAAGACTCCGCCGCCCGCCGACTTTTACAATGGCTTGCAACGTCTAACCTACAGTTCGGTGGTAATAGTTATCATCGCTGCAGGTGCTGTCGGGACTGGCTATCTACAAACCGGTGCAGCTCCACTGGCTATTGAGACTGTTCGGTGGCTACGACGTGGCCCGCGTCGTCCATCTGTTCGGGCTGGTTTTTATAGCGATGTTCGTCGTGACTCATATCGTGCTGGTGCTGCTGCATCCGCGCGAGCTGTTGGCGATGATCACCGGAGGCAAGCGTGGCTAAGATAATCACCCGGCGAAAGCTGCTAACCGGATTCGCGGCGGCTTCGTTGCTGGCCGGATGCGACACGCCCCATCCTGTTTCGCTCTTTCTCAAGGCGATGCTGCGGGTCAACGAGCGCTTCGAGGGCCTGATCTTCTCGCCCTCGCGTCTCGCTCCCGAGTCGCCCGAGAAAGACCTGACGCCCGAGTCGCGCGTTCCCGAGCTACTTCATCGCGGACACCATGCCGTTTCCGCCCGCCGGATGGTCGCTCAAGGTGGGCGGGATGGTCGCGCGTCCGGGCGCGTTCACGCTCGAGCAGTTGAAAGCGATGCCCCGCACCGATATGCGCGTGCGCCATCATTGCGTGGAGGGTTGGTCGGCGGTCGCGGCGTGGCATGGCCTGCGGCTGAGTGAACTCGCACGCGCGGTCGGCGTCGATCCCCGCGTGCGCTACGTCGAGTTCCGCTCGTTCGACGCGAACTACTTTTCGTCGTGGGACCTCGGTAGCGCGCTGCATCCGCAGACCCTGCTCGCCTACGGGATGAACGGGCACGACCTGCATCCCGACCACGGCGCGCCGATTAGGGTCTACTCGGCGATCAAGCTCGGCTACAAAAACGTCAAGTATCTCACGGAAGTCAATTTTCTGCCCAATCGCACCGGTGGCTATTGGGAAGACCAGGGCTACGACTGGTTCGGCGGCGTGTGATCGGAGACACGCTCCCTCACTCCCGAATTGAACCTTCTTTTCTTTGCTTCGTGCTTTTTCGTTTCTCTCTTTTTCTCCCCCTCTCCTTGTGAAGGTGTCAGATAAATGCGGGGAAAAAAGATCCATCGCTTCGCGGAGATCCTTCGTTGACGCTCAGGATGACAGAAGGCAGGACCTTTTTGTCATCCTGAACGAAGGTTGCTCTCTTGGGTCAAGGAGAGGTGAAGAAATGATATCAAACTGAATACTCAGTCCATCGGGAGGCCGACGTAATTCTCGGCGAGCGACTGCGACGCGGCATGCGAGCTTACCACGTATTCCAGCTCGGCGAGCTGGCGGCGCTGGTCGAATGCGTTTTCGTCCTCGAACCGATGCAGCATCGAGGTCATCCACCACGAAAACCGCTGCACTTTCCATACCCGGCGGAGACAGGTCTCCGAATAGCCATCGAGCCCGGCGTGTGATCCGCTCGTGTAGAAGTCGCTGAAGGCCCGGGCGAGCACGCGCACGTCGGCGATCGCGAGGTTGAGTCCCTTGGCCCCGGTCGGCGGCACGATATGGGCCGCGTCGCCGGCGAGCAACAGGCTCCCATACCGCATCGGCTCGACCACGAAGCTATGCATCGGCGTGATGCCCTTCTGCACTATCGGCCCGCGCTTGAGCTTGAAGCCGTCGTGGGTTTCGAACCGCCGCTGGAGTTCGTCCCAGATTCTTTCGTCGGGCCAGTTGGCGATTTCCTCGTCGCGCGCGACTTGCAGGTAGAGCCGCGTGAGGTCGGGCGAGCGCATGCTGTGAAGCGCGAAGCCGCGCTCGTGGCGGGAGTAAATCAGCTCTTCCGAGGAAGGCTCGACCTCGGCAAGTATCCCCAGCCATGCGAACGGGTAGACGCGATTGAATTCGGTGAGCACGCCGGGCGGGACCGACGGCCGGCATACGCCGTGAAAGCCGTCGCATCCGGCGATGAAATCGCATTGCAGCTCGACGGCTTCGCCGCCGGCCCGAAACCGGATCGAGGGCGCCGGGCTCTCGAGACCATCTACGCTCACGTTCTCGGCGGCAAAAAAAATCCGTCCGCCCGCGGCGAGGCGCGCGTCGGTCAAATCTTCGACGACTTTGTTCTGCCCATAGATCGTGATCGCTTTTCCGTTGGTCAGTCCGAACAGATCTATACGATGGCCGCGGCGCCCGAAGCGCAGTTCGAGTCCGCGATGGACCAGGCCCTCGCGGCCGAGACGTTCGCCGACGCCGGTTTCGTTCATCAGGTCGACGGTGCCCTGCTCGAGCACGCCTGCGCGCACGCGTTCCTGAACGTACTGGCGGCTGCGATTCTCGATCACCACGGATTCGATTCCGGCGCGATGCAGCAGATGCGAGAGCATCAGTCCCGCCGGGCCCGCCCCGACTATTCCGATTTGCGTGCGCATCTTCGCCAGGAGTCCGAATCTACACGCTCGCGATGAATTCCTCGATGGTGCGCGCGACCGTCGCCGGCTGCTCGAGAATCACGTGATGATGCGCGCTGGCGATCGTCACCAGTGCGGCCATCGGATTGGAAGCGACGGCGCGCGCGGCCGCCTCGACGGTCATGATTCGGCTGTGCTCGGCGCGAATCAGCAGCAGGCGGTCGCGAATCCGCCCGATTGCGGCGAGCACGTCGATTCCGTCGCTGCCGAGGAAGCTGTCGCGGTCGAACTTCATCGTCCAGCGGCCCTCGGAGGTCTGCCCGAGGCTCTTTTCGGCGATCGCTCTGAGTGTCGCCGGCGCAATCTCGCCTTCTTTGGGCATCAGGCGAAAGCGAGCGAGCGCGGTTTCGAGATCGGGATAGGCGATGACCGGCAAACCCCTGAGCCGGCGCAGGTAGTGGTTGCGCCGCTCGTTGGAGGTAACCGCGGCGTCGATCGCGACGATCGCGCGCGCGGCGCCCGGATACTCGGCCGCGAAGGTTAACGCGCTGATCCCGCCCATGCTGTGTCCGACCACGAACGGACGCGGCGGCGCGCATTCCGCGATGAAGCGGGCGAGGTCGTGGGCGTACTCGAGCGGGCCGTAGGCCGGCGGCCGCACCCATTCGCTGTCGCCGTGCCCGCGCTGGTCAAGCGCCAGCAAGCGGAAGTCCGCCTCACGCATCGCTTCGGCGAGCGGCTGCCACCACCATGCGTTGGCCGAGTTGCCGTGAAGCAGCACGATCGTGCGCGCCGCGCCGGGATTCCATTCCAGGTAGTGCAGGCGCGGCGCGGAGCCGGTGAAGTGGATCAGCGGCTCACTCATCTACGCAGTCCCGTTCGCAACATCGGAGAGAAATGGAGTCAACACGGCGACCAGCCCGGACGGATTGTCGATCGGCACGTGATGATTGGAGTTCTCGAGCTCGACCATCCGCCCGCGCGCCATCCGCGCCGCCATCGCGCGCGCGAACGAGGCCGAGAGCACAGGACTCAGCGCCGCCTTGATTAACAGCGCCGGGCATCGGATGCGCTCGAGTTCACCGTCGAGCTGAATCGGCTCGCGCCGCAGCGTGCGCCGATCCATCTTGTGCACCCACTTGCCGTCGGCGCGCTGGCGAAAGCTGAGCTCCGCCACATGACCGAGAACCTCGGGCGTGGCTACCGTGTCGCCGGGCAGCAGGCGGAACGAGGCGACCGCGTCCTTCAGCGATTCGTACACCGAAGCGGGACGGTCGGCGATCGCGGCCAGCGCCGCGACCGCGTGCTCCGGGTAGGCCGGTATCGAGTCGATAGCGACCATCGCGCGGAGTCGCTCGCTGTGCTCGACCGCATAGACCATCACGCTATGGCCGCCCATCGAATGACCCACGAGCACCGGCGCGCCCAGGCCCCATCCGTCGATCACGGCCTCGAGGTCGGCGGCGTAGTGGCGCGAACCGTAAGCCCATTGCCCGGTCCACGGACTGTCGCCATGGCCGCGCTGGTCGAGCGCCAGCACGTGAAAGCGTCCGGTCAGCGCGGGCGCGACGAAATCCCACCATCGCGCGTGCGCCGCGCCGCCATGCACCAGCAGCATCGGCGGCCCGCCCTCGCCCCCGTAGTCGACGCAGTTGAGCTCGATTCCGGAGCCTTTGAATTTTCTGATCTTTCGATTTTCCATCCCGGGACGTTGAATCCTTCCTGACCCTCGCGGTGCCACGCGCCACCTCAACAGGCGTCGGGCCCGCGGCTTTGCAACACGCAACTCCGCGTGCCACGATTCTAGCAGTGGCAGGTACAACCAATTCAATGCGGATCGGGGCGAAGCTGGCCCTGCTAAGCCTGGTGGGGATGCTCGCGATGGGCGCGCCGGCGATCGTGCGCGCGGACGAAGCCAACGCGGCCAAGGCGCGCTCGCTGGTCGAGGCGGCCATCAACATGACCGACAGCCAGCAGGCGGTAAAGCTGCTGTGGCAGGCGAGCGATATCGATCCGACGCTGGAGGATCCCTACATCTATCTCGGCCTGTACTACAACTCGCGATCGCAGTTCGACCAGGTGGTTTCGGTCTACAAGAAGCTGATCAAGTACCAGCCAAGCTCGGTCAGCGCCTATCTCAATATCGGCGAGGCCTACATGTCGTTCACGCCGGCCAAGGCGGCTGATGCGCTCCCGTACTACCAGAAGGCCTATCAGATGGATCCAAGCTCGGCATTCGCGTTGCTCAGGCTGGGTGAAGTATACGCACAGCTGGGTAATCGCGAGCAGGCGGCCCACTATCTCAATCTGGCCGCGAACAACAGCACCAAAAACCCGGCCGTGGCAGCCGAGGCGCGCAAGGTCCTGAGCGACCTGGGCGCGATGTAGCCGTCTTAGCGACGGACACCAGGCGGGGAGACTGCGGGGATACTACGGAGGAGGGCCGTCGCCGTCGTGAGGCCCATGCTCGGGAGGCGGTCCGTCGGGAGGGCCGTCTGGAGGTCCGCCGTCACCTTCATGCATACCGGGCCCGCGGTCATGGTCGCGCTCGGGCGGCGGCCTGAATTCGCGATCGAATTTCTCCTGCTGCTCGGGCGTGAGCAAGGCATGCACGCGTGCGCGGGCCTGTAGGATCTGTTCGTGGCGCTGGTGCTGGAACTCCTGGCGCAGGTTCATCACCTTGGAGCGTGTCTCTTTCACGATCTGGAGAATTTGATCGCGCTGCGTAGGCGTCAGATTCAACTCATGCTGCATCCGCTCGATGAACGGCTCGTGCGGAACCCCCAACCATCGGTGGCGATAGGCGAGACTGCTTGCAGCGAACCCGATCGCCAGGCCCGCGACCGCAATCGCCACCAAGAGCCAGCCCTTGCCCCTATCCGGCAAGATCGTCCTGCTCACCGCGGGCATCGAGGGCATCTGCTGCCCGAGGAAATCCGTGTCCGGCTGTGCGACCGTTTCAGAAATCGAATCCGAATTGATCAGGGCCTCGTCGAAGGACTGGGACGGCGCAGCCATCGAGAAGTAGGCGAGCAGCACTGCCGCCGCCACCGCCGACAATCCAGCCGCGGCGTCACGCCACGGGCGCGACAGGCGGTGCTCCGCGAGACGGTAGACCGATGCGCGCCGCAGGATTTCGTCCACACGAGGAGCGTCGGCACCGCGCACGCCGCTCATATCGAAAGGCATGTTGCTTGAGATGTGCCGCGGAGTGATCTGCTCAACGTGCGGCGTCGCGCCGATTCTATCCCCTTCAGCCACCGCCTCGTCCGCCGCCGCGCCTCTGGCATGGAGCATCGGCGCGGTGAGCGCAAAAGCCCGAAATGCCCGGTCGCACTTGGCGCATCCCTTAAGATGTCCGAGCAGCTCGAGGCGGCGTTCGCCGTCAAGCGCGCTCTGCCAAAAGCCCACGAAATCCTGACGTGCTTCAAAACAGTTCATCATTTACTCTCCGCCCTGCGCGGCGGGACCAGCCGCGCCGCTTGACGGCGCAACGCCTGTCGCGCTCGAAAGGCGCGGATTTTAACCTTGGCCTCACTCCAGCCGACGATCCCGGCAATTTCGCTGACGCTGAGCTCCTCGCCGTTCTGAAGCGTCAGCACCAATCTATCCTCGGGCCGCAGCGTTGCCAGCAGCTTGTCGGCCAGCGTCTTGGCCTCGCGCCGCTCCTCGGCGGCTTCGACCAACTCTTCGGGCGTGGCCGTATTGACCAGCCCCACCCAGTTCGCCTCGGCCGCGCTGAAATCCGCTACCAACTCCTCAGGGCGACGCCGACGCCGGCGCAATTCGTCATAGCACAGGTTGGTCGCGATAGCGCGCAACCAGGCGCCGAACGGAATTTCGGCGCGGTAGCCCTTCAAGCCGCCGTAGGCATGAATGAAGGTTTCCTGCGCCAAGTCCCGCACCTGCTCGGTGTCGGAAAAAAAGCGCTGGCAGATGCGCTCGACGCGCGGGCGATGGCGCGTAGCCAGCTCCGCAAAGGCCGCAGGCTCGCCGCTCAGCGCCCCCGCTACCAGGTCCTGGTCCGATGGCTCCGACACACTACGCGCGAATCGCTTGAATGCAAGGATGCCACGCATACCTGATGTAGAGTACGACGGCTCCGGTACCTGGTTACATCGAAAAGTATCCGATTTCTTGCCAAATCCGTCCTCATCGAGCGCTACGCCTGCCTGACACTACGCCCGCCTCGCACTCCACCTGCCCGGGAGGACGGGCGAGGCCGGCACGTTCCAGGTCTTCAGGAGTGTCGAGGTCGGTCAGCACGCCGGGGTCGTCAACGTCGACATAGGCGAGCCGGGCCGGGTCTGCGGCCACGACCGCTCGGGCTCCCTGGTCTTCGGGCGCGGCGGCAAGTTCGCCAAAGAGGCCGCGCGCAAACAGCACGGGATGGCCGCGGCGCCCCTGATAGCGCGCGATCACTATAGGTCTGCCCAAGCGCCGATAACCGTCGATAACCGCGGCAAAAGTCTCCGCACGAACCATCGGATGGTCCGCCAGATGAATCAGCGCGCCGCCCGCATCGGGGCCGACATGAGGGAGTGCGGCCTTGATCGAGGAAAGTTGACCGCGAAGATAGTCGGGATTTTCGACTACGGCGATTCGCGGATCGGCAGGGATCGCGCCGCGCACCGCACCGGCATGCGCGCCGACCACCACTATCAGCCGCGCGACGCTTTGGAGCATCGCGTCCGCAAGTATTTCGATGAAGGTGCGCGAGCCCAGTCTGAGCAGCGGCTTGGGATAGCCCATCCGGCGCGACTCGCCCGCCGCCAGCAAGATACCCTCGAACGGCCCGCCGGCAGCCGACGATCCGCTTCCGGCTTGACGCGCCGCCACCACAGGATCGCTCCGCACCGGCGCCTGGCCCTAGCGCCGCAGCCGCCCGAGCTTGACCCCGAGGCTGAACGGATCGCGCACGCCCGCGCGACGTTCGCGAATGATCTCGCCAATTATCGAAACGGCGATCTCGGCCGGCGTCTCCGCGCCGAGATCGACGCCTAGCGGCGCGTGGACCTCGGCGAGCTCGGAGGCCGGGACGCCGTCTTCGGCGATGCGCTCGAGCGTCGCACGCACGCGGCGGCGCGAACCGATCATCCCGATGAAAGCGCCGTTGCGCCGTTTGAGCGCGGTACGCAAAACCTCTTCGTCGAAAGCATGGCCGCGGGTGACCGAGAGCAGGAAGCAATGGCGGTCGAGCTCCAGTGCCTCGATCGCGGCGGCGAAGGGCCGCACGATTATCTGATCGGCGTTGGGAAAGCGCTCGCGGTTGGCGAAGGCCGCGCGGTCGTCGATCACCGTAACGTGGAACCCCAGCATCGAGCCCAATTGCGCGAGCGGCTGCGCGATATGGCCAGCGCCGACGATTATCAGGCGCTGCGCGCCGGTGATGGGATCGAGAAAAACCCGCGGCGCGCCGCTCGGCTCGAAATGCGTGGTCGGCCGCACCGCACCATCGGCGCCAACCTCGAACAGCGCCGCCACCGCATCCGCGGTGCGCTCGCCAAGCTGCTGCGCGGCCGTTGCGCCCAAGCCCGCGAAACCGTCAAGCGGCGCCGCGCGCCGTGATATATCGACCACCGTGCGCTCGCCAACCCTGGCCAACCGTGCAATCCCTGGCCTCCGGCGGATTTCCCTGCGAGCTTCCCGGCGGATTTCCAGGCGGATTTCCGGGATCGACCACCGTCAGCAGTGCAGCGGGCCGGTTGTGGTCGGCCGCCTCGGCCAGGCGACGCGCGATCTCGAGATCCGCGCGCGGCCGCCACAGGTCGATGAAAACGTCCATGATTCCGCCGCAGGTGCCGATCTGCTGCTGGTCGAAGTCGCCCGTGAGGTCAACCTCGGCCAGCCGGCCTTCGCCGCCATCTTCAAGTAATACGCGAGCTTTACGGAAGACCTCGGCCTCACCGCAGCCGCCGCCGATGGTGCCGAACTGGCCGTCGTCGCGCACGATCATTTTGGCCCCAACCTCGCGCGGCGTCGAGCCGCGCACATTGACCACTGTGGCCAGCGCGAACGATTTGTCGCGCTCCAGCGTTCGTACCGCTTCGGCCCAAATCTCTTCCGGCCCGATCATGCTCAACCTGCTCCCAACGGTTCCGTCGATGCCGTTTGCGCGAAGGACGCGCGCTATGCCGGCTTCCAGCGATGCATCCGACTATCTTGCTCTCGTGCTTTGCTATTCTGTGGATCGAAAGCCATCGCCGTTTCTACCGGGACAAACGGCTTGGCAAAGGCGCGCCGCCTGATGGCCGACACGCTTTGGGGAGCGGCTACGCCGACAGCATGGACGGATCATCGCCGGGCTTGCGCGAAGTCGTGGCGCGGCCGACGTGATCGATACCGTAGCGCGCGAGCATCCGGTACAGCGTCGAACGCGAGATTCCGAGCAGGCTGGCCGTGCGGCGGCGATTGCCGGCGGTCTCGCGCAGCAAGCGAATCAGAGTCTGCTTGATGATCTGGTCGAGCGTGAGCGGCCACGCAGTCTCGGCCTGCTCCTGCGCCCCGGCGCGTCGTGGCGTCAGCCGATGCTTCGGCGGGCGCTCTAGCTCTCGCGGCGCTCCGAATCACAAGAGCGCTTACCTGTCCGGCATCTGATGCCGTACGTTCGATTGTGAGACACTTGTCTGACTCATCTCGCTCATCCCGATGCGGCGTGACTTGCGCCGGCGAAGGCTCGATGGGCGGAACTACTTCGCATGAAGATGATCCGGCTTGATTGGCGTTGGTTTGCGGGCCAACAACAGCCGATTCGTCGGAATCGGCAATGACACTGCGCGGATTCATAGCTGACAAGTGTGCAAGGGATGCGCCATCGTCCCGGCTGTCTCATTCGAGACGAGGCGAACGGCGGCCTACACGTCGAGCACGCCGGCCAGCACCTGCGCGGCATGGTCGCGCGGATCGACCTTGTCGTAAACGCGTTCGATTCGCCCGCCGGCGTCGATGAGAAAGCTGATGCGTTCGGGATACCTTGCCTTGAGGTTCTCGCACGCGCCGTATGCCAGGGCGACCTCGTGCGTGGTATCGCTGAGCAGCCTGAAGCCGAAGTTGTATTTGCGGGCGAAGGCGGCATTGTCGGCGACGCTGTCGAAACTGACGCCGATCATTTCGATTGCGCTCTGGTCGAAGTACTCCCGATGGTCGCGCAGGCCGCGTCCCTCGAGACTGCAGCCCGGCGTGTCGGCTTCGGGAAAAAACCACAAAAGAACCCTGCGGCCACGCAGACTCGACAGCGCGAACTGCCCGCCGTCATCGGCCGTGAGTGTAAAGTCCGGCGCCGGGTCGCCAGCCTTCAGCATCGCTCTTACTCCTCGCGGCCTCGCCGGGCCGCACACGCGTCGCCGCTCAGTTAAGCGTCGCGCGCAGCCGGGCCATGAAGGCCTCGCAGGTGGGATCGCCCGGCTGAAGTTCGAGCGCGCGCTCGAACTCGCGGATCGCCTGCTGCAGCATCCCCTTGGCCGCGTATAGGCGTCCCAGGTTCATGTAGGGAAAGTGGCGCGGCTCGTAGCGCGGCGCCTGCTTGGCCTGTTCCAGCCACGGCACCGCTTCGTCGAGTTCGCCCTTGGCGATCAGGTAGGCGCCGATGTCGTTGTAGGGATTGCCGAAGTCCGGGTCGACCTCGATGGCTTTCTTGCACTCGCCGATCGCGTCGTCGACACGGCCGAGAAAATTGTACGCCCAGCCGCGAAAGGTGTAGGCCTCGGCGGTCGGGCAGACTTCGATCGATTTCGTGTACAACACGATCGCGCCGTCGAAGTCGCCGTGCATGTGACGTTGAACGCCCTCGTTGTACAATTCGAGCGCGCGCTGTTTGAGAACGGAGTCTTCCATTCGCCTGGCGATCGTCGAACGCCTCGCTACTGCCTTGGTTATTGCCACGCGCCGCGCCCGTCAAGACCGCCCCGTCCAGGCTCAGCGCGCCGCGCTCGACCGCTCCAGCGTAGCTTAGCGGATTCGCGCGTAAGAGACCGTATCGCCGACGCCGCCGGAGATTGAAAGGCTGCCATAGGCCGGAGTGCATCTGACCGGATTCGCAGCGGTGGTGTCCGTGCACATCACTATATTGTCGGCGCCGGTAAAACACGCGTCGCTGACCGAGGCCGTCCCGTCGCTCAGCGTCGCTTTGCCGGTACAAGGCGCCCCGGAAGACATCGAGAAGCCGCCCATCGGTCCCCATGAGTTCATCGTCGTCGGCGGCACCGGGGGTTGTGGCGCCACCTGCAGGCATCCGCTTGCCATCAGGCCGGCGACCGCCAGTCCCGCGATCATCAGCCTGGGAAATGTTCTGGAGAACGTGAAAATGCCAGCCCGCGCAAACATCGGAACCATCCCGCGCATCCGCCCACCTCCCTCAGCCTGGTTTCGATGAACGATTCTACCCGGCCTCGACGTTCTCATTGTATCCGCCCGAGGCAATCATGTCGCGCTGATGGGCCGCGCCGAAATGCGGAAGAAATCGCGCGTGGGAGGGCGCCAAGAGGCGCGGGCGCCGCAAGACCGCCCGCCGGGCCCGCGCGACCAAGAAGCCGTTCAGAAGCTCAGCGTACGAACCGTTTGCATGATCGCCGGGCCAATGATGATAAGCAGCATCGCGGGCAGAATCATTAGCACCAGCGGGAAAAGAATCTTGATAGTGGTTTTCTGGGCTGCCTCCTCGGCAGCCATCCGGCGCCGGGAGCGGATGGAATCGGAGATCGCGCGCAGCGCGGGCCCAATAGCGGCGCCGAGTTGCTCGCTCTGAATCAGCGTCGCGGCAAGGGGCTTGATATCGGCGACTCCGCTGCGGTCGGCGAGCGCGCGCAAAGCCTGGCCCAGCGAAGATCCCGCATTGACCTCGCCCGCCACCTGCGAAAGCTCGTCCCCGATGACAAGTTGCTGCGCCTTGGTCTCGTCGCCGACGATTTTGATCGCCTGCAGCAGGCCGAGCCCGGCCTCGACGCACACCACCAGCAGATCGAGCACGTCGGAAAGTTGACGTCCGATTTCCATCTGACGATTCTTGGCGCGCTTGCCGAGATAGTACCCCGGAAGAAACGCACCCACGGAGCCGCCCAGAATCGTCAATAGGATCACGCGGCTTCCGCGCACGCCAAACGCGAGGCTCGGAATAAGACCCAGCAATAGACCGCACACCGCCGCGACGACCTTACTGACATAGAAGACGGCCACGCTGGAGGCTTTGAAGCCCGCCTGCACGAAGAGTTCGGCGCGCTTTTCCTCAACCGGCGTAACCTTCTTGGACTTGGGCAGCCGTCCCACCGCCCACTTGAGCAGTGTGCGGGTCGTCTGATCATCGATGGCCGTAATCGGCCCGCCGGCGGTATTCATCTCGCGGCGCCCTTTGAATCCGACATGATCCATCTGGACCCGCATCATGTGCCGGCGGTTGGTAACTGAGACGTAAACGGCGGTCACGCCGCCGGCAAGGATCAGGAACACGATCGAGCTGACTAGCACAGGGTTCATAGCGCCACTTCAATCAGAATTTGACCTTCACGAGCTGCCGAATCAGCAGAAAAGCGCCGAGGTCGAGCCCCATCGCAATCTTAAGGATCAACTTGCCCGTAGGATCGAAAAACAGCATCTCGGTGTAGGTGGGCTGGACGATCCCGAACATCGCGAGTACCACTATCGGCAGCAACCCTACGACCATTCCGCTCATGCGCGATTGCGCGGTCAGCGCGCGAATCTGCGAAAACAGGCGCTGGCGGGTGCGCACGATGTCGCAGAGCCGCGCGATGATCTGCGCCAGCGAACTGCCCACCTCCACCTGCACCTTGACCGCGACCACCAGCAGGCGCAGATCGTCGAGCGGCACGCGCTGCAGCATGTCGCTCAGCGCCTCGGTGACCGGAAGTCCGAGCCGCGTCTGCTCGACCACGGTACGGAACTCGCCGCCCAGCGGATCGACGAACTCGTCTCCCACCACCTGCATCCCCCGCTGCAAGGTGTGGCCTGCCTCGAGCGACGACTTCAGAAGGTCGAGCGCGTAGGGCAACTGGACCAGGAAGGCCTTGAGCCGGCGGCTGCGCTTAACCTTGATGTAGAGTATCGGGGTAACCGCGAAGCCCAGACCCAGGCCGATCGCGATCAGCGTATCCTGGGCGACGAAAATTCCCAGGCCGACTCCGGCCGCGAGCAGTCCGCCCGCCGCCAACAGAACCGCTTGCACCCCCTGGTACATCCCGGCCTGCCACATTTTCTGCTCGAGCCGGCGCATCGGAGCGAAGCGCGGCAGGCGCTCGAAGAGCTTGTTTGCCGCGCGTGAACGGGGACCCTGACGCGCGAGCGGATCGATGGCGGTGGCGGAACGGGCGACCTCGCCCATGCGATCCGAGGCTGCCGCGCGATCGCCCAACCGATTGACCAGCATGGCGCCGACGCCCGCGAACAGCAGAAAGACGGCGCACGTGATCAAAAGATCCATCAATCGGTCTCGGTCCGCTGGCCGCCTTCGAGTTTGTAGCCGGCGCGCTCGATGCGTTGCGCGTAGGCCGAACGAATGCCGGTGGAGCGGAAATGACCCTCGACTTTGCCGTTCTCGTCGGTCCCCGTGTGCACGAACTCGAGCAGGTCCTGCATCATGATGGCGTCGCCCTCCATGCCGGTGACCTCGGAAATCTTGATCACCTTACGCGATCCGTCAGACATGCGTGCGACATGGACGATGATGTTGATGGCCGAAGCGATCTGCTGGCGCATCGCGCGCTGCGGGATCGAAAAGCCCGACAACAGCATCATTATCTCGAGGCGTCCCAGGCACTCGCGCGAACTGTTGGCGTGAACCGTACAGAGCGAGCCGTCGTGGCCGGTGGACATCGCCTGCAACATGTCGAAGACCTCGGCCCCGCGCACCTCGCCGACGATTATCCGGTCCGGGCGCATACGCAGCGTGTTGCGCACCAGCTCGCGCGGTGTGACCTCGCCCTTGCCTTCGATGTTGGGCGGACGGCTCTCCAATCTCACCACGTGCGGCTGCTGCAGCGAGATTTCGGCTGAATCCTCGATGGTGACGATGCGCTCGTCCTCGGGCACGAAGCCGGAAAGACAATTGAGCAGGGTCGTCTTGCCTGAGCCGGTGCCGCCGCTCACCAGCAGGTTGAGCCGCGCACGGATCATCGCCTGCAGCATCGCCACCATTTCCGGCGAGATGCTCTCCGTGGCGACCAGGGAGTCGATCGAAAGACGCTTCTTGCCGAAGCGCCGAATCGAGAGTGCGGGACCGTCGATGGCGAGCGGCGGAATGATGGCGTTGATGCGCGAGCCGTCCCGCAGACGGGCGTCAACCATCGGCGACGATTCGTCGACCCGGCACCCGACCTGCGAAACGATCCGGTCGATGATCAGCATCAGATGCTGGTCATCGTGAAAGTGAATCTCGGTGCGATGGAGCTTGCCGTGCATCTCGACGTAAACCTGATCGTGGCCGTTGACTAAGATGTCGGTCACCGCATCATCGCGCAGCAGCGGCTCCAGCGGACCCAGACCGAGCAACTCGTCCTTGACTTCGTCGACCAGGCGCGCGCGGTCGCCGTCGGTCAACAGACGCCCTTCGTCGTCAAGGGTCTCGCCGATCGCGGCTACCACCTTGGCCGAGATCAGTGCCGGATCCATTCCCTCCATGTGCGAGACATCCAAGGACTCGAACAGGCGATTGTGCACCTTGATCTTGAGCGAACGCGTGGCGTCGACGACCTCCTCCTTGTGCCGGAATACGGTGCCGCCGCCAAGAAAGGCGCCCGGCTGCTCGGCCAGCCCGCGGTTATTGGCCTGTGATATTCTGTCGGTTAGTCTCACTGCGCTTTTCCCCTCACAGACGATTGCCGAGCGAGCCCATCAGCCGGGTGACAAACCCCAGGCCCGGGCCCGGCCCCGGCCGTGACTTCCCGGCCGGCGCCGAGCTGGTGCGCAAGTTCCGCGCAGGCCCGCACCAGTGCGGAGTTGGGCGCAACCTGCGAAGGCATCCGCGCCATCGCCGCCGATTTTTCCATCACCCCTTCGTCGCGCGGGAGTCGCGCGCAGATCGGACATTTGAGCTTGGCGGTGATCTGCGCCTCGGCGATCGGATGCCTCGGACGATAGCGGTTGAGCACCAGCCGCGGTTCGATCCCGTCGATCCCGAGCCGCCGAAAAAGCTCCAGGAAACGTCCGGCGTAATGCGCCGCTCCCAGCGACTGCTCGATCACGTAGAGCACCTCATGCGAGCGCTCCCAGCGCCGCGACCGAATTTTCGTTGACGTGAGAGCCGCAGTCGATCACTACGTAATCGAACAATTCGCGCAGCAGCTCGAGCAGGTTGCCGACCATAGTGTCGGAAACCTCGGAGCTATCGTCGATTCGCGCCGGCGCGCCCAACACGTAGAGGCCCGAAGCGTGCCTGGTCAGCGCCGCTTCCAGGCTTATTGAATCCGGCTCACGGTCCAGACGTGCCAGCGCGATGATGCCGCGGTCGGGTTCGGCGCCGAACAGATCCCTCAGATCGCCCGCCTGAAGATCGAGATCCACCAGTACCACCCGCGCGCCGCCTGCGCCCAGCGCCACGCCCAGGTTGACGCAAAGTGTAGTGACGCCGACTCCGCCGCCCAGGCTGGCCACCGAAAAAATCTTGCCGCCCGTCCGGCGCTCGTTGCGCCGAAGCGTCTCGCTGACCTTGAGTAACGGACGCATAAGATCGTTCTGCATCAGCGGCAGAACCAGGACCTCATCCGCACCCGCGCGCAGCACCCGGCGCATCAGCGCCGGCGATTGCTCGTCCAGCAATGCGAACAGGGCCGGCCGCGGCGTCCGCTCGAACTGACTCTGCAGGTAGCCAAGCGCCTCCTGTTCGTCGGCGCCGAACAAGACCATCACGACGTCGGCCTCCGGGCTGAGTGCGGAAGCTCGCGCCAGCGGCACCTCCGCCACCACCAAGGGTGGCTCGCGCAGCGCGAGCAACGCGCCTCGTGCATGACCCGTCTGAACGCCTTCGCCACCCACCAGGAGCACAGACAAACTGCCCCTGGGTGCACCGTCCTTGCTGCCCGATCGTCCCACGACCATCTCCTTGCTGCGCAACGTATCCCTAGCCATCGGCGCGCGTTCGCGGAACCGGCGGGACTCGCGCCCCGCCGTTTCCTTTCCCATCGACCGCTCGCCCTGCTAGACCAACCCGCCGCCGCCTCGTTTCGGCGAAGCGCCAGCCGCGGCCATCAGGCCACGGCTACCGTGGCCCGGCAAATGTCTACGCTGCATTCAGCGCAGTATCGATCTTGTTGACCATCGAGCCGATGTCCTGGCCCATCACCTGATAGGTGACGTATGCCACGATCGCAACAGCGGCCAGAATGAGCGCGTACTCAGTCATGGTCTGCCCTTTTGCATCCTTGCGGATACCTCCGAGCATTCTCTCACTCACATTCACGTACATTTTGCTTAGCAGTTCCATACTCTTTCTCTCTCTCCTCTTTATCTGTTATTCGCACTTGTTAGTCTGAAGCCACGAGTCGCCGATTCGTCCGCTGGTGCCACCGCTCGATCACGGAGTAGTCAGTCCGGTATCTATACCGCTGACCATCGAGCTAATATCCTGACCCATGACCTGATAGGTCAGGTAAGCCGCTATCGCGATCGCCGCCAGAATGAGTGCATACTCAGTCATGGTCTGGCCTTTGTTATCGTGGCTCACAATGTCATGTAGACACTTCCGGCCATTCATATATGCCCTGACTATTCTGTCCATTGTCGTTTGTCTCCTCGTAATCTGCGCTGTGGCGTGCACTACTAGTATTTGCGCTCTTTGTGAGAGCTTCAGCCTCGCGTTTATCTACTTCATTGCCTGCAACACGGAACAACAGCATCTCTCATGCCATCGAGGGCGAAATGTAGACGTCTTTTGTTTGCGGAGGCTTTCGGAGGCAACGTCCCGACTAATGTCTCATCGTCGAGCGCTCGGTATTCCGATATGACCCTTAGGCGATTGCCTCAGTGCGCGAATTTGGAACAGCTAGCGAGATGGCACGTGCGGCGGGATTTCGCGACCGACCACGGGACTATCCGGCAGTTCGCTTTGAGAGTGGCCGAGCGATGTCTTCGACCGCGCGCGGCGCGGGCGCGCTCGTCCGTTCGCTCAGTACTGGAGGGCTTTGACTACGGGGTTGCCGGTCAGATTGGAGGCGTAGCCGCCGACGAATCCCGCGTGGCGGTCGAGTGCGTCCGAGGCGAGCGTGTCATAGTCGCCCATGTAATCGGGCGCCATCAGGACGTCCTGGCCCACGACCGTTGGGAACTGCGAGAACGTGATGCGGCTGTTAGTCCAGTTCCTGCCGCTATAAGAGGACGCGCAGAAGCGATCGATGCGAAAGTTGGTGGCGTCGCGTCTGCGATCGTAGAAGCAAATAGCGAGGCGGCCGCTCTTGTCGGCGGCGAGCGCGGGTTCGAACTGATCGGTTAGCGGCGCGCTGCCGCCTTCGATGTTGTTATTGACCCGCACAGGCGTTGACCAGGTCGCCCCCGCGTCGCCCGACTGGCTGAACATGATGTCGGTGAAGTTGTAGAAGCCGGTCGTGGTCAACGCGTCAGGCGCCTGGCGATTGCCGTCGTTCCACGCCAGGTAGACCATACCTTTGTGCGGTCCCTTGCCGATCGTGAGGCTTGGATGCTCGTTGCTGTGAACCAGACCTTGCCAATCGGCACAGTCACCCGCGCAATTGATCGTGGCCACCGCGATCGGCGAGGCCGGGAAGGATTGCGCTTGGTCGGTCGACTTGGAGATCTCGATCTCGCGCCCGCCCAGGCCGCTGGTGTTGCCAAACAATTCCCACGCCACGTAGACCTCGCCGCTCGGCCCCACGACCACGCGTGCGCCGTCGACGAAGGCGAACGTATGCGTGCTGTCGGCGCATACCTGCGCCACCACCACCGGCGTAGCGGTCCAGGTCGCGCCACCGTCCACCGAACTAACGGTTTCGATCGCGTAGCGCGGCACCGCCGAGGCGCCTTCGGTTCCGCATATCGAGCCTGAAAAATCGAGATCGGTGTAAGTAACGTAGAGACGGTTCGGCGCGTTGTGATCGACTGTAATCCAGGCCCCATCCACGATGTGACTGTTCGACGGCCGCCCCGCGATCACCACCGGCGTCGCGAAGGTCTTTCCGCCGTCAGTCGAGGTCGACAGGCCCACGCCGGATATTCCGTTAGTGCCGTCAAGAAAGCCCGAGACGTAGTAGAAGGTTTCACCGTTGGCGCATGCCACGACCGGGTCGCCCGACATAAAGGTGTTGGGATCGTTCGGCGTGGCGGGCGATCCCATGTAGGTGAACGAAGCGCCGCGGTTGGTCGACAGCGCATAGCCGTCCATGCTGACACCGCGTCCGGAAGCCATCGTGGTGACTTCGGCGCCGCTATCATTGAAGCCCATCACCACGTCGCCACCACACCAGGCGGTCGCCGTTTCACTCTGGGTGAAACCCGAGTAGCGCGATCTGCGCAGGTTGGTCGCGAAAATCTGCGACATCTGTTCCGCCTCGGGGGCGAGCGATTGCTGGGGCGCCGCAGGCGCCGCCGCGCCTTTGACCAGCCGCTCGCGCACGGCCGTCCAGCGATCGGCGAGGCTGAACAGGTTGCGGCTTGCCGCGGAAAGACGAGCTGGGTCGAACCCCGCGACGCTCTCCAGTTGCCTAAGACGCACAATTGTGGCGTCAATTGGAGCCTGGATTTGCGAGGTCTCGACTTGCGGCGTCTCCATTCCGACACTCGAGAGCGCCGCGTTGCCAGCCCCGAATTGCTCGGCGCCGCACACATCAACGCTCAGCAGCGCACCCATCGCTATGCAAAGGGCCCACCCCGCCCTCCCAACCGCATCCCGCCGCACCTTTTTCTGGTCCATATGAATTCACTGACCGACGGATTCGCTGACCACACAGTCGCCGATCGCGCGCAGTTTCGGCCGCGCCGCTCGCTTGTCGCTAAGCGCAACAACGGTGCCAATCGGATATGCAAATGAGCGCGCGTCGATCGTTCTCCGCGCGATCAAAGAGCCACGTGCCTGCTTAGAATCACTCGGTGCTGGAGGCCGGCGAGAACGCGAGATCTTCCTACCGATTCATGCAGCGCCATAAAACAGGCGCCAACCAGTTGGCGGTTCGAACGATCGGGTGCGCCACTGAAAGGTAGGCCGCCGAAGAGCGACGCAACAGTATTTCCGATAAGCATCCGGCGACGCGCGAAGCGTCGCCCAGAATCTTCAGATGAGATAACCAAGCGCGTGCGGAATTGATTCCGTCAGCGCCCGACGTGCATCGATGTTTACGATATCCGCGATGTCCGCGATGTTCGCAGGTGTCTGCGATTATCTGCCCGCCGCCGCCCAGGCGCCCCCGTCAGCGCGAGACTACGGCGATGGCTGCGGCAAGCCTACTCCCAAGGCGAGGAAAACTGCTCGAGCTCGCGGTCCACCGAGCGCCGCGGAGGCTCCATCGCGTAGGCTCCCGGCCTGAGCCATCTGAGCGCCGTGACCAGGCGCCACATCCCTACGCGGGGCCCGCGTCCGACAACTCGAGTCATGTCCATCTCCGGATCAGAGAAGTTGTTCAACCGCTGTACGTCCACGAAGCACCACCCGAGGTCGTCGCCTGGAGATCCTCCGCTCCTGCCCCCGCCCCCCAAGGCGCAGAAACGCAATTGTCATGCCGTAAAATGGGATTCTGCTTTATATGGCTTTTCTGCTCGAACCTATTTCCGGAAATCATTCTTCACCTTGCGCATTTTCGCTTCTCTCTGTATGACCACGTTCCGCCGGGATCGAGCTATCGCCGATGGTCAGCCAGTCAGTGCGTACCTTGTCCCATTGCTGAATCAGCACGCCGTGCGCCTCGAACAGCGCACGGATACGCTCCTGATTCCAGCCGACGATCTGCTCGAGGATCGGCACCAGCACGCTCAACGCGTCGTCGCTGACGATCGTGCGCTTGGCGATCTGCGTGATGTACTTGGCCTCCGAGGCCGCGATCGTGAATCCGCCACGATGATTCACCTCGAGCATGACGTGAATATCCGAACTGCCGTCACCCACGTAGATGACGCGGTCGCTCGGGACATTGAGTGCCAGGCGCAGCTCATCGATGGCCGCCACTTTGCCATAGCCAGCGGCGACCCGCACGATCGACTCGATCTCGCCCGACTCCGCGGCATACTCCAGCCGTGTACCGATGACGTGATCGGGCGGCACGATTCCCTGCAGGGCCGAGCGCACGACCTCTTCGGGCGCGGCCGAAATGACGTAGAAGTCGAAGCGATGGCCCTCGATACCGTCTTCCAGGAGCCGGGTCAGCAGCGGGATGTTACGCTTGAGGCGGACGCGGCGGCCGACCTCGGCGAGATCCTGCTTACGCACGCGCCGGTACTCCGGGTCGTGGCGCAGCAGATAGGCAAGTTCCCCGCCCTGCTGCACCAGGTTGAGCCGCGAGAGGCCGGCCACCTTGTCCTGAAAGCCCGTGAGGCCGAGCAGCTCGCTCAGCGCGATACCGGAATCATTGAAGCTGAGCGTCTGATCGAAATCGCTTGCGAGCAAATGATGTTTCATCTGATGTAACAACAAATCATGATAGCGCGAAATGTTTAGCTATTCGCGACGCGAGTCAAAACCAGTAATGAGCATTCACGGAGTATTCATGAAGCATCTGCACCCCGCCGCCCACCCCACCACATTAATCAAAGCAGCCTTCGTGCCATCGCGCATCGCGCAGACCTCCCGACACGGCGGGCGCCACTGCAAATTGCAAATAGAAAAAGGCGGTCCGCGCGACAGACGCGCGAACCGCCCGCAAAAATCAGGAACCCGCTGTCAGCGGAGCGATCACCATTGGGACCGCCGCCGCTCAGGCAACAAACGCTCCTTTACAGCCGCCAGAGCGAACGCGCGGTGCTGACGCTCTGCTCGACCAGTTTACGGCCAATCGTCTGCTGGGCCTCGATAAACGGGTAGATCGGGGTTTCCTTGGCCCATTCGGTCGCCTTCACCTGGAAATCCAGCGCCTGCGTCGCGAGCTTCTCGGTGGTGTCGATGTACCACGCCGCCGCTTTCTTGGCGCCCGCGGGATTGAAGCACTTCTCGGCGATGCGTGAAAATCCTTCGTACACTCCGCTATGTTCTTTCTCTGACATTAGTAACCTCCTCCATAAATTCTTTTGAGAGCTTTGCTCTGTCGCGTTAGAATCTAACCACGAATCCTTGTTCGGCTCGGCGTGCTTTGTCGCGCGGGCGACATTTTCAGGTGTTTGCGGTTCTTCGTGATGCTTTCCTTTATGCTTCTTGCTCAATTCGATCGCTCTCCCAACCATGCGCCAATCTGTGGCCACAGTTTCTTGTGAGCCGCGCCGCTTACCATCGCGCCCACATGTCCGGTCGGGAAGGTCAGATTGCGCCGGTCGCGGCTGCTCACGCGATCGACCAGACCCAGGCTCGAGCGCGGATGCACCACATCGTCGTAGTCGGCGACCACGTTGAGCAGCGGACATCTGATCTGTTCGACTTCGACCTTGCGCCCGCCGACCTCGAACCCGCCGCGCGCAAGCAGATTACGCTTGAAGATGTCGCCGGACATTTCCTTGAAAATCCGTCCGGCCATCGCCACGTCGCTGCTCATCCAGCGCTCGAACAGATCGAACTGCTCGGCATAACCGTCGCGCTCGGCATTGCGATACAGCCCGACGTACTTGTCGATCGCATGATGCGCCGGAGCCATCGCGGTAAAAAACGACTGCACCATCCACGCCGGACAGTTGCCATGCACCCGCGTCACTAACTCCATCGCCTGCTCGCTCATCTGCTCGACGATGTTGTAGATCGGCAACTCGCGCACGCCCATATCGTACGGCGTGGTCGCGGTCACCAGGTTGCACACGTTCTCGGGATGAAGCGCGGTGTAAACGAGGCTCAACAGCGCGCCGAAGCAGTAGCCCAGGACCGTGACCTGCGCGCTGCGCGTGACCGCGCGCACGAAACGCACCGCCTTGTCGAGGTCGCCGTTGACGTAGGCGTCGAAGCCGCGCCAGGTGTCGGTCGGGTTGGGCGGCAGCCAGTCGGTCAAGTAGACGTCAAAGCCCGCGCGCGTCAGGTATTCAACCACGCTGCGGCCCGTCTGCATGTCGAGCACGAACGGCCGCTTGATGAGCGCATAGACCAGCACGATGGGCGTGCGATGGGCGTTGCCGGAAGCCGCATAGTGGCGCAGCCGCACTTTGCCGCTCTCGAAGACCACGCGGTAAGGCGTGACCGGCGGCGGATCGCTGACGGTGGCGTGCGCGCCCTTTTTGAAACCGTCGAGCGAGCGCATCACGCCGTCGAGCCAGTAGCCGGCAATCGCATTGATCGGCGTATTAGTTGGCTGGAGCATCTTTGCCTCGCCCGGGCACGAACGGCGTCGCCGCCGGACTCCATCTGCCGTTCCACATCGCGGTAAGCTGGTCGTCCACCTGGCGCTCGCCCGCAGGCACATCGATCTCCGCCGCACGCACTTCCTCGGCTTCCAGGCGGGCCACCGCCAAGTCATCGCGAAGCGCCCCCACTTCGGCGCGAAGCTCAGTCAACTCAGCCGCCGAAGGCAGCCCCACCGCTGGCCATAACGCAGCGAAAAACGCGCCCGTCATCGCGGAGCCCAGGCGCTGCCACTTGAGCGAGGACTCCATCGAGCGCCCCACCGAGGCACCAACTTCCGGGCTGGCATATAGTCCATTGGCAGACTCGGCCAGAAGCTCCATCCAGGCGTCGTAGGCCTTCCATCCCGCCTGCTGCAGTTCCTGCTCGCCGCTTTGGCCGCGGTCCTGATCGAGATCCCGATCTTGCGCCAACATACTTCTGGCCGCCACGAACGGAATTTCGAGCATCGCCTCGCTGAATTTGCCCAACTGTTCGAAGAATTTCACGTTCACCCCTTTTGCCTCCCTGAAGGCCGTAACCAATATTCGTGCGTCGATTTCCGCCGGTAGCGAATGCTATCGACATTATTCGACTAAATCAATCGACCAAATGTATAAATCGCCCCACCAAATGAGACTGCTCCAAAGAACCCTCCAAGCTTAATGGAGCAGCATTTATGCCAATCATCCCAAGTGTTCCTTGCTCGCCATACCCGTCCGATGCGCAGCGCCGACCTGCTCATTGAGCGCGCGCTTGCCGCAGCTTTAGGCACTTGCCCCAGTTCACGATCAGCCCCTACCGTGATTCGGTTGCTGGCGGATGAAGTTCGGATTGTCGCTGAATGAATCACGATGCGCCGCTTCCTGACGATTGAAAGACTATCTGATATTAGCGCTGGTGCAAAATTAGTTTGGTTAACGTTTGTCGCAGGCGCGACCAAACCGGGGATAAGCGCCGTCAAACTCACGTGTTTCGTCGCTTTGGTGACATCACCGTCGCCTGTGCTAACCAATGGATGGTGATAGCCGAACCCTCGCAGCAGAAGTTGCTCGCCCGGCTACGGACGCTCGCCTGGATGTCCGAGGAGCAGCTCGCAAAGCTTTCCACCGCGACCGTCACGCGCCGCGTGCGGCGCCACGAGACAATTTTCTTCGAGGGCGAAGACGCCAATCGCGTCTACCTGCTGCTGTCGGGCGTCGCCAAGCTGACCTTTCTCAATGCAAGCGAACGTATCCTGGTCTCGCTGGTCGGCCCGGGCGAGATTTTCGGCGTCTCCTCACTGCTGACGGTGGCCAAGCGCCCTTTTCGATGCGACGCGTTCAGCGATTGTCTGGTCGGCGTGATCAGTCCGGAGGCCTTTGTCGACGTGGCGCTCGGCGTGCGGTTGGAGGATCTGAGCCGCGTGCTCGACGTGACGGTGGGACGCTGGTGGGCGATGCTCCTGCGCTACACGAATTTTCTCGGACTCGCGTTGCGTGAGCGGCTGGCGGGCGCGCTGCTCGAGTTGGGGACCAAGTTCGGCGCCGAGGACGCGCGCGGCAAGCTTTTAACCCTGAAGCTGACGCATAGCGATCTCGCCGAGCTGGTTGGCGCTTCGCGCCAGCGGATCACCGAGCAGCTCAGCGAATTCGAGCGCACCGGCGTGATCATCCGCGACGGCCGCCGCCTCATAATCGTTACCAATGAATTGCTCGCGCTGGTGCAGGGCGACAAGCCCGGCCCCGGCGGTGACGACGACGGCAACGGCGCCAGCGCCGCGCGATGAACTATGCAGGCCTCCGCAAGCCGGAGGTCATCAGCTCTTCCTGAAGCGCGGCATCACTTCCCGCGCAAAGAGCCGCATCGATTTCTTCGTCAACTCCGGATCCACATTGGGAAAGTCCATCATGCACTGCAGATAGTCCATTCCCAGTTCGCGCTGATATTTTTCGATCTCGGCAATGCAATGGCCGGGGTCGCCCAGGATGAAGCGCTCGCGGAAAGTCTCCAGGTTGACCTCGCCTGCGCCGGATACCGCTTGTCCGCGGTCGTCCTTGAGCTCGCGCACCTGTGCCCAGCGCCCATACATTCCCGCCTGGATGTAAATCATTCCCGGCCCGCCTTCCTGCTCCGCCTGCTTCATACTCTCGGCGCAATAGACCTCGCGGATGACCGGAGTGCAGATTTCCTTGCGGCCGAACTCGGCCAGATAGCGCCGATAGCTCGCGTAGTGCATTTTCAGATCGCTCAGATGGTGGCGTGGCGAGGAGCAAAGCGCATCCGCCCATTTCGCCGCCCGGCGAAAACCACCTTCGGTCGAAGCTCCGATCCAGATTGGAGGATGCGGCTTCTGCGCAGGCTTGGGCATCACGGAGATTTCGGGAAACTGATAGTACTTGCCGCTGTAGGCGAACGAGTCCGTGGTCCAGGACTTGATCAGGATCTCCAGTTGCGCTTCCATCCGCGCCTCCCGGGCCCTTGCGCGGCTCGCCAAGACCTTCGAACTCAATCGGGCGGTAACCGGCGGCCACGCCCACGATAACGCGCCCGTTGGCGATATTGTCGAGCACCGCCACGTCCTCGGCGATGCGCACCGGGCGATGGAGCGGCAGCAGAAGCATCGCGGTGCCGATCTTGATCCTGCTGGTCCGCGCCGCCATCGCGGCCGCGGTCAGGAGCACCGAGGGGCATTCGCCGTCTTCCTTGAAATGGTGCTCGATGAGCCAGGCGGAGTCGAAGCCCAGCTCCTCGGCGAGCTCAACCTGCTCGAGCATCTCTCGATATACTTCGGTGTGCGGTTTGCCCGAGCCGTGAGCCGCCTGCAGGTTGAAGGGGCCGATACCGAATTTCATGCTTTGCTCTCCATCGAAATCGATTCGCGCCGAATTCTCCGTCAAAATCCATGAAGATGTAAATGTTCGCGTCTCTGTGACCGCTCGATAGTAGCTCGAGAACGGCTCGGGCGCGGCTTGAAATCGACGCGCGATTCCTCAAGAGTCTTACC
Source organism: uncultured delta proteobacterium (assembly GCA_963832395.1). Taxonomy (GTDB): domain Bacteria; phylum Desulfobacterota; class Binatia; order Binatales; family Binataceae; genus JAKAVN01. Next base: position 1,850 of record CAWHTV010000013.1, on the reverse strand, counting down.
GTCGTCCGAGGATTATTTTCGCTCGGACTTTTTTCGGTCGCGAAATTTGAATTCCGAGTACGAATTGTAAGCCACGTAACGCGGCGTCACCGCGAGGAGCTTTGGCCAGATGCCCGAAGACAAGTTTCAGACCGCCGGCGGACTCAAGTTGCACTACCTGGACTTCGGCGGCGAGGGAAAGCCGGCGCTGGTCTGTATTCACGGGCTGACCGGCAACGCGCACAACTTCGACGCGCTGTTCCCGCATCTGACGGCGCGCTACCGCGTGCTCGCGCTTGACGTGCGCGGCCGCGGCGACAGCGCGTGGGGCCCGGCGGCAGACTACAATCCGCAGGTCTATGTCAGCGACCTCAAGGAATTCCTCGACGCGCTCGGGATCAAACGCGTGAGCCTGGTGGGAACCTCGATGGGCGGGGTGATCTCGATGATGTTCGCCGGGGGCTATCCGGAAACGGTCGAGCACCTGGTGCTCAACGACATCGGGCCGATATCGATCCGGCCGGCCTGATGCGAATCATCGCGTACGTCGGGCAGGCGCCCGAACGCTTCAACGACCTGGCCGAGGTCCGGGCCTATTATCGCCAGACCTATCCACCCGCTGCCCCGCTTTCCGACGAGGTGCTTACCGAGTGGGTGCGATGGTCGGTCAAACCGGCCGAAGACGGCGGCAAAGACGGCATGTTGATGTGGAAGATGGACCCGGCCGTTCGGCGTCCGCCGCGCGGCGGCTCGGCGGCGCGGCCGATCGATCTGTGGCTGCACTACAATCGCGTGATGGCGCCGATCCTGATCGTGCGCGGCGCCGACAGCGACATCCTGTCGCGCGACACGGCGGCCCGGATGGTCAAGGTGCAACGCGGCGTGCGTCTGGTCGAGGTCCCCGGCGTCGCTCACGCACCCACGCTGGTCGAGCCCGCCGCGCTCGAGGCGATCACCGACTTCCTCGGCCTCGCCAAGGCGTAGCGCGCCGCAGCCGCCCTCGCGCGGCTTAGATCAGCTTCCGTTGCCCGACACTGCCACGTCGACCGTGGCCGGGGTCCCCGGCGCCGTATCGATTATCACCAGCGTGTCGGTCTTTTTGCCTTTCACAATCGGCGCGAACCGCACGCCAATGGTCAAGCTCTTGTGCGGCTGGAGCGTGAACGCTCCGGCGCCCTGGGTCACGCTGAACGGACTGCCGCCGGCGAACGTCGCCACGCTGCCGTTGAGCACCCCGAGCGCCGAGTTTGTAACGGTGAACCTCTTGGTGAGCGTTCTGTTTGCCTTAACCTTGCCGAAGCCTAACGTTGGCAGCCGAGCGGGCGGTATCGGCGCCGCCAGGTTGACCACCAGATGCCCCGCGACTCCGCGTCCGATGAGCGTGACCTTGAAGGTCGAATGGTGCGGATCGGTGCTGGCGATGTTCAGTGTGCCAGTCGCCTTGCCAGGCGCGGTGGGTGCGAACTGGAGCTTCACGGTCGTCTTGTGCAGAGGCGCGATCTCGAACGGTCCTAATCCCGAGAGCACGCCGAAGGGCGATGCCAGCGCCCCCAGCGAAACCTTCATCGTCTTGCGCGGGCTGAGATTGTGGATGGCGAGCAGTTCATTCTTCGAGGCTCCGATTCCCACCGATCCGAAAAGCTCCGGCGTAGCGACCGAGAGCGTGCCCGCAAACGCCGGAGTGGGCGTCGGTGACGGAATCGGTGTCGGCGTCGCGCCGGGCGTGGGCGTAGCCGCCGGCGATGGAGTAGGAGTCGGCGTATGTCCCGGGGTTGGGGTGGGACTCGGGGTCGGCGTAGCAACCAACGGCTGGTTGTATCGCAGCACGCGGTTATTCGCGTTATCCGCGATAAACAGATTGCCGGCACTGT
>CAWHTV010000012.1:0-24451 GCA_963832395.1 uncultured delta proteobacterium | reverse complement strand
TGTCGTCTCCAACGGTAAATATTCGCCAACCTTTGAAAGCGGCGGGGGGCGTGAGCATTGCCAGATTGGTCTTGCCGCACGCACTCGGAAAAGCTGCGGCTATATAAGTGACTTCTCCCTGCGGGCTCTCGAGCCCCAGATATCAGCATGTGCTCGGCCAGCCATCCTTCTTTGCGACCTAGATAGCTGGCAATCCGCAGGCCGAAGCACTTCTTGCTCAACAGGGCATTACCGCCATAGTTGCTTCCCACCGACACAAACCATGTTGTCCTGCGGAAAGTGGCATATCAGGCGTCGCTTCGGGTCACAGTCGAGAGTGCAATGCATGCCCCGCTGAAAATCGTCGGCCGTGCGCAGCAGATCACTCGCTACGCTTCCCATCCGGGTCATGATTCGAAGGCTCAGAGCGACATAGAGACTATCGGTCAATTGCACTCCGACCTTCGCCAGAGGAGACCCCACCGGACCGAGCACGTACGGCACCCCGTACATCGTCCGGCCTTTGTAGGCACCTTCAAGCCAGCCTTTGAGCTTTAGCCGGGTCTCGCCCGGATCCATCCAATTGTTTGTTGGCCCGGCTTCATCCCGAGTGGGCGTGCAGACGTAGGTCAGCTCCTCAGTGCGCGAGACATCGCCTGGGTGCGATCGATGAAGATAACAACCGGGGCGCCTGCGCTGGTCGAGTGGCATCAGCACGCCGCTAGCGACCGCTTGCGCCGTCAGACGACGTTTCTCTTCTTCGGAACCGTCGCACCAGATCATGTTGTTAGCCTGGGTCAACGACGCCATCTCATTCACCCAAGCGCTCAGAGGCGTAAGGCTGTTCCGATCCTATTCGCCGCTTCATGATGCGGCGGCGCTTTCTTTGCGGCGCGGGAAACAGGTCTCTCTCGACTCCGCACAGAACCTCGAAGATCGCCGTCGGCATCGGGCGCTTCGAGCAACGCGCTGCGTCGCCTCGGCTCGCGCGAACATCTGCGACAGCTTCGCCAGCCACGGCAGATGCAACTCGTGGAACTTCAGGCCGAGGACGAAAAAGAGATGCGTAGCCTTGCCGTCCAACGCGTCGAAATCGACTCCGCGCGCGGACCTTCCCAACACCATGAACGGTCTCACGACGTGCTCCGGATGGCGGTACATCGTATGGAGAAACGCAACGCCATTACCGACCGCGCTCGGCATGATGTTCTCGCGTTCGATAAGGGCGTGGACGAACCAGGTCTCGTCACCAACCAGGCCAAGACGATTGGCAAAGGCGGCGAGCTCTTCAACCACGCCAAGCTTGGTGGTCGCGACGAGTTCGGCGACGATGTGGCTCGGCTGAAAACAGCTCTCGAGCGCAAGCATCCGCTGCCGCGCTGTCGGTGTGCGGCGTACTTCAAAACGGCGTGGAGCGACGCCAAGCATCTGGTCGTCAAGCCAGGTATCAATCATCGCCTTGCGGAAGCGCCATTGATTGCCGATTTTGACGCCTGGGATGTCACCTTCCGATACGAGCTTCAGAAGTGTGCGCTCGTTCACGCTCAGGTACGCGGCTAGTTCCTTGAGGGTGAGGAGCCGATCGTCGGAAGGTCGAACTGTCTTCGGAAATTCTGACATCGGCTATAATTTACGTCATTTTACACAATAATTCAAGAATGGCGGAGAATTACGTTGATTTACCAGCTTTACGAGCTCTACTTCAAAACAAGCGTCCGCGCCGCGCTCACGAGAGCTGCAGGATCGCGTTCACGCCTGTGGAGAAGCGACAGTTTGTATTTGTGTAGCGTGTGCAGAGGCCAGCTGTTCGAAATGATGACTATTGGCCCCCGCCGAGTTCGGATCTGCGCTGCGCATCGGCCGGTTCTGGATCTGAGTTTGCCTCTCCTATTTCAGCCGCGCCGGGTCTCCGCGTCGATCAGGACTTCCGCCGCGCGCACCAGCGCTGATGCGCGGGCCGCGGGACGTGCGGCCGCCGAGCAGAATCCCGACCCTTCGAGCATGATGCCGAGCTGATCCGCGAGCCGCTCGGGATCGCGAGCGCCCGCGGCCTTCGCCAGTTCGCGCAGACGGGCGTGGCGCTCGGCCCTGAACCTGACGATGACCGCGCGCGCCGGATGGCCCTCCTCGGGGAACTCGGCCAGCGTGTTGCCGAACGGGCATCCGCGGAAATTCTCCGAAATGGCTTTGTCCGCAGTCGCGACGAACAATGCGCGCAACTGTTTGCGCGGCGCATGCGCGTACGGCTTGATGGCTTCGTCCCACCATTGCCAGTACCCGGCGGCCGAGGATTCCAGGTAGGCGCAGACCAGGTCGTCCTTGGAGCGGAAGCTGCGGTAGAAGCTCATCTTGGCCACGCCCGAGCGGGCGATCAACGTATCGACGCCAACGGCGCGGATGCCTTCGCGATAGAAAGAGTCGCGCGCGGTCTGGAGGATGCGCTCGCGGGCCGAGAGCGGCTTGGGCGGCGCGCTCGACGATCGCCGGCCTGGATACTGGGATTGGCTTGCCATGGTCGTTGTCCCCTGACGATCGTCGTCCCCGCCGATTGGCCGCCTTGTGTTGCTGATTGGCGGTCTGTCTCGGCATCTTGACTGATACAGACAGACCTGTATCATATGTACAGAACGGCCTGTATCACACCACGAAGATACATGAACGGGCCGTGGAGGAGAAGACCATGTTCAGCAACAGCACCAAATCCACAACCGTCAAAGCCGGGCAACCCGCCGCGTTTCGGCGCGTGCGCAATGCCGCGGCCGACCGAGGGCTCGCCGCGACGCGCGGACTTCCCGCCGATACGCGAGCACATTCCCAGGCGGTGCAACCGCCAGTGCCCGCCGACCGGCTCGGCACAGCCCTCACCCTTCTGCTCAGCCTCGCCCTGCGTAGCCGGCGGCTCGCTGGTGGTCGCGCAAATCTGGGCGAATCAGGCTATGATCCGCTAAGGATCGCACGTAGCGTGCGGCTGCCCCGCGCCAAGGACAGGGGCGCAACTGCTCACAGCCGCTTGGGGATAGCCGGACAAGTTGGACAAGTCAGGAAAGCCGAGCGCGGAAGGCCGGGCTCGGCAAAGTCGGATTCGTTGGATATGACGACGACCGCCGCCCCATAAAAACGGGCGGCGGCATTAACCAAAGGTCGAAAGGAGTTCTATGATGAAACTATATTTTTCGCCAGGCGCCTGCTCGCTCTCTCCGCATATCGTTGTGCGCGAGGCCGGAATCGCGGCCGACCTGGAACAGGTGGATCTCAAAACCAAGAAGACCAAGAGCGGCGGCGACTTCGCCGCGGTGAATCCGAAGGGCCAGGTGCCGACGCTGGTGCTGGACAACGGCCAGACGTTGACCGAGGGCCCGGCTATCGTGCAGTACCTGGCCGATCAGAAACCGCAATCGGGGCTGGCTCCGCACGCCGGAACCCTCGAGCGCTACCGGCTGCAGGAATGGCTCAACTTCATCACGGCGGAGCTTCATAAACCCTTCGGAGCGCTCTTCACCCCGTCGACGCCCGAGGACTACAAGCCTATTGCGAAAGAGGCGATCGGCAATCGCTTTGCCTATGTCGACCGTCATCTGGCGAGTGGCGGCCCCTTCCTCATGGGCGCGCAGTTCACCGTGGCGGACGCGTACCTGTTCGTGATGACGCTGTGGGCGAAATTTGTGAAGATCGATCTCGATCAGTGGACCAGGCTGAAGGCTTACTCCGAGCAGGTCGCGGCGCGGCCCAAGGTTCACGAGGCCCTGAAGGAAGAGGGACTCGCAAAGTAACTGGCGCCATCGCGATTTCTCGAACTGACCTCATCCCCGGCGCGGCCGGGCCCGCAAGCTAAGGCGGGTCCGGCCCGGCGGCCCGCTAATCTATTTTCAAACGTTTTTGCGACATTTACCCCGCGCTTCCGCCGGCCGCCGGCTTCGGCTTAACTGAAGAGCCGGCGGAGGCCGGTATCGTTTGGACAGCGAGACCACGGTCCGGCTCGGCGCGTTCCTCGGCGTCTTCGTCGCGATGGCGCTATGGGAGGTCTGCGCGCCGCGCCGGCCGCTGACGCTCGGCCGCTCCCGGCGCTGGCCCAACAACCTCGGCGTGGCCGCGCTCAACGCGATTCTGCTGCGAGTCTTGCTGCCGGCCGCGGCGGTTGCGGTCGCCGCAGCCGGTGAATTCAAGCACTGGGGCCTGTTCAACAATCTCCCGCCGCGTGTTCGACTCCCATCTGTCGCGGGCCGCGATCATTTTGTTGTCGGTGATTTTGCTCGACCTGGCGATCTACCTGCAGCACGTGATGTTCCATGCGGTGCCGGCGCTCTGGCGTGTCCATCGGATGCATCATGCCGACCTCGATTTCGACGTCACTACCGGCGCGCGCTTTCATCCGCTGGAGATCGTGATTTCGATGATCATCAAGCTAGCCGCCGTCGCCGCCATCGGGGCGCCGCCCCAGGCCGTGGTCATCTTCGAGGTCGTGCTCAACGCGACTTCGATGTTCAATCACAGCAACGTGCGCATACCGCTCGCCACCGACCGCCGGCTTCGATGGCTGGTGGTCACGCCCGACATGCATCGCGTCCATCACTCGGTCATCCGCGCCGAGACCAACAGCAACTTCGGCTTCAACCTCTCGTGGTGGGATCGCGTTTTGGGGACCTATCGCGCCCAGCCCGAGCGCGGCCATCTGGGGATGACGATTGGCCTCGAGCAGTTCCGCGATCCGGCCGAACTCAGGATCGATCGGATGCTGCTGCAGCCGTGGCACGGCCCGGCAGGCGCTTATCCGCTCGGCCGCGATTAGGCGCGGCGGACCGCCGGGCGAGCGGCGATCGCGATAACGCGCAACGCCGCAATTCGGCTATAGTTGCGCCGGAAGGTGCCCTAATGAGCGCATATCTTTACGAAGTGCTCGAACGCCTGGTTGCTTTTGATACCGTCAGCTCAAACAGCGACGCGCCGGCGATGGAGTTCCTGGCCGAGCGTCTGGGGGCGCATGGCTTCAAGGTCCATCTCCATCGCATCGAGGTCGCCGGCACGGCGCAGCTCAACCTGGTCGCATGGGCCGGGCCTCCGCTTCCCGACGGCCTGACCATCTCAGGCCATCTCGACACGGTGCCGTATGCGGGGCAGCCGGGATGGAACCGCGACCCGCTCAAGCTCGGGGTCGACGCCGATCGCGTATGGGGCCGCGGCACGACCGACATGAAGGGCTTTCTCGCTGAGTGCGTCGCGGCGGCGGCCGCGCTCGACCTCGGCGCGCTCAAACGTCCGCTGGTCTTCATTTTCACCAGCAACGAGGAAGTCGGATGCCTCGGGGCCGAGAGCGTATGCGGCACGCTCGGATCGATCCTGGGAGAGCTTCCCGCGCCGAAGCTGGTGTGGATCGGCGAGCCGACCTCATGGCAGGTGCAGCACGCCCATAAGAGCATCGTGCTGTTCGACGTGACGGTGCGCGGCGTGGGAGGCCATAGCGGCGCGCCCGAGCAAGGGGTCAACGCGATCGCGGTAGCCGGCCGCGTGTTGGAGGCGATCGGCCATCTGCAAGCCGAGCGGCGCACGCCGAGCGACAAGTTCATGCGCATTTTTCCCGACTCGCCCTACGACGTGCTCAACGTCGGGACGATCGCGGGCGGTATCGCACCTAACATCATCGCCGAACAATGCCGTCTCGCGATCACCTACCGCTCGCTGCCCGACGCCGAGCCGCTCGAGATTTATCGCGAGATCGAGCGCCGGCTCGCCGCGCTCGACCCATACGACTACGCCTCGCACAACCATCGCGCCGCGATCGAGGTTGGTCCGCCGATGGTGGTGCCGCCGCTGCTCGCGGCGCGCGACACCACGCTCGAGCGCGCGCTGCTCGAGGTCACGGGGACGCGCGAGGTCGGCGGCGCGCTGTTCGGGACGGACGGTGGATGGTTCGCGCGGGCCGGGATGGTTCCGCTGATCTGCGGGCCCGGCGATCTCGAGCAGGCACACAAGCCCAACGAGAACGTGCGGCGCGCAGCGCTGGAGAGCGGCACGGAGAAGATACTCAAAGTCATCGCCCGTTTGATTCAATGACCCTCGCGGCGCCGCTCCGATGTCGCGGCGGCTGCGAACCTATTCTGGGGCCTCGGGCTTAAACAAACACGACGGAGGCCATCGCGTGAGTTTGTCAATAGAGATTGTAAATAGCCCCGATCTTCGGACAAGCTTCGTCGATTTCTACGATACCGTTTATGAGTACAGGGACGCGCGATGGCCGGGTAGGAAAGCCGAGGAACACTTACTCTTGAGCGGCGAGAGTCCTTTGATTGCCGGCAAGCCGTTCCGAGCGTTACTCGCGATCGATGGCGACAGGGTAGTGGCGCGGGGTATAGCCCTGGTGGACTCTAACTACCTGCGTTATTGGAATGATCACGTAGGTCATCTGATCCTTTTTGAAGCTCTGGATGAATCAGATGTGGCCGTAAGGCGGCTGGTCGACGAAGCATGCGCCTACTTGTCGCAGCACGGAATCGAATCTGTGCGAGCGGGGTATGGTTTGCTCGACACACCTTTTCCGATCGACGATTACGAGTCGCTCCCACCAATGAGCGTACGCCAGAGTCCCATGTACTATCATCGGCTACTTAAAAACGCAGGATTCCAAACGGAAAAAGGTTGGGTGGACTACAGGTTACGCATCACGGACGAGTCGCTGGAACTTGGCCGTATGCTACGAGACAGGTTGCTTCCGGTAAGCTACGAGTTGATTCAGTTCGCAGATCTCGCGGAGACTAAACTTGTGAGCGATCTCACGGAAATCCGAAATGAGTGCTTCAAGTCACATTGGGGAACAACTCCGGCCCCGGAAGTACGACCGATAAGCCGTATTACAACAACCCCTCAGCTGCGCTATTTTTGGTCGCTTTCTTCGAAGGTTTCGACTTGCCAGAACTGTTGAGGGCGGCCGTTTGGCGAACGAGCGCCTTGAAGGCGGACTCGTCAACTTCTTCTCCTTCGTGGATGTCGATCGCGCGGCGTGCGTTTCCGTCGAGACTCGAGTTGAAGAGACGGGCCGGATCCTTCAGGGACGCGCCCTTCAAGAAGGTAAGCTTCACGACCTTCTTGTAGGATTCGCCAGTACAGATGATGCCGTCGTGCGACCAAACCGGAGTGCCCATCCACTTCCACTCCTCGACGACGTCCGGGTCGGCTTGCTTGATGAGCTTGCGCATTCTGCTGAGGGTTTCCCCGCGCCAGTCCCCGAGTTCGGCGATTCTTTTCGAGATGAGCTCCGATGCCGACTGGCCTTGGCTCGCGCCCGACTTTTTCATGTTCTCATCCTTGAAGTTCCAAATATATTTTATTTGCAAGACAGTGGAGGATAGTCCCGTAAGTTTGGATTCGAAGCGGCGCCCGCGCAAGGGCGCGGGCGCCGTGAACAATTCAGTCAAAAGGGCTTCTGCTGAGGATACAATCCGCCGCGTGCTGCGCCAGGGCTGCGGCATGAATCAGAAGTTTGCGATCGTCGCTTTCGCTGCCAGTGGGGCGTCGCGACAATGCCGCGGACATAGGATGCTCGCGCCCGCCAGATAGCGGGCGGCGCGGCCCACGATCTTCCGCGGGCTGATCGCCGCTGTCCGGTGATGGTCGCGCTTGATGCGTCGAACAAATCTGCGACATGAACAATCAGTCTTGACTAATGCATTAGCGTCAGCTAATTGATTGACATGACGTATCCCGCCACCGTTGATGCCGTAATGCGAACCCTCGCCGATCCCACTCGGCGAGCCGTATTCGAGCGGATCGTCAAGTCCGACGAGATTACCGTGGTCGAGCTGACTCGGGGGAGCGGCGTGACGCAGGGCGCCATCTCCCAACATCTCAAGTCGTTGAAGCAGGCCGGCTTGGTCGCCGAGCGCCCCGAGGGCCGGAACGTCTATTATCGCGCCCAGCCTGTGGGGCTTGCGCCGCTAGTCGATTGGATGAGCGACTACGGTGTCTTCTGGCGCGAGCGTTTCGCCAACCTCCGAACCCTCCTCAAGGAGATCGATCCATGACCGACGACGCGTTGAAGTCCGACACGCAAGACATCGTGGTTGAGGAGGTCTTACCGCATGCTCCTGAGGCGATCTGGAAAACGCTGACAACCGGCGGACTGATCGACCGTTGGTTGATGAAGTCTACGGGGTTTGAACCGGTGGAAGGCGCGCGCTTCACATTGCATACGACGCCGGCTGGCGCATGGGACGGCGTGATCCATTGCGAGGTGCTCGAGGTCACGCGCAATGAGCGTCTGTCCTATTCGTGGCGAGGTGGGCATGACGGCAACGCGGAATACGGCTCGCGCCTCGACACGGTCGTCACCTGGACTCTCGCCAAAGTCGATGGCGGCACACGGCTGCGTGTTGTGCATTCCGGCTTCGTGGCCCCGAAGAACAATGCCACGTTCCGGAATTTGCGCGAAGGCTGGACGAAGTGTCTCGAGAGGATCGACGCCATTTCCGGCGAGTAGCCAACCGCAGGGCGTCCTCAATCCCGGGACGGCGGCTAGAACGCCCAATAAACCGCCGCGCGAACGCGCATCGAGGACCTGGTCGGATTGGAAGTTCGTGCAGCAGCCAACACTGGAAGGAGGAATCGCATATGCCAGATATTCTACACAAAGTCGGAATCAAATCGTCGTCCCAAAACGATGTCTATAAGGCATTGACCACGGTCGAAGGCCTTTCCGCCTGGTGGACGAGCAACACGCAAGGGGAAAGCAAAGTCGGCGGCGTGTTTCAATTCCGCTTTGGCGCCGGCGGTTTCGACATGAAGGTTCTTGAGCTTCATCCAACCATGCACGTGCTATGGCAGGTGGTCGACGGGCCCAAAGAATGGATCGGCACAAAGATCAGCTTCGACCTAAGGCAGGAAGGCGACTGGACCATCGTTCTCTTGAAACACCAGGGTTGGAAGGAGCCGGTGGAGTTCATGCACCATTGCAGCACCAAGTGGGGGGTCTTTCTGCTGAGCTTAAAGTCGCTTCTCGAAACCGGTAAGGGCGCCCCTTATCCAAACGATATCAAGCTCGACAGCTGGGAATAGAGCCGTGCCGGCCATAAGGAGAGCAAGTATGACCGACCACAAAACGGGAACACGTGAAGAGTGGCTTGTAGCCCGGCTCGGGCTGCTCAAGGAAGAGAAGGAGCTAACCCGGCGCAGCGACGAGCTGGCGCGGCGGCGGCAGGAGCTGCCGTGGGTTCGGATCGACAAGGAATATCAATTTGAGACCGATGAAGGGAGCGCCTCGCTGGCAGACCTCTTCCGAGGGCGCTCGCAGCTCCTCGTCTACCACTTCATGTTCGGGCCCGACTACAGGGCGGGGTGTCCGTCCTGCTCGGCGATCGCGGATGGGTTCGACGGCTTCGTCGTCCACCTGGCGAATCATGACGTTACGCTTTCGGCGGTGTCGCGCGCGCCGCTCGCCAAGCTGCAGGCGTACAAGGGGCGGATGGGATGGGCATTTCCCTGGGCGTCTTCGTTCGGCAGCGACTTCAACTTCGACTTCAACGTCTCAGTCACCGAGGAGCAACAGCGCGAGGGGGCCGTCGAGTACAACTACCAGCCCAGCCGCCCGCTGTACGTGAAGCCGAAAACCGGCGGCGAGGGCCCCGAGATACCCTCGCGGGCGACACCCGACGGGTCCGCTAAGGGCGCTGCCATGACCGGCACCGACGTGGCCACCTACGCGCGCGAGAGGCCGGGCATGAGCGTGTTCGTGCTCGAGGACGGCATCGTCTACCACAGTTATTCCACCTATGCGCGTGGGCTGGACGCCCTCTGGGGAGCGTACCAGTGGCTCGACCGCGCCCCCAAGGGGCGCAACGAGACAGGGAGCTACTGGTGGCGCCGCCACGACGAGTATGGCAAGGGCTGAGCCAAGACGTGGGCCCGGCGATATCGAGCAGGCACACAATCCCAAGAGAACGTGCGGCGCGCGGCGCTGGAGAGCGGCACGCAGAAGATACTCAAAGTCATCGCCCGTTTGATTCAATGATACTAACGGCGCCGGCCCGATGTCGCGGCTGAAGTTCCTAACTCCCTCCCCCGTCAGTTTTTGGGGGAGGGTTGGGGTGGGGGTCTATGAGCGGTTCTGAATCTCTGTGAGAACCGCCTCTGTCTGAAGATGAAGGAGTAGAGATCAGGACGAGGAAGCGCCGCATAGGACAGATATCCGGCGCTTCCTCGCTCGACCCCCACCTCCATCCTCCCCCAAAACACGGGGGAGGAGGCCAGAGGTACAGACTGGCAGGATAGGTAGCGGAATAGACCGCCCCTCCAACTCATTCCTCTCCCAAAACACGGGGAGGAGGTCGGAAGGGAAACAGTCAGTATTTACCGCGTAAACGTAGCGACCAGTTCGCGCAGGCGCTCCTTGGCGCCGCTCATTATCGATACGCCGTCGCCGAACAACAGGGTATCGAAATCGATCGCCAGCAAGTTCCGTACGCTCTCACGCAGGCGCGCCGGGTCGTCCATCACCTGCTCGCGCAGCAGACCGCAGCGGCCGGGCGGATTTCCGATCACTGCGTCGCCCACGATCAATATCTTTCGCTCGGGCCAGTGTAGCGCGACTTCACCCGGCGACTTGCCAGGGACCGCTACGACCGTCAGCGGGCCGACGCGCTCGCCCACGCGAAGTTCGTCGTCGACAACGGCGCCTTGGCTGAGCGCATGGGGAGCGTCGGCGGGATTGATCGCGACCCGGGCTCCGGTGCGCTTGCGCACGCGATTGGCCGCGCGCACGTGGTTGCGATTGGTGAGCAGGACGCGCGTGGGACGAGCACGGACGATTTCTTCGAGGTCGGTGGCACTTGCCTCGACCGGGTCGATGCAGATATTTCCCTCCGGATGAGCGATCAGAAGGCCGTTGAAGTTGTAGCCGTGGGGCGTGGAGAACCACGACCAGGTGTGAATATCGTCCGCGATCGTTTCCATCGATGGTCTCTCCGATGACTTTGCCAATCATCTCGCCGATGATGAGTCGGCACGAGTGTAGCGCCAGACCCGCGCCGGGTTTCAAGCCGCGCCTGCGCGCCGGAGTTTACTGACCATGAGCTACTGCGAAATCGCGCCGGGCCATCCGTTTCACGGCCCCTATCACGATCGCGAGTACGGCTTTCCCACGCGCACCGAAAGCAAGCTGTTCGAGCGACTGGTGCTCGAGATCAACCAGGCCGGGCTCTCGTGGCTGACCGTGTTGCGCAAGCGCGAGGCGTTCTCGAAGGCTTTCGACGGCTTCGACGTCGACCGCGTCGCCGCATACGGGCTGCGCGAGCGCGCGCGGCTGCTGGCCGACGCCGCAATCGTGCGCAACCGCCTCAAGGTCGAGGCCGCGATCGAGAATGCGCGGCGAATCGCAGCACTGCGCGAGAGCCATGGCGGGTTTGCGCGATGGCTGAACGCGAATCATCCGCTCGACAAAGCGCAATGGATAAGGTTATTCAAGCAAACGTTTGTATTCACGGGCGGCGAGATCACGGGCGAGTTTCTGATCAGCACCGGCTATCTGCCTGGCGCCCACGTCGAAAGCTGCCCGGTGTATGCGAGGATAGGGCGGCTGAATCCGCCTTGGATGCGCAAGAAGAAGCCAGGCGGCGTGGACAAGAAATAAGACGGCATCGAGGGGATGTGCAGGACTTGACAGAAGGGCGGGGTTGGTGGATATTGAGAATCGTTCTCAATATCACCCCGGAGGCTTGCAACGTGTCGTCTCGCAAATTCCTGGTTCCGATGCTCTCCCTCTTCGCTGTCATCGGTCTGGCAACCGCCGCCGCTCACGCCGACAACAGCGCTATCGAGTTGCGTTTCGAGGGTCATCGCTTTTCGCCCGCCAATCTTACCGTGCCCGCGGGTGAGGCCGTCACCATCAAGGTCGTGAACGCGAGCAACGAGACGATCGAATTCGAGAGCTTCCGGCTCAACCGCGAAAAGGCCATCCAGCCCGGCGAGACGATCGCCGTACGCCTGCCGGCGCTCAGCGCGGGCAGCTACGATTTCTACGACGACTTTCACCAGGACGTACCCCAAGGCAGCATCGTCGCCAAGTGACGGGCCGCGCCGTGCTCCGGCTTCCGGCAATTTGCCTGCGCTGACAAGCCTCGGTCACGCTCCGATGAACAAGAGTAAGTCCTGCGTTGGCCGCCCTGCTCGTGCTTGGTATTGCCACCGTCGCGGCGCAACTGGTGACGCTCGAACCCTTCAGCGTAGTCGCGCCGGTTTCACCATCTGTTAACGGCGATATCGCGGCGCCGGCGCAAATCGACGCACTTTTGACTCGCGCCTGCTACGACTGCCATTCCAACCAGACCAGATGGCCGTGGTATAGCCAGGTCGCTCCGGTGTCATGGCTGGTCGCGCACGATGTGACGTTGGGGCGCAAGGAACTCAACTTCTCCGAGTGGGGCTCGTACTATCCGCAAACGCGAAAGCGAAAGCTCCAGTGGATGGGACGAGTGATGCGCGAGGGCTCGATGCCGCCGTGGAGCTACCGCCTGATGCATCCCGGTGCGCGGCTCACTGAGCCGAGCGCGCGATGCTCGACCGGTGGATCGAGTCCGGGACCTCCGCGCCCGCTTCGCAAACCACTAGTGAATGGCATCACACGACTGAATAGCATCAAATGACCGGCTACAAATGATAAGTTATTGTCGATTAGCTGTTTGCGGTTCATTCGTTGCCTTGGCCGTCATCCTGCTTTCCAATCGCGCGGCCGCGCAAGTCGATCCGTGGGAGTTCGAAGTCTATCCCTATGCGACCGAGGGGCGAGGAGTCGCCGAACTCGAGACCGACAACGCCGTGGTGCACCAACGGCCACAGCCGGGGTGGCAACGGAACCGCGGCAGGCACGTTTCCGAGCCAGGGGATGTGGTATAACGAGCACGAACTGACTTACGGTCTCACCGACCGAATCGAAGCCGCCGCATACCTGAACTTTTTCGCTGCCGACGCGGCGGCGGCTATCTAGTGCGCCAGCTACAAGTTGCGCTTGCGCGGCAGGCTTTTCGACGAAGATGTTTTGCCGGTCAATCTGGGATGGTACGTCGAACTCGAATGGCATCAGACGCCGCAGTTTGATGACGCGGACCGCTCGAACTCGAACTCAAGTCCCATAATCGAGAAGGACTTTGGCCGCTTCTCGATCCTCGTTAATCCAGTATTCGAAAAACCATCTTCATCGGGCGGGACACGAACCAGGGCTTCGAGTTCGGCTACGCCGGCGCGCCTACTATCGCTGGACGCGCTATCTCTCGCCGGGCGTCGAGTTCTATGGCGCGATAGGCTACATGGACGACAATGCACCCCTGACGAGCAGCAGCACTATATTTTTCCGGTCATCTGGGGCGAGTTACCGCTATGGGTTGAATACAACGTCGGACCGGGCTTTGGCCTCACGCGCGGCTCCGATCGCGTGATCGTGAAATTCAACCTCGAGGTGGAGCGGCTTCGTCGGCTCGCTCTTCGGTCCATCCTCCGAGAAGAGCTGGTTTTTCTAGAACGGCTTCCAGCGAATCGCCGCAACGATGACTCCGGCCAATCGGCTGTCGGGTCTAAAACTGGGGACCGGAGAGCCTGCGCGCTTTCCCGATGGCCGCGAGTTCTGCGATGTTGTTCGAGACGCGGCCGGACGCCCTCGAGCGTGGCGGCCGGAAGGCGCGGCCCGCCACGGCGCGGCTGGAGGACGATATGAAAATCGGAGTCGCGGCATTCCTCACCGAGAAATCCGGCAATCCCGGCACGATCGCGGCCGCGGCCGAACGCGCCGGCTTCGAGTCGTTCTGGGTCGCGGAGCATCTGGTCATCCCGGCCGCCTATACGACTTACTATCAGCGTTCGCCCGACGGCAAGGTGCCCGAGTCCTACGCTCATCTCGCCGATCCGTTCGTCGCGCTGGCGACGGCCGCGCAGGCGACCTCGCGCATCCGTATCGGCACCAGCGTTTGCCTGTTGCCCGAGCGCAATCCGATCGAAACCGCCAAGGCCGCCGCGACGCTCGACATGTATTCGGGCGGCCGGCTGATGCTGGGCGTGGGCGCGGGATGGTTTCCCGAAGAGGCGGCGATCATGGGCGTCGACTTCAAGCGCCGCTGGCGTCATCTGCGCGAATCCGTCGAGGCGATGCGCGAGCTTGTGGAGCAAACCCGAGGCGAGCTACGAGGGCGAAATCATCAAGTTCCCGCCGGTCAGGCTTTTTCCCAAGCCGGTGCAGAAGCCCTATCCGCCGATTTTCCTCGGCGCGCACGATCCCGGGCGGGCATTGAAACGGGTCGCGCGATGGGCGGACGGTTGGATGCCGGGCGGCCTCAGCCCGGAGAAGGCCGAGGAGTGCATCCCGCAGGTCAAGCGGATGGCGCGCGAGAATGGACGCGATCCCGAGCGCATGGAGTTCTCGGTGATGCTCGGCATCGGCGCGCAGCAAACGCCGTCGCCCGACGCGCTCAAGCGCTATGCCGCGGCCGGTATCAGCCGGGTGATAATCCTGGCGGCCGAGATGGCCGCGCGCGACGGTGTCGAGGTGGTCAAGGCACTGGCGCCGCTGGTCGAGCGTGCGGCACGGGTCTGACGCGTGACGGGTTTTTCGACGCGTCTGTCGAGCGTGCGATTCATCCGCTGCGACGCCGCGAATTGCGCAGCGCGCACGACGGCCTTGTCGCGTCTTGCAGCCAGTGGCATAGTGCGAAGGTAAATTCCGTGCGGTCCAAAAAGCGCCACTCTCGGCATAGGCACGCTTGTCCATCGAAACGATCAAAATCGAATTGAACTCGATAGTAGTTGCGGCTGCGGACCAAATCTCCTGCGACCTCGAGGGCGATGCCGCCATCCTCAATCTCAAGACCGGCGTCTACTACGGACTCGACGACATCGGGGCGTCGGTCTGGCGAATGCTCAACGAGCCGCGGCGCGTGGATGAGCTGGTCGACGCCCTGCTAGGCGAGTACGAGGTCGATCGCGAGGAATGCCAGCGCGACGTGATCGCGTTGCTGGGCGAACTCGCCGTGCGCGGACTGGTCGAGATCAACGAAGGGCTCGAGGCCTGAGCGCTCCCTGGCTTTGGCGCGAGACTGAAAGTCCGTGACGGAAACCTTCATGAGCGCGAGCGTCAAGGACCAAGATGGCAGGCCGCTCGCTAAATTTCTTCAGCTCTCGTTTTCCGATCAGCGGCTGCTGATGCGAGCCGCGCTGGCGGTTGTCAGCGCAAAGCTGGCGATCAGGACCTTGCGCTTGCCGGCCGCGCGCGCGGCGGTTAGGCGCCTGGAACGCCTGGGATGGATCGTCATGCCGGCGCGCGCCGAACGTATCGTCTGGGCCGTGGAAACCGCGGGCGCGTGCGATACCCGGCATGAAGAACTGCCTGGTGCAGGCGGTGGCGGCGGAAGCGATGCTCATCCGGGCGGGCCATCCGTGCGAACTGCGAATCGGCGCCGCGAAAAACGGGCCGCACGAATTGATCGCGCACGCATGGCTGGAGAGCGAGGGCAGGGTTCTTATCGGCGATTTCGAGCTTGACCGCTATGCTCCGCTGATGGCGCGTCTTCCTTCTCACCCGGATTAAGCCCGGATTTGCAACGATTTCGGCCTGTTCCTTGGCCCGGCCAGAGGGTGTAAACTCGCCTAATCCAGGGTGGCGGACGTGACGATTCGCGAGCTGACCGGCAGACGGCGCACAATCAAATCTTCGGTACAGGTGCGTTCACGGCGGCCAACTCGGTTTCACTACGTCGCCTACGGGCTGGCGATCGACTCCGACGTGCCGCTGCCCGAACTCGAGGCGACACAGGACCAATCCTCACCGCTTCTCGCAGGGAAGCTGCACGTGCGGCTGGGGCGGCCGCCGGTGATCGTGCGCGAGCCGCGGGATTGGCTGCTTCAGACCAGCCTGTCTGACGGACAGCCGTGGATGTGGGCGGCACGCCAGGAGCAGGGCTTTCTGCTGCGTTACGTCGGCTTGGCCGACTTTACGGTGAATCTGGGAGGCACTGAAATCGTTCTCGCGCACGCCGAGTCGGTAAGCTCGCGCGATACGCTGGGCCATCTGCTGCTGGACCAGGCGCTCCCGATGGTGCTGGGTCTGCGCGGCATCCCGACGCTCCATGCCTCGACGGTGGTGACTCCGCGCGGCGTGTGCGGTTTCGTGGGGCCTGCCGGGGCGGGCAAATCGACGCTGGCCGCAAGCTTCTCGACCGCTGGATATCCGGCGCTGGGCGACGACTGCCTGGCGATAAAAGAGGACGACGGATTCTTTGCCATCCCGGCATACCCGGGCCTGCGCCTATGGACCGACTCGGCGCGAGTCGCTGTCGACGGATTGGTCCAGCGCGCCGGCCGTTGCTCACTACACCCGCAAGCGGCGCATTCTGAATGCGCCCGCGGTCGAAAGTTTTCCCACGCGGCTCGAACCGCCTGGCGGTCATCTATTGCCTCGCACGCGAGGCGAGCGGCGATGGCCAGAGCGCGGCGTCGCCCGCGATCGAACCGATGCGGCCCAACGATGCCTTTCTGCAACTGCTCTCCGCCAGCTTCATGCTCGATATCACCGACCGCTCGGTGCTCACCCGCAACCTTCGCTTCATCGAGCGCCTGTTCGAAGCGGTGGCGGTGCGGCGGCTGAGAATTCCCGACGGATTTTCGTCGCTGCCCAAAGTGCGCGAGGCGGTCCTCAAGGACCTTGGTGTGCGCCCGGACCTCGGCCGCCTGGCGCCATCTCGGCGAAAGATAGGAGGCGGCCAAGCGCGGCGTGGCCCATGGCGCCGCCGATGCCGTCGTGAACTCCATCGCATCCACCCTTAATCCGCCTCAAATCCGGCCCGGCGCCGAGCCGCGAAGCTGAACTGCTCATCTGCTGCGCGACTTCGGTTGCAACGCCCGAGCGCACGGCGCGCCTGCGCGCGATCGTCGACGGCGGCGTCGATTGGCCTCTGGCCATACATATGGCGCCGGTACAGGCGGTGATGCCACTGGTCTATCGCTATCTGACTTCGGAGCTCGCCGACGTGCTGCCGGCCGATGCGGCCAGCGAGCCTGCGCCGGGCCTTTCATGGCAACTCGCTGCGCAACCTCCATCTGGCGCGCGAGCTTGTCCGGCTGACGGCGCTGCTCGAGCAGGGCGGCGTCGAGCCGCTGGCGCTCAAGGGACCGGCGCTGGCGATGGCCGCCTACGGCGCGATCGCGATGCGCCAGTTCACCGACCTTGATCTCCTGGTGCGCAAAAGCGAAGTCGGGCGCGCGATCGAGATTTTGCGTCGGCGAGGGTTACGCGCCGCGCGCCGGGTATGGCCTCGCCGACCTTGGCCGGCCGGGCGCGTACGAAATCGCGATGGCGCAGGCGGGCCGACTGACGGAAATCGATCTTCACTGGCGGCTCATCCCGCCCTATTTTCCGCTCGCGCTCGACGGTGAAGAGTTGTGGCGGCGCGCGGTGCGCGATCGAGATCGAAGGCGGCGCCGTGCGCACGCTGGCGCCGGCCGACCATCTGCTCTATCTGTGCGCGCACGGGGCCAAGCACGGATGGCAGGTGCTCGGCGGGATTTGCGACCTGGCCGAGCTGATACGCGCGTCGTCGCGCACTTCGAGGCTTTCGCAAACGTCATCACAAAGCCATCAATAGACTGGGATGAGCTCTCCGCACGGGCCGAGCGGGCCGGAGCGCGCCGGGCGCTCGGGCTCGGGCATGCTGCTCGCGCATCGAGTTGCTCGACGCCGCGGTGCCCGCCGACGTGCTCGAGGCGGCCCGCCGCGAGCCCGCGGTCGTGCGCGCCGCGCGCAGCTTCATCGGCTACGTGAGCGATCCGAGCGACGACGGCCCGGGGTTCTACCAGCGATGGTCGGTGCCGCTGCGGGTCATCGCGGAGCCCGGGGCGCGGATGCGCTATCTGGCCGCACGCGCGCTGTTGCCCAGCGCCGACGATCGCGAATTCCTGCGACTGCCCCCGGTGCTCCATCCTCTGTACTATCTGTTGCGTCCGGTCAGGGTGGCTCTCAAGGAGGGCCCCGCCGCCTTGCGCAGGCTCGTGCGCTCGGCCCCGCGGCCGGCGGACCATTCATCGCGGTGAGAAAAACCCTCGACGCCTATCATGCATGCCCTGTTCGAGGTCGGCCGCGCGCGGATCGCCGGCACGGTCGGGCTGATGTTTCTCTTTTCGCTCAGCGAAGGCATCGGGATCGCGCTGCTGCTGCCGATCCTGCAGCTCTCAGGCTTCGACCTCGGCGCGCAGGGCGCGGTCGGCCGCTACGCCAACGCCGTGGCCTCCGCGTTCGAGTCCGCCGGCCTCCATCCGAGCCTGCTGTTGTTGCTGATGGTGTTCGCCGGCCTGGTCGGGGCGCGGACGCTTTTGGGGCGCTGGCAGATAGTCGCGATGTGCTCGGTGCAGCAGAATTTCGGCGCCCGATTGCGCCAGAGACTGTACCATGCGATCGCCAACGCCAACTGGCTCGCGCTCTCGCGGATGCGCTCGTCCGACCTGACCCATGCGCTGACGGCGGAGATCGATCGGGTCGAGGTCGCCACCTTCGAAGTGCTGAGCCTCGCCTCCACGGTGCTGCTGTTCCTGCTCTACTTCGGGATCGCGCTGGCGGTTTCGGCGTCGATGACGGCGCTGGCGCTCGGTTGCGCAATCATCCTGGCCGCGTTGCTGCGCGGACGCACGGCGCTGTTGCGCGGCGCAGGCGCCGAGCTGTCCGAGCGGACCAAGGGGCTGTACGGCGTCACGGTCGAGCATCTGCAGAGTCTCAAGGCGGCCAAGATGTACGGCGTGCAGGAGCGCAACGCCGAATCCTACGCGACGCTCAGCCGCGAGGTCGCCCGCGCCAACGTCGATATCGAGCGTCAGCAGGCCGCCACCAGCTCGCTGTTCGAGATCGGTTCGGTGGTGATCCTGGCCGCGGTGCTCTACGTCTCGATTCGCGTGCTTGGGGTCGAGCCGTTCGCCGTGCTGTTGCTGCTGGCGATGTTTGCGCGGGTGATGCCGCGGGTCATCCAGTGCCATTACCTGTACCAAGAATGCATGCACGCGCTGCCCGCGTTCGAAAACGTAATCGGCCTGGCCGGGCGCTGTGAGGCGGTGGCCGAGCCGGCAAGTGCTCCCGCCCAGGCGCTCGAACTTGGAAATTCGCTCCGCCTTGAGCGCGTTTCGTTCTCTTACCAGCGCGGGGACGGCGCCGTGCCTGCCGGCCAGCCCGATCAATCCGGCCAATCCGACGAAACGTCCGCCCGGTCTCCGGACCAAGCTGGGCCGACGCTCGCCGTGCACGATCTCGACCTGACTGTGCCCGTGGGCGAGGTCGTGGCGCTGGTCGGCCCGTCGGGCGCCGGCAAGAGCACGATTGCCGATTTGATGACCGGTCTGCTGGCGCCCGACTCGGGCCGCGTCACCGTCGACGGCGTCGCGCTGGACGAGACGCGCGCACGCGCGTGGCGCGAGCAGATCGGTTACGTCTCGCAAGACACCTACCTGTTCCACGACACGGTGCGGGCCAACCTGCGGTGGGCGCGGCCGGACGCGAGCGAGGCCCAGATGCGCGAGGCGCTCGGCCTGGCCGCGGCGGAGCAGTTCGTCGACGCGCTGGCGGCCGGACTCGACACCGTGATCGGCGAGCGCGGGGCGTCGATTTCGCATGGTGAACGGCAGCGCATCGCGCTCGCGCGCGCGTTGTTGCGCCGTCCGCGGCTGTTGATCCTCGATGAGGCGACCAACAGCCTCGACGCGCACAACGAGCAGCGGATCCTCGACGCGATCGAACGGCTGCGCGGCGATCTCACCATCGTGATGATCGCCCATCGGATTGCCGCCGTGCGCCGCGCCGACCGGATCTACGTCGTTGAAGGCGGCACGATCGCCGAGTCGGGAAGCTGGAACGAGCTATGCGCCCGCGAGCATGGACGCTTTCGCGCGCTGTGCGAAAGCCAGGGAATCGCCCCCGTGCCGCTCGGTGCGGCGCGCCCGCCGACGCGAGCTTCTTCGTTCACAGACGTGAATCGATGATGGCTGGGAGCGCGCACTGCCCCGCGCCGCTATGGGTCGATCAATCGGCGCAAGGCATGGTGAGCGCGATGGAGTCCCGAGCTGCTGGGTTGCAGTCTCTGTAGCGACTCAAGAGCGCTCTTGACGTGTGACGTATGACGTCATAACGTTAATACGTGATCCAGAGCTTCCACAACAGCGACACTCGCACGCTCTATGAGCGCGGGAGATGTCAGCGATTCCAGAGCATCGAAAGAACGGCAAGGCGTAAGCTGATCATGCTGAACAACGCCCGGAATCTGGACGACTTGCGGGCGGTTCCTGGCAATCACCTGGAAGCGCTGGAGCGCGAGCGTAAAGGCCAGCACAGCATTAGAGTCAACGACCAATGGCGCGTCTGCTTTCGCTGGGACTCGACCGGCGGCGACGCGTATGAAGTAGAGATCGCTGACTATCACTAGGAAAAGGAGTTTTGCAGATGTCTAAGAAGCTTTCGCCAATCCATCCGGGTGAGATTCTGCTTGAGGAATTCCTGAAGCCGCTCGACATGAGCATGAACAAACTCGCCGAAGCGCTTCACGTGCCGCCTAACCGGATCGCGCAGATCTGTGCGGGTGACCGGAGCATAACGGGCGATACGGCGCTACGTCTCGCGCGCTACTTTAGGACCTCGCCGGCGTTTTGGCTGGGGATGCAGATGGAGTATGAGCTTGCGGTTGCACAAGATCAGGTAGAGACGGAGATCAAGCATCAGATCAAGCCGCGCGCGGCCTGAGTCGTTTGAGACTACGGAGTACCCGTATACAGCCACGCGCTCGAAGAGCTTGTTGATGTATGTATCAGCGATAATCGTGACCTTCAGCACCAATGACACGATTGTGACATAGCTGGTCAATTTATTGGTTGTCTCGCGAGCGCGCGACTGCGTGAAACCTTTTTAAAATCAAAGAGATGCGAGAGGGGGGACTTGAACCCCCACGCCTTGCGGCACCGGATCCTAAGTCCGGCGCGTCTGCCATTCCGCCACTCTCGCGAGACTGAAAACTTACTGTAAATCAGTGCTCTTTTGGAAGGTCCTATCGTCCTTGCGCGGTTGAGAGCGCGCTGACTTTTGCATTACTTTTGCAGTTCTCCGAGCCAGCTTCGGCGGCATGTAGAACCGCCGAGCTTAACCGCCGCTTCTTGGAGCATTGCTGCGTCCGTGATCGCGTAGCGCCGATAGACCGCCTCGGTCTTGTGGCCTGTCATCTTCATGGCGCGCTGAGCGGGGCACACCAGCCCGCTCGAGATTGCGCACCGCTGTCCGCCTGAAATCGTGAACCAACCGGCCTGGAACGCCCGCTGCCTCGCAAGCCTTGGCCCAAGCGTAACGGAAATCACGGACCGGCGTGCCGTCGTCGTGGACGAAGACCCAGGGGATGATCCGGCCTGTCGCCCTTTCCAGTTCGCTAACGCGATCGCGTTGCGTTTGGAGTACGGCTTTGAGTTCGGGGGTGAAAGGGAATTCTCGACCCTCTCGATTCTTTGATTCGCCCGGTTCTAGCCGAAGCCAGCCGTTCTTGAAATCGACGTGCCGCCATTGCCGGGTCAGAACTTCCGATTTCACGCGCCAGCCCGTGATGTATCCGACGGTGGCGACAGGCCTCAGATAGTCGGGCAGATGCGAAACAACGGAGCGGTACTGTTCAGGCTCGAAGAATCCCTGGCGTGCGTTGTCAACGTGGAGCATCGATACTTCAGGCCGGGTTGCGACCCTGCCAGCCCGAATGCCGAGTCGAAATGCACGGCGAAGGACGGCCATTTCATAATTCACAGTGGCGCCCCGCGCGCCGTCTTCGAGTCGGCGGGCAGCATACGCCGTCACGAGGTCCGTCGTCAGGTCTCGTCCCTTCCGCTCGCCGCGGAAGAAAGCCCGCAAGTGATTGGCCGCTTGCTGGACACGATCGAGGCTGCTTCGCGAGTTCGCTCTGTAGTCCGCCTGGACCATCGCAAGCAATTCATCCAGCGTCGTGCGGTCGAGTTCGGGCCCGACAGGTTTCCCGGTCGCAGCATCTCCGGTCCGCTTCTTGAGCAGGCGAACCGCGTCGGGCCGGTTGCTTGAGTGCGCGTTCTCCGCGATGCGACGGCCATTGACCGAATAGACGATCCACCAAGTCGCGCAGATCCTACGCTCGCCGGTACGCTTGTCGCGATAGGTGGGTTGATAGACATTGCCCATACCCCGAGCGGCTTTCATCGCTTGCCTCCTTCGCGTGGCTTGAGCGCGGTTTTCAGATAGGTCTCGACCGCAGTTGCGATCACATCCTGCAAATCACGCCCCTCATCGATCGCGCGGTGGCGCGCGGCGGTCCATAGCTCGCGTGGCAGGGTGATGCTCGTCTTCACCGTTGTTCCAGATTCTTTCGTGCGGCGCATGATTTACACTTTTACGCTTGTAGATATCTAAGAGTCAACACCTCTGTGCTTCTCTCCAGCGGAACAACGCTGCCTCGGAGCAGGCTAGACCTTTCCGTGAAATCCGTCTCACAAACGGAAGTCGCTTTGCGTGGCGGAACACCCAGCGACGATTTCGCCCTAACGCTGCGGCGATTTGATCCGCGTCCAGGGTGCGATCCGATGTGCCTTGCTGGGGGCGCTCCACCGTGGCCTGATAGGCTTTATCGAAGATCGCGGCCGCAATCAGGCTTTGGGTCGCTGCGTATCGCGCCAGGGCCGCAGCGCATTGCGCCTGAAGCGCGGAAAGAACGCTTAGCGAGAGACGTGACGCCTGGGAGGGGTCGGCGTTTAGTTGATCGAAAGTAGGGACGGGTTCATGCGTCATTAATCCTCACGGCGTAACTCGAATCGGACGACCTGACTATAGAGCTGTATAGGGTGAACTCACGACTATGAGCAACTAGGCCGGGTTGGACTTTCAACACTGTCCACAAGAGGACCTGTAGAAAATGCCGGAGTGGTCGGCCGCGAGCCCAAGAGCGCGCCTTACTCGCGCGGACGTAGGCGGCTGGCAAAACCGTCGGGCGGCCACTATGCGCAACGGAAGCCCGCTTGAATCGCCGTTCCTGTGCGTGGTTCAGTCCCGACCCTCCACTAGACGCAAATCTAGTAGCTATTCCAGTTTCCCTCGACACAGGGAAATCGAAGGGGAAATGTACCCCTATCGCCAAGATTCGCGGCGAAGGGGCAGCCGGGCGCCGGGCGCAGGACGTGAAAAGGCTCGAATCTACAAGGCATAATCTCCCGTCCCTATTGACCCTTGCTATAGGGGTGCGCGGCTATCCTAGTTCAAAAAAACAGGCTGAGGGTTAGTAGTGTCAGGATCTCAAAGGGGCGGCACGCGGAATCCCTTCGCTCACCCCCTTTCGGTTTCGGAACCGAGGCGGCGCAAATGTGGAGGAATCGGATGCGCGCAATTCTCGCTTTAGGCTTGAGGATGGGGATCGCGGCGGCCTTGTTTCTGCTTATCGCTGGCATGGGAGTACTAATCACGGGCGGCCTCATCCGGGTCATAGGCGAATGTCGAGGATGGAGGCAGGGATGCGCAGCGGTTGGACTTGCCCTGTTCTGGCTAGGCTGCATCCTAATGGCCTTCACTCCCGCGGTAGCGTTCGTCAAATATGCAGCGAGGGATTGGCTGCCGGGGTGGTGGTCGTTGATCATGAAGTGAAGACTTATCCCCGGGGCTGGAACGCCTGGCGTTGTCGGCAGGTCCGATGCGCACGATCAAGGTCGTCGGATGCTGCGTTATCGGATTATCGCTGGGCGTCCTCCGCGGGAGTGGTTGGCCCTTCGCCGCTTTCCGGCCCAGGAGCGGCTGTAGCTACTTCGGGCGCCTCAGATACCGGCGAACGCGCGAGAGGGCGTTTCCGCCCTCGCACCGCCCGGTGACGACCGGAATGTTTCAATCACCACTGCCGGGAGACAACACGAGAAAAGCTTTCGTGCTTACCCGTTGAGCCACGGCCCGCGGAGAATTGCGGGTAGCTGCGGCACTTGGATCGGAGCGTTGGGCTGTTGAGAATAAGGCTTTCCGAGATTGCCCCCGCCGCTGGGCGGGGTAGGTGCCCTAGGCACGCTATCCGCCCCGCCGCCACCAGCCCTAAGAGCCGAAGCACCTTGAAGCGCCGCGCCGAGTATGCCGAGGAGATTCAGGCCACCTTCCGGCGTAATAAATCCGAGGGCCTGCAATATGGCGATATGTGTGGGGGTGAGCCCACCGCTGTCGCGCAGGACGGGGCCGGCCATCTCAGCGGGCGTCAAATCCTGAAGGCCGCTTCCGCCCGTGGCCGAATCTGTCGCACTACTCGTCGTCGCGGCCAAGGCGCGGCCGGCTGCCGCCGTCGGTGGCGTCGGGCTTGGCCGAAGCCTGCTCAATAGCACGGCTGGCGGAGGCGTCGAGTCTGAGGCCGCGTCTATGTGTGTCGAAAGCGGACCCGCCGGAAGCCCGCCGACCGACGATGCGGAAGAGATGGGCGTCCGAGGGCCGCAAGGACTCGAGTGAGAAAAGCTGGGTTGG
>CAWHTV010000011.1:0-155082 GCA_963832395.1 uncultured delta proteobacterium | reverse complement strand
ATGTCGGGCTCCGGCGCACTTTGCTCGGGCGAGGGGGGCGCTTCGGCGTTCGGCTGTGCTGGCAACGGACTTGTTGGCGGAATCACGAGCGTCTGGTCGCCACCGGCCTGAATACTCTTGGTTCCGCTCTGTATCTGAGCGCCCGCCGGCAACGCGCATAGCAACGCCGTCGCGAGCGTCGAACAAAGAGTGAGTCGGCTGATATTCATGGTCAAGTATTCATGGTCAAGATCGTATCGGCGCGATGCCTCTATGATGATAGGTCGTGCTGAATTGAGCCTCAAGCCTGATCGTGGTGCTTGAAGGCCGCGAACTGAGCGTGCCAAAGTGGCAACCAACCGGCCATGAAAATCGCTTCCACAGTCGAACTGAAGCCCACGCAACGCGCGCTCGTGGAACGGGCCGCGCCCGGCGCGGAAATCGTCGATCGCCAGTGCCGCACCATCGAGGAGATGGCCGCCCTGGTGGGTTCCGCCAGCGGATGCGACGTGCTGTTCACCTTCCGAGTGCCGCCCGAGACCATGCGTCTGGCGCCGCAGCTCAAATGGATTCAGCTTTTGAGCGCCGGCGCCGATCACGCGCTCAAAGGCCAGGTCGACAGCCATATTGCGATGACCACTTCGAGCGGAATTCATGCGGCCACGATGGCCGAGTACACGATCGCTTCAATGCTGGCGTTTGCGCATAAGTTCCACTTGCTCATCCGTGCGCAGATGAATGGCGAATGGCGGCGCTCGGGAGATTTCATGTCGATGGTCGACGCGATGCGCGGCCATACGCTGGGCGTGATTGGCTACGGCTCGATCGGGCGCGAGACGGCGCGGCTGGGGCGGGCGCTCGGGATGCGGGTGATCGCGCTCAAACGCAATCCAGCCGCGCGCAGCGATCTGGGATGGATGCCGGCGGGGCTCGGCGATCCGGATGGTGCTATCCCCGAGCGCATGTACGGCCCCGGCGAGCGCGTCGAGATGCTCGCCGAGTGCGACTACGTGACGATCACGCTGCCGCTCACTGAGGCTACGCGCGGATTTGTCGGCGAGCGCGAGCTTGGCGCGATGAAACCGCACGCCTACCTGGTCAACGTCGGACGCGGCGAGGTCGTCGACCAGGGTGCGCTTATCGAGGCGCTGCGCGCGGGCCGTATCGGCGGCGCGGGTCTCGATGTTTTCGAGCGCGAGCCGCTGGAGGCGGACAGTCCGCTGTGGGCCATGGAGAACACTATCCTGACGCCCCACATGTCAGGCGCCTTCAGGGGTTACGTCGAGACCTGTTGCGAGCTATTCGCCGACAATCTGCGCCGCTTCGCCGCCGGCCAGCCACTGCTCAACCAGATCGACCCCGCACTCGGCTACTGAATCGGCGCCCGCCGTTACACTCGGGCTGGTAGCGCCTTGTTCGCTTCGGCGGCGCCTCCTATGCTGCCTGTTTGGCGGTGTAGCAATGGGCGATTGGGATCCCGACCTCTACCACAGGTTTCGTCGTTATCGCGCCGAACCTTTCGAGGCGATTATGACGAGGCTCGAGCCCGGCGGCGCCGACGAACGGATCGTCGAACGGATCGTTGACCTGGGCTGCGGTACCGGCGAGAACACGGTAGAACTCGCGCGCCATTTTCCCGGCGGTGCGACAGTCGGGATGGATTCGTCGCCCGCGATGATCGATCGCGCGCTTAAACTGCGCGAGGGCTTGGAGCCGGCTCTCCGCGAGCGGCTCAGCTTTGTCCTTGGCGATATCCGCGAATTCAACGTCCAGTCCGAATATTCGCACGAGTATTCGCACGGGTATTCGCACGGTATTCGATGGTCTTCTCCAACGCCGCGCTCCAGTGGCTCACTGAGCATCGCGAGATCTTCACGCGCTGCTTCCAGGCGCTGGTTCCCGGCGGGCGGCTGGTGGTGCAGGTGCCCGCCAATGACCACGAGACCGCACAAGTCACGCTCGACGCGATGGCGCACGAGGAGCCATGGCGCGCGCGGCTCGACGGCGTCAAACCACCCTCCGCCACGGTCGCCGCGCCCGAGGTCTACCATCGAATGCTCGGCGAGATCGGTTTCACCGGCATCGATTGCTACTACCATACGTTTCATCATCCGATGGGCTCGCCGGCCGAGATCGTCGAATGGTGCCGCGCAACCGTGCTGCGCCGTTACGTGGATTTGCTCGACGCCGATCAGCGCGTACCCTTCATCGAGACTCTGACCGCGCGCCTGGAGCGCGCATACGGCACGCGTGGCCCTTTGACTTTCAACTTCCGGCGGCTCTTCATCTGGGCGCGTCGCCCTGGCAACTGACGTGGAGCACGCCCGCATAACTCCGGCCGTCGTTCCGGCATTGATCGCACATGGCGGCGCGGGCGGCCGCGGTCCGGCCGCGGAGCGTCCGGAACGCCGGCGCGGGATGTTGGCGGCGGTAGCGGCCGGCGCGGAGGTCCTGCGCGCCGGCGGCAGCGCGCTCGACGCGGTCGTCGCCACAGTGCGCGCCCTGGAGGACCATCCGCTGTTCAATGCCGGCGTGGGCTCGTTGCTGACGATCGAAGGGACCGTCGAAATGGACGCGTCGGTGATGGTAGCCCTTCCGCCGCCGCCGAGGCCACGCCGCGGCGCGGCCTCGGCGGCGGCGGTGGGAAGCGCGCGCACCGCGCCCCTTGGACCGCACCGGCGCGCGGAATTGCGCGCCGGCGCGGTCGCCGGTATCACCCGCGTGCGCAATCCGATTCTGCTGGCGCGCGCGGTGATGGAACTTACGCCGCACATCCTGATGGCTGGTGCGGGCGCGGAGCGCCTGGCGCGTCGCGCCGGAATCGCGTTCTGCCGCCCCGAATATCTGGTAACGCCGCGCGCGCGCGAGCGATGGCGCGCCATGCTGGAGCGCCGTGCCGAAGCGGCCGGGACCGCCGCCGCGGGCGGCGACGGTCCCGGCCGCTTCGGCACCGTCGGTGCGGTCGCGCTCGATGCGCAGGGCGGACTCGCCGCCGCGACTTCGACCGGGGGAGTTGGCGGCAAACTTCCCGGTCGCGTCGGCGACTCGGCCATAATCGGCGCCGGGACCTTCGCCGACGCGCCCGGCGCGGCGTCCGCGACGGGGCAGGGCGAGGCCATCATGAAGGCCACGCTCTGCCGCGAGGCGGTGGCGGCGCTTCGACGGGGCGAGCCGCGCGCGGTTGCCGAACGGGCGATCGCAGAGCTGGCGGTGCTGACCGGCGGCCAGGCGGGTGTCGTCGTGATCGATCGCCGTGGCAGGTTTGGCTATGCGCACAATGCGGAGGTGATGGACGTCGCGATGTTCGACGCGACCGGCGGTTTCGAGTACCGATGGGCCGCGCCGCTCAAGCGCCAGGGCGAGAGTGCGCAGGCGGCCGGCGGCTAGCGGCGCCAGTTCGATGGCTATCGAGGTGCGGCCACATCCGGGAGCACAACGAGCGGTGGCGGTCGCCTTAGTTGCGGCGGCGGTGGTGCTCAGCCTCGGGATCGGCGCGCCGTTCGAGAAAGATCAGGAAACGCAGTCCGCACAGTGGATCCAGGCGATCGTCCAGCGCGGACAGTGGTTGATACCGCGGGACGACTACGGCGGAATCGATCGCAAGCCGCCGCTCTATTACTGGTTGTCGGCGCTGGCCGTGAAGGCTGGCGCCACTCGCGTCGACGAGGTTGGCGCGCGGCTCGTCTCGCTCGCCGCGGGCATACTGCTCGCAGTCATCGTGATGCGCTGGAGCGCTGCCTTCGCGGGCGAGACGACCGGATGGCTCGCGCTCGCTTTCGTGCTGGGCACCTATGGCTTCGCCTCGCGCGCGACGGTCGACCTGACAGACATGCTGCTGTCGCTTCTGCTCTTCGCGGCGTGGTGGTGCGTCTATCGTCTATTGGAGGTGGGTGGCTCACGCGCCATGTCGCGCGCCGTTTCGCGGGCCGTGTCGATAGCCGGCGGCGTCCTCTTGGGACTGGCGGTACTAACCAAAGGGCCCGTAGCGATCGTGCTGATCGGTTTGGCCGGACTCATCTACCTGTTGCTGGTCAGGCAGTCTCCGCTCGAGGTACTGGGTCGCGGATGGCCGTGGTTGATGATTGCCGCGGCGCTCGCTATCGGCGCGTGCTGGTATGTCCCAGCCTTTGTCGAGGGCGGACGGCTTGTGATCGGCGTGTTTCTTTCCGAGAATTTCGGCCACTTCATGCCGTCGACGCTGGGCGGGACGGGCGAGGCTTCGCGGCCGCTTTGGTATATCGCGGCTCGGATGTTCGGCGGCGCACTGCCGCAGAGCGTGCTGGCGGTGGCACTGGCGATTGCGCTGTGGCGGCGTGACGGGGATGAGCGGGCGCGCAAGCCGTTGCTCTTTCAGTTGAGCCTGGTGTTGGCGGTGCTGGCATTCTTTTCGATCGCAACCTCCAAGCGCGACGACTATATTCTGCCCGCGATGCCGCCTCTGGCGATCCTGTTCGCCGCGCTGTTCACCGGCGCGGCGATCGCTCCGGAGGGCGAGCGCTCGCTGTCAGCGAGGGTCCGCAACCTCACCGCGGCGACGATCGCGGGGGCATTCGTCGCGCTCATCGTCGGTGCGCTGGTGGCCGTGCATGAGCCAAGCCTGCTCGTCGCCTTCGCCGCCAGGATGCAATCGAGCGATTCCGATTTTCTGCGATTGTTCCTGGTCGGAATGCGCCGTTTGCCGTTCTCGTTCGCGATCTTCGCCGCTGGCTCGATAACCGGCGCGCTTGCCGTGTTTGCCGGGCTGCTGGCCCGACGTCCGCTATGGTCGGGCGCCGGATTGGCGGCGATTGCTTTGGCCGGGTCGACGCTCTTCGCCGGCACGCTCAAACCCGAGCTCGCCGGCGCCAGGTCGATGAAGACATTCGCGGACGAGGTTCATCGGCGCATCGGTGATGCACCCCTGTACGTCCCGTGGGGCCACGACTACGAGTTGTCCTTTTACTATGGCCGCGGAATTCAGGGGCTGGATGAGACAGCCCCCTCTGCATTCGCTGCCGACCGGTCGATATTTATCGTGGCGCGGCCGCGCGAGCTTTCGCGCATTGCGCCGGCGCTTCGCGACCGCTTAAGACCGGTGATGCTCTCGGGCCTTATCGGAGGAGGCGGCCCACCCGTGCTGTACGAATTGCCGGCCGCGCGCTGAGGCCGCGAGGCCAGCGCAAAAGCGCCGGCCCCGCTGCATTGCAGAATCAGCCTTGCCAATCTCAGGCCTTCGCGCTTGGACGCGAGGATGCCGCCTCGTACCATCGCGCCAGGTTCTTCTGCTCGGGCGATATCCGCAGCTTGATCAGCTTGGCGAAGTCGATCGCCACTAGCGCCGTGATGTCGGCGATGGTGTAGCGCTCGCCGGCGATGAATTTGTGCTCGGCCAGGAAGCCGTCGAGCAACCCCAATGTCTTCTCTGCCGCCTGCCGACAGACCTCGCCGTACTCGGGCACCTGCGGGATGCGTCCCTTGAAGAAGTCCGACGTGTTGCGAAAGCATCCGGTGACCATCCCGAGCAGGTTGAGTTCCATCCGCCGCTGCCACATCTCGACCAACGCCTTATCGCGCGCGTCGACGCCCATCAGGCGCGGTTCGGGATGGGTCTCTTCGAAGTAGCGGCAGATTGCGACCGACTCGGCGAGGTTGGTGCCGTCGTCCAGTTGCAGCACCGGCACTCCGCCGAAGGGGTTGATCTTCAAAAACTCCGGACCGCGATTTTGCGCCTTGGCGAGATCGACCTGCTCGTCGGGGACCTGGATACCCTTTTCGGCCAGGAAGATCCGCACGCGACGCGGATTCGGCGCCACCTTGCTGTCGTAAAGCTTCATCGTTATTTCTCCTTTCGGAATTTTAGCGGAGCTTTGTGGGAATTGCGGCGGAATTGTGCGGGATGCTAGCAACGGCTGGAACGCAATGCCAAATGGGCGCGCGCCCATGTTTGGTTGACGCTCGGCGGAGGTCGCCAAAGCGGCGGTTTGCCCGCTCCATTGCGCAGAGTTATTGTCATCGTCGATGCCAATTTACGAGTACGAGTGTGCGGCCTGTGCGAAGGTAAGCTCGCACGTCGTGATGGGTTCGCGGCGCCGCGCGCGGCTGGCCTGTCCGGTATGCGGCGCGACGCGCCTCAAGCGCGTGATGTCGTCGTTCGCGGTGGTTTCGAGCGAGGCGTCGCGGCTGGCGGAGTTCGACACGTCCCGGCCGCGCGATGAGTCGTTCTATCGCGACTCGCGTAACGTCGGGCTGTGGGCCAAGAAGCGCGCCAAGGAAATGGGTGCGGACCTGGGAAGCAAGTTCGAGGAAACGGTCGAAAAGGCGCGCAGCGGCAAGCTCGTCAAGGAAATGCTCTAAGCAAAGTACGCGCGGCGCTCCGGGCAACGCATATACTCAACACATATAGTCATATACTCAACACATATAGTTATATACAAAATATAGTGACGGGACAAAGATCGCGCGACAAAAAAAGCGCGGGACAAAAACTCTCGGGACAAAAATCTATGGACGAAAAAGATCGCCTCGGCGACAAGCTCCACGACGTCGAACATGCGCGCGAGGAACAATGGGCCCATCAGCGCGACCAGGAACTGCTCGAGAAGCTGCGCAAAAAGGGCGACGACGCTCTCTGCCCGCAGTGCCGCAAGCCATTGGTGGCCGAGACTCGCGGCGGCGTCGCGATGATGGCGTGCGCGGACAAACACGGCGCGTGGCTGCGCGCCGAGGTGTTGGACGCAATCTTTAAGCGGTTGAAGTGACCGCTCACACTTCGATGGTCACGGCGTCTCAGGACCTCGACAAGCCTGGCCCATTCGGTGCTCGCCCGATTGCGCGGGCAGGGAGAATGCCATGAAGCTCGCGACCTTTACACATCAGGGAAGCACCCGAATCGGCGTCGTGGTTGACGACGCAGTGGTCGATCTCGCCGCGGCGGCGCCCGAGTTGCCGCGCGAGATGTCGGCGCTGCTCGCGGCTGGCAGCGGCGCGGTCGATCGCGCGCGCGGGGCGGC
Source organism: uncultured delta proteobacterium (assembly GCA_963832395.1). GTDB lineage: Bacteria > Desulfobacterota > Binatia > Binatales > Binataceae > JAKAVN01. Next base: position 148,114 of record CAWHTV010000011.1, on the reverse strand, counting down.
GACCGGGGGCAAAAACCGGATCGCCCTTGACCAGGTGAGGCTCGAGGCGCCGATTCGGCGCCCACCCGAGTTCCTCGCGATCGGCCTCAACTACGCCGACCATATCGGAGAAACCGGCCGCGACCGTCCGACTTTCCCGATCTTTTTCAACAAGCAGATAACCTGCGTAAACGGGCCCTATGACCCGATTCATCTGCCGCGCGCCTCGGAGGCGCTGGACTACGAAGGCGAACTCGGACTGGTTATCGGGCGGCGCTGCCGCCACGTGCCGCGCGAGCGCGCCCACGAGGTTATCGGCGGTTACCTGATCGTCAACGACGTGAGCGTGCGCGACTGGCAACGCAAGGCAGCCACCATGACGCTCGGCAAGTCATGGGACACCCATGGTCCGACCGGGCCGTGGATCGTGACGCCGGACGAAATCGGCGACCCGCATACGCTCGACCTGCGCACGCTGGTCAATGGCGAGGAGCGCCAGCACTCGAACACGCGCAACCTGATCTTCGACTGCTTCTCGATTATCGAAACGCTCTCGACGGTATGCACGCTCGAGCCGGGCCTCATCATCTCGACCGGAACTCCGTCGGGCGTGGCCCTTGCGATGAAGCCGCCGCGCTGGCTCAAGGCCGGAGATGTGGTGCGGATCGAGATCGAGCGTATCGGGCATATCGAAAACCGCGTGATCGACGAACCCGCGAGCACCACGGTCATCTGACGGATGGAAAAGCCAGCGGAGAATGCCCATCCGATCGCGGAATCGGTGCGGCGGCGATGGAGCCCGCGGGCCTTCGCCGAGCGCCTGGTCGAGCCGGAAAAGTTGCTCAGCATGTTCGAGGCGGCCCGCTGGTCGGCCTCGAGCTTCAACGAGCAGCCGTGGAGTTTCATCGTCGCCACCCGGGACGACGAGGCCGAATTCGCGCGCTTGCTGAGCTGTCTCGTCGAAAGCAACCAGACCTGGGCCTCGCGTGCGCCGGTGCTGATCGTGTCGGTGGCGCGGCTTAAGTTCGCGCAAAGCGGCAAGCCAAACTCGCACGCGATCCACGACGTGGGGCTCGCAACGGCGCAAATGATCAATCAGGCGATGGCGATGGGCCTGTTCGCGCATCCGATGGCCGGGTTTTACCCCGACAAAGTGCGCGAGCTTTACGGCGTACCCGAGGGCTACGATCCGGTAAGCGTAATCGCGGCGGGTTACGCGGGTGACCCAGCGGCGCTTACCGAATCGCAGCGCCAGCGCGAGTTTTCGCCGCGCGTACGCAAGCCTCAGGAGGAGTTCGTGTTTCGCGGGCGCTTCCGCGCATGATGCGCGAGCCCCGAGATCGGAGCGGCGGCGCCCGCGCCGATGAAACAAGCCCGTGTTGACAGGGTGATCCTCGCCAACTACATGAGGATCAGAGTGTAAACGCGGGTCTGACAGATGAGGCCGCAGACGTAGGATGTACTTTCAGTTCAGCGTCGCCCTTGCCCTGACTATCCTGGCGCTCGGCGTCTCGGCGCTGCTGATCGGCCTGCAAAAGCTGCTGGCGCCGAACAATCCGTATGCGCGCAAGCTGATGGCCTACGAGTGCGGCGAGCCGCCCACCGGACGCGCCTGGATAAACTTCAACGTTCGCTTTTACTTGATCGCGCTGATCTTCGTAATCTTCGAGGTCGAAGTCGCCTTTATCTACCCGGTCGCCGCCGTGTTCTCGGACTGGGTGCGTCACGGTCAGCGATGGTTCGCGCTCGGCGAGCTGCTCATCTTCCTGCTGATCCTGTTCGTGGGGCTGGCCTACGTCTGGGTCAAGCACGACCTCGAGTGGGTCAAGCAAATCCCCGACTGATAGCTTAGCCCGGCGGATAGCATAGACTGACAAGCGTGAAGGTCGAAAAATGCCATTGCTGAACAGCCTGCCGGACTACGTCCTGACCACCAAGACCGACGAGCTGATCAACTGGATGCGCAAGTCGAGCATCTGGTACATGCTCTTCGGACTCGCCTGCTGCGCGATCGAGCTGATGCATACGGGTGGTCCACGCGCCGATATCGAACGGTTCGGCGCGACCCCGCGCGCTTCGGCGCGCCAGTCGGACCTGATGATTATCGCGGGCACGTTGACGCTCAAGATGGCGCTGCGCACGCGGCTGTTGTACGACCAGATGCCCGATCCCAAGTACGTGATCTCGATGGGGAGCTGTTCGAACTGCGGCGGACTGTTCCAGCTCGCGTACTCGGTTTGCGACGGCGTCGACAAGGTCATCCCGGTCGATGTTTATGTGCCCGGATGCCCGCCGCGTCCCGAGGCGCTGACCGAGGGCCTGCTGAAGTTGCAGGAAAAGATCATGACCGAGCGCTGGCTCGCCAGAGCGCCGCGCGCCAAGGGAGAGGCCGCTTAGCCGCCGCCGACGATGGAGCCGCTCCAGATATACGAGCGACTCAAGGTGCGTTTCGGCGAGCGGATTCTGGAGACGAGTGAGAAGAAGCCCGACCCGTTTGCCGTGATCGATCCGGCGGCGCTGGTCGAAATCTGCCGTTACCTGCGCGAGGAGCCGGAGCTTGCGATGGATTGCCTGTCGAATGAGACCGGCGTCGATTACAAGGACCACGTCGCGGTCGTTTACCATCTGTTTTCTTACAGCCATCGCCACGGCGCGGTGCTCAAGATAAAACTCCCGCGCGAAGAGCCGCGGGTGGCGACCGTCGAAGGCATCTGGAAGTCGGCCAACTGGATGGAGCGCGAAATCTTCGACCTGGTGGGCGTCAACTTCGACGGCCATAGCGATCTGCGCCGCATCCTGATGCCCGAGGATTGGCCCGGCCATCCGCTGCGCAAGGACTTCGTCGAGCCTCAGGAATATCACGGCATCTCGACCGTGCGCGAAAGTCCGATCGTCCGCCTGGAACAGCATAAAAAATGAGCGATGCCACCGAACCAGCGCTGCGCACCGAGGAAATGACGCTGAACATGGGGCCGCAGCATCCCTCGACCCACGGGGTGTTGCGCTTTGTGATTCGCGCCGACGGCGAGGTGATGCGCGAGGCCGTGCCCGACGTCGGTTATCTGCATCGCTCGATCGAGAAGATCGCCGAGAAGGTCGGCTACCACGGCTTCATGCCGTACACCGACCGCGTCGACTACGTGTGCGCGATGTTCACCAACCAGGGCTGGGGGATGGCGTGCGAGAAGCTCGGCGGCATCGAAGTGCCGCGCCGCGGCGAGTACTGCCGGGTGATTTCAACGGAATTCAACCGCATCGCTTCGCATCTGCTCACGGTCGGCCTGATGGGGATGGATATCGGGGCGATGACGCCTTTTCTGCACGCGCTGCGCGAGCGCGAGATGATCAACGACCTGATCGAGGAACTGTGCGGCGCGCGCCTGACCTTCAACTACATGCGCATCGGCGGCGTGGCGTGGGATCTGCCGCCGGGCTGGCGCGAGAAAGCGCTCGCCTACCTCGATCATCTCGATCCGATTCTCGCGGAGTACAACGCGCTCTTCTCCTACAACAAGATCTGCATCCAGCGCCTGGCCAACGTCGCCCCGATAAGCGCCGAGGAAGCGATCAACTACAACCTGGTCGGGCCCAACCTGCGCGCCTGCGGCGTCAAGTGGGACGTGCGCAAGGACATGCCGTATTCGGCTTACTCCGATTTCGAGTTCGACGTTCCGATTGGCCACGGAGAGTGGGGCACGCTGGGCGACTCGATGGACCGCTACATGATGCGGATCTATGAGATGAAGGAATCGGCGAAAATTCTGCGCCAGGCGCTTACGCGGATGCCCGACGGCCCGGTGCTGGCCAAGGTGGTGCGCAATTTCCGTCCGCCGGCCGGCGAGTGCCAGGTGCGCGTGGAAAGCGCGCGCGGCGACCAGGGATGGTACGTAGTGAGCGACGGCAGCGGCTATCCGTGGCGAGTCCACGTGCGCACCGGTTCGTTTGCCGCGATGGGTATCATCCAGAAGCTGAGCCGCGGACTGATGATCGCGGACCTGGTGGTGCTGATCGCGAGCCTCGACGTTATCGCGCCGGAGATCGATCGCTAGGGCGCCGATGCAAAACTGGATCGACAGCCTGATCGCGGCCGGCGAGTTCGGAAAACATCCGCCGCGCGACCTGGTTTACGCGGCCTTCATCCTCGTGCTGAGCGCGGTGGTCTTCCTGGGCGTGGCCTTTCCGTTCGCTGGAATCGTGAGCTGGGTCGAGCGCCGCGTGTGGGCGCGTATCCAGTCGCGCGTCGGGCCCAACCGCGTCGGCCCCAACGGCTCGCTGCAATGGCTGGCCGACGGCGCCAAGCACGTGCTCAAGGAAGACATCATACCCGACGAGGCCGACGCGCGACTGTTCAAGTTGGCGCCGTACGTGGTCGTGCTCGGGTTCGTGCTGCCGTGGGCGGTGATGCCGTTCTCCTCGGCGCTCATCCTGGCCGACCTGAACGTCGGCATCCTCTACTTCACCGCGATAACGGCGCTGACCGTGGTCGGCGTGCTGATGGCCGGATGGGCGTCGGACAACAAGTGGTCGCTGATCGGCGGTATCCGCTCGGCGGCGCAGATCATCAGCTACGAGATTCCCGCCGGGATGTCGATTTTCCCGGTGGTGCTGATCACTGGCACGCTCTCGATGCAGGGCATCATCAGGGCCCAGGGATGGGAGCCGTATCGTTGGTTTTTGTTCTCGAATCCCTTCTGCTTCGTCGCGGCGATCGTGCTTTACGTCTCCGCGCTGGCCGAAGGTAATCGCACGCCGTTCGACCTGCCGGAGGCCGAGTCCGAACTGGTCGCCGGCTTCGCGACCGAGTACAGCGGGATGCGCTACCTGCTTTTTTTCTTCGCCGAGTGGGGCAACATGTTCATCGCCGGCGCGCTCATAACGACTTTGTACCTTGGCGGATGGCAGGCGCCGCGGCTGAGCCCGAGCCCGGTCGTGATGAACGTGCTTCAGCTATTGAGCTTCAACGTCAAGGTGCTGTTCCTGGTTTTCACTTCGATGTGGGTGCGGGGGACGCTGCCGCGGGTGCGGATCGATCAGATGATGTCGCTCTGCTGGAAGTTTTTCGTGCCGATCGCTTTCATCAACATGATCGGCACGGCGGTGTGGGTCGCGATCTGGCCCGACGGCAATCCGGTCGCGGGCTACGTGATGTTCGCGCTGGGCGTGGCGATAACCGTGCTGTTCATTCAGCGCGTGATGTACTATCTGAAACGCTCGCGGATGGAGATGTACCTGCATCCGACGATCTGATCGTCATCTGATCGTGGCGTGTTGAACAGGGTGTGCGGCGAGACGATGGGAGCGGCAACCGAATACTTTCGCCATATCAAGGAAGCGGTCTTCACCGTCTTTGACGGGATGGCGGTGAGCGCGTCGCATCTGATCCGCCGCCCCTACACCATCCAGTACCCCGATCGCACGCCGGTGCGCGTGCAGGACACTCTGCCGTTTCGGTATCGCGGCATCCTCGACGTCGACCTGGAGATTTGCACGGGCTGCCTCGCGTGCGAGCGCGCTTGCCCGATCGATTGTATCGTGATCGTGTGCGAGAAGAACGCGCAGACGCGCGAGTTGACCATCTCGCAGTTCGATATTGACATCGCCAAGTGCATGTACTGCGGCCTGTGCAGCGAGCCGTGCCCGACGGGCTCGATCCATCATACGACCGAGTTCGAGGGTGCGGACTTCTCGCTGGAGAGCCTGATTCGCCGCTACGTGCCCGAGCCGGTGGTGGCCTACAAGGTTAAGAAAGGCCCCGAGCCCGACGCGCACGTGGGCCAGTTGCTCGAGCGCGGGATGCGCTACGTCGACGAATGGGCGGAGCCGGGCGGCAGCAAGCCGCCGGCCGCGTCCGTTACCGCCGCCGCTGGGGCCGCGGCGAAGCCCGCGGCCCCAGCGGCGGCGGCAGTAAAACCCGCCCCGCCCGCAGCCGGCGCCGTGGCGGCGGCGAAGCCGGACGCTGCTGCTGCGGCAGCCGCGTCGATGGCGAAGCCAGAATCGGCGGCGGTCTCGGCGGGCGCGTCCGCGCCCGCCGAGACCGCCGCCGCGGACGAATCCAAGTCCGCGGCCACGTCGCTCGGAGCGGCCGCGCCGACCCCGAGCGGCGACGCCGCGCTTCCCGCAGCCGGCGGCGGACCGAGCGCCAACAAGGACGAGCCGGAGCCGACGGCGTAGCCTCTCGGCCGCGCCGGCGCCGACCGCCACATGCTCAACTCTCTCGCAGCGCAGATAATCTTCTACTTCATCGCAGCGATGACCGTCGGCTTCGCCGCACTGGTCGCATTCTCGCGCAACATCGTGTACTCGGCATTCGCGCTGGTCGGCGCCCTGATGGGCGTGGCCGGGATTTATATTTTGCTCGCCGCCGATTTCGTCGCGATGGTCCAGGTGCTGCTCTACGTCGGCGGCATCGTGGTGCTGACGATCTTCGCCGTGATGCTGACGCAGGGAATCGGCGACGTCGCCGTATCGAATCGCGTGGCCGGCCCAGTGGCGGGCCTGAGCGTGATCGCGCTGGCGGGGGCGGTGATGCTGTACGCGACGCTGCGGACGCCGTGGCATCTGGCGTCGAAAATCAGCGTGTCCGCGACGACTTACGGCGTCGGCAACGCATTTTTGAGCGCTTATGTGTTACCGTTCGAGGTTGCCTCGTTGGTCTTGCTGGCGGTGCTGATCGGTGCGGTCGTCATCTCGCGCCAAGACTTGCGACAGGACCCAGTGGCGCCGCCCGCGAGTCCGTCCGCGAAGAAGGCAGGAGGCTAACCGTGATGGATGGCGGGATCACTCTCGACCATTTCCTCGTCCTGGGGCTGATCCTGTTTTTGCTCGGGTCGTACTGCGTGCTGACGCGGCGCAACGCGATCGGCATTCTGATGGGCATCGAGCTCATCCTCAACGCCGCCAATATCAACTATCTCGCCTTCGCCTATTTCGGCGGCGCCCGCTACGACGGGCAAATCTTCGCGATCTTCGTCATCATGCTGGCGGCGGCTGAGGCCGTAATCGGTCTCGCCGTGATCCTGGCTATCTACCAGAACCTGCGCACGATCGACGTCGATGCGACCGAGACGCTCAGCGGTTAGACGCTTTCGCTTCGAGCGCCACGGGCTTTGCGCCGCAACGTTTTCCTTGTTTTCGCCGCGTTTTCTGCTTATATCGACGCGATCCCGTTGGCGATCTCGCTTTTGGTTGGATCGGCGCGATTGCGGTGGGGTTGAGGTGAGGCTGTAGCGCGATGGAGCATCCGCTCGCGGTCGATTTCGTGCGCTGGATTGTTCTGCTGCCGCTGCTCGGCGCGGCGGTTAACTTTCTGGCTGGCGCCCGCCTGCAGCGCGAGCTTGGCAAGCGTACGATTAGCATCGTGGGATGCGGGACGGTGGCCGCGGCCTTTGCGCTCGCCGTGTATGCCTGGTCCACGATGCTGGCGATGGCGCCCGCCGACCGCTTCATGCTCGACCATCTCTGGCGATGGATCTACGTGGGTCCGCTGCGGCTCGACATCGCGTTCTGGCTCGACCCGCTCTCGATGCTGATGGTGCTGATCGTCACCGGGGTCGGCGGCCTGATTCACATCTATTCCATCGGCTACATGCACGAGGACGAATCCTACTGGCGCTTCTTCGCGTGGCTCAACCTGTTCACGTTCGCGATGCTGGTGCTGGTGCTGGCGGACAACCTGTGGCTGATGTTCGTCGGCTGGGAGGGCGTGGGGCTGTGCTCGTTCGCGCTGATCGGCTTCTGGTACAAGGACCTCGCGAACACCACTGCCGGCAACAAGGCGTTTATCGTCAACCGCGTTGGCGACTGGGCGTTCGTGGTCGCGCTGTATTCGCTATTCACCGGACTCGGCGCGGCCGGCCATCCGACCCTGGTCATACGCGAGGTCGCGCATTGGGCGCCCGCGCTGGCTGGGATGCCCGGCTACTTCGGGATGTCGCTGGTTACGTTCGTGACGCTGCTGCTGTTCGCGGGCGCGACCGGCAAGTCGGCGCAGATTCCGCTTCACGTATGGCTGCCTGACGCGATGGCGGGGCCGACGCCGGTGAGCGCGCTAATCCACGCGGCCACGATGGTGACGGCGGGCGTGTACATGGTGGCGCGGCTGAATTTTTTGTTCTCGATGGCGCCGGCGACGATGCTGGCGATCGCGACGGTCGGGTCGCTGACCGCGTTTTTCGCCGCGACTATCGGCACCACCCAGGACGATATCAAGAAGGTGCTGGCCTACTCGACGGTGAGCCAGCTCGGCTACATGTTCGCCGCGGTCGGTGTGGGCGCTTACGTCGACGGCGTTTTCCACCTGATGACGCACGCGTTTTTCAAGGCCTGCCTGTTTCTCGGCGCGGGCTCGGTGATCCATGCGATGGGCGGCGTGCAGGACATGCGTCTGATGGGTGGTCTGCGCGAGCGGCTGCCAATCACGTTCTGGACTTTTCTCGCCGCGACGCTTGCACTGTGCGGCATCCCGCCGTTCGCCGGTTTCATGTCGAAGGACGCGATCATCTGGGACAGCTTTGCCCACGGGCATGCGCTGCTGTGGGGGCTTTTGTGGATCGGCGCGGGAATCACCGCGTTTTACATGTTCCGCCAGGTCTACATGACGTTCTTCGGCGAGTTCCGCGGCACTCACGAGCAGGAGCATCATCTGCATGAATCGCCGCCCTCGATGACGCTGGCGTTGATCGTGCTCGGCGCGTTGTCGGTGGTCGGCGGCCTGGTAAGGTTGCCCGGCTTCATCGAGCGTCTCGATCCGTTCGGGCATCCGTTCGCAAACTTTCTTGCACCGGTGTTCGCCTCGCCGGCCACGCGCCAGTTGGTCGAGTCCGCGACCGAGAACCGGAGCGCCGAAGCCGGCCTCGCCGTGCTGTCGCTGGCGCTGGTGGCCGCGGGATGGTTCCTCGCCGACCTGATCTATCGCCAGGGCTCGACCTCCTTCGCTTGGGTTGGCGAACTATGGGGCGGTGCGCTCTATCGGACGGTGCTCAACAAATATTACGTCGACGAGGCGTACGCGGCCGGTCCGGTAGCTGGGACGCTGGAGGCCTCGCAAGCCGCGGCCTGGTTCGATTTCCACATCATCGACTGGATCGTCAATTTCGCCGCCACGCTGACCGTTTTCAGTTCGTGGCTCTCGGGCCTGCTCGACCGCTACGTAGTCGACGGGCTGGTCAACCTCGCCTCCAACATGACGCTGGAGGTGGGCGGACGGATGCGGCGGCTTCAGACCGGTTCGATCAACGGCTACCTGTACGGAATCCTGGCGGCGGTTACGTTCGCGCTCATCGTCCGTGCGGTGTTGCGGACGTGAGGCGGACGCGGGGAAGGGCGGCAAACCCAACAGCGGCAACGCGCAACCGACGATGACTCATCCGCTGACTCTTATCACCTTCATTCCGCTCGCCGGGATGGTCTTGATCCTGCTTTGCCCCAAGGGGCAAGAGAAGTTCATCCGCTGGATCGCCGCGCTCTTCACCTTTCCACAACTGCTGATCGCCGGATGGCTCTACGCCAACTTCGATACCACCACCGCTTCCATCCAGTTCGCCGAGCATCGCGCCTGGATTCCCGCCTATCACATCAATTACTTTCTCGGGGTCGACGGGATCAGCATCTCGATGGTTCTGCTGACCGCGATCATCTGCTTCATCTCGGTGTTCGCCAGCTTCAGCATCGAACGCGGCGAGCGCGGCTACTACGCGCTGCTGTTGCTGCTCGACACCGGCATGATGGGCGTGTTCGTCGCGCTCGACTTCTTCCTGTTCTACGTCTTCTGGGAAGTGATGCTGCTGCCGATGTACTTCCTCATCGGCGTCTGGGGCGGGCCGCGGCGCGAGTACGCCGCGATCAAGTTCTTCCTCTACACGCTGCTCGGCTCGGTGCTGATCCTGCTAGCGATGCTGGGGTCTGTACTATTACGGCGCGACGCCGACCTTCGACATGATCGAGCTCGCCGCCAACGCCGGCCATCTACTCGATGACCTTTCAGCGGGTGGCGTGGATCGCGCTGTTTATCGGCTTCGCGATCAAAATCCCGGCGTTTCCGTTCCACACCTGGCTGCCCGACGCGCACGTCGAGGCGCCCACCGCCATCAGCGTCATCCTGGCCGGCGTGCTGCTCAAGATGGGCACCTACGGCATCCTGCGCTATCAACTTTTCCGATCCTGCCGGCCGCCAGCCACGAGTTCGCTTTCTGGCTGCTCGGCGTGATCGGCGCGATCAATATCGTATACGGCGCGCTGTGCGCGATGGCGCAGACCGACTACAAGAAGCTCATCGCCTACTCCTCGGTGAGCCACATGGGTTACGTGATGCTGGGGATGGCGGCGCTGACCGAGGCCGGAATCAACGGCGCGGTGCTGCAGATGTTCAATCACGGCATCATCACTGCGATGCTCTTCCTGCTGGTCGGCGTGATCTACGATCGTGCGCACCATCGCGAGATCGCGGGCTTCGGCGGGCTGGCCAGCCAGATGCCGATGTATGCCGCGCTGACCGGCTTCGCATTCTTCGCCGCGATGGGGTTGCCGGGACTCTCGGCCTTCATCTCCGAGGTTTTGGTGCTGATCGGGGCGTGGCAGCGTTACCCGGTAATGACGATCCTGGGCGCGGGCACCGCGATTTTGACCGCTGGCTACATGCTGTGGACCTTCCAGCGCATCTACCTCGGTCCGCTCAACGAAAAGTACAAGGGCCTGAGCGACCTCACGCTGCGCGAGGCCTTCACGCTGGTGCCGCTCGCGATCATCGTGCTCATCCTCGGCGTCTATCCGCACGCCATCCTCAATTTGCTCGGCGCCTCGCTCAGTCACGTCAACCAGGTCGTGCTGATGGCGCATGCGCCGGCGACCGCGATGGTGCGTTGAGCGTCGGGTGCGCGCCGGCGAACTGCTTGACGGATCAGCGGACGGATTAAGCGGACGGACTAGGATGGACCTCGGCAACCTCGCAAGCCTGAGCCACTTCCTACCCGAGCTATTGCTGACGGCCGGGGTCATCCTGCTGGTGGTCGCCGATCTGATTCTGCGCGACAAATCGCCGCTCGGAGATATCGCGCTGATCCTGACCGCCGGCGCGCTGGTGCTGATCGCGATCGAGCCGGCGCAGCGCGGCGCGTGGCTGTTCCATCGGATGCTGGTGTTCGACGCCTTCGCGGTTTTCTTCCGTGCGCTGATTGCGCTGGCCGCGCTGGTCGCGGTCTGGATGTCGATTGGCTCGGTCGAGGTGCGCCACTGCGACCAGGGCGAGTACTACGCCATTCTGCTCGCCAGTACGCTCGGGATGTTCCTGATGGCGGAGGCGACCAACCTCCTGATGGCGTATCTCGCGTTGGAGTTCGTAAGCCTGACCTCCTACATCCTGACCGGTTTCCTGCGCCGCAACCGCCGCTCGCAAGAGGCCGCGTTGAAGTATCTGATCTATGGCGGCGTCGCCTCGGGCACGATGGTCTACGGGATGAGCTGGATTTTCGGAATCGCCGGCTCGCTCGACTTTGGCGCGATCAACAGCGCGCTGAGCGCGCCTGGCCATGTCCCGGTGCTCACCGTGTTCGTCGCGCTGGTGCTGATCCTGGCTGGGCTCGGCTACAAGATCGCATCGGTGCCGTTTCACATGTGGGCGCCCGACGTTTATACCGGCGCGCCGATTCCGATCACCACCTTCCTTGCCGTGGGATCGAAGGCGGCCGGCTTCGCGTTGCTGACGCGTTTCTTTTACCCCGCGATCTCGCGCCTGGGCGCGGGCGGAAACTGGCAGCCGCTTAACGGCGTCGATTGGCCGCAACTGCTGCTGGTCGTATGCGTGATCACGATGACGCTCGGCAATCTCGCGGCGCTTCAGCAGACCAACATGAAGCGTCTGCTCGCCTACTCCTCGATCGCGCAGGCCGGCTATGCGCTGATGGGCATCGTGATTCTGACCGACGACGGCATCCGCGCGACGCTGTTCTATCTGTTCGCCTACTACGTGATGGACGCGGGGGCGTTTTTAGTCGTGATGATCGTCGCCAACGCGACCGGCCGCGAAGACCTCGAGGCCTATCGCGGCCTGGCCTGGCGCGGCGGCGCGCTTCCTGCGATTGCGCTGGCGATCTTCCTGCTTTCGCTGACCGGCATCCCCGCGACCATCGGCTTCATCGGCAAGTTCTACATCTTCGCCGCGGTCATCCGTTCGCAGTTCTACGTGCTGGCGGTGATCGGCATTTTGAATTCGACGGTTTCGCTCTACTACTACATGGCGCCGATCAGGATGATGTTTCTCGAGCAGCCGCGCGGCGACGAGACGCCGGTTACGTTCGAGCCGTGGACCTACGGCCTGATGGGCGTGCTGGCGTGCGCCACGATCGGGCTGGGACTGTACTGGACGCCGATCATCGCATTCGCGGACCGCTCGATGCACTTCTTCACCGGTCCGTCGTAAAGGCGCGCGAAGGTTGCCGCCTCGTCAGCGCGCGGCGCACCCCTATTTCTTCGGCAGTGGGAACTCGTCGAGGTAGTGCTGATAGTCGGGTTCGACGTCGATCTGCAGCGTCGCGAGCAGCCGCACCACGCCGTTGTACAACGCGATCGTCATCACCAGGTCCACCAGGCGTTCGTTGTCCAGTTCAGCGCGCAGCGCCGCGAACGTTTCGTCCGACACCGCGAGCTCGAGCGTCATCTCGCGCGCCGCGCGCAAGACCGCCTTGGCCAGCGAGTCGAGCCCGGTTGGCCGGCCGGCGGTTTCTTCGGCGATGGCGCGAAGGTCGTCGTCCGAGACTCCGAATTCGCGGCCCAGCTTCACATGATGCGAATATTCATAGGGCGAGCGGGTCAGGTAGCCGACTTGCAAGATAGCCAGCTCGCGCAGGCGCGGATCGAGGTGGCTCTTGAAGCGAATGAAGGCCGCGAGCGTGCCGAAGGCGCGGGCACCATTGGGGCTGTGCACGAGCGCGCGCACCAGGTTGATGTTGCGTATCAGCAGGTCCTGGTTTTCCGCCGACAGATCCGATTTGTCGAGATATGGTAAGCGTGCCATCGCCTGGAACCTCCCGGGATGCGGTCTCGCGCTTGATGCGCAAATGATCGCAAGTTAGATGCTATAGCGTCTCGGCGCGGCGCCGGACAACATCACGAGGAATCGGCGGCGAATCAAAGGGAGTGAAACTGAAAATGGGCAAGCTCGACGGAAAGGTCGCATTGATCACCGGCAGCGGATCGGGAATCGGCCGTGCCACCGCGCTGGTGTTTGCCGCGGAGGGCGCGAAGCTCGCGATCGTGGATCGCGCCGAGGACCACGCGCGCGCAGTCGCCGCCGAAATCACGAACAGCGGGGGCGACGCGATCGCGATTCGTGCCGACGTAGCGAAGGCCGCCGACACCGAGCGGATGGTGGCCGAAACGGTAAGCCGCTTCGGCCGTCTCGACATCCTCTACAACAACGCCGGCATCGGTTTCGCCCGACGCACGCATCTGCTCACCGAAGAGGAATGGGACCGCACGATCGACGTCGATCTGAAGGGCGTCTTCCTCGGCTGCAAGTACGCGTTGCCCGAGTTGATGAAGCGTGGCGGCGCGATCCTGAGCACCGCGTCGGTCGCCGGTATCGAGGGCTTCCGCCAGATGGCCGCGTACTGCGCGGCGAAGGCCGGCGTGATTCTGCTGACCAAGTCGCTCGCGATGGACTACGCGGAGCACGGGATTCGCGTCAACTGCATCTGCCCGGGATCGATCGAAACACCGCTTTACGAGAGCGGCTTCGACAACCTGACGCCCGAGAAGCGCGCGCGAGCCCATCAGATGTTCGCCGCGATGCATCTTCTGGGACGCACCGGAGCGCCTGAGGAGATAGCGCGGGTCGCGTTATTTCTGTGCTCGCAAGACGCGTCTTTTATCACGGGTCAGGCCGTAGTCGTGGATGGAGGCTATTCAACGGGCCATCGAATGATAAGGCTCACGTAAAGGAATCACGATTGATTGAAAGTAAGGGCAGTATGGTTTTCGCGCGAGGGATCGCGATTTCGATAGTTTGGCTGCGCGTGCGGCGGTATACTTCGGTCCCCGAGCGGCTTTTACGACATCGCGTTTGCTAGCGCTGCGCGGGGGCGCATTGCCAGGGATCGGAGGGGTATCAAATGTCTCCGCTAGTTTTCACCCTGCTCTTCGGCTTGCTTTTGGGAATTGCTGGTTTCGTCGGAAGTTCGTCCTTCGAGGTGGTTCTGGGGCTGGGACTGCTTGGTCTCATGCATCTCAGCGTGGTTGCCGCGCGTAAGGACGACGGAACGATCATCCGGGAACGAGATATCCAAAGATAACAGCCGCGCACGTGGCGGGAATGCTATATGTCGTTGCGATGCCGATCGGCGATATCGCCGATTTGAGCCCGCGCGCGCTCGCCATCCTGGCGCAAGTGGATTTAATTGCGTGCGAGGACACGCGGCGAATAGCGCCGCTACTCGCCGCGCATGCGATCCGCACCCCGACGCTTAGCTACTTCGAGCATAACGAGGAACGCCGCGCACCCGAGTTGGTCGAGCGCATGCGCCGCGGCGCGCGAATCGCGCTGGTGACCGATGCGGGCACGCCGGCGATCTCCGACCCTGGCTTCAGACTGGTGCGCGAGACGCTCGACGCGGGAATCCGGGTTGGCGCGATTCCAGGTCCTTCGGCCGTGGTCGCCGCGCTCTCGATCGCCGGATTGCCCACCGACCGTTTCACCTTCGAGGGCTTCCTGTCCTCGAAACCCGCGTCCCGCCGAAACGAATTGAAGGCGCTAGCCAGCGAGCGGCGCACGATGGTGTTTTTCGAGGCGGCGCGCCGTCTGGGTCCGACGCTGACCGAGATGGCCGCGATTTTCGGCCAGGGGCGCGAGGCCGCGGTCGTGCGCGAAATAGGCAAGACGTACGAGGAAGTGGTGCGCGCGAACCTGGGAGAGCTGGCGGCGCGCTTCACCGCAAGCGCCGCGCGCGGCGAAATCACGCTGGTGGTGGCGGGCAAGGGTCGTGACCAGGGCGCGCAAGAGCGGGCCGGCGAAAGCGATTCGGCGGCGGCGCCGGCGCTCACGGTCGAAACGCTGTGCGAAGCCGGACTTTCGCTCAAACAGGCGAGCGCGGTGATGGCGCGGTTAGGCGGGCGCAGCCGGCGCGACGTCTACCAGGATGCACTGGCGTCACGGCGAACACGCCAAGACAACGATCAAGACGATTAGTAATGATTTGACACGTTGCGTTGCGCTTCGCTGTTGATACGCACTTTAGCGGTTGCTTGAAAGCTGCGGATTGGTAGGCTTCAATGCCGGCGAGGGATGGCGACGACAGGCAAAACGGGCGCTCAGGAAGCCGCCGCGGACAATGCGTCTCAGGCACCTGCGACGGTGCTGGTTATCCACGGACCGAACCTGAATTTGCTCGGCCAGCGCGAGCCGGAAATTTACGGGCGCACACGGCTGGCGGACATCGACCGGTCGCTCAAGCAGTTGGGCCGCGAGTTGGGCCTCAAGGTGGAGACCTTTCAGTCGAACAGCGAAGGGGCGATAGTGGATCGAATCCAGCGTGCGCGTGGGCGCGCTCGGGTGCTGGTGATAAACCCGGCGGCCTATACGCATACCAGCGTGGCGATTCGCGACGCGATAACCGCCTGTGAATTACCGACCGTCGAGGTCCATCTATCCAACGTCTATGCGCGCGAGCCGTTTCGCCATCACTCGACCATCGCCGGCATCGTGGTCGGCCGGATCATGGGATTCGGCGCCGAGGGCTACCTTCTGGCGCTGCGCGCGGCGAAGCGGTTGATCGAAGCGGAGCGCGCCGTCGCCGAGGCCTGACGCGCATCGCCTGCTTGGCGTAACGCGAAACGGCCTGGACCGTACCTTGGAGCGTCGATGGAACTGCGGGAAATAAAAGCTCTGCTCGCCCTGATGCGTGATTTTGGGCTGAGCGAGCTTGAAATCGAAGACAAAAAGGGCAAGGTGCGCCTGGTGCGCGCGGCCAATTCGGCCGACGAGCATCATCCGGCTCTGGCTGGCGCTCCCAAGCGCGGCGCGGCGCGCGCGGCCGTCGAGGCCGCGGTGGGTCTCGGCGGTCCGATCTCAGATGCGCGGCCTCCGGCAGCGCCGGAACTCGGCCCCGGCCATCGCTACGTGCAGAGCCCGATGGTGGGGACGTTCTATCGCGCGGCGTCGCCCGATTCCGATCCCTTCGTGGAGGAGGGTGACGGCGTACGCAAGGGCCAGGCGTTGTGCATCATCGAGGCGATGAAGATGATGAACGAGATCGAAGCCGAGATTGGTGGTAAGCTCGTGAAGATACTTTGCGAGAACGGCCAACCCGTCGAGTACGGGCAGCCCTTGATGATAATCGAGGCCGGCTAACGTCCGCGCCTGGTATAAGCAACCGCGCCATGTTCAAGAAACTGCTGATAGCCAATCGCGGCACGATCGCCATCCGGATCATTCGCGCCTGTCGCGAATTGGACATCGCCACGCTGGCGATCTATTCGACCGCCGACAAGGATGCGCTGCACGTTCGCATGGCCGATGAGGCAGTGTGCATCGGGCCGGCCGCGGCGGAGGACAGTTACCTCAACATCCCGGCGATCATCAGCACGGCGCTGACCTATGGCGCCGACGCGGTGCATCCCGGTTACGGCTTCCTCTCTGAGAACGGCGACTTCGCCGAGGCCTGCCGCCGCTCGGGTGTGCATTTCGTCGGGCCGCTCGCGCGCCATATCCGGTTGATGGGCGACAAGCCGCGCGCGCGCCGCATCATGGTGCGCGCCGGCGTGCCGGTGCTGCCCGGCAGCGAAGGCAAGGGAGTGACTGAACTCCGCGAGGCGTTGGCCGACGTCAAGCGGCTCGGTTTCCCGGTGCTGATCAAGGCGGCGGCAGGTGGCGGTGGCAAGGGGATGCGCGTGGCGCGCGACGAGAAGGAATTGACCCGCCTCTTCGCGCTCGCTCGCGCCGAGAGCGAGGCGGCGTTCGGCTCGCGCACGATGTACCTGGAGAAGTATCTCGAGCACGCGCGGCACGTCGAATTTCAAATTCTCGCCGACACCCATCGCAACGTGATTCACATGGGCGAGCGCGACTGCTCGATCCAGCGCCGCCATCAGAAGGTGCTCGAAGAGGCGCCGTGCCCCGTGATGACGGCGCGGCTGCGCGAGAAGATGGGCAAAGCGGCCGTGCGCGCGGCCCAGGTCGTCGGCTACTCCAACGTCGGCACGGTCGAGTTCCTCCTCTCCGCCGACGGCAATTTCTACTTCATCGAAATGAACACGCGTATCCAGGTCGAGCATGGCGTGACCGAGATGGTGACCGGCGTCGACCTGGTGCGCGAGAGCCTGGCGCTCGCGATGGGCGAGCGGCTGCGTCTCAAACAGCGTCAGGTCAAGATCGATGGCGCGGCGATGGAGTTCCGGATCTATGCCGAGGATCCCGACACGCACCTGCCGTCGCCCGGCGTGGTGTCGAATCATCATGCGCCCGGCGGACTGGGAGTGCGGGTCGAATCGGCGCTGTACGACGGCTACCGCGTGCCGGTGCAGTACGATCCACTGATTGCCAAGCTGATTGTGCATGCCGGCGATCGCGCGGGAGTGATCACCCGAGCGCGGGCGGCACTGCGCGAGTATCTGGTCGACGGCATCAAGACCAATATCCCGCTCCATCTCCGGATTCTGCAGGACGCTGATTTTCTGCGCGGCGAGTTCGCCACCGATTTTCTAACCCGCTTCGAGCGCGACGGCCACGCCGCCGAGGCCATCCGCGCCGCGGGGCGCTGAGCCGCGATTCGCTTCCGGACCAGCCGGCATTTTTTCCAGGCATTGCCTTATGAACACCAACGTCCGCTCAGCTTTGGCGCTTGCCGCGCTGCTCGCGATCGGCGCGCGCTCTGTCGCGCCGGCGCGCTACGCCTCGGCCGCCGACCTGCCCTCGGGGGGGTCGGCGCTGCTCGGCGAGCAACCCGGCGCTGCCGCGGCTGGGGCGCCCAGGGCCCAGGTCGTCGAGCCGGACTATAATTTCGGCACCGCGCTGAGCGGCCCGCCGGTGAGCCACGTCTTCATGATCAAGAACGTGGGCAACGCGCCGCTCGAGATCAGGAATGTCAGCTCGTCGTGCGGATGCACCGCCGCCAAACCGAGCAAGACCATCCTGGCGCCTGGCGAAGTCGCGACCGTCGCGGCATCCGTGGACACGAGCTTCGAGCAAGGCCACAACCTCTCCGTGGTTACCTTGACCACCAACGATCCGGCCAACGGGTCGCTACAGCTCAAGATCGAAGGCGTGATCAAGCCGCAAGTGGCGGCCCAGCCGATGGACGTAGACTTTGGCAGCGTCCATCACGGCAGCGCGGCCGCCCGCGACGTCGTCGTGAGCGACATGATCGGCGGCGCGGGGTTCGCACTGAAGTCGGTGAAGAACGAGAGCCCATATATCAAGGTGACCGAATCGGCTCGCACTGACGGCAAGCCGGGAGCGTTGCTGCACGTGGCGCTGTTGCCGTCGATGCCGCCTGGGCCGATCAGCGATACGCTGCGGATCGAGACCAGCCGCGCCCCGCTCAGAGTCGCGATTCTCGGCATCGTTACCGGCGATCTGATCGTCAAGCCGAACCAGGTCTCATTCGGCATCCTGGCGCATCACCAGGGTGCGGTGCGAATCGTGCGGCTCACCAACCAGGGCAGCCACACCGTCAACGTGCTCGGCGTCGAGAGCACCAGCAACAGCGTCTTCGCCCAGGTCGCCCCGGTGACACCGGGCAAGGAATACAAGCTGACGGTGGCGCTTCGGCCCAACACTCCCGACGGCCAGATTCGCGGCGCGCTGACCATCCGCACCGACGATCCGCAACAGACGACACTTACCGTGCCGTACTACGGAATCGTCGGATCGTTCAGGAGCTAAAGTTCTAACGCCGGTCTAAACAGCGCGCATTATTTGCGCGGTTTGCCTTTTCCCATCAGCACTACCGATTGAGGCGCACTCGCCTCGTTGTCCGTGATCATCAGTTGCCCGCTGTGCAGGACGGCCGTATCCGTGGGATGGAAGGTCACCTTCACCGTACAACTTTTGCCCGGCAGCAGCGTCGTCTTGCACTGATGTGAGACCGCGAATGGAGAACTGGTTGACTGGCCGGTTATCGAAACCAGCGTTCCACTGGCGCCGCTGCTGGCGTTTGTGATGGTCAGCGGGAGCGGCGCGCTGGTCGAATTTTTCAGGGTGCTCTTGCCGAAGTTCAGTGTCGAAGGTTTGATGACGAGCTTCGCACCGACCAGCGCCGTATCGATGAACGCCGAGACGAATTTGGTGACATCCGGCGTGCCCCATCCACTCGCCAAATCAAATCCGGGGGTGGCCGGGAAGCCGATTACGTGATTGAAATCATTGTTTCCCTTCGTGACATCCCGGATTCCGGTCACCGCGGTGTTCTGCATATGTCCCAATTGATAAAGACGCGTGTTGAAGGAAGTGAAGGTGCTCATCGGCTGCTGGCCGTCACTTTGGAGAATCAACTCGGTGATTCCGGCCCACATCGGCGCGCCTATGCTGGTCCCGCAAGCGCAGCATGAGACCTTGTTGCCGGTTGCCTGACCGGGAAAAACAGAGAACGCGCCAGGCGTAACGCACGCGGCCTCGATCGAGATGTCGGGAACGTCACGCGCTCCGTCGTTCGGAGTGTCGGTCGTCGTCTGAAATGATGGTTTGGCCCAAACGACGCTCGCGCCACCGCCGCCCGAGCCGAGCTCCTGCGCGGTAAACTGCGGCTCATTCCAGACCGATTCCGCGACGAAGCCCACATCGTTCCCCGCGGAGTTGTATTTGGGTTTGAATTGAGTGCCGCCGATCGCGGTTACCAGGGGATCGGAAGCCAGTTCGTTAACGTTACGGCTGGTCCCGTTGACGCAGGTCCCGGTTGCCAGGTCGACCTCGAATTCCGCCGCGCCTTCGTCGCCTTCCGCCACGAACACGGTTTGCCCTTGCATCGCCGCCTGCAAGTAGGTCGTGTGCAGGGCGCCGGTGTAGTAGGTATTCGGGAATCCGCAACTCTCGATACTGATACTCAGCGCGGTGCAGGTGTCCTCATTTACCGCAGTGTCGAGCGCATCAATGGTGGCCAAAATGAGGTTGCCCAAGAAGGTCGCGGGATCGGAGAGATAGACCGAAATCGGCGCGCCCGGTGCGAATGTATGCGAATATTCGACATCGAGCATGGTTTCGCCCGCCCGTGTATTCTGGCCGGGATTGTCGCTGTCCGGGGCGACGACACGATTGATGTTAGCCGCGGGCAGCTTGAAGGCTTTATCGAAATTCGTGATTCCGGCTGTAGGAAAGTCCGAGACCTCGATGAGGCCGATACAGCCGCCGCCGGAGCCGTTGATGCCGCTGTTCAGCAAGGGACTCACATCATAGAAGGTGTAGAAGTCGCTCGGGGCGAATGCCCGCCCGCGGTTCAGCAGTGCCAGTGATTGCGGGCCTGGTTCGCCGCCGATCCCGGGACAATACCCATCGTTTTGCCCGATCCCCGCAAATTGTCCAATCCATCGATGAAACCGATATCACTGACGAACTTGGCGGGTATCGACGGGTCCGTGAGATTCGCGAAATGACGGCCGTCGTCCTCCGAAACGATCGCGACGCCGAATCCCTGCTCGGCCTGCGCGACGCTACCGGAGAACTTTATCCTCCAGCGGTCACCTTTCGATTGGGAGACGGTGAACCCGGCGGTCGTCAGCCATTGCACGATCGCCGCGCGCACCGCGGGATCGGGACCGAACTGGCGATCGAACTCCCCAGGCTTGAGCCATCGACGGTAGTCCGGCGACGCAGGATCCTGTTGGCCGGCGTGCAAAGCCTCGAGCGCCGGCCGGTTCGACGGATTCAACGTGATGCTCATTTGGAGCAATTGATCGGCTGGCGCAGGATGCGGCGCAGCGAGATTATCGATCGATGGCGAATGGTTTCCGACGATCACCGCGGTCTCTTGCCCATTTGCTCGCGTTGCCGCGACGCCGGACACAAGCGCAAGAACCACGAGCGCGGACCAGAACGTAATTCCCCGAGCAAAACTGAACATCCGTTGCTCCTTTGCTAAATCCTCAAAACTATCAGTCAAGCGGACCACCACCAGGCCGCGCCGCCAAGGCCGCTAAAATCTACGAAAGCGGCGCGAACAAATCGCCGTATGTACATCAATCCGAAATCCGAAGACACGCGACGCTGAATCAGGGTGGGAACCGTGCGGAATAAGGCGCTCGGTTTTAACAGCCCATCGCGAGACCGCGCGAGCCGGTCTCCCCCGCACACCCCGAGCCCACCTATAACCACGCTATTGGCAGCAAAGTATGCTATTACTCCTACCGTCGCAAGCGCAATTTCATCTGCGCTCAAATTCCTGTCATCGCGAGCGCGACACTCGCGTGAAACGCCCCGGTCCGGAAGGAGATGCCTCGATACGTCAGTACGAAGCAGCGCTTCCGCCGCCAGCTTCGCGCTTGTTTCGATACGCCAGCGCCCCGTATACTCGCCGCTAGCGGCCGCGGCGCGCCCTCAGGCGTCTCGGCACCAAGGCGGCTGGCCGATGGGCGCATCAATAGTGCTGGAGCCATTGCGCCGCGTGCGTGACGCGGTGATGCGCTTCGCGGTCCGCCAGCTCACCAAATCGCTCAAGCGTTACACCCTCGTCTATCCCAACGATCTCGCGGAACTGAAGCGGCAGATCCGCAAGGGCGACGTGATCCTGGTCGAGGGCAATCAACGCGTCAGCCAGGTCATCAAGTACCTGACCCAGAGTTCATGGTCGCATTCAGCCCTCTACGTTGGCGACGAGGCGATCAAGAGCGACCCGGAATTGCGGCTCAAGCTCGCCCAGGAATACGGCGAAGAAGCCAACTACATGGTGATCGAGGCGCTGGTGCAGAGCGGAGTGGTGCTGACGCCGCTGGCGAATTACCGCGAGTTCAACATCCGTATCTGCCGCCCGTATCGGCTCTCCGAAGCCGACCTCGCGGTCGTGATGCATGAGGCGCTGGCGAGCGTCGGACGAAAGTACGACATCAGAAACGCGTTCGACCTCGCCCGTTACTTTCTGCCGGTGAGCCTGGTGCCGGCGCGTTTTCGCCGCACGGCCTTGCGCTTTGGTAGCGGCGACCCGACCCGCGCCATCTGCTCGAGCATGATCGCCGAGTGCTTCGACAGGGTGCGGTTCCCGATCGTGCCCAAAATCGAGCCGATGCCCGAGGGTTACCCGGTCGTGCAGGGTCCTCCGCGCCGGCTCGGCAGGTTGATCTCGAGGCCGATCCACCTTCCGCCCGGGCTTTATCACATGATTTCGCCCTTGCTGGTCACGCCGCGCGACTTCGACCTGTCGCCGTATTTCGAAGTGATCAAGTTCAATCTGATCGCCGGTGCGCGCTTCGACTACCGCAGGATTGTCTGGGCCGACCTCGAGTCCCATGAATCCTCCAAGCTGGAAAAGGCCAGTTGACGGGGCTTGTGCGACGCGCGGCGGGTCTGCGATAACTAGCCAGCGCAGGCGCCCCGCGCCGTGTCAAAAGGCAATGGCCGGGCTCGCCCTGCGAACCCTGGACGGTATCGTGTGCATGAGCAGTCGCGAACTTTTGGAGAAGGCGATAGCCAGAATTTTGCATCGCCACTGCAACTTCGGCTGGGCGCATTACTACATCCCGAGCGAGAAGTTTCCCAGCCTTATCGAAGAGTTGGTTGAAGTGGCCAGTCCTGCGGGGCAGGTGAGTCACGAGGAACTGGTGCAATTCTTCCTGCGCACGCAGCGGCTCAGCTCCGCCCAGGAGCGGGCGGCCAAGTTCGAAGAGGAATTTGCGATCTATCGCCGGGGGTGATTGCGCCGCGATCGGCCGTGCTGCGGCCTCCCAGATCATTCGACGACCCGTTCCGCGCTGTGCCAGACGCCGGGCGCTCTGTGAAGCGCCGGGCGGTCTGCTAGGATAGCCGGCGCCCGGCTCCGCCGTCCGAAGCGCAGGCTTCGAACGCCGTGCGCGCGGGCCATCGATTTTCTTACGGAGGTTTCATCCTACGATGCCAATTATTCAGGTCGAGCCGCCGCAGGCGCACGAGATACTCAAGAGCAACCCGGACGCCGTCTATCTCGACGTCCGTACAGAGGCCGAATTCGCCCAAGGCCATCCCGCGGGCGCAATCAATGTCCCGGTGGTCTTCATCAAGGGGCCGGGCCAGATGGAACTCAACGGCGAATTCGCCGACGTGGTGGCCAAGACGCTGCCGCGCGACAAGAAGCTGGTGGTCGGATGTCTGGCGGGTGGACGTTCGCAGCGCGCGTGCGAATTGCTGGAGGCGGCCGGCTACAGCGACCTCACCAACGTGCGCGGCGGATTTGGCGGCGCGCGTGACGCCTCGGGCCAGGTCGTGGTCGCGGGATGGCGTGACGCGGGGCTGCCGGTCTCGAGCGAGGTCGGCGACAACAGCTACCAGGCGCTGCGGCGCAAGGCCGGGCTCTAGCGCGCGGCCGCTTAAGGGCACAGGACTACGACAGATGGCGATTCGGCTGACACGGATTTATACCCGCAGCGGTGACCGCGGCTTGACTGCGCTGGTGGGCGGCGCCCGCGTGCCCAAGGAAAGCGCCCGCCTGGAGGCCTACGGCGCGATCGACGAGCTCAACTCGATCGTCGGAGTCGTGCGCAGCTACCTGCCCAGCTATAAGCGCCGCTTCGGCAAGGATTACGGCTGGTACTCCGAGAGCCTGCGCCGCATCCAGAACGAGCTATTCGACGTCGGCTCCGAGTTGGCGACGCCGCCGCCCGCCGAGTACGCCGGGATGCACAAGATCAGCGCGGCGGAAGCGAAGAAGCTCGAAGAAGAGATGGACCGGATGCAACAGGAGCTGAAGCCGCTCAACTCCTTCACGCTTCCGGGCGGCGGCTTGCTCAACGCCTTCCTCCACCAGGCGCGCACCGTATGCCGGCGCGCCGAGCGCGTATGTTGGGCGCTGAGACGCATCGAGCCGATCAACGACCATCTCATGGCCTACATCAACCGCCTCAGCGACCACCTGTTCGTGCAATCGCGATGGGTTGCCAAGCGGCTCAAGGAGCCTGAATTCCTGTGGGACCGCGGGTTGCGAATCGATCCGCGCGCGGCGGTGATGGCCAAGCGGCGGGCGGCCGCGGCGGCCGAGGGCACGAGCGGCAAGGGCACCGGTGCTTCGCGCGGCGGCAAGCGCTAAGATCGAGCTCAAGACCCTTTTCACAGGCGCCTGCTCCATATAGATAAATTCGGTTCCAAAGAGGAGGCAGATAGTGCACCGCAGCGAAGGGCGCTTCTTGACCACGCATGTGGGCAGCTTGCCGCGCAGCCCCCGATTGTTGTCGATGCTGCTGGCGAAGGAACAAGGTGAGAAGGTCGACGCGGCCGCCTTCGCACATCAAATCGAGCAGGACCTGAAGGCGGTGATCGATCACCAATACAAGGCTGGTATCGATATCGCCGGCGACGGTGAGCTTCCGCGGATCGGATTTTCCTTCTACGTCAAAGACCGGATGAGCGGCTTCGGCGGCGTGGCAAAACGCGGCAATGTGACCGATTTCGCTAAGTTTCCGGATTTTGCCGCGCTCAAGTTAGCCTCGGGCAGCAAATTCGCTGGCAGTAAGAGCGCGACGATTTATCAGGCGCCGGAGTGCGTCGCTCGAGTCGAGTACGATCCGCACCAGGCGGCCGCACGACAGGAGTTGGATGCGTTCGCACAAGCGCTAGCAAGCTCGGGCGCGCAATTCCGCGAGACCTTCGTCACTGCCGCGACTCCCGGCATCATCTCGACCACTTTGTTGCGCTCTCCCGACAAAGCGCCTTACGCTAGCGATCGTGACTATCTGTTCGCGCTCGCCGATGAATTGCGCAAGGAGTACGAATTAATCGTCAGCCGCGGACATGTGCTTCAACTCGACGCACCCGACTTGGCGCTGGAGCGGCAGATCATGTTCGTTGATCGGCCGCTTGAGGCCTTCCTCGATCGCGTCAAGCTTCACATCGAGGCGCTCAACCGGGCGTTGATCAACATTCCGCCCGACCGAGTCCGGCTTCATGTTTGTTGGGGAAACTGGGACGGTCCGCATATAGACGATGTCGAGTTGGAACCGCTCTTGCCGCTGCTCTATCAAGCCCGAGTTGGCGCGCTGAGCTTGGCAGGCGCCAATCCTCGCCATCAGCACGACTACAAACTCTTTCGCCGAATACCGCCGCCCCAGGAGATGATTCTCATTCCCGGGGTGGTCGATGTAACCAACAACTATCTGGAGCATCCCGAAGTGGTCGCGGACCGAATCGAGCGTTTCGTGGAAGCGCTGGGCGATCGCTCCCGCGTGATCGCCAGTACCGATTGCGGTTTCAGCACCTTTGCCGGCTACGTGATGGTGGGTGAAGACGTGGCCTGGGAGAAGCTAAGGATTATGAGCGAAGGAGCTCGTCTGGCATCCGAGAGGCTTTGGTAGCTGGCTTAGCGCGTGAATCGGACTTGAATTTGCGACGTAATGCTTATTGGTCACGCAAACTGGAATTGCCGGCGAATTGAAAATGTCGTGCGAATTGAGATTATCTGCGCTGAACGCGTTGCGGAGAGAGTAAAACCCCGATGGCGGAAGCAGAGCGGCTGGTCCTCCATCAGGCCCAGGTGGGCCCGATGGCCAATTTCGTCTATCTCATCGGCGATCCGGTGACCCGCAAAGCCGCAGTGGTCGACCCGGCCTGGGACGTCGACAAGATCATCAAATGGGCCGAGCGCTACGGGATGGAAATCGAGCACATCCTGATCACCCATTACCATCCCGACCATCTCGGCGGCAGCATGACGGGAATGACGATCGAGGGCGCGGCGCGGATGCTCGAGCGGGTGAAGGCCAAGGTCTACGTCAACAAGGCGGAGGCCGAGGGCACGCGCAAGGTGGCCGGGCTCAGCGACTCGGACCTGGTCAAGATGGACGCCGGCGACACGCTGAAGCTGGGCGATCTCACGATCACTTTTCTGCACACGCCCGGCCATACGCCGGGCTCGCAGTGCTTCCTGGTCGAGGGCAACCTGGTTTCAGGCGACACGCTGTTCGTCAACTCGTGCGGGCGCGTGGACCTGCCGGGCTCGGACCCGGAGGCGATGTACTACAGTCTCAACCGCACGCTGCGGAGCCTGCCCGACACGACCGTGGTGTATCCCGGACACGCGTATTCGCCGGAGTCGAGCACGACGATTGGCGCGCAGAAGCGGACCAACATGTACATGCGCTTTCCCAGCCTCGAAGACTTCCTCGACGCGATGGGCTACGCGCGCCGCTAAAGCAGGCCACCGCAAACTGACCGGCGATGCCCAAGGACGATCTCAAGCGCGCGCGGGCGGAAATCGACAAGCTGCGCGAGCAGATAAACCGTCACAATCATCTCTACTACGTCCTCGACAATCCCGAGCTGACCGACGCCGAGTACGACGCCCTGATGCGCCGGCTCGAGGCGCTCGAAACCGAGCATCCTGAACTCCTCACGCCCGACTCGCCCACCCAGCGCGTGGGCGCGAAGCCGAGCGAAAAATTCGCCGTCGTCGTCCATCGCCGGATGATGATGTCGCTTGCCAACGCGATGGACGCCGAGGAGATGCGCGAGTTCGACCGTCGCATCAAGCGCTTCCTCCACAGCGAGGCCGACATCGAGTACGTCGCCGAGGTCAAGCTCGACGGCCTCGCGGTCGAGCTGGTCTACGAGGAGGGCCGCCTGACCGTGGGATCGACGCGCGGCGACGGGGTCAACGGCGAGGACGTGACCCAGAACATCCGCACCATCAAGAGCGTGCCGCTGCGCCTGGTACATCCGCCGCACGGCGGGGTGCCGCATCTGCTCGAAGCTCGCGGCGAGGTGATCCTGCCGCGGCGCGCGTTCGAGCGGCTCAACAACGAGCGGGTGGCGGCGGGCGAGCCGCCGTTCGCCAATCCGCGCAACGCCGCGGCCGGCTCGCTGCGCCAGCTCGATCCCAGGATCAGCGCCGCGCGCCCGCTCGATATCTTCTGCCATACGCCAGGCGCGATCGAGGGCGTGAGCTACCAGAGCCAGTGGGAATTTCTCCAGGGAATCAAGTCGCTGGGGCTCAAGGTAAATCCGCTGACCGAAAGTCTGCCACGGCGTCGACGAAGTCCTGGAGTATCACACGCGAATTGCCGAGCAGCGCCATCAGCTCGACTACGAAGCCGACGGCGTGGTCGCCAAGGTCAACTCGTTCGCGCTCCAGGAGCAGTTGGGCGAGGTCTCGCGCTCGCCGCGATGGGCGGTCGCATTCAAGTTCAAGGCCCAACAGGCCGAGACCCGGGTCAACAAGATTGCCGTCTACGTCGGGCGGATCGGATCGCTGACGCCGGTCGCCCAACTCGAGCCGGTGGCGCTCGCCGGGGTGACGATTTCCAACGCCTCGCTGCACAACCTCGACGAAATCCGCCGCAAGGACGTGCGCGAGGGCGACACGGTGCTAATCGAACGCGCCGGCGACGTGATTCCCTACGTCGTGCGCGTGACCAAGGAGGGTGAGCCGCGCGCGCGCGAGTTCCAGATGCCGGCGCATTGTCCGGAATGCGGCGGCGCGATCGTGCACGAAGACGGCGAGGTCGCCTACTTCTGCGTCAACGTCAATTGCCCGGCGCGAGTGCGCGAGTCGATTCGCCATTTCGCCTCCAAGGGTTGCATGGATATCGATGGCCTGGGCGACAAGCTGGTCGGCCAGTTGGTCGAAACCGGGTTGGTGAAGGAACTCGACGACCTCTATCGGCTGACGCACGAGCAGCTTGCGGGGCTGGAGCGGATGGCCGAGAAGAGCGCGCAAAACCTGCTCGACGCGATCGAGCGCTCGCGCCATCGAACGCTCGACCGCTTCATCAACGGGCTCGGAATCCGCCACGTGGGCGAGAGCACGGCGCGCTCGCTCGCACTGCGCTTCAAGACGATCGACGCGCTGAGGGAGGCGAGCGAGGATGACTTGCGCGCCGTGCGCGACATCGGCGACGAGGTCGCACGCAGCATCCGCGAGTACTTCGACGAGCCGCGCAACCGCAAGGCGGTCGAGCGGCTGATGAAGCATCTCGATCTCAAGCCGCTCGAAGCGCCGGCCACGCAAGGACGTGCGGCGCTGCGCGACAAGAGCTTCGTGCTGACCGGCACGCTCGAGACGATGACGCGCGAGGAGGCGGAGCAGAAGATTCGCGCCGCCGGCGGCCGCGTGACCTCCGCGGTAAGCCGCAAGACCGACTTCGTCGTGGCCGGCGCCGAGGCGGGCTCCAAACTGCGCAAGGCGACCGAGTTGGGCGTGAAGACGCTCGACGAGCATGCGTTCGTGGCGATGCTCGGCGGGGAAGGGCGCGGCTGAGGACCGCGCACGGAACGATGGCCGAGCCTGATTTGGTGCGGCTCAGGATGCTGGTGCACGGGCGGGTGCAGGGAGTATTTTTTCGCCATGCGGCCGCGGCGGAGGGGCGCGAGTTGGGGCTTCGCGGATGGGTGAAAAATCTGGCCAACGGCGACGTCGAAATCGTTGCCGAAGGGCCACGGCGCGCGCTAAAGATCATGGCCGCGTGGGCCAATCAGGGCCCGCGCCTGGCGCGCGTAACCGGCGTAGACGAGGAGTGGTCGGACTATCGGGGCGAGGAGGGGGCCTTTTCGATTCGTTAGGTGTGCGCTTAAGTATTGGACCCTTTCACCCTTTTCTATTATTAGCTATAGTTTTAGATGGCATTAGGACCGTGGCCTCGGCCATGACGCTGAATCGCGTCTGTCCAGGACCACGTAGCGCAAGGAGTTTGAAGAAAAATGGCTCTACCACCTGAGGCAGCCGGACAAGCCGCGGAATCGCACAGCCTTGCGGGCGGCGGTGCGGGACACAAGCGGCGCGAGAAGGTCGACCACGTCGTCATTCGCTTCGCCGGCGACTCGGGCGACGGGATGCAGCTTGCCGGGATGCAGTTCACCACCGAATCGGCGCTGGCGGGCAACGATATCGCTACCCTGCCGGACTTTCCCGCCGAGATACGCGCCCCCGCGGGAACCTTGGCCGGCGTCAGCGGCTTCCAGGTCAATTTCTCGAGCAACGAGATCTTCACCGCCGGCGACGAGCCCAACGTGCTGGTCGCGATGAACCCGGCGGCGCTGAAGGCCAACCTCGACGACGTTCCGCCCAACGGCGTGATCATCGCGGATGTCGCGGCGTTCAGTGATTCCAACCTCAAGCGCGCGGGCTTCACCTCCAACCCGCTCAAGGACCATTCGCTCGACAAGTACCAGGTCTTCGAGATCGACGTCACCAAGCTGACGACGCTGGCGCTGCACGACTCGGGGCTCAACAACCGGGCCGTGATGCGCTGCCGCAATCTGTTCGTGCTCGGGCTGGTGTCGTGGCTCTATCAGCGGCCGATCGAGAGCACGGAGAACTGGCTGGCCGGCCGCTTCCGCAAGATGCCGGATGTGTTGGCCGCCAACGTCAAGGCGCTCAGGGCGGGCTACAACTACGGCGAGACCACCGAGGCGTTTACCAGTTCGTACGTCGTGGAACCGGCCCACATATCCGCGGGATTTTACCGCAACATCACCGGCAACAGCGCAACCGCGCTGGGCTTCGTAGTGGCCGCGTGTCGCGCCAAGCGCCCGTTGTTCCTGGGCTCTTATCCGATTACGCCCGCCAGCGACGTCCTTCACGACCTTGCCGGCTTCAAGAATTTCCCGGTCTACACATTCCAGGCCGAGGACGAGATTGCCGGCATGGCTTCCGCGATCGGGGCGGCCTTCGGCGGCGCAATTGCGATTACCACGACCTCCGGCCCGGGGATGAATCTCAAGGCCGAGGCGGTGGGTCTCGCGGTCAAGACCGAGCTGCCGGTCGTCATCACGGACATCCAGCGCGCCGGCCCCTCCACCGGGATGCCGACCAAGCCGGAGCAGGCCGACTTGTTGATGGCGATGTATGGGCGGCACGGCGAATCACCGATTCCGATTATCGCGGCGG
Organism: uncultured delta proteobacterium; assembly: GCA_963832395.1. Taxonomy (GTDB): domain Bacteria; phylum Desulfobacterota; class Binatia; order Binatales; family Binataceae; genus JAKAVN01. The sequence goes on along the minus strand of CAWHTV010000011.1, from coordinate 118,160 downwards.
CGACGCCGGCTGATTGCTTCGACTGCGCCTACGAGGCCGTGCGTCTGGCGGTCAAGTACATGACTCCGGTCATCCTGCTCACCGACGGCCAGTTGGCCAATGGCGCCGAGCCGTGGCTGGTGCCGGACGTAAGCAAGTTGCCCGACATCAAGGTCGAGTTCCGCACCGACCCCAACGGCTACATGCCTTATATTCGCGACCCAGAAACGATGTCGCGTCCGTGGGCGGTGCCCGGCACGCCCGGCCTGGAGCATCGGCTCGGTGGACTGTCGACCGAGGATCAGACCGGCAACATCAGTTACTCGCCGGCCAACAATGAGCTGATGGTGCGGCAGCGCGCGCGCAAGATCGCCGGCATGACGCGCGAGATTCCGCCGATCGAGATCTTCGGCGACGCCGACGGCGGCGACCTAGTGGTGCTCGGATGGGGCTCGACCTTCGGACCGATCCGCGAGGCGACCAAGCAATTGCGTTCCAAGGGCAAGAGCGTTTCGCACATCCACCTGCGCTATCTCAATCCGCTGCCCGCCGACCTCGCCGACAAGCTGCGGTCGTTCCGCAAGGTGATGGTCGCCGAGATGAACATGGGACAACTGCTCAAGATGGTGCGTGCCGACTACCTGATCGACGCCGTGGGCTGCAACAAGGTCCAGGGCCGTCCGTTCAAAGTCAGCGAGCTCACCAACCGCATCACACGCGCCCTGGAGGGCTGAGAGAAATGGCTACCGCTTTGACTCGCAAAGACTTCATCTCCGACCAGGAAGTGCGCTGGTGTCCCGGATGCGGCGACTACGCAATCCTGTCCCAGGTGCAGAAGATAATGCCGGAGCTTGGCGTCGCGCGCGAGAACACCGTCTTCATCTCGGGCATCGGATGCTCGAGCCGCTTTCCGTACTACATGAACACCTACGGCTTTCATACGATCCACGGCCGTGCGCCTGCGGTTGCGACCGGCCTGAAAGTCACGCGGCCGGAGCTCGACGTATGGGTGGTCACGGGCGACGGCGACGGACTGTCGATCGGCGGCAACCATCTGATTCACGTGCTGCGCCGCAACGTCGATCTCAAGATCCTGCTCTTCAACAACAAGATCTACGGCCTCACCAAGGGCCAATACTCGCCGACCTCGGAAGTGGGCAAGGTCACCAAGTCCACGCCCGCCGGCTCGGTCGATTTTCCCTTCAACCCGATCACGGTCGCGCTCGGCGCACACGCGGCCTTCGTCGCGCGCACCATCGACGTCGAACAGAAGCATCTCGGCGAAGTTCTCAAGCGCGGCCACGAGCACCGCGGCGCGTCGTTCATCGAGATTCTCCAGAACTGCAACATCTTCAACGATGACGCGTTCAAGGAAGTTAGCGACAAGACCATCAAGGCCGACCATCAGCTCGTGCTCCAGCACGGCAAGCCGCTCATCTTCGGCAAGAACCGCGACCGCGGCATCCGCATGAACGGGATGCGTCCCGAGGTGGTGCAGCTCGGCAACGGCGTGAGCGAAAGCGACCTCGTCGTGCACGACGAGAGCAACCTTGCGCTGGCCTTCATGCTGGGGAATTTCGAGCCGCCGATGCCGACGCCGGTCGGTGTTTTCTACTGCGTGTCACGCCCGACTTATGATGCGGCGATGAACCTGCAGCTCGAAGAGGCGCGCGCCAAAATGGGCGTCGGCGACCCGCAAAAGCTGCTGCGCCAGGGCGATACCTGGACGGTCAACTAAGCCGCAACAATCCGCTTCGATAGCAAAGGCCCGGCGGCTTCGGCATCCGGGCCTTTTTTCACCGTGCTGCTTTGTCACCGGTTTCACATCCGGAGAAAGCGGATGGCGCAGACTGTTAATGCCCTCCCCTTGTCCAAGGGGAGGGTCAGGGAGAGGTTCTGAGCTGGGCAGGAAAGTTGTCCTCGGGCTGTTCCGCCTTATGCGAACTCAGACTAACCTCTCCCGCCGCTCGCGGCGACCTCTCCTGGGTCAAGGAGAGGTGAAAAAAGGCCGGCTCGAGTCGCTCGTGGCAATTCCGTCAGCTCCGCCGCGGAAGCTCGACTCGCGCCCATCCGGAAGCGCATAGATCGCCCTTTTGATTGCGCTCTTCGAGCGCGCATTCGACCACGCCTGCCTCGGCCTTTGCGACCGTGCCGGAGCAGGTCAACACGTCACCGGCGATCGCGATCCCACGGTTTTGCCATCCAAATTTGATCACGCGGGCACGCGGCCCCGCCCAGTCGGCCACCGCCTGGTAGAGGAAGCTGCCGTGCAGATGGGCCTGTACCAGGACGTCGGGGTAGCCCTCAGTCATCGCATACGGTTTGTCGAAGTGAATCCGATGCGCATTCCAGGTCATCGCACTGAAGCGGAAGAGCTCAACGGTGGTCGGCCGCTTCACCAGCGGTGTGAGCGCACTGCCAATCTTTACAGCCTCGAAGCAAAGCTGATGGCCATGCATGGTCGGGCTCTCCCTGGTCAGCGCGCGATAAAGGTTTCGCGGCAGGTCACGAGCGGACGGTCGGCGGCGTCGCGGTAAATTTGCGTGACTTTGATCAGAATCAGATCGCCGGAGCGTCCTTGTTTCAACTCGACACCATCCAACCGTAGTTCCATCGACACCCGCGTGCCGTCGGTCACCGGCGCGTGAAACTCCAGATCCTGGCCGCCGCCCATGATGCGCATGCCCTCGAGCGGCAGAAACGCGAACTCGTGGCTGGTGGTGCCGTCGGGACGCAGCGAGTCCTGTGGTGGACCGGCTTGCCAATTGCGGACCGAACTCAGGAACAGCGGCGGGGCGATGACGTCGGGATAGCCAGCGGCGCGGGCCGCTTCTGGCTCGAAGAACACGGGGTTGAGGTTATCGGCGGCGACCGCGAAACGCTGGAAGGCTTCTTTGCGGACAATCCCGAGGTCGGTCCGTTCGCTCCGCCCCACATAGGGTTTGAGTTCCTCGCACAATTGCGGAATCGAGACGCTCATGAGCCGGGTCTCCTTGTCGGTCGCCAGATGACTGCTCGGTCGTTAGAGGACTGATCAGTCGCGAGATGACTGGCCGAGCATGTTCCTCGCGATCATCCAGCGGTGGATTTCCGCCGTGCCGTGGCCGATTCGCCATACGCGCACTTGCCGGAAGAAACTCTGAATCGGCAGCTCGCGGGTGTAGCCGAGGCCGCCGAAAATCTGGATGCAACGGTCGGTGACGCGTTGCGCCATCTCGGTCGCATAGAGCTTGGCGATGAAGGCCTCGTTGCGGATTTTTTGCTTGGCGTCGGCCATCCAGCCGGCCCGATAAACCAATAGCCGCGCCGCCTCCAGTTCAACCTCGGAGTCGGCCAGCATCCACTGAATCGCCTGGCGGCTGGCGATCGGTTTGCCCCAGGTGGTGCGCTGCTTGGCCCATTCGACCGCCATGTCGATCGAGCGCTGGGCGATTCCGAGCTGGAAGGCGCCGATCTTGAGCCGCCCATGGGTGAGCTGATAGTCCGCCACCGCGAAGCCGCCGTCGGCCTCGCCCAGCCGGTTCGCATCGGAGACGGCGCAATCGGTGAATTGCAGCTCATGCGGGTCCCAGTTATCACCCATCGTGGGAATCTCGCGCGCGATTTTGAAGCCCGGCGTTCCCATCTCGACCAGGAAGCAGGTGATTCCCCTGGCGCCCATTTTGGAGTTGGAAGAGGTGAACAGGATGACGAAATCGGCGCCCTCGACGTACGAGATGAAAGTCTTGGTGCCGTTGACGATCCATCGATTTCCATCGCGCACGGCGGTGGTCCGGATGCGCGCGAGATCCGATCCGGCGTCGGGCTCGGTGAAGGCGTAGCAACTGTGCTTCTCGCCGTTGATGATCGGATAAAAGAACCGCTGCTTCTGCTCGTCGTTGCAGAGATACAGGGCCGGTTCCGGGCTGCCGCCGAATTCGAACATCGCGGGATGCTTGAACAGTTCTTCGTTGATGAGGCACATCGCGAGCTGTCCGACGTCGTTTCCACCGTACTCGGCCGGAACCTCGAGCGCCCAGAAGCCGGCCTCGCGACCCTTGCGCTCCAGGCCGTGGCGGACCTCGATGTCGAGCTTGCCCTTGAGCAGGAATTCCTTCTCGAGCGGCATCAGCTCCTTCTCGCGGAACTGGCGAACGCTGTCGACCATCATGCGATGCTCTTCGGTAATGGCGAAATCCATAAGCTCCTCCCCTCGTACGGCGTGCCGAATATTGAGCGCGACGCGGGGTTTTTGGCAAGCGGAATTGCCTTGAGCAAAACCTGCAAGTTCGCCATCCTGAAGGCCGCCCTGGCAGATCGCGCGCTTTGGAAAAAGGAAGAGCAAGGAGATCAAGATGACGGAATCGAGATATGGTGACGTGTCGGTCGTGGTGAAGGACTACGTGGCGTGTGTCGAGATTCACCGGCCGCCGCACAATTTCTTCGACGTTCAGCTCATCCGCGACCTGGCCAATGCGTTCACCGCACTGGACGAAGATGCGGCCTGCCGGGCCTCCGTGCTCTGCGCCGAGGGCAGGTCGTTCTGCGCGGGCGCCAATTTCGCGAATCGTGCCGCGACCGGAGTCGAAGCCGGCACGGAGAAGCGCAACCCGCTTTATTCCGAGGCGGTGCGGCTGTTCAGTTCCAAAAAGCCGATCGTGGGAGCAATCCAGGGACCGGCGATCGGCGGCGGTCTCGGGCTAGCGTTGGTGCCGGACTTCCGAGTCGCTTCTCCCGAGGCGCGCTTCTCCGCGAACTTCGTCAAAATCGGATTCCATCCCGGCTTCGGCCTTACCTACACCTTGCCGCGCCTGATCGGCGTGCAGAAGGCGAATCTGATGTTTCTTACGGGGCGGCGCGTCACCGGCGAGGAGGCCTTTGCGTGGGGGCTCGCCGACATTTTGGTCGAACCCGATCACCTGCGCGAGGCGGCAACGAAACTCGCCGCCGAGATCGCGGAGAACGCGCCGCTCGCCGTGAATTCAACTCGCGCCACGGTCCGCCGAGGACTGGCGGAAGCTGTGCAGGCGCAAACGGATATCGAGTTCGTCGAGCAGGATTGGCTGATGCGCACCGAGGACCATCGCGAGGGCATCAAGGCAGTTGCCGAACGGCGGCCCGGGCGTTTCGTCGGAAAGTGACCCGCGCAGCGAGCACCGAACCATTCCGGATGGCGCCCGCGGGATCGATCAGCAAACTGCCCAAGATGTTGAGAAAATCGTAGCCGGCGGTTCCGTCGCCTGGAACTGTGGCACGCGCGCTCAGAGTTCCAGGGCGCTGGCCGTGCCGACCGTCGTCTTGGTGCCGTCGGATTTTTCGCACCACACCTCGACTTCGGCCCGGGTGCGAGCGCCTTCGCGCCGATGCTCCAGGATGCGGCCGCGCGCGGCGCTGGTTTCGTTGGCCCACAGCACGTTGACCAGGCGCAGGTCGAAGCGTCCGCCGCACAGGAAGCCCACTCCGAACCGCCGCGTCATCATCGCACCCGCCAGACAGACCGACAGCATCCCCTGGACCACGATTTCCGGAAAGCCGAGTTCGCGGGCGGCGTCGCGGTTGGTATGGTAGTTGCGCGCCGGCCCTGAGAACGCCATGCACATCGCTTCGCTCACGTGAGTCATCGGCGATTCGATCGGCTCGCCGCCGCGCTCTCCGACCTTGAACGTACGAGCCGCATCGCGCTCGCGCGACTTGTCGACCGCGAACGAGCCCGCGGCATGCTCGGGCAGCAGGAAACTCTGATGGGTGCGGCCGCGCGTGACCACCCGTCCGTCGGCATTGAAAATCAGCGTCTCGTTGACCACGTACTCGCGGTCGCGTTTGATGTAGCGCTCGACGATCACGGATCGCGAGTGCAGGCGTTCGCCCACCATCACTGGCGCGAGAAAGTCGAATTCCTGGCGTGCGTGCAGATTGCCGTAGAGGTTGGGCAGGTACCATGTATGCGTGTGGAAGACCGCCGAGTGCACGATCAGCGCCGGCGCAACCGGGCCTCCTAGCGGCGAGCGTCCGCGATACCACGGATTGTCGTCGCCGGTGCCTGCGATGTAGCGTTCGATCACGTCCGGAGTGATTTCGTACTCCGCGCCGCCGAAGTCGCGGCCGACATAGACTTCGCTGTGGTCAAACACGCTCGTCGTTTCCATCGCGCTCGCGCCTCGTTGCCTTCAGGCTTTTTTGATCTTTTTCTTCAACCGCTCGTCGAACTTCGCACGATCGGCCACCGCGCGGCTATGCGTGCCGGTCCCGATCTCGTCCATCTCGTCGGCGGCGCGCACATTGAACTCGACACGCCGCCCGTCGACCTTGGTCACCTCGGCATAGGCGGTGACCTTGTGGCCCTCGGGCGTGGCGGCGAGATGCTGAACGTTGACCACGATCCCTACCGACATCTCGCCGGGCTCCATGTACGGCTGCATCGCGTCGATCGCCGCCATCTCCATCATCAGGCTCATCACGCAGGTGGCCATCACCGGCGGCAGCGACGGCTCCATAGTGCCCGCCAAGTCCTTTTGTCCTACCGTGATGCTGTAGCTGCCCTTGGTTCCCACCGGTATCGGTCGCATCGTAATCCCCGCCTCCTGTATCTGCCTACGCGGCGCGCGTGCGCCCGAGATTCATCTGGTCGAGTTTCTTTATCATCCATTCGACGCGGTCGTTGCCCCAAAACAACTCGCCCGCGACGTTGAACGTGGGCACGCCGAATACGCCGTCGCGCTCGGCTTCGGCGGCGGCGGCTCGAAGATCGCTCGCGCCGTCGCTATCCGCGTAACGCCGGAAGCCCGCGGCATCGAGGCCGACTTCCGACATCACGGCGGCGAGCGCGTCGAAGTCCTCTATATTGAGCTCGCGCTTGAAGAAGCGCTCGAACACGCGATCGGCATACGGACGGAAACGTCCGTTGCGCTCCGCGTACAACCCGCTCATCAGCGCGAGCCGCGAGTCGAAAATCTTCTGCGGGCCGCGGATGATGATACCCCGCTCGTTGGCGAAACGGCGCACGTCCATATAGAGGTAGCGCACTTTGTCCCAATCGCGCTGCGGGCGCTGTTCGAGTTCCCCGCCATACGCTTCGCGCACCGCGAGTTCGAGCGGGATGAAGCGCAGACGCACGCGATGGGATTCCTCGAGCCGGTACGCCGGCTCCATCGCCAGATACGTGAACGGGCTCTTGAAATCGTAATAAAGCTTTATTGTTTCGGTAACGTCGGTCCATCGGACCACCCCTCAACTGGATTAGCCTAAAAGCGCGCGGCAAAAAAGTGCGGCGAAACCGATAGAGTGATCGCGGTTCGCACTCAGCAATGCCCGCTCGATTCGCCCGGCTCCGGATGCGAAGATAGTCGTTGGGGCCGGCCGCAGCGTCAGGATGTTCTTCGAGGGAGCCCGCGATGGCGAAGCGTTCCACCAGTTCCGATATGTCACGCAGCTCCAGCGCTATGTCACGCCCAGTCCGGGTCCAGGCGGCCGCGGGGCCGCCGTCCTCTTCGGAGTATCACGTTATCGAGGCGGTTACGCCGGTGGTCGATTGCGGCCGCTATCCGGTCAAGCGCGTGATGGGCGAACCATGCGTGGTCGAGGCTGACATTTTCCGCGACGGCGATCACGTGCTGCACGCGGTGATCAAGTGGCGGTCCGGCAGCGAGACGCAATTCTCCGAATCGCCGATGGTGCACGTGGACAACGATCGCTGGCGTGGGGAATTCCCGCTCGAGCGCAACGACCGCTATCTTTTCACGATCGAGGCGTGGACCGATCTCTTCGCTTCGTGGGAGCGGGGTTTCAGGAAAAAGGCCGAAGCGGGGCGCGATGTCGCCTCCGACCTGCTTGAGGGAATCGCCTTCATCGAGTCCGGCGCGCGTCGCGCCGAAGGCGCGGACCGCACGAGCGATTGACGCCGCGCTCGAGCGGTTGCGCGCGCTTGGCGAGCCGCGCGATGCGGTCGCGATTGTCTCGGATCAGCGGTTGCTCGACCTGATGGCGCGATGGGGCGAGCGTTCGAGCGCCGACCGAGTATCGGCCGCTACTGGAGGTGATGGCTGACCGGCCATTGGCGCGCTGCGGCGCCTGGTACGAAATGTTCCCGCGCTCGCAAGGAGACGTTCCGGGACGTGCCGCGACGCTGCGGGAGGCGGAGCGCCGGCTGCCCGCGATCCGCGACCTGGGATTCGACATTGTTTACCTCGCGCCCATCCATCCGATCGGCCATACGCATCGCAAGGGGCCCAACAACACGCTGACTCCGCTTACCCGACAGTCCCGGCAGTCCGTGGGCGATCGGCAGCGAAGCCGGCGGCCATACGGCGGTCGAGCCTGCGCTTGGCGGCCTGGACGATTTCGATCACTTCGTAGCGGCGGCCCGACGGCTGGGACTGGAGGTCGCGATCGACTTCGCGATCCAATGCTCGCCCGACCATCCGTGGGCGCGCGAGCATCCGGAATGGTTCCGGCATCGGCCCGACGGTTCGATCAAGTATGCGGAGAATCCGCCCAAGGAGTACCAGGACATCTATCCGCTCGATTTCGAGGGACCGGCGGCCGGAGCGCTGATGGAAGCGATCAAGGAAGTGGTGATGTTCTGGATCGGCCACGGCGTGCGGATTTTCCGGGTCGACAACCCGCATACCAAGCCGGTGGCGTTTGTGGCGCTGGCTTATCGGAGAGGTGCGGGAGCGCTATCCGGACACGATCTTCCTGGCCGAGGCGTTTACGCGGCCCAAGGTAATGATGGCGCTGGCCAAGGCGGGCTTTACGCAGTCGTATACTTATTTCACCTGGCGCAACACGAAGCTGGAATTGATTGAGTATCTGACCGAATTGAGCGAGCCGCCAATGAGCGATTTCTTTCGACCCAATTTCTTTGCCAACACGCCGGACATCCTGAGCCCGATTTTGCAGCGCTACGGGCGTCCGGCGTTCAAGATGCGCTTGGTGCTGGCGGCGACGCTGTCGCCATCCTACGGCATATACAGCGGCTACGAATTGTGTGAGAACGAAGGTGTACCCGGCACCGAGGATTACCTGAATTCCGAGAAATACGAAATTCGCACGCGCGATTGGCACGCTCCCGGCAATATCAACGAGTTTATCGCACGCCTCAACGCGATCCGGCGCGAGAACCCCTGCCTCGGCCTGTTCACCAATCTGCGCTTCCTGGAGACCGACGCCGACGAAATCCTGTTTTACGCCAAGGCCACGCCCGACGGCGGCAACGTTATTCTGGTAGCGGTCAATCTCGATCCCTCGCAGCCGCATCAGTGCACCGCCGTCGTGCCGCCCGAAATCGTGGGTGTCGCGGCGGGAGAAAGTTACGGAGTGACGGATCTGGTGACGGGTTCGTCGTGGACCTGGGGCGAGCGCAACTACGTGCGGCTCGATCCGGCGGTCGAGCCGGCTCACATCCTGCTGGTTACGAGACACACATGAAGAACGGCAATAGCAACGCGCTGCCCAACGATCCGCTGTGGTACAAGGACGCGATCTTTTACGAGCTGCGCGTGCGCTCATTCTATGACAGCAACGGCGACGGGGTGGGGGACTTTCCGGGCCTGACGCGCAAGCTCGACTATTTGCGCGACCTCGGTATCACCACTATCTGGCTGCTGCCGTTCTATCCGTCGCCGATGCGCGATGACGGGTACGACATCTCCGACTACACCGGCGTGCATTCCGACTGCGGCACCCTGAGCGATTTCAAATCTTTCCTGCGCGCCGCGCACGAGCGGGGGCTGCGCGTGGTGACCGAGTTGGTGCTCAACCACACCTCGGACCAGCATCCGTGGTTTCAACGCGCGCGCCGCTCGCCGCCAGGCAGCCCCTATCGCGACTTTTACGTCTGGAGCGATACGCCCGAGCGCTACAAGGAAGCCCGGGTCATCTTCAAGGACTTCGAGCTCTCGAACTGGACGTGGGATCCGGTGGCCAAGGCGTACTATTGGCATCGCTTCTATTCGCATCAGCCGGATCTCAACTACGACAATCCGGCGCTCAAGCGCGCGGCCTTTCGAGCGGTCCATTTCTGGTTCGGGATGGGTGTCGACGGTCTGCGGCTCGATGCGGTGCCGTACCTGTTCGAACGCGACGGCACGACTTGCGAGAACCTGCCCGAGACCCACGCCTTTCTGCGCGAGTTGCGCCGCCACGTCGACGCGAACTTTCCCAACCGGATGCTGCTGGCGGAAGCCAATCAATGGCCCGAGGACGCGGTCACCTACCTCGAAGGCGGCAAGGAATGCCACATGGCGTTCCATTTTCCGATCATGCCGCGGATGTTCATGGCGGTGCGGATGGAGGATCGCTTTCCGCTGACCGACATCTGGGCGCAGACGCCGCCGATCGACGAGTCCTGCCAGTGGGCGATCTTTCTGCGCAATCACGACGAGCTGACGCTCGAGATGGTGACCGAGGAGGAGCGCGACTTCATGTACCGCGCCTACGCGCGCGAGTCGCGGATGCGGGTCAACCTGGGCATCCGGCGCCGGCTGGCGCCGCTGCTCGGCAACAATCGCCGCGCGATGGAGCTGATGAACGGCCTGTTGTTGTCGCTGCCCGGCACTCCGGTCATCTATTACGGCGACGAGATCGGGATGGGCGACAACATCTATCTCGGCGACCGCGACGGCGTGCGCACGCCGATGCAATGGAGCGGCGATCGCAACGCGGGTTTTTCGGCTACCGATCCGCAGCGGCTCATCCTGCCGGTGATTATCGATCACGAGTACCACTACCAGACCGTCAACGTGGAGAACCAGGAACACAACGTCCACTCGATGCTGTGGTGGATGCGCCGGGTGATCGCGTTGCGCAAGCAGTTCAAAGCCTTCGGCCGCGGTACGGTCGAGTTTCTCAGCCCCGAGAATCCGCGGGTGCTGGCCTTCCTGCGCATCTACCAGGACGAGCGCATCCTGGTGGTCGCCAATCTTTCGCGCTTCGTGCAGTTTGCCGAACTCGACCTCGCGCGTTTCAAGGGTATGGTGCCGGTGGAGCTGTTCGGACGCACCGAGTTTCCCGCGATAACTGAAAAGCCCTATCTGCTCACGCTCGGGCCGCATCTGTTCGATTGGTTCTCGATCCAGCCGACGCGCCATGCCCCGGCCGTGGTCGAGGTCGCGCGCAACGAGGTCGCGCGCATCGAAAGTCCAGCCGGATGGGATGGCTTCATGCGCGGCGAGGGCTGGGAGATGCTGGGCAAGGCGATGCCGGACTTCCTGCCGCGATGCCGATGGTTTCGCAGCAAGGCGCGCTCGATAAAGTCGGTGAAAATAGCCGACACGATGCCGCTGATCGAGGGCCCCGGCGGAGCGCATCTGGTACTGGCCAACGTCGAGTACAGCAACGCCGAGCCCGAGACCTACGTGATACCGCTGGCTCTGGGAACCGACGGCGCCGCCCCGGCCGAGGAACATCCGGAGCTGACCATCGCTCACCTGCGACTCAACAGCGCGCGCAACAACGTGGTCGAAGGGCGTTTGTTCGAGGCCTCGGCCGACCCGCGCTTTGCCGGCGCGATGCTCGAGTTGGTCGAGCGGCGCCGCCGCGTGCGTGGCCAGCACGGCGAGCTTATCGCAACGGCCGTGCCGGCGTGGCGCGGGCTGCGCGGCGATCGCGAAACCCCGTGCGCGCCGCGCGCGCTCAAGGTCGAGCAAAGCAATTCCTCGGTGGTCTATGGCGACCGTCTGATCCTTAAGCTCTTTCGCATGCTCGACCCCGGCGTCAGTCCCGATCTCGAGATCGGCCGCATGCTCGACGCGCATGCGCATTTCGCCCACACGCCGCCGCTCGCCGGATGGCTGGAATACCAGGCCGGACGCGACGAACCGAGCACCGTCGGCGTGCTCTACGGGTTCATTCCCAACCAGGGCGATGCCTGGACGCATGCGCAGGGCGAGCTCAGCCAGTATTTCGAGCGCGCGTTGACCTACAAGGGCCGCACGGTCGAGCTGCCGACCAAGCCGCTGGTAAACCTGGTTGCGGAGGATCGGCCGGGGCCGATGGTCACGGAGGCTATCGGAGCGTTTCTGGAAACGGCGGGGCTGCTGGGGCGGCGCACCGCCGAACTGCATATCGCGCTGGCCGCGGCCACCGACGATCCCAACTTCGCTCCGGAGCTCTACTCGACGCTCTATCAGCGCTCGGAGTACCAGTCGATGCGCAATCTGGCGGGCCAGGTTTTTCGTTTGCTGCGAGCGCGCCTGCCCTTGCTGCCGGAGTCCGAACGGGCGAAGGCGAGCGCTCTGCTCTCGAACCAGGAGGTCGTGACCGCGCGCTTCCAGGAATATTTGCGGCGCAGATTCACCGTCACGCGCATCCGCACCCACGGCGACCTGCATCTCGGCCAGGTGCTGCACACCGGGAAGGACTTCGCCATAATCGACTTCGAGGGTGAGCCGGCGCGTCCCCTGAGCGAACGACGGCGCAAGCGTTCAGCGCTGCGCGACGTGTCGGGGATGCTGCGCTCGTTTCATTACGCGGCGATGGGCTCGATGCTCGAGCATCTGCGGACAGGCACGCTCAGTCGGAGCGTGCTCGACGCGCTGGGGCCATGGGCGCGGCTGTGGCAAGTGTGGGCTTCGTGGGCCTACTTAAAGGAATACTTGAAGACAGCGGACGGGACGGATTTTGTCCCCCGCGATCGCGAAGAACTGAGAATTCTGCTCGACGCTTTTCTGCTTGACAAAGCGATCTACGAGTTGAGCTATGAACTGAACAACCGTCCCGACTGGTTGACGATTCCGCTACAGGGCATCAGCCAGATTCTCGGCGGAGTGGTCTAGCCGGGGGATTTAGAGGAAGCGGATTTCGAATGGCGTCCAAGATAGCAGCGGCTGGCCGTCCCGAGGCGGCAGACGGTCTGGGGCGGCTGGTCGCACTCGAACATCTCGATCCACATTCCATTCTCGGCGCTCACGTCGAGGCCGACGGCGTGGTGGTGCGGGCGTTTCGGCCCGACGCCGAGCGCGTCGTGTTGCTCGTCGACGGTGAGGACGAGCGGCCGCGAGATGGCGCGCGTTCATCCGGCAGGAATCTTCGAAATACGGCTGAAAGAACGGCGCGAGCTGTTCGCTTACCAGCTCGAGGTCTTCTTTCGCGGCGGCACTTCGATAACGATTCGCGATCCATATTGCTTCCAGCCAACGCTCGGCGACCTCGACCTCTATTTGCTCGGCGAACTCAAGCACGAGCGGCCGTACGAGGTGCTCGGCGCACATCCGCGCGACCTCGGCGGTGTCACCGGCGTGGCGTTCGCGGTCTGGGCGCCCAACGCACGCGGGCTTAGCGTAGTCGGCGACTTCAATGGATGGGACGGGCGCATCCACGTGATGCGTTCGATGGGCGGGTCGGGAATCTGGGAACTGTTCATCCCGCAGCTCGAGCCCGGCGCGCGCTACAAGTATGAAATTCGTCCGCACGAAGGCCCGCCGTACCTCAAGACCGATCCGTGGGCGGCCGCGCTGGAGCTGCCGCCGGCGACCGCGTCGATCATTTATCGCTCGAGCTACCGCTTCGAAGACGAGGCGTGGATAGCCGCGCGCGCGGCGCGCGACGCGTTGCACACGCCGGTTTCGATCTACGAAGTCCATCTCGGCTCGTGGCGCCGCGACCCGCGGGAGCGCAACCGCTGGCTCACTTATCGCGAGCTGGGGCCGGTGCTCGCCGACTACGTGAGCGAACTCGGCTTCACCCACGTCGAGCTGATGCCCGTGATGGAGCATCCGTTCAGTGGCTCGTGGGGCTACCAGGTGAGCGGCTACTTCGCGCCCACCGCGCGTTTCGGGACGCCGGACGACTTCCGCTTTTTCGTCGACTATCTCCATGGCCGCGGCATCGGCGTGATCCTCGACTGGGTGCCCGGCCACTTTCCCACCGACGACTTTGCGCTCGCGCGCTTCGACGGCACCGCGCTCTACGAGCATCTCGATCCGCGCCTGGGGTTCCATCCCGAGTGGGGCACTTACGTCTTCAACTTCGGCCGCACCGAGGTGCGCAACTTCCTGCTCGGCAGCGCCGAGTGCTGGCTGCGCGAGTTCCACGCCGACGGCCTGCGCGTCGACGCGGTCGCCTCGATGCTCTATCTCGATTACGCGCGGCGCGCGGGCGAATGGATTCCCAATGCGCAGGGCGGACGCGAGAACCTCGAGGCGGTCGCTTTCCTGCGCACGCTCAACGAGCAATCCTACGCGCGCAATCCCGGTGTCACGACTTTCGCCGAGGAGTCGACCTCGTGGCCGGCCGTCAGCCGCCCGACATACGCAGGCGGCCTGGGTTTCAGCTTCAAGTGGGACATGGGCTGGATGCACGACACGCTGAATTATTTCTCGCAGGATCCGGTGCACCGCCGCTGGCACCATCGCGACCTGACCTTCGGCATGCTCTACGCGTGGAACGAAAATTTCGTGCTCCCGCTCTCGCACGATGAAGTCGTCTACGGCAAACGTTCGTTGCTCTCCAAGATGCCGGGCGATCGCTGGCAGCAGTTCGCCAACTTGCGTGCGCTCTACGGTTACATGTGGGCGCGGCCGGGCAAGAAGCTGCTCTTCATGGGCGGCGAGTTCGGCCAATGGAAGGAGTGGAGCCACGACGAGAGCCTCGATTGGGACGTGCTCCAGGGCAGCGAGCATCGCGGACTCCAGGCGTTGGTGGGCGAGCTCAACCGGTTCTATCGCGCGCAGCCGGCGCTGTGGGAGGCCGACCACGACCACGCGGGCTTCCAATGGATCGCCGCCGACAACGCCGACGACAATATGATCGCGTTCATGCGGATTGCGCCGAACAGCGGCCAGCGGCTCATCTGCGTCGGCAATTTCTCTCCGGTGCCCCGCTACAAGTACCGCATCGGCGTGCCGTTTCCCGGGTATTATCGCGAAATTCTCAACACCGACGCCGCGGTCTGGGGCGGCAGCAACGCTGGTAATGCGGGTGGCGTGGCGACCGAGCCGGTTCCGTATAACGGCCTGCAATATTCCATTTCGATCACGTTGCCGCCGCTCGGCGTGCTGTGGTTCGACGTGCCGCGCGACTAAGAGCCGGCGCACGTTCCTTGCAAACCCGTCGAGAGCGGCTATGATGCGCGCTGTATGACGTGCGGCTTAAGCTGGCCGCTCGCGCTTCCAGGGAGGGCTCCGTGCGATGAAGACTGCTGAAGAAACGCTCGCTGAACTCGTCGACCGCGAAGAGATCCGCGATCTGCCGATGCGCTATTGCGATTGCGTGTGGCGCGGCGACGTGGCCGGAATCGTCGACCTGTTCTCCGCCGACGGATCGTTCACGGTCATAACGCCCAATTCTGAAAGCGTGAACAAGGGGCGCGAAGCCCTGCTCAAGAAGTACACCGAAGATCTGCGCAGGCTGACACCGCGTCCCTACATTCACAACGTCGTGATCGAACTTGGCTACTATGGCCGCGCGACCGGGCGATGCTACGTCGAGTTGCGCGATGCCGGCCACAACATGGAATGGTTCGGAACCGGCCACTATCTTGACGAGTACGTGAAAGTGGGCGAGCACTGGAAATTCGCATCGCGCTACTTCACCGCTGTTCGCTTCGACACCGCGCCCGCGAAGGCCGCTGCTCGTCCGACGCCCGCTCGCAAAGCGGCCCCCAAGCCGAAGGCCGCCAAGGTCAAGGTGGTGGCGCGCAAAAAAGCCGCACCCGTCAGGCGCAAATCCCGGTAAGCCCAGGTAAGTCCGGACGCTGACAAGCTCGGGCTTCGACCAGTCAAGGCTCCGACAAGTCAGGGCGCTGCGAGTCCGCCCCGTTCACGCACTATGCGCACCGGAGACGGTGGCCACCGCACTGCGTCGAGCATCAGGGCGGTTGCGAGATCCCGGCCAAAAGCGACTGCGCGCCGCGCAGGCTCTCCTCGGTCTCGCGTAAAAGGTCGGCGAACACTTCGGCGGCGGGCTTGACGCCGTCGACCAGACCGGCGCCCTGGCCGGTCGGCATGAAAGTGCGATCGGGATCGGCCGTCTGGCCCTCGCGTCCGGAAAAACCCATCACGCCGTTGCGATACGAGACTCGCACCTGTTCCGGAAACGGCTTGATCTTCGCCGGCTCGCGTTCCCACTCGAGCGCGTAGCCGGTGCGGATCACGCGGCAGGGCTTGCCCGTATAGCAGCGCGTGCGCAGCGTGGAATCGTCGCGCGCGGCAACGATCGCATCGCGATAGACCTGGGCCGCCTGCGCCTCGGGAGTTGCGATGAAGCGCGTGCCGATGACCACGCCCTTCGCCCCGAGCGTCAGCGCGGCGGCGACCTGGCTGCCATGCGCGATACCGCCGGCCGCGAGCACCGGGAGCTTGACCGCGCGAATCATCTGCGGGACCAGCGACATCATTCCGATCTCGCCAGTGTGCCCGCCGGCCTCGGAGCCCTGCGCGACGACCACGTCGGCGCCGGCCTGCTCGGCCTTCTCTCCGTGATGCACCTTGCCGCACATCACGACCACCTTCATGCCGTGCTCGTGCATGGTCCGGATGAACTCGGCGGGGACGGCGAGTCCGGCGACGAAAATTTTCACCCGCTCCTCGAGCAGGACCGGCATGTGGGGCCGCATCATGTCGGGAATCGGCGCCAGCAGGTCGACCGCGAACGGCTTGTCGGTGAGTTCGCGCGTGAGGCGGATTTCTTCGCGCAACTCCGCCGGCGAGCATCCGGCCGCGCCGATAACGCCGAGGCCGCCGGCGTTGGAGACCGCGGCGACCAGCCGATGCATCGCCACGCCGCCCATCCCGGCCAGCAGAATCGGATACTCGATACCGAAATAATCGCAAATCGAAGTGTAAAGCACCGCGTTAGTCCTCTACTTCAGGAGCGCGAATAGATTGTACCAAGGACTAACAAAAGTCTCCGCGCGGATCACGCCGAAGCGATAGCCGGCGAACGGGCCACCTTGCGTCACGCCTCGAACAAGAGGTTGTGCCGAACCCTTGAGCGAAACGCTTGAACGGGAACCCTTGAGAAAGACGGCGGCCTGAGGCAGTCTCGCAATCAGCAGTGCGAGCGGCGGATCGCGGATGGACGGGAACGCAGAATCACGCGAGCCGCGCCAGGACGTGCCGCCAGACGACCATTTCCATGGAGGAGCAATCATGAGTTGGGATTTTGAAACCGAGCCGGAGTTCCAGAAGGAACTCGACTGGATCGATAAATTCGTGCGCGAGGAAGTCGAGCCGCTCGACTACGTGCTGGAGTCGCCGTACGAAGTCCACGACGCCAAGCGCAACAAGCTGGTGCGCCCGCTGCAAGCCGAGGTGCGCAAGCGCAAACTATGGGCCTGCCATCTCGAGCCCGAACTCGGCGGCCAGGGTTATGGGCAGGTCAAGCTTGCGCTGATGAACGAGATCCTCGGCCGCTCGCGCTTCGCGCCCACCGTTTTCGGCTGCCAGGCGCCGGATTCCGGCAACGCGGAGATTCTAGCCAAGTACGGCACGCCCGAGCAGAAAAAGCGCTTTCTCGAGCCGCTGCTCGCCAACGAGATCGTATCGTGCTTCTCGATGACCGAGCCGCAGGGCGGCGCCGACCCCAAGGTCTTCACCACGCACGCCGAACTGCACGGCGACAACTGGGTGATCAACGGCGAAAAGTGGTTCTCCTCCAATGCGCACTACTCCTCGTTCCTGATCGCGATGGTGGTAACGGACCCGGACGCGCCGCCCTACAAGCGGCTCTCGACTTTCATCGTGCCGACCGACGCTCCCGGCGTGAACATCGTGCGCAGACTCGGCGTCGGTCAGGAGGCTAACGGCGACCACGCCTACGTGCGCTACCAGGACGTCCAGGTGCCGAAGGACTATCTGCTCGGACCGCGCGGCGGCGGCTTCGTAGTCGCGCAGACGCGCCTGGGCGGCGGGCGGATTCACCACGCGATGCGTACCATCGGGCAGGTCCGCAAGTCCTTCGACCAGATGTGTGAGCGGGCGCTGTCGCGCACGACCCAGGGCTCGCTGCTGGCGGACAAGCAGATGGTGCAGGAGAAGATCGCGGACTCCTGGATCGACATCGAGCAGTTCCGCCTGCTGGTGCTGCGCACCGCCTGGCGCATCGACAAGTACAAAGACTATCTCAAGGTGCGCAAGGACATCGCCGCCGTGAAGGCCGCGATGCCCAAGGTGTTCCACGACGTCGTGGTGCGCGCGCTCCAGGTTCACGGCTCACTCGGGGTGACGCCGGAGATGCCGTTCGCCGAGCAGGTGATGGAGAGCTTCGTGATGGGCCTGGCCGACGGGCCGACCGAGGTCCACAAGATAACGCTCGCACGCCAGGTGCTGCGCGACTACAAGGGCACCGCAGGCCTTTTCCCGACCGGCCATATCCCGGCATTGCGCGAGGCCGCGATCCGGAAATTCGCCGACCGTATCGAACTCGAGGTGGCCGCTCAATGACGACGCGTCCCGTGCAATACGATTTCACCAGCAAGGTGGTCGTCATAACCGGCGGCAGCCGCGGCATCGGCCACGCGATGGCGCTCGGGTTCGCGGCGGCCGGCGCCAAGCTCGCGATCGCGAGCCGCAAGCTCGACACCTGCGAGGAGACAGTCAAGGAAATCCGCGCGCTCGGCGCCGACGGCTCGGCGCACGCCGCGCACGTCGGCAAATGGGAGGATTGCAACCGCCTCGCCGACGAGGTCTACGCGCGCTGGGGACGGGCCGACGTGCTCATCAACAATGCCGGCATCTCGCCGCTCGCGCCGTCGTCGGCCGAGACCAGCGAGGAGCTGTTCGACAAGATCATCGGCGTGAATCTCAAAGGGCCGTTTCGGCTCACGGCGCTCTTTGGTTCGCGGATGGCGGCGGGCGAGGGCGGCGCGATCATCAACATCTCCTCGACCGCGGCGATTCGTCCGGACCCGGAAACGGCGCCTTACGCTGCCGCCAAGGCCGGACTGAATATCCTTACCGTGGCCTTCGCCAAGGAGTACGGACCCAAGGTGCGCGTAAACTGCATCATGTGCGGCCCGTTCCATACCGACATCAGCAAGGGATGGTCGCGCACGGAGGATTTCGCCAAGCGCGCGAAGGAAACATTCCCGCTGCAGCGCGCGGGCGAGGCCGAGGAGGTCGTGGGCGCGGCGCTCTACTTCGCGAGCCCGGCCGCCAGCTATACCACCGGCGCGGTGCTGACGATCGACGGCGGCGCGGCGCATCTGATCGTGCGGACCTCGTACGAATCGTAAGCAGAGCGGTCGCAGTGCGCGGCAACTGAATCCGAAGAAGAGAGCGTTACGAAACCCGCGCTGTTAAACTCTCCTTGACCAAGGAGAGTTCGCCGCGAGCGGCGCGAGAGGTCAGTCTGAATTCCGCTCTGCCGGAAGCGGTTCGCGCGGCTTGCGAAAAAATCGACCGCGGAACCTCTCCCTTACCCGCCCCTTGGACAAGGGAGGGCATTAGTCAGACTACGCAACGCGTGGCTGCTCAATACTTCGCAATCACCTCGCGGCTGAACTCTTCGATCATCTCGCGGCCCTGCGGATAGACCACCTGGATCGCGACCTGGCGAAGCCCCGCCGCCTCCATCGCTTTGATGCGCGCGATTATCTCTTCGGCCGTGCCGGTCAGCGTGCTGGCGCGGACTATTGGGTCGTCGAGGTATTTTTCCTCGCCCGGCTTGAGGTAGATGAGATGGCCCTCGTGAACTTCGAGGTAGCGGCGATCCGCCGGCGTCTTCATCTTGGCGACATATTCGTCGCGGTAACGCTCCCATTGCTTTTGAAACGGCGAACCAGAGGAGGCCGTGATCGCGGAGGCTTCCCACATCGCATGCAGCAACACCACGGCGAACGGCCCGACCCGTTTGATCGCGCGCGCCGAGGCCGCTGACTCACCGGGCTTGAGTACGCAAGATGAGGTCAGCAGCATCGCGGGGAAGTTGCTAAGCTTGCGCCCGGCGCGTGCCGCGCCCGCCTCGATATGCTTGAAGTCGGCGCGGATACGGTCGGGATCGGAGAGCGCGGTGATCCATCCGTCCCCGATCTCGCCGGTAAGCTCGAGCGCCTTGGGGCCGTTGGCCGCGACGTGAATCGGAATGGGATCCTTCAGGTTGATATAGCCGTGGTTGGGATGAAGAAAGCGGATCGCGCGCTCGCGCTTGCCCTCGCGGTACATCACTTCCTCGCCGCGCAGCAACTTGCGGCACATCTCGATGTACTCGCGCATGCGCTCGAGCTTGACTGGCGGCAGGCCCATCGTATTGCGCCCGGTAAAGCCGGTGCCGATACCCAGCATCGCGCGGCCCGGCGCGAGGAGGTTGATGGTCGCGATCGAGTGCGCCGTGACCGGCTCGATGCGGTTGGAGGGAATCGCCACGCCGGTGCCGAGCTTGATTCGCTTCGTATGTTCGGCGGCGAGGGCCAGGCATACGTAGACGTCGCTGTAGATCATCTGCGAATCGTAAAACCAGGCGTGACTGAAGCCGTGGTCCTCGGCGATTGCCAAATCCTTCCAGGCATCCGGGCGGGCCGGGTATGCGATTGCGAATTCCATTGCTCTCCTCTTCTTGCGGCCGCGATCGACGCGGACACGCGCGCGGAACTTCGCCCGATACCATCGTGCCAGCCACTCATTTGTCAAGCGAATTCCGGCGCGATGTCCGTGCTGGATCCGTGACGCCGGCAGGGGAGTGCGGAGGCTGATGTCCTCGACGACGGAAGCGTTCGACGCCGTGGTGCTGGGCGCCGGAGCGGCGGGGATGATGTGCGCGATAAGCGCGGGGCGGCGCGGCCGGCGCGTGCTGCTGCTCGAGCATGGCGCACAGGCGGGCGCCAAAATTCTGATCTCCGGCGGCGGCCGCTGCAACTTCACCAACCTCGAGGTCACGCCCGAGCGCTTTCTCTCCGCCAACCCGCACTTTTGCAAGTCCGCGCTCAGCCGCTACACCGAGCGCGACTTCATCGCGATGGTCGAGCGGCATCACATCCGCTACCACGAGAAAACCCTGGGTCAGCTTTTCTGCGACGGCTCGGCGCGTGAGATCCTCGCGATGCTGCTCGCGGAATGTGAAGCAGCCGCGGTGGATCTGCGCGTCGGCCATCACGTTACCACCGTCACTCGCGCCGACCGCTTTATTATCGAGACCAACCGCGGCAACTTCGCCGCGCCGGCACTGGTGATCGCAACCGGCGGGCTCTCGATTCCGAAGATGGGCGCGAGCGGCTTCGCCTACGACCTCGCGCGCCGCTTCAGGCTGGGGATAATCGATCCGCGCCCAGGGCTGGTGGGGCTCAAATTCGCGGGCGACATGCTCGCGCTTTGCCGGTCGCTAAGCGGCGTCTCGGTTGACGCGGTCGTCTCATGCGGCCGGCAGAGTTTCCGCGAAAACATCCTGTTCACCCATCGCGGCCTTTCAGGCCCCGCGATTCTTCAGATCTCCTCGTACTGGCACGAAGGCGACACGCTCTCGCTCGATCTCGCGCCCAAGATCGAAGTCGACAACTTTCTGCGCGAGCGCAGGCGCAGCCGTCCCAGGGCCGAGCTAAAGAACGTGCTGTCCGAGGTCCTGCCGGCGCGCCTCGCGCAGGCGATGACAGAGACGGTGACAGTAGACGGAACGATGGCGAATTTGCCGGACCGCGGTCTCGCGGCGATCGCCGCGCGGCTCAAGCGATGGCAAGTCACGCCGTCAGAATCGGAAGGATGGTCGAAGGCCGAGGTGACGGTGGGCGGTATCGATACGGCGGCACTGTCTTCGAAGACGATGGAGGCGCGCGAGGTGCGCGGCCTCTATGTCATCGGCGAGGCGGTGGACGTCACCGGATGGCTCGGCGGATACAATTTCCAGTGGGCGTGGTCGAGCGGGTGGTGCGCGGGGCAGGCCATGTCCGCAGAGGCGAAGTGATGAAACCTCTCTCTCACAAGGGCGTCGTCTTCCGGCCTCTCCTCAATATCCTGTCTTCAAGCCTCAGCAGATTCGCGGCAGTTGGTCGCCGGCAAGGATATCAAGCAGGCGCGTCGGGCCGAACGCGGTTCGCAGGGCTACGCGCGGCTCGCCGCGGCGGGTGACTCTGCCGATGCGGCATGCATCGGCTCCCAGCGGATGGCGCCGCATCGCCGCGAGTATCCGATCGGCGTGCGCTTCATCGACGATAGCGACGAGTCTGCCCTCGCAGGCCACGTATAGTGGTTCGAGACCGAGTATCTCGCAGGCGGCACGGACCGCGTCGCGCACCGGCACCGCCGACTCGTCGATAACTATTTCGACCCCGGAGCTTTTTGCCAGTTCGTTGAGGATAGTCGCAACGCCGCCGCGGGTCGCGTCGCGCATGCATCGGATGACGCCGCCGCTGTCGATCATCGCCGACACGAGTCCGTGAAGCGGCGCGCAGTCGCTGACCACCGTTGCCTCGAATTCGAGTCCTTCGCGCGCCGACATCACGGCGATTCCGTGATCTCCGACAGGACCGCTCACCAACACCGCGTCGCCCGGCCTGTGCGCGCTCGGGCCCTAGTTCCAAATTGCCTGGAATGACGCCGATTCCGCTGGTCGTGATGAATAGCCCGTCGCCTTTGCCGCGCTCGACAACTTTGGTATCCGCGGCAATGACGGAAACCTCTGCTGCGCGCGATGCCTCGCGCATCGACTGCATAACCTGGCGCAGTTCCGCGATCGGGAACCCCTCTTCGAGGATAAACGCCGCGGAGAGGCCGAGCGGCTGGGCTCCTGCGACCGCCAGGTCGTTGATCGTGCCGTTGACCGCAAGTGAGCCGATGTCACCACCGGGGAATCTGAGCGGGCTTACCACGAATGAGTCGGTGGTGAAGACCAGGCGGCTCCCGCCGACGCTCACTTCCGCGCTGTCGTTGAGCCGGTCGAGAATCGGATTGGACAGGGCCGGGAGAAATACCGTGCGCACCAACTCGGCGGTCAGCCGGCCGCCGCTTCCGTGCCCGAGAACGATGAGGTCGTTCTTACGCGACGGCGGTGGGCATTGCAGCGCGTCGGAATTGGACGATACCGCGCGATCACGAGTATTCATTTCGCCTCCGTTGCAGCCGTCGAAAGTCTGCCGGCGTGAAAATATGCCGCGCATGCCCCTTCAGCGGAGACCATCGGTGCGCCGAGCGGATGCTCGGGGGTGCACACCCGGCCGAAAGCGGGGCATTGCGGAGGTTTCAACCAGCCGCGCAACACTTCGCCAGCGCGGCATTCCACTGGTTCAATCGCAGCTTCGTGGACCAGATCGAACCGGCGTATAGCATCGTAGGCGGCGTAGCGATCGGTCAGTGCGAGAGCGCTTTTCGGTAGCACGTCGAGTCCGCGCCACCGCCGATCAACGGTAGTGAAGATCTTCGCCATCAGCGACCGCGCCGAAAGATTGCCTTCCGTGCGCACTGAGCGGACGTACTGATTTTCGAGTTCAGCGCGGCCCGCCTCGAGTTGCGCCGCGCACATCGCAACACCCTGCAACAGGTCGAGCGGCTCGAAGCCGGTCACCACGATCGGCACCTTGAATTTCTCGACGAGCGGCCGATACTCCTCGAGACCCATCACCGCGCAGACGTGGCCAGCGGCCAAAAAGCCCTGGACGCGGTTGTTGTCCGACGACACAATCGCCTCGATCGCGGGCGGCACGCGAACGTGCGCGGCTATCACCGAGAAGTTGGGAAGATTCAACCGGGAAGCATGGAAGACCGCCATCGCGGTGGTCGGCGCGGTGGTTTCAAAACCTACGGCGAAGAACACCACCTCGCGGGAAGGCTCACGCCGCGCCAGTTCCAGCGCGTCGAGCGGTGAGTAGACCACCCGAACGTCGGCGCCGGCGGCGCGGGCGTCGAAGAGATCACAGGAGGAGCCGGGCACACGCAGCATGTCGCCGAACGAGCAGAGCGTAATTCCGGGGCGCCTGGAAAGATCGATCGCGAGGTCGATCATCTCGATCGGCGTGACGCATACGGGGCATCCGGGGCCGTGAACGAGGGTGATCTCGCGCGGCAGCAACTGGTCGAGTCCGTAGCGCAGGATCGTATGGGTTTGGCCGCCACACACCTCCATGATCGTCCACGGCTTGGTGACCGTTGCGCGGATGCGGCCAAGGAGAGCACGGGCCGCGACAGCATCGCGAAATTCGTCGACGAATTTCATGGCTCATCTTCCTGTCCGTCCGGCTGCATGTCCTGTTGTATTTCTTGGACCTCGACCTGTCGCATCAGTTCGAGCGTGCGCGCGGCCTCTTCCCGGTCCAGTGTGCTGATCGCGAAGCCCGCGTGAACAATTGCGTAGTCGCCTGCGACGGCTTCCGGCACGTATGCCAGGCAGACCCGGCGAGTGACGCCGCCGAAATCGACGTCTCCCATGCGCAGACCCTGTTGATCGACGATGCGAACTATTCGCCCGGGGACCGCAAGGCACATGGCGAACCTCCCAACCGATCCGAGTTGAGCCGCGCCGCGGCAACGACGGCCTGCCCGAGCGCCAAGCCGCCGTCGTTGGCGGGCACGCGATGATGCAGCAGCACGGTAAATCCGTCTCGTTCGAGGCGCTCAACCGATGCGGCGAGCAGAAGGCGATTCTGAAAGCATCCGCCGCTCAAGGCCGCGACATTGATCCCGCTTTTCGCCCGCGCATCCGCCGCCATTCGCCACACAACTTCGGCGATCGAGTCGTGAAAGCTGCGGGCGACGTCCGCTTTGGGCGTGCCACGAGCGATTTCGTCGAGGATCGCGGTGAACATGTCGCCGATTCGCACGACGCCATCTACCAGTGGGAGAGGATAGAGCCGGTTGGCCCGACACGACTGGCGCGCGAGCGCCTCCAGTTCGATCGCCGCCTGGGCCTCGTAGGTGACCTCGTCACGCACTGCGAGGAGCGCCGCAACCGCATCGAACAGCCGGCCACAGCTCGAAGTCTGAACAATGTTGATGCGTCGCTCGACCATTGCGGCGAGGATGCGCGCGCGTTCTTCGCCCAAAAGTTTGCGCAACCGCGCGTCGGTGATTTCCCCAAACAGAGCCAGCATAAAGGTTGCCGCGATTCTCGCGGGGTGGCGAATCGCAGCGTCACCGCCCGCAAGCGGCATGTACTCGAAATGCGAGAGCCGGCGAAAGCCGTAAAAATCAACGACCATTGCTTCGCCGCCCCAGATAGCGCCGTCGCTGCCATAGCCGGTGCCGTCGAAGGCGAGACCTATCGCCGGCCCCTGATGGCCATGCTCGGCGAGGCACGCGGCGAGGTGAGCGTGATGGTGCTGGACGGCAACCGTGTCGATACCCAGGCGCGCAGCGAGTTCGCGCCCCGCCGATTGGGGATGAAAATCGTGGGCGGCGACGCGAGGTTTGATGGCGGTCAGGGCGAGCCATTTCTCCAGCGAATCGCGAAAATGATCCTGGGTCGCGACGTTTTCGAGCGTGCCGATGTGCTGGCTCATGAATGCCTGTCGGCCCGACACGAGACAGAAGCTGTTCTTGAGATCGCCGCCGACTCCAAGAACCGGAACCGGCGCTTCGATCGGAACCGTCAGCGCACGGGGCGTGGCGCCGCGGCCAAGCCGGATTGGCTGATCGCCGTCTGGTCCGGTCGCCCAGACACTATCGTCGCAGCGCTGATGAATCGGCCGATTGTGCAGCAGCAACGCGTCCACCGCGCCGGCGAACGCAGCTCGCGCCTCATCGCCGGTGCACACGAGCGGCTCGCCAGGCAAATTCGCGCTCGTCATGATCAACGGGCGCCCCGCATCATGCACAAGCAACTGATGAAGCGGCGAGTAAGCGATCATCAGTCCGACGTAGTCGTTGCCCGGGGCAACCGACGGCGCGAGTGCGGTGACTTCGCGTTTGAGTACGAGCACGATCGGCGCTTGCGATGATGCGAGCAGGGCGGCTTCGTGATTCGAGAGGATTGCGAGGTGCCGCGCGGATCGCAACGAATCGACCATTACCGCCAGTGGCTTATGCGTCCTTCGCTTGATCGTCCGCAGGCGTAAAACAGCCACTTCATTGGTCGCATCGCACGAGAGATGAACGCCGCCAACCCCTTGAACGGCGATGATGCCGCCGTTGCGAAGGACAGTGGCGGCGCCGGCGATACAGTCCTGGGAAGCTGGCGACTCGACGGTTTCCGGTTGCGAGCTGCAAAGCTCGAGCCATGCTTTAGGCCCGCACGGCGGGCACGCTATCGGCTCTGCCCTAAAGCGCCGGTCCGACGGGTCGAGGTATTCGCGTTCACATTCGGCACACAGAGAAAATCCACGTAGCGTCGTAGTGTCGCGGTCGTACGGAAGCGCCTGCACGACGGTGAATCGCGGTCCGCACAAAGTGCAGTTGGTAAAGGGATAGCGGTAACGGCGGGCCGCGGGGTCGAAGATTTCACGCGTGCAATCGGCACAGACGGCGAGGTCGGGTGGAATGGTCGTCGCCGCACGGCCGCGCTCGCTCGGCATCGCGCAAAAGCCGCGTTCGTCGCGCACTGGACGGCGCTCAACCTCGATCCTATCGATTGCGGCCGCCTGCGGCGCTTCCGACACCAGGCGCTGTCGAAACTCGTGCAAGTCATTGCGGTCGCCTTCGATCTCGATCTCGACTCCGCAGGACAGATTGCGTACAAAGCCGGCCATCCTCAGCGAGTTCGCCAAACGCCAGACGAACGGCCTGAAGCCCACTCCTTGCACGGTTCCGCTCACGATAAAGCGCTCGCGCGCTCTGTCGTGCGAATCGTTGGCCGATGCGCTCAGCTCTTCTGCCCACAACCGCACCCGCACCAGGGCGCGGTTTACTCCCTGCCGCGCCGTCCGGCTGAGAGTATGCGGCCGCCGAGGCAGCGTGCGTGCGATTTCAATTCCGAGCATCCTTCCTTGAGCAGGAGCGCATCCCAATTTACGCGCGAGTTGAACTGCCGCCGCCACGCCCAAGTCGTGCGAGGAAACGAAGTTGGCCTCGCATCGGCCGAGCTCGTCGAAGCTCAGTTCATGGAGAGTGCCGGGGGACGCTTCGGATCGCACGGCGTCGATAAGAATGGCGGAGTCGGTCCCCCTCAGGAGTTCGAGGAGATTCGCACCCGGCCGATCGGCGACGATCACTTCGCAATTCGGCGGCGGCGCCTGCGCGAGGATCCGCGCGACCTCCAGGCCGGCGGCATCGTCGCCGAAGGGACTCCCGATTCCGATGATCCGAATCAATGCCGTTCAATCTCGAGCTTGAGGAAGTGCGTGGAACAGGAAATGCACGGGTCGTAGTTGCGAATTGCCATTTCGCACGCACTTGTCGCTTCCGCTTGCGATCTTTGAATTATTTCAGGAACTAGCTCGCGCAAGTCGGCTTCGATGCGGGCCTGGTTCTGCGAGGTCGGCGGTACGATCCGCGCCGATCGGATCAATCCCCGCTCGTCAGCCTCGTAGGCGTGAAAAAGAGAGCCGCGTGGCGCCTCCGTAATCGCACGCCCGATTCCAGCACGTGGCTCGAACGAGGCCGCGGACACCATCGGTGGCTCGTAACCATCGATGATCCTCAGCGCTTCGTCGATCGCATAAAGGATCTCCAGCGAGCGAGCGACGATGCTCGTGTAGGGATTCGAGTTCGGCCATGGGATGCCGGTGTCGCGTGCCACCGAGACGACGGCGGGCCCCAGCCGATCGAAATTCAGGTTGACCCGGGCCAGCGGTCCGAGGAAGTAAGGGCCGCGGCCTTTGACCTTGCAGTGAAGCGCAGTCGAATACGGTACCTGGTGCTCCTCGAAGAAGTCGTCGAAGCTTTCCTGGGCCGCATCGATGCCCTGGCTGGAAACTATCCTTCCTTCGTTCATCGGATATTCGTCCGGATGCCGGAGCGACACGAACTCGATATCCCGGTTGACCGCCGGCAAATCGAAGCGCGAGACCCAACGCACGCATTCAACCGCATCACCCCGCACTCGCAGGAGTTGCTCGCGCAGATCCGCAAGCTCGCCGCGCCGTGGAACGCGGGTGAAGCCGCCGATACAGGCGCCCACCGGATGGACCGAACGGCCGCCGAGAATCGCCACGATAGCGTTGCCGGCCTTCTTTATTCTCAGCCCGCGCTCGACTGCCTCCCGATTCTTCTCGGCCAGCGTGATGACGCTTTCGCACCCCAGGAAGTCCGGGGCCGCCAACATGTGGATGTGGAGGGCGTGGCTTTCGATCCATTCGCCGCAGTAGAACAGTCTGCGCAAGGCGCGGATCGCCGGGTCAATCACGATGCGGTACAGGCGCTCGAACGCGTGAACCGTGCTCATCTGGTAGGCGACCGGACAGATGCCGCAGATCCGCGACGTGAGGTCCGGGGCCTCGCGCGAATCGCGGCCGCGCAGAAACGATTCGAAGAAGCGGGGCGGCTCGAAGATCTCCAGGCGCAAATCGGCCAACTGCCCGTCGCGCAACTTGATCCGCAGGGCGCTTTCGCCCTCGACGCGGGTCAGATAGTTGACCTGTATTGTCCTACTTTTTCTTCGCTGCGAGGGCATCCGCGGTCTCCCGCCATGGCCGTACGTAGCCGTTGATCCCGCGCAAGCGGCGCTCAGCCTCG
This sequence comes from uncultured delta proteobacterium, assembly GCA_963832395.1. GTDB lineage: Bacteria > Desulfobacterota > Binatia > Binatales > Binataceae > JAKAVN01. The sequence goes on along the minus strand of CAWHTV010000011.1, from coordinate 89,739 downwards.
TCGCCGGTGACGCCTTGACCTGCCAACAGTCCGGTGAACGACTCCATGTTCTGGTCATCCGCCGGACCGAAGCATCCGTAACATCCGCGATTGAACGATGGGCACAGCGCGCCGCAGCCCGTGCGCGTTACGGGTCCGAGACACGGCTCGCCGCGTGCAACCACCACGCAGACATTGCCGCGCCGTTTGCATTCCATGCACACGCTATGGCCCGGCAGGACCGGCTTCGCCTTGGATAACAGCGAACGCATGACACCTAGTAACTGATACTTGTCGACCGGGCAGCCCCAGACTTCGAAGTCGACCCGGACGTGCTCCGAGATCGGAGTCGAGGTCGAGAGCGTCGAGATGAACTCGGGGCTCGGATAGACGACGCGCCGATATTGTTCGACGTCGGCGGAGTTTCGCAACGCCTGGATTCCGCCCGCGGTCGCACACGCTCCGATGGTGACGAGATAGCGGCTATCTTCGCGCACCTTGAGAATCCGCCGGGCGTCGTCGGGAGTGGTAATGCTGCCCTCGACGAAAGCGATGTCATAGGGCCCCTCGAGCTGGCGACTGCGCGCTTCCGGGAAATAGGCGAAGTCGACCAGTCCGGCGAGTTTCAATAGCTCATCCTCGGCGCTGAGGAATTGCAACTGGCAGCCGTCACACGAAGCAAACTTGAATACCGCGATACGGGGTTTCATATGCCCGATTGTCCGAACAGCTCTTTCACCGTGCGATAGGAAAAGATCGGGCCGTCCTTGCAGACGAAGTGCTCGCGATACTGGCAATGGCCGCAGAGCCCGACCGCGCACTCCATCCGCCGTTCCATCGAAAGGTAGATGGCGTCGTCATCGATGCCCTTTTGCCGGAGCGAGTGCGCGGCGAAGCGCATCATCACCTCCGGACCGCACATCATCACGATCGATGATGGCGGCACGGTCAGCTCGTCAAACAATTCCGTAACCACGCCGATTCTGTAGTGCCAGCTTTTGTCCGGATGGTCGGTCGTCAAGTAGACCCTGGTGCGCGGCGCGCGCCGCCACTCGTCGAATCGCTCGCGGTACAAAAGATCATTCGGCGTCCTGACGCCGTGCAGAATATGCAGTTCGCCATACTCGTCGCGCCGATGGAATATATAGTTGATCAACCCGGCCACCGGCGCGCATCCGAGGCCGCCCGTGATGATCACGACATCCCGCCCGCGTGCCGCGTCGACCGGCCATCCATTGCCATAGGGACCGCGAACGCCGACTACGTCGCCCACCTTCCATCCGCCCATCACGCCCGTTACGCGTCCCGCAATCCGTATGGTGTGTTCGAGGATTTGCGGCTCCGCCGGATCCGACACGATCGAGATCGGGACCTCGCCGACGCCAAAGGCGTAGATCATGTTGAACTGCCCGGCCTTGAAGCGATACGCGCGACGTACCTCGGGATCGAGCAATCGCATGGTGAAGGTGTAGATATCCGCGCTCTCGGTCCTGCGGGCCGTGATGCGAGCCGGATGTATGGTGTAGGGGGTCATCGGCTCATCGCTTGCCCCGCTGGGCGCGGATCGCGGCGACTTCCTCGGTGAGGTCGATTCCAACCGGGCACCACGCGATACAGCGGCCGCATCCAACACAGCCCGACGTGCCGAACTGATCGATCCATGAGGCGAGCTTGTGCGTGAGCCATTGGCGGTAGCGGTTGTGGATTTTCGAACGGAAGTTCATGCCGTGGATGTGCGCGTGCTCGAGCGAGAAGCAGGAGTCCCACTTGCGCACGCGACGGCTCATGTTGCCGTCGAGCTCCTCGACGTCGATGACCGTGTGGCAGAAGCACGTCGGGCATACCATCGTGCAGTTGGTGCACGACAGGCAGCGGGCCGCAACCTCGTTCCAGCGAGGATTCTCGGCTTCCTCGTAAAGCAGGCGCGGCAGGTCGGAAGTATCCAGATGCCGCTGCATGGCTGCCGCGCATTCGCCAATCCGCGCCTGTGCCGCCGCCGCCTCGTCGTCCCGGGCCGCACTCAACTGGAGCTTGGCGACGATCGCGTCGCCGGCCGGGGAGCCGCTCCGCACCACGAAGCTTTCTTCCATTTCGGTTAAGGAGAGATCGAAGCCGGCGGTCGCCGCGGGCCCGGTTCCCATCGAGACGCAGAAACAGGTCGGCGCGCTGCGGGTGCAGTTGACGGCGACCAGAAAAGCGTCCTTGCGTCTCGTCTCGTAGTGCGTGTCGCGAAAGCGGTCGTGCAGGAAAATTCGATCCTGAACCGCCAGCGCCGCAAGATCGCAAGCCCGCACTCCGATGAACGCAAGCCGCGGCGCTGCCGGTGTTACCTCGCTGACCTTGAAGCCCCGCCGTTCTCGCTGCACTTCAAGCAGCGTTTCTTGCGGCGCGAAAAAAAACGGCTTGAGGGAACCGGCGCCGTTCACCACTCCGAAAATCTCTCCGGCGGCGCCTGCTCCGAGCCGGTAGCGGCCGGGCTCTTGCGATTCGCGCAATCCCACCGGCAGATCGGAAACCCGGCGCACCTCTTCAAAGGCCACGCCACCGTCACGCGCGACCGGGCCCAGAACCTTGAATTCTTCGCCCCACAGCAACGTGATGAGATCTTGAAGCACCGCTTTGGGCATCTTCAGGGGTTCGTTCATGCGGACTCCCTCATGCGGACTTCCCTGCGGCGCAAAGGAACTTATCGCGCAGACTGCCGAGCAGTGACAGCCACTCGCCGATGCCGTCTTCGCTCATAGCCGAGGCCTTGATTATTCGCGCATGCGGATTGACCGCGTGAACGTAGTCGGTCCATTCGTCGAGTCTGAAGGGCAGGTGCGGCAGCAGATCGCACTTGTTCAACACTACGACTTGGGCTGCGCGGAACATCGGCGGATATTTGAGCGCCTTGTCGACTCCTTCGGTGGGGCTGGTCACCACCACGCGAAGCTGTTCGCCCAAATCGAACAGCGCTGGACAGACCAGGTTGCCCACGTTTTCAATGAAGAGCACGCCACCTCTGGTGAGTTCGAGATGGTGCAGGGCGTCATGAATCTGAGCGGCATCAAGATGGCACCCGAGCCCGGTCTCCACCTGGTAAGCGGCCGCGCCTGCGGAGCGAATGCGCGCGCTGTCGCGGTCGGTCGCCTGGTCACCCTCAACTACCACGATTCGCCCGGAGTCCCGCCACGACGTGATCGTTGTCTCAAGCAGCGCGGTTTTTCCCGCGCCTGGCGCGCCCATCAGGTTGATCGCGAAAACTCTCTGGGCCGCAAAGTGAGCTCGGTTGTGTTCCGCTGTGGCCGCGTTCGCAGCGAGCAACCGCTCGTTGACCTCGATCGTGCGGACCGACGGAGTACCGCAGCCACAAGTGTCACACATCAGCCACCTCGATTGCCCGCAGTATCATCTCATCGCCGGACAACAGTTCCCCGCCGAGTCGCCCGCAGCCTGGGCAATGACCGATCATACCTTCGAAGTCAAAGCGCAAGCCGCAACCAACGCAACGACTGCGAGCGGGCAGAGTGATGATCGAGAGCTTGGCGCCCTCTGCCCGCGTTCCCTCGGCCAAGGCGCGGAATCCAAAGCGTAGCGATTCTGGCACGATTCCAGCCGCCGATCCCACGCTCACACTGACGCTCACGACCCGGACGTCGCCCGGCCCCAGATTGCGTTCGATCGCAGCCAGCAGGTCGCGTGCAAGCGATAGCTCATGCATGTGACTTCCGCTACCTTCCGCCGGCGCTGCGCGGAACTCTGCGCGACAGCGAGCCCCACTTGGGAAGCGGCAGATTCTCTCCGATCGCGAGGGCGAGGAGTTTGCCGGCGCGCACGCTGAGTGCGACGCCGTGGCCCGCGTATCCGCCGGACACCAGCACGCGAGGGTTGGCCAGATGTGGCCCGAGTAGCGGGATCGAATCCTCGGCGAAGGCGATCGGCCCCGCCCAAGCCGCCTCGAAGCGCGTCTCGCGCAGCGCCGGATGCAGTCCGCGCACCCGGTTTCGCAATCGATCGAGCACCGCGCCGGAGCTGCCTTCGCGAACGTCAGTCCCTTCGAGCTCGAGCGGTTCACCGAAGACCAATCCCGCACCGAAAATCACCCGCCCGTCACGAAGCGTGCGACCCCACAGATAGGGCAGGTCGCTGGTGTAAAACGGTACTCCCTCACCCAGTCCGATCGCAGCCAGCGAGGCGGCATCGAGGGGTTCGGTCGCGCACGCGAAGGTCAGCGAGCTGTGCAGCGGCGGAGTGTCAGGCAGCGTCGCATTGATCCACGCATTGGTGGCGACCACGATGTGCCCTGGCTTGATTCGCTGGCCGCCGATTTCCAGGGATAACTCGGGTCCGGGAATTATTCGCTTGACCGGCGACTGCTCGCGGATGGTCGCCCCGAGTCGCGCCGCAGCCTGCGCTATCCCGATCGTCAATGCCGCCGGCTGTACGACGCCCCCGGTGACCGTCCTCGCGACACTCACCGGGCGGCCGTCGTCCGACCACGGCAGCATCCGCCCCGGCGCGGCCTTTCGATGCTCGATTTCCCAGCATCCGGGCAGCACGAGGTCGCAATCAATTCCCTCTTCATCGACCAGCCGCTTCAGGCCCGGCACGCATGCGTCGACCCGGTCGAGGATGCCGGCCGCAGTACCCTCGAGGACCAAGCCGCCGGTTCTGCCGCTGGCGCCATCTGCGATGAGACCGGCTTCGAAGAGGACGGCACGGATTCCTATTTTGGCTAGATGATACGCGGCCGAGGCGCCAGTCAGTCCGCCACCGACGATCGCGACATCGGGAGTCGTTGAAAGCGCGGAAGGCGACGCGGTGTTACCCACCGCGAAGGAGGGGGGGCGTTGCCATGGGGCAGGGCCCCATTTTGATCGGAGCTTAGTGGTTGAGCGCACTATCCTTAATGCGCGAAAGGATTTCTTCGAGCGCGCCGTATTTTGTTATCGACTGACAAAAGTACCTAAGCGGCCGGCGACGTCTCGCCAGCGAAGATTCGTTTGGCCTACCAGCTTCGTACTATGCTGGCAGGCCAAACTCCAGATCAATTGGGATACTCGAACGCGCCAATATCGTTGCCAGTGTTTTGCGGCCGCGATGCTCCCGTGTAGTCGTGTGTAACCAGAGGCTCAGGAGTGCCAGCGTCAATCATGGGTGAGCCCGCGCCCAGCAGAAAATTAAGCGAGGCGACGTCGGCAAAATCAGGATTGAGCGTCAGGTAGGTAGCGTTGCTGCCGTAAGTGCCTGGCGTCGAGCCATCCGCCATCCACATATCGTTCGTTGCCACCGAAAAATTCGCTGACGCCGAGTCGGCCGAAAGGTAATTATCCCCGCCGTTACCGACGTTGTAGAAGATATTGTTGGCGATCTGCGCGGCAGGAGTGTTCTCGAGAATCACGCCCTCCTGGGTTACCGTGTCGACGGTGTTATTGAAGAACTGAAGTCCGAAAACCGCCGTAGCTCCGTCTCCTTGTACGATTAGCCCCTGCCCGAGATTGACAAACACATTGTTCATGAACAGCAGGTTGGATACCGGCCCGTCGAGAGTCTCGATGCTGCCGATGTGGTTGGACCCGCCAGACGATCCGCCGACGGACGGCGCAGGCATCTGGCACCAATTGGAGTCAAACACGATGTTTGATGTAGTACTCCAAGTCTGGAAACAATCGGTGTGCGGATTGGTGTTGTAGGTTGTGCCCGGTAACGCGATATTCTCGATCGTGTTGTGCGAGAATAACCCATTGGTACCAAAGAAACGAAATCCATCGGCATCGGCGCCGCCACGCGCCGCGCATCCGGCCGGATACTGATAGACCCCATTGACGGTGTTACCCTCGACCGTCCACCCATCGCCGTCGAGCTTCGCCGCCGCCATCTCCGTGTCTTGGAAGGTGTTGTCAAGCAACGTGGTGTCGGCCGATGTCGGCTCGACGTACACGCCTTCGGCGCACAGGTTCTCTATGGTGTTGTTCTCGATCAAGTTGCCGGTGCCGTCGACGTGGACACCGTAGTCGCCTGGATCGCCGTTCGCTTTGAAGTCGATCGTAAAGCCATTGACTACGATCCAGCTCGCCGTGATGTCAAACCCCTTCATAGTCACTGTGCCGGTGGCTGACGGATCGATCTCGAAAGTGATCGGAGCCGAACTGGTGCCTGAAGCAGAGATCGACACGCGTTCCGCATAGGCCCCCGGTTCGACCAACGTCGTATCACCAGAACTCATGGTCGCGGCGGCATGACTTATCGTCCGCCAAGCCGAAGCAATTGATTTCCCGCTGTTCGAGTCGCTGCCGGTCGGCGCTACATAGTAGGTGTTGCCCGTGGTCGGTGCTGGGGTTGGGCTTGCGCTCGGCTTCGGCGTTGGAGTCGGAGCCAGAGTCGGAGTCGGTTTAGGCGTGGCGATTGGCGTCGGAGTCGGTTTAGGTGTGGCGATCGGCGTCGGAGTTGGTGGAGGCGTAGCGATTGGTGTCGGAGTCGGAGGAGGCGTAGCGATCGGTGTTGAGACCGGCGTCAATGTGGGCGCGGGCGTCGGTCGCGGTGTCGGAGAAGGACTGGGCGTTGAAGATGGAGTCGGAGTGGGGGTCACGTCGGATATTGCGGAGGTGGATGAGAGGGCGATCAGGGCTCCGACGTTACTTGCGCTATGGGTCGCGATGCCGACGTTGTTGCCGGTCGCGCCTCCTGTCGTGGCCGCGTCGCCCATCCCGACGCCGATGCCATAGCCGGTAGCGCTGAAGGACCAGTGCTCCGCCATATTCGACGGCAGATTGATCGGCTCGCCAGCGGCAATGCTGAAGAAACCCAGAAGTTGATATGTGCCGCCGTTGGCTGCGATCGAAATCGAGGGCGCGACGATGCTTCTCGAACTTGAATTGGCTTCGCCCCCTTGAGCGGCAACGGGTGCCGCGGTATTCACGCCAGCATAGTCCGCGATTCCGGCCGCGGCGTCGTTGCCGCTCGTGAAGGACCAGGTGTAGTTGGATGGCTCGCTCGTGGGTGCATTCGAGACGTGAATATAGATCGCCTGCGCGATAGTACTGGCGTAATTGTCGCGCCTTACCAGGATCCAGCCCCGGGGCGCGTGAATAGGCAGGTTGGTACCGCCGCGAATAGCGATCTGCGCGACAAGTAGATCCCCGGCCTCAACAGTCGATGGCCGTCCGAGGGTAAGCTGACTGCCACCGCCGTTGGCGGTGCTCGTAGTGACGACCGTGCGAAGCGTTATGCCCGTCTGGCTAGTGGACGGCTCTGCAGAACTGCTCAACCCCACGAGCAGGAAAATGAATCCGGCAAGAAGATAAACTCCCACCACACCACCACGCCGATGGCCCATCTTGTTCCCCCTTGATTTTCGAACCGTCCTACAATCTGCTGTGACGAAAGTGACGCCAGCTTCATCTGCACGCGTAGGTGGAGAAGTGTTCGACTTGGTAACCGCGGTAACTTTGCGGTTTGACCTCTCCAGCAGGGCGTCTTCAGCGCGAGCATCAATTTCGCCATCGAAAGTCGGAAGAGCAATCGACCATTAACGTAATATCGTTCACAGGCAAAGGTTTTGGATGAAAAAAAGATTACATTTTTCAAATGCTTAAAGTATATCGAGGTTATAGTGACTAATGCCTCCTTCAGCCTTCCGTTGAAAGCTGCAAGCGTGACGCGTCAATGAATTGTCGCTTAATTTGAGCAGTATTCGGCGATGATTGGCGGTGCAGTAAGATAACGCGCTCGCAACCCAGTCCTGCGATTTTCGGTGGAGCGTGTTTACGATGAATGGCGAAGATCAGCGAGAAGGAAATGCGCCGATATCGATCTGTCGGGGTTGCGGGCCGTCAGGGCGGGCGTAGCCGCCAAGCCTTAGGCCCGCGCCGATCAGCGGCGATGAGGACTGCAGACGAAAATCGAGTGCCGACGGGTCGACGAAATTGGGATCGACCGTCAAATGACCGACGCTGCTGCCGTAACTGCCGGGAGCGGCCCCATCGCTCATATACATGTCGTTGTTGCTGGCGACGAAATCGGCCGAAGCGACATCAACCGCCAGAAAACTATCCTTATGGCCGCCCACGTCGTAGAAGATGTTGTTGACAATTTGGGCACGCGGCGTATGACGAAGAATCAGCGCCTCCTGTTGGACGTTGACGACGGTATTGTTTAGAAATCGAAGGCCCGCGATTCCGTCCGCGGCACCACCGTAAACGATCAATCCCTGTCCGACATTGGCGAAGAAGTTGCCGATGAACAGCAAGTTCATCACCGGTCCGGACTTGTCCTCAACCATACCTATATGGTTGCTGACAGCGCTTGAAACAACGCTCGGAGCGGGCATCCGACACCAGTTCGAGTCGAAGGTCATATCGGCGGCAGGTCCCCAGGTCTGGAAACAATCCGTATGCGGATCGGAATTGTATTGGCTTCCGGGCACCGCAATATCGTGGATGCGATTGCCGCGGAAGACGTGGCCGCGACCGAAAAAGCGAAAGCCGTCGGCGTCGGCACGGCTACGTCGATCGCATCCGGGCGGGTATTGGCGGGTGTCCGCTACGTCGTTGTACTCGACCAGATTGCGCGTGCCCCCAACCTGCGCTCCGCTCATCTCGGTGCGGACTATGGTGTTTCGGCTGATGATATCGGCGGACGCGGCGCTCGATGAGCGGCCGTCATCGGCTACATAAACCCCTTCAAAACAAAGATCGTGAATCCTGTTGTGGCTCACGACATCGTGTGAACCGGTGAGGTAGACGCCAACTCCATGCTCCTGCGTCGCGTTGTGATTGGTTATTTCGAAGCCAGCGACTTCGACGTAGTTCCCCCGAATTTCGAAGCCTTGGACGATCACGGGTTCTCCCCGCGCGGCGACCAGCCTGATCGGATGACCGGGGTCGCCAGAAACGTTGATAGCGATCCGCTCGTCGTAAGTGCCCGCAGCTACCACCACCGTGTCGCCCGCCTTCGTCAGTTCGGCGGCGTGCTGAATCGTCCGCAATGGGAGTTTTTGCGAAAAGCCCGGGTTAGAATCCGCACCAGATGACGCTACATAAAATGTTCGGGCATTTGATGCGAGGGCATTGTGGGCGAGCGGGGCCGCTGGATCGTGGTGTCCGGTGATGTGCTCCACGGCGATATAGGAGCCGTTTCGCGGAGCCGCTTGCTGCGCTTTGGCAGGAACGGCGAGGCCGATCAGCGCGCATCCGACAGCTATCATGAAGTTCGGTTTCATAGACTAAGCACCAGATACTGATTTCTCGCGCCGCGCTGCCAGATTCTGCTGCAAACACGGTGCTGTGGCCTGTTCCGAGGGAGGTTCGATCCTCCAATTAGCATGAATTATTCGTTATTTATTCGCTTCTCTGAGCCTCTAGCGCCCTAGATCAATTACAAATATATTAAATCATCGCCTTTAACCACCTATCCTTAATTTACCCTTCGTTTGTTAACTTGAGACACTTGACTTAGGTTTTTCTGACTGATATTTACTTATCATTCGTTATATTTAGCTGTGTCTCTCTATTATAAGATGTCATTGTCCTTGCCAACCTATTTTTTGCTGTTGGCCGTCACGATTGGCGGATGCTCCACTGCCGGGGTTAACGCGGATACGCGTCTGGCAGCGCCGAGTACTGCCCAGATTTCGCCTGAAACCTGCGCGGCGCTAGCCAGCGCGGATTCCGTGACGGAAGACGAGAGCAGCTACCGAATTCAGCCGGGTGACGTGCTCGGTCTTCATTTCTATATGAGCCCGGAGTTCGACGACGAGCTTACGGTCCGCCCTGACGGCAAGATAACTGCGCGCGAGGTAGGCGATGTGGTTGCGGCAGGGCGGACGCCGGCCCAGCTCGCGGCCGCTCTCGACCAGGCCTATTCGACTGAGCTTAGAGCGCCAGAAGCCACCGTGCACGTCAAGGCGACGCCGAGCCGTCAGGTTTATGTGGACGGGCAGGTCTCGCGCCCGGGCAGCTTCGCACTCGAGCCGCACATGTCAGCGGTCCAGGCGATCGCCCAGGCCGGTGGCTTGACCGAGGATGCGGCGCCGAAGGCGGCATTGCTTATCCGACGCGATCACTGCGGGCGACCGAGCGGAATTGGATTCGATCTGGCGCGGGCCGAGAAACAGCCGGAAAGCGATCAGGATGTGCGTCTGTTGTCAGGCGACATCATCTACGTCCCGCGCAGCAAGATCAGCGAAGTCGGTCTTTTCGTTAAGCACTACGTGAAGGATCTGATGCCGGTGCAACCGTATTTGCCGATTTTTTGAGCGGCCAGGAGTTTCCGTTTGCCTAGAACTTTCGAAGCTTGGATCGAGTTGCTGTTCAGACGATGGCATCAGTTCATCTACTGGACCGCCGTGGTGTTCGCGTTGGTGGTGCTAGGCACGATGCTATGGCCGCCTTTTTATCAGTCGAGCGCCAAGATTCTCGTGCAGGACGACCGCGCGTCGCTGCCCGCATCGCCGGCGATCGAAGCCGCGCAGCAAACTCTGCAGGGCACCGCCAGCTCCTCCCCCGCGGAGCAGGACATGAACTCCGAGATGGAGCTGCTCACCAGCGCGTATCTCATCCAGCGGACCGTCGCCGGTCTCACGCCGGCCAGGAAAAGTGTTGCCGAGCGCGTTGTGGAGTTTATTTCGAAGGGCATGAATCTGCCCACCCGACTATACACTCTGCTGCATAACGGGCCGGTGCCCGATCCGCAGCACTTATGGGTCGAAAAACTCGGCCGCCATCTCGACTGCAATTTGATCAAACGCTCGAACATAATTGAGGTCACCTTCGGCAGCCGCGACGCGCAGTGGTCGCACGACTTTCTTGCCCGCCTGCTGGACCACTATCTGCAGCTTCGTGGAGAGATTTCACACGACCCGCAGGCCGAGCGCTTCTTCATGCATCAGGCCGAACTGCTGCGGGCGAAGCTTGTGCAGTCGCAGAACAATTTGCGCGCCCTGGAGGTTCAGACCGGGGTTACCGATTTCGACGAACAGCAAAAAGCGATTGTCGATCAGCTCGCCGGCTTTCAGGCGAAATACCGCCAAAGTCAATCGGAGCTGGCGGGGACCGTCGAACAGATTAACTATCTAAACCAGGAAATCCAGAAATACCCGGAACGGATCAACACCGAGGCGAAAACCGTCCAGAACGTCGCGCTGCAAACACTGAAGCCTCAGGTACTCGCGCTCGAAGCCGAGAGGGCTGAGTTGCTGAGCCGCTATCGTCCGGAGAGTAAGCGCATTCAGTCTATCGATGCCAAATTGAAAGCCGCGCAGGCTCTGTTGCTACCCGAAAAAACCCGCGACGTGCAAGAAGTAAGCACCAGCATAAATCCCGTCTGGCAGACACTCTCGAGCACGCTAGCCCAGGCCAAGGTCAATGCCGCCACCCTGACGGCAAGCCAGACCGCGCTGGCCCAACAGATCGCACTCTATCAGCAGCAGTTGAAGGATGTCGGCGACAACGGCGTCGAGATAGAACAGTTGCGCCAGCAAGTCGACACCGACAAGGAAATATACTTGTCCTACTTGCGCAAGGGAGAAGAGGCACGCGCGGCCGAGGCGCTCAATCTGAATAAGATCCTCGACGTAAATGTCGCCGAACCGCCGACCCTTCCCGTCGAACCGAGCTTTCCTAAAATGTCTATCAACCTCGTCGCCGGACTCCTGCTCGCCTGGGCCATCGCCTTCGGGATCGTATATCAGGCCGAAGTTCGCGATCCGAGGATCTATTCGCCCGAGATGGTAAGCGAGGTCAGCGGTGTTCCAACTATCGCGGTCGTCGCGCTCGCTGCCAAAGAATAGTCAATGTATTACTCACACTTCGGTCTGAGCGCCGCGCCATTTCAGCTTACCCCTAACCGGGAGATGCCGTTTCTCGGACGCACGCATCGCGAGGCGCTCGCCGCGCTCGAATGGGGACTGACTGATCCGAACGGCTTTGCGCTTCTGATCGGCGAGCCCGGAACCGGCAAGACCTCGCTCATCCTGACCTTGATGGAGACGGATCACGCCGGCATCCGCGTGATTCACATCAATCGGCCGATAGCACTTAAGGAGATCTTGCACCTGCTAGCGAGCGAGGCCGGCATCGCGGCAAGCGATGAGCCGTCGATTGAATTCATGCGGTCGTTCCGCGAGCGGATGGCTTCCCAGCAGCTTCGGCCTGTGATCGTAATCGACGAAGCGCAGGGCCTTTCCGACGAAACCCTCGAGAGCCTCCGCCTGCTGGCAAATGATGCCGCGGACGGACGTTTCGCTTTGCAGCTCATCCTGGTCGGTCAGCCGGATTTGCTCAATCGGCTCAAACGTTCACAACTGCGCGCATTGGATCAGCGTATCAGCACGCGAGCCGTGCTGAAGCGTCTCGAACGTGGCGAGGTCCATGACTATATCGATCATCGGCTACAAATTTGTGGCTCCAGCGCGTCGCAACTTTTCAGCGCCGCCGCGATGCGTGCTCTGACACGGCGCGGTTCACGCATCCCACGCGAAATCAACCTGCTCTGTCACAACTCGCTCATTCTTGCGTACGCCGCCGGACGGGACCGCGTCGAGACGTCCATGGTGCGAGCGGCGGCAGCCGACTTCGAGACCCATGCCGGGTCGATTCGCGGCTCTGGTCTGGGCAGCTTCTTTTACCGCCTTCGCAATCTACCTACTGTTTCGCGCGGCGCTTTAGTCATAGCTACATTGCTGGGCGGAGCCGCGTTGGGCTGGCCGCTGGCCGCTCACACAGGAGCGGCGGTCCGTCCACATTCCTCGAAACCCAATATAACCGCGGCTACCGCTTCCTTCGAAACGCGAACGAACAACAGCGCGCGCGGCCAGGTCGCGCAGATCGATCAGCGCGATGTGCATCGGGTAGCTCAGTCCGTGACGCCGCCGGATCAGGCTGCTCAGCCAGTTACTCCCACAGCGCTGGAACGGCCGCCACAGCCTCAATCTTCGACTTCGCCTTCATCGAACGCGAGCCCGCTCAAGACGGTCGTGATCGAAGCCGGCGACAATCTCAGCAGCATCGCGGAGCAATACCTCGGTTCGAATGATCCAGCCGCGATTCGGCGGCTGATTGCCGCGAATCCGCAGATATCGGATACGAACCTCATTCATCCCGGCGAAGTTGTTCATGTGCCTTCCGAGGAAAATTAGCCGGATGGAGGCTTATCGTCTTGTCTAAATTTTTCGAAGCACTAAACCGTACACTCGCCGAGCCCGAGGCGCCTGAGCCGTTGGCGCCGCCACGCACGGCCGCGAAGTTGTCGAGCCTGCGTCCCGTCAATCCGGCCTTTCAGTTCGCGACGCCGCCGACGGTGCGTTCGGCAATAGTCTCCGCTCTTTCGCGGATGGAATCGATTCGCCAGGTGACGGAAACGCTGGCGCCGGCCGCGAGATACAGCGGTGATTTACGCGTGGTGGTTGCGGGTTGCGGCTCTGGCGATGGCGCGTCCAGCGTGGCCGGGGCAATCGCGGTCGACCTGAGCCAGCGGCTGGGAGTGCGGACCCTGCTGGTCGACGGCAATCTGCGGCGTGCGCGCATCGTCAAAATCTTCGGCGAACCGGAACGTGCTTTGCCGGAGCTCGCGGCTGCGGGAAAGGTTTTGGTTCGTGAGACCAAATGGCTCCAGCTCGACGTGGCGAGCTTCAGCTTTCCCTCGGACAGGATCGAGCAGACGAGACTGTTCGAGGAATTGTCTCAGTGCATGGCAAAATTCCCGGTTTCCGTAATCGATGTAGGCGCCATCAGACTCGATGGCAGCCTGCTGCCACTCGTCAGGCCGGACGATCCGGTGCTGGTGGTGGTGCGTGCGGGCCATACCGAGCGCAAAGATCTGAGCACGACCGCCAGCGTATTCGCGACCTTGAGCAACTCGATCAGGGGCATCATTTTGAACGCCGCTGCGCCAGCGACACCGAGCTGGATTCGGCGCCTACTCTCACATGGGAAAACTACATGAGAACAGCGTCACAGAGTCTTATCGTAAGTAATCACTTCGAACAGCCGGACAGCCAGCCCGATCAACTGCGGGGCGTGGCGGTCGTCGGACTCGGCTATTGGGGCCCGAACTGGGTGCGTAATCTAACCCAGTTGCGCGTGGCGAAACGGCTCGTCTGCTGCGATCTGTCGCCCGAGCGCCGCGAGCGGATTAGCCAGCTCTATCCGAATGTCGAGCTTAGCTCGCAGTTTGACGAGATTCTGGCCGATCCCGATATCGAAGGGGTCATCGTCGCCACTCCGGTCAACACTCATTATGAGATTGCCCGGCGCTGCCTGGACCATGGCAAGTCGGTGCTGGTCGAAAAGCCCCTGGCTACTTCGCAGATGCACGCGGCTGACCTGGTGCAGCGCGCACGCAACAACGGCCAGGTGTTGATGGTTGGACATACCTTTGAATACAGCGCGCCGGTACTCAAGATCCGCAAGATCCTCGAGTCTGGTGAGCTCGGTCAGGTTCTGTACGTAAGCTCGGTTCGTGCCAATCTCGGTCTCTTCCAGCGTCATGCCAACGTGGTCTGGGATCTCGCCACCCATGACATATCGATCATTCTGATGCTGCTCGGCCTGATGCCGCAGCAGGTGAGCTGCCAGGGGCAGAGCCACTACAAGACGGGTGAGGAAGACGTCGCGTTGCTCACTCTGCGCTTCTCCAGCGATATAATGGCTTTCGTCCATGTGAGCTGGCTCGATCCGAACAAGATTAGACAAATGACTATTGTCGGCTCACGCAAAATGCTCGTCTATGATGACACCGCGGTCCAGGAAAAAATACGCATCTACGACAAGGGAGTGAATGTCAGCCGTTATTATGATACCTACGGCGACTTTCAGTTCTCCTACCGCTACGGCGACATTACCATACCGCGGATTGAAGAGAGCGAGCCGCTGAAATCCGAGTGCGAACACTTCGTCGACTGCATACGCAGCGGCGGTGTTCCGGCGACCGACGGAATAAACGGACTGCGTGTGGTCAGCGTGCTCGAGGCCGCAAACAAATCGATGCGTCGCGGCGGCCAGCCGACACCGATCGAAATTCCAATGGGTTGGCAGAAATGAAGCCCCGCGATTGCGGTCCGTATGCGAACGTGGCCGAGGATGTGCGGCTGGGAGCGCGCGTTCGCCTGAGCGCATTCGTGAATCTTTACGGCTGTGAGGTCGGCGACGATTCACGAGTGGGGGCATTCGTCGAGGTTCAGCGCGACGCGACCATCGGGCGGCGCTGCAAAATTTCAAGCCACTCCTTCATATGCAGTGGCGTGGAGATCGAAGACGAGGTCTTCATCGGTCATGGGGTTATTTTCATCAACGACCGGCGGCCGCGCGCAACCAATGGAAACGGTTCACTTCAGACTGAGAATGATTGGGAATTGGAGCGCACGCTGGTGCGGCGGCGAGCCTCGATCGGCAGCGGCGCGATTGTAATGTGCGGGGTCGAGATAGGCGAGGGTGCGCTGGTCGGCGCCGGAGCGCTGGTCACTCGTGACGTACCCGCGGGCGCGACAGTCGTCGGCAACCCGGCGCGTGTTCGAACGATCGTGAGAGCAGAGGAGACGGTTTCAGGTGAGAGTCAAATTCGTTGATCTTGCGGCACAGGACCGGGAAATAGCGGACGACGTCGAGCGGCGCTTTCGCGAAGTCAAGGATGCGACGGCGTACGTCGGCGGACCCACGGTGGCGGCCTTCGAGCGGGAATTTGCGGAGTTTTTAGGCGTTCGTAACGTGGTAGGAGTCGCGAGCGGCACCGACGCTCTGCGCCTGGCTTTGGCCGCAATGGGTATCGGCCCCGGCGATAGCGTCATCACGTCACCGATGACCTTCATTGCGACGGTCGCGGCAATCGTGCAAAGCGGAGCGCATCCGGTCTTCGTCGATATCGACTATGAAACCGGAAATCTCAGTATTCCAGCTCTGCTCCAGTATCTCGAAACGCATCGGTCCGAATCCTCGAACGGCGTGCGGGCGATTCTTCCGGTCGATCTCTATGGACTGCCGGCGGCGATGCCGGAATTGCGCGAGATAGCAAATAGCTACCATCTGGGACTGCTGGAGGATTCCTGCCAGGCGCACGGCGCGAGAATCAGGATTGGCGACCAATGGCTGAGCTCGGGCGACGGGGTCGCGGATGCGAGTTGCTTCAGCTTTTATCCTGGCAAAAACCTGGGCGCGTGGGGCGACGGAGGGGCGGTAACGAGCAACGACGACGCACTCGCCGGCAAGGTGCGCAAGCTTCGCGACCACGGACGGGTCTCGCACTACGAGCATAGCGAGATCGGCTGCAACTCCCGGCTCGATTCACTTCAGGCGGCGGTGCTTTCGTCCAAGCTTTCGCGCCTGGCCGATTGGAACCGTCGGCGCCGCATGATTGCCGACTTATATGGTGAGCTGTTGGCCGGCGCCGATCTCGAGCTGCCGTACGAGCCCGAGGGCTTCGAGTCCTGTTATCACCTTTACGTAGTGCGCACTGCATATCGAGATCGGATCGGGCAGGCGCTGACGGAGGCGGATATCGCCTGGGGCATTCACTATCCAATCCCGCTTCA
Source organism: uncultured delta proteobacterium (assembly GCA_963832395.1). GTDB lineage: Bacteria > Desulfobacterota > Binatia > Binatales > Binataceae > JAKAVN01. The sequence goes on along the minus strand of CAWHTV010000011.1, from coordinate 73,256 downwards.
TTTGCAGCCAGCTTGCCGATTTCTCGGTTACCAGCCCGGAGATCTGCCTTCGGCAGAAAGGTTTGCGGGCCGCGTACTATCGCTGCCGATGCATCCACATCTTCGCGATGAGGAAGTCGGGGAGATCGCGCGGGTCGTGCGCCGCGCGATCGCATAGTAGACCGTCATGTTCGCAGGCGAGCAGCGGAGGCAGAAGTCGATTTTTGCGATCGTAGACGCGGTCGCGATCCTGGTCGCGTTTCGCGCCGCGCTCGCGCTGCACGATCCACACCACCTGATGACCACCTGGCTCCATCAAGCCAACGCGTCGCTGGTCTATGGCGCGGCAATTGTTAGCGTAGGTATGTGGCTGCTGGTATTTCACGCGTGCGACCTTTACCGCCTTAGGAGCGGCGGCGTGCGCGAATTGGCGCACATCGTCAAGGCTTGCATGATCGCGACCGCGTTGAGCCTGCTGCTGTGCTATTTCGCGCATCTGTATGAGGTTTCGCGGCTGATGATTGCGAGCGGCCTTTTGCTCAGCATCGGGTTGGTGACACTCGGCCGCGGGCTCACGCGCGATCTGATCCGATGGCTGTATGCCGATCCCAAGATTACCATCCCGCTAGCGATCGTCGGCTTCACACCTCTGGCGCACTTCCTCTGCGACCAGATTGTCGAGGATCTCAGTCAGTACGAATTTCTCGGGTTTTTCGACGACCATGCGCCTGCCAATTCGCTCCATCGAGGCTTCCCCGTGCTTGGAGCAACCGAGAAGGTGGGAACGCTCAGGGCGGCGCATCCGGGCCTGGAAGTAATTATCGTGTGCTCGGACGATACGGACGAAGACTGCCGCAACGTGATCCGGATTTGCGAGGCGAGCCGCGTTCGATGGCGAATGGTACCGCCGCTTTGGCGCTCGATACCTGGGACTCTTCACTTCGACCTCATCGGCGGGGTGCCGTTGCTGGGTCCCAGCTCGTCCAACATCGAAGGCCTCAACTTTATCCTGAAGCGGCTGTTTGATATTGGCGCCGCCGGCCTTGCAACGGCCCTCGCTCTACCCATGATGCTGCTGGTGAGCGTCGCGATCTGGGTTTTTGACGGACGGCCGATTTTATTTCGCCAAAAGCGGGTCGGAATTCGTGGCGAGACCTTCGAACTGCTGAAGTTTCGGACGATGCGTCCCGGCAACGACAGCATCCACCGCGAATACGTACGCAACTGGATCGGGATAAATGGCGATGCCAAACTCACTGACACCAACGGCACGAAAGTCTTCAAACTGGTCAATGACCCGCGTGTGACCGGGGTTGGACGGATACTGCGTCAATTTTGCCTCGACGAGCTTCCGCAGCTGATCAATGTGCTGCGCGGCGAGATGAGCCTGGTGGGACCGCGGCCGGCATTGCCCTACGAGATCGAGTTATATCAGGATTGGCACAAACGGAGGCTCGAAGGTTTGCCAGGAATCACCGGACTTTGGCAGGTGGGCGGGCGCAATCAGCTTGGCTTCGACGAGATGGTGCGGCTGGACATCGAATACCTCGACGGTTGGAGCTTGAGCGAAGATCTTAGAATTCTACTCCGAACAATTCCCGTGGTCTTGCACGGAAGTGGATATTGAGCAGTGAAATGTTCGGATTGATGATAGCTCGCGTCGTGGCAAGAAAGTTGAAAAGAGCTATCGCATGTCGCGCGTACTAATCGTCGCGTACACTATCTACGCGCATGACGGCCGCGTCAAACGCAACGCGGAGGCGTTGGCCGCGCGCGGCGATCGCGTCGATGTGATCTGCCTTGAAGGCGACACCGGAACGCCTAACATGGTCAATGTAATGTCCGTGCCGGTCGCGCGTTATCGGGGTTCGAGCCGTGGCCGGTACATGGCCAGTTACGTGAGTTTTTTTGCTCGTGCGACGCGGCTGGCTGTGCGGCTGAACCGGGAAGAACCATACGATCTTGCCGTAGCGTGCAGCATGCCGGATGTCGCGATATTGTCCGTGCTCCCGTGCCGCCTGAGCGGTGCCAAGATCGTGCTTGATATTCACGACACCATGCCCGAGCTTTACTACGACAAATTCGGCGGTCGACGCGGCGCTCTAGGGGCCAGATTGCTCATGCTGGAGGAGCGTGCATGCGCCATGTTGGCCGACCTGGTGCTGGCGGTTCACGAGCCACACGCCGCGCGGCTCGCGCGCGCGGGCGTCAACCCGTATAAGATCCGAGTCGTAACCAACGCGCCGGACCCGGCTCTGTTCTCCAGGCGTAGAGCCGGCGGCGGCGCCAACGACCAGTTTACGATCGTATGCCACGGCACCCTGACCCGAAGGCTTGGGCTGGATACGGCACTACGTGCGATGGATCTCGTTCGCGTGCGGATTCCTGAAGTGCGTCTGCGCGTGATTGGGGCGGGGGACTATATGGCGGACCTGCAAAGGATCGCCCGCGAATTGAAGGTGAGCGACATCGTCACATTCGAAGGCGCGGTTCCGATCGAGCGCCTGGCAAGATCGCTTGAGCAGGCCACCGTAGGACTGGTGCCCAACCATGCCAGCAGTGCGACGCATCTGATGCTCCCGGTGAAACTGCTGGAATATGCGACGCTTGGAGTTCCGGTTATCTCGGCTGACCTGCGAACCATCAGACAATACTTTGGCGACTCGCTGCGCTACTTCGAGCCCGGCAATGCCACCAAGCTGGCGGAGGCGATCGTCAATCTCTATCAGGATGAACATCTACGCGCTCGGCTGAGTTGTAGCGCGGCGCACATCGCGCGTAAGATCAGCGAGACGCAAAAAACGGATTACTATCAGGCTGTCGACTCAGTTCTGAAGACGGAGGAATCGAAGATATGGAGCGAAGCAAGCCACTAGTCGTCGGCCTTGGTGAAGTGGGCGGCGCGCTCACGAAGGTGCTCGAAGCAAACGGCCCCGTGTCGGTGCTTGACGTTAAGCCAGTCGAGATAACCGGGCCGATTGACGTGATGCACGTATGCTTCCCGTTTCAGCAGCGGCGGGGGTTTGTACCGGCGGTGGTTGAGCGGATCAAGCAATTCGCGCCGTCCCTGACGATAATCAACAGCACGGTATTGCCCGGCACCACTCGCGCCATCGCGTCGGCCACCGGGGCTGCGGTTGCTTACAGCCCGATCAGAGGTAAGCACGCAAAGATGGTCGAAGACTTGCGGCACTACACCAAATTCGTCGCTTCTCCCGATCGCGAGACGGCGCGGCGGGCCGAGGACCATTTCCGCTCGCTTGGCATGAAGACCTCGAGTATGGGCGAGCCCGAAACGCTGGAACTCGCTAAATTAGCCGAGACCACTTATTTTGGGATCCAAATCGCTTTCGCGCAGGAATTGAATCGCTATGCCGGCCGGGTCGGCGGACAGTACTCGGAGGCGGTGAAGTTTTTCGAGGAAGTCGATTTCCTGCCCTCGGTAACCTATTTCCCCGGATTCATCGGCGGACATTGTGTGATTCCAAATATCCATTTGCTGCAGGAGATAGAAGACTCTCCCCTGTTGGAGGCTATCCTGGAATCGAATGCACGACGGGCCGAGGAGTTACACGAGCGGCGGACCAACGGAACCGCCGAACCGGCTAAACGCGCCGAGTGAGCGTCAGCGCCACGCTTCGACGGCTCGAACAGCGGTTCAGCCAGGCTCGACCGATCCCGTCTCACGAAAATAGAGGGCCCGAGCGCCCCGAGTTCAAGCGCGTACTCTAGCGATGTCCCTGGGTGGCCGCCGGATCGACCCGGCAACGATCGAGAAAGTGCTCGACATCGCTCCTGCGGAACCGCTTGACGCGACCGATGGAGTGATAGGGGAGCTCACCTCTGCGAGCCAAGCGATAAATCGTCATTTCAGTAATCTGAAGCAGACCCGCGAGTTGCTTCGCGGTCAAGAATAACGACGTACCGAGAAATCCATTAACATCAGAACTCACCTCGGCCTCTTTTGGGCGCTGTGAGCCCCCCGAGCCGCGTGTGACCGATTCTTCCTGCGTCTTTTCCATAATTGCCCCCTTCCATCATTCCTGCTAGCCGGAATTCATTATCCGTTTACATTGAATGATTTGTCAACTTTCCGGTTGATCTGACCGCGCCAAAGCGTCTGAAGGCCCGAAGAAGGTCCGATTGGGTGCGTTTCTTATGAAATAACACGTCCTAACAGTCGATTTTTGGCAAAATTGGGTGATCTTCAGCTATATTTACTTATCTTGACCCAATCTCGTATTCCGGTATTATGAATGTGATGACAGAGGACCTTTCTTCGGCTGGTACTTACTCTAAGCCTGCTTCGGCACTCTCAAAGGGCAAAACAAGTCATATGGATCAATTGCAACGGACCACTGACGCGGTCAAGGTCACGGTTATTCTCTCGAATCAGCAGATTGTCTTCCTCGATAGACTGGCGAACGAAATACGGGCCAAGAATGGTGCAATTGTTAGGCGAACGGAATTGATTCGCGCCCTGGTCGACGCTTTAGCGCAAGCCACTCCGGACGTAACGGCCGCGCGCTCGGAGCAGGATCTGCGATACCTGTTCTCGACGTTGCTCCACGAAAGTTCCGCCCGGGTGGCATAGCGATCCGTTGATGCCGACGCCAGGAGCACAGAAGCGTCAGATCGCGATCGCTTTTATCCCGGTCAGGGATCACGCTCCGGCATCACACGGCCTAAAGCTCGTTTTTAAGGCGGAAATCGCGCTAACGGTCGCGTTAGCATTCGCCTGCGCTGTTGCTGGTCCCTTTAGCGGTGTGAGTCTGGCGTTGGCCGGCATCGCCGGCGCGATCTTCCTGGCCTGGAGTGTGTCCTACACCACACGTCATCACGAATGGTTGCTGTTCGCCCTGCTGATGATCGAGGTGCTGACCGCTGCCGCCGTCATACCGGCCAATGTCAATACTGCGGCGCGCTACGGTCTCGAGGCGCTGTTTTGTCTACCGGTTATTCCGGCGTTTTTGCGCTCGGGGCTTTGGCGGAAAGGTGGATTTCGGCTTTTCTTGATGTACATGGGGTGGGCGCTGATAACTGTGAGTTATTCGCTCGCCCCGATGTTTTCCCTGGGCCGGATTTTCAACACCCTGACTTTATTCTCGGCGCTGTGTCTATGCGCTTGGGAAGTACGTGACCGAGATGACCTGAATCGGCTGGTGAGAACGGGCCTGCTCGCCTGTGCGCTGTTGGTCGGTCTATTCGGACTCTCAGCGGTAGTTTTGCCGTCAAGTCAGGTGTGGGAAAATGACGTAATCGTCAATGCCGCAGGCCGCGTGATATGGAGCGGCGCTGGGGGAATGCTGCGCTTTCAGGGCTTTCTCAACCAGGCGAACCAGGTCGGCGAGGTGATGTTGACCACGATCGCGCTCGTGCTGGTCTACTGGAGCTCGGCCTCGCGCCGCGAGAAGCTTCTGCTGGTTCCACTAGTGGCGCTCGCATGCGGCTTTACGGCGCTGGCCGATTCGCGCACCTCGGCGGCCGGTGTTCTGATCGGCATCGCCGCGTACATCGTTTGGAAGTACCGGATTCGCGGTCTGCTGGCCTGCGTGGGCGCGGCAATGCTGGCGCTGACGGTCCTGACGATCGCAGGGCATGGCGTGAGTGCCTACGTTAGTCGCGGCGACGTTACCACTTTTACCGGACGCTCGGAGGTCTGGGCCTACACCGTCGAGCAAATCAAACATAGCCCAGTATTCGGTCACGGCTACGAGGTCGAGGGCGCGATTCTCGACCGCAGATTTCCGCTGTGGTACGGACCGTGGGACGATGGTCCGCATAGCTCGCTGCACGAAAACTACCTTGCACGCGCGGTTGGAGTAGGTATTCCTGCGGCACTGCTGTGGTTGTTCATCATGCTGCGGCCCTGGCTGAGCCTGTTTCGCGAGAAGGGCGTTGACCTGCTCGATCTGAAGCGGATTGGCCTTATGGCCGTGCTGCCAGTGTTCGTGCTGAACTTCGCCGAGAGCTCGGCGGCGGATTGCCGCTCTGCGGTCGGAATACTGGTGGTGCTGATGTGGGCGCTGGCGGAGATCCATCGGCTTTCGGCAACTGCCGTCGAGCCGCGCGCAGCACGTGAATTTGCTCAGCCTGTCGCTCGCTCCGGCGTGTTGTCCGGCTTGACGCCCGCACTCGCGAGGATCTCTTCGCCGGCCAAGGCTCGCTGAATTTGGGTGCGAATCGCCGCGAAGCGATCGTCCCAATCGCGTTTGAGCAGGCGCCTGAGCCCGCGCATCTCGGAGCGCAGGCGTTCGGCGCAGCTGTCCGCTTCCATAACCGCGTTGCGGATGCTTTCAGGAGAATTGTCGACGTACAGCGCGCCGGCACTGAAGTAGCTCTTGAGCACCGGCCAATCGGAAGTGATTAGCGGCTTTTCGACCGCGACCGCCTCGTAAGCTCCGCACAGTACGGTGTAGTCCTCGGTATCCAACACCATCACGGCGTCCACGCCGTTGAGCAGCCCCACGTAGTCCGCACCTGTAAGAAACCCCGTATAGGTAACGTTGGGAGGCGTGCGCGCCAAGTAGGGATCGAGCTGAGGACGAACCCGGCCGGTAATCAAAAAACGATATTCGGGCAGACCTGCGGCAGCGGCAAGGATCGCGGAGAGGGGTTCATCGTCGGCAACCAGACTGATCACGCCGACGCTGAAATGACTGTTGGGCTTGGTTGGCGCGACCGGCAGGTCAGGCACTCGATCTTGCAGGACGTACGCGGGAGCCCTCCAGGATGCCACTATCTCGCGCAGCGGCTCATTGGTGACCAGCGTAGCCAGAGCGCGCCGCGAGACAAAACGATGGAGAAACAGTACCCGGCGCCACTTGCCAGTGATTGCGGTAGTATGCGAGTCGATGACCAGTTCGGCTTTGAGCCAGCGTGCCGCAAGCCAGGCGATCAGCGGCAGCAGGATTGGCGGATTGGTCACGATAATCAGCCGCGGCCGCTCGCGCCGCAATATCGCCAGCGTCTCCAGGCTCTGCCGCAGGTAGCGGATCGGCAGTAGCCAGGATGAGCGGCCTTTCCAATATTCAATATAGTAGTCGCGAATGCCCAGTTCCCGCGCGAGGCCTTTGGTGCGCGGCATCGTTTTCGCCCACGATATGAATACTGCCCTAGCTTCATTGGACATCTGCACCCCCCGACGCCAGTTCCCCGCTGCAAAAAAAGTGCGGCCAGCTCTCACGCTTGACTGGGTGCCGGTATTCCCTTGCTCGATTTCCGTGCGAAAGCGACTGCGCCCAGGCCCCACACCGTCGAAACTTCGAGATAGCAAAAGACCAGCACGGACATCCCGAAGATGACCGCTAGCGTGACGATTGCATCCACCTGAAACATCGAGCTCGCCAGTCTGGCCGCCCCGGCAGCGAGGGCGCACAAAGCCGCGACTCGCAGCCCTGGCATCGCCGCCGCGGCGATAGTGCGCAGCTTCAGATCAATCAGCCGGCATACCAGCAATTGCCCGATGATACTGATCGAGGCTTCCACCAGTCCCATTCCGGCGCTCACCGCGACCAAGCCAAAGCGCGCGGTCACGCCGATGACTACGACGATCAGCAGCAGGCGCAGGGCGTGAACGTAGATGTCGAAAGACGGACGGCCGCTGGCGAAATACACCGAGCCAATCGCCATGCGCAGGCCGAGCAGCGCCAGCCCCGCGGACAGAAGCCGCATCGGCGTTGCCGCAGGAATCCATTGCGCGCCATAGACGACCCCGATGAATTGTGGAGCGGCGATCGCGGCGCAGGCGATGAACGGCAGAATCAGCCGGGCGATGTAATTGGTGAAGCCGCAATATGCTTGAGCTAGGGCTTTGCGGTCGCCCTGAAGCCGGCAAAAGGCGGGCAGCGTCACACGGCCAACCACCGAGTACAGGCGATCGGGGATGAATCGCAACAGGTCCCAGGCCATTCCATAGAAACCCAGGGCGGAACTGCCGAGCAGCCTGCCGACCATCAGATAGTCGGCGTTACCCGCCAGAACGACCAGCAGACGTGCGCCCAGAACCGGGGACGCAAATCCCATGAGATCGCGCGCCGCCGCCATCGTCGGTGTTCGCCGCGGCCAATATCGTACCACGATCGACAGAGTAAGCGTCTGAATGGACACTCTTGCCGCCAGGCCGCCGGCCAGACTCCAGCGCGCGAAGCCCATCGCGAAAAGCACAATCGCGGTCACCAGAAAACCTATTTCGGCGAGTACGTCGGCAGTCGCAATCGCGCTAAACTGCAGACGCCGCCGCAGACGAGCGTTGGCGATGACGGTGGTTCCGCTTAGCGATATTGGAATACTCAGAAGGCGTATGAATTGGGTCAACGGCGGCATCGCCATAACCCGCGCGATCAGCGGAGCGCTGAGGTACATCGCAACCGCCGTGGTCAGCGCCACCCCGAGGCTCATCCACCATCCTGTAGCCTCGTGCTCCTCGGTAAGTTCCGCGCGCTGAATCAGGGCCTCGGGCAGCCCGATAGTGGTGATCATCGTCGCGAACAAGGTAATCGCGACGAGAATCCGCAGAATCCCGAAGTCGGTTGGGAGGAGCAGGCGCGCGAGCAGGATCAACCCGGCGATGCGCGCCGCCTGTACGCCGAACTCGCCGATCAGATTACTGCGGACACTTCGCGCAAAGGCGCTCCAGAGTCCTCCACCGGTTTCGAGGCGGTCCCGGCCCGCAGCTTCGCCCGCCGTCTCGCTAAGCATCGAATTCGCGTCACTCCCAGGGCCCGGTAAGGGCCGACTAATGTAACGCGACAGTCGCGCCTACGTTGGCATACGCCGTCGTGACCGTGGCGGACTCGGCCGGCGTCTGTCCGGACGGTTGCACGGCTATATCCGACATTGCCTGGCCGATGCCGTAGGCGACCGCGCGGAAGCTCCATTGCTGGGTTGTGCCCGACGAAGGAGTGGGCGCGACGCCACCGGCGGTCGCAAAGAAGCAGACCAACCGGTCGGTGTTGTTGCCCGACGGAATCACCACCGGCGGTGCGGTAATCGTGGTCGAAGCCGCCGCGCCGACGCCGTTGCTCGCGTCGATCGATACGGTACCGGCTTCGAAGTAATCAGCGATTCCGCCGGTGGCATCGTTGCCGGCATTGAAGGTCCAGGTGTAAGAGGCTGGCTCCACCGGCGACGCCGGCACGACGTGCGAATAGATCGCCTGCGTTATCGTAGTCCCGCTATTGTCGCGCCGGACCAAAGTCCAGCCGGCGGGGACGCCAATGGTCAAGGCGGATCCGCCTCGGATCGCGATCTGCGCGAGCAGCAGGTCATTCGGCTGAGTTCCCGTTGGAACGGTGACCACTACGCTCGAGCCCGCGGTCGCGGTACTACCGGTGCCGACACCGCGCAGAAAAATTGCGGGTTGTGGTGCGATCGGTCCCGGCAGCAGCGCAATCTGAGCGCCTGTATTGGCGCCCGAGCTATAGGCGGTCGCTGTCTGGCTCGAGGTCGCTCCGCCAACGCCCAGTGAGGAATCCGACATGCCAATAGTCAGACCGCCGCTGGACGGCATAAAGCCGTATTCCGGTGTGGTCGTGGGAGGCAGGAAAATGCCCGTGACATTGGCAATTCCGAACATATTGAGGAGTTGATCGGAGGTGTCCGCCGCCGGAATCGACACCGAGGGTGCCACGATGCTGGAAGAATTTGCGTTAGCCCCGTTGCTGACGTCAACCGGAGTCGAGTTGCTAACGCCGATATACGCGGCGATTGCGCCGCCTGCATTGTTGCCGCCATTGAAGGTCCAGGTATAGGTTGACGGCTCGCTCGGCCACCACGGCACCACATGGCTGTAAATCGCCTGGGCGAGAGTGGTGCCGCTGTTATCGCGCCGGACGAGCGACCAGCCGTTCGGTGCCACGATAGCCTGGCTTGAACCGCCGCGGACCGCCAATTGCGCAATCAGAACATCGCCAGGCTGGACGCCGGTCGGGACGCTAACCGTAACGCTCGCAGCCGCGCCAGTGGTGCCGCCGATTTCGACTCCGCGAAGCGAGATTGGCCCTGGTGTCGGAGTCGGTGTCGGCGTGCCGCCCCCGCTCCCTGATCCGGAGCTGTTGATGAACGCGGTCAGGACATTGTTAACGATGGTCTGCGCTTTAGCATTGACGAGCGATGAAGTTGGACCCCAAGGGCTCATACTGCTCAAGCCCCACTGAAAATACATCGATCCGGTCGCAAATACTGTAGCGCCGCTGCTCGCCTGATAGGTGCTCATGTCCGAGTAGTAAGTAGTGCCGTTCAGGACATAGGGGGAATGTGCCAGTTGGGTCACATTTGCAGGTGATATTCCTGGATAGATTTGATCGGCTTCGTAACCTTGCAGCCCATTCAAGGAGCCGCCATTCACCAGACCGGTGCCCGCGAACACCCAGTTAGAGGCGCTCGTCACCACGACCGGAACGCTCATCGGCTCCTGGCCATTGTACATTTCGCCGATGATCTGCGCTTCCGGAAGACCCGGATAGGAAATTTTGAAATTACGCCATTCGTCGGTTATCAGGTAGTAAGTGGACGGATTTGACGCCATCGGGTCTTCGGCGTCGGCCAAGGTCTTGTAGCATACGATGACGCGGTTGCTCTGGCCTGTGGCCGGACTGGCCTCATAACGAATCTGCCAGTACATCATGTTGGCGCCGAAGAAACCGAGATTCACCCCCGCGTTCAGCGCGGCAGTGACATTCTGGCGCATCTCCCACGACCAGTATTCGCCATGCCCGACGTCGAGAAGGGCCTTATGCTGGAACAGATTGGAAGGGTTCAGATGAATATCGAGGTCGGCGGCGTAGCTTACGTCGTAACCCTGCTGCTCAAGGTAAGAGAGCATGTCGAACTCATAAGAGAGGAACGTGCCGGTACCCATGCCGTCATCGAACGGGCGGTTGAGCGAGACCTTGACCGCCGCAATACCTTGAGTGCTGTTGTAGGTGTAAAGCGATTTGCCGCCCCAGGCGTTGTAAGCTTCGGAGGTGTTGAATGACGACTGGAACAAAAGAGCGGACTTGCGAGAGTCGTCGCGCACGACGAACGGAATATAGCTTTGCAGCCCGGACGTGTTGCCACTAAGTAGCGCGACGTAGTATCCCGAGACCCAGTCCGTGGGGTCGTTCGGATTGTTGGCGGTCAGAGTGTAGGCCGGCGTCCAGTTGCAGTCCACGATGCCGGTGACCGGATCGGGCGCTGGCACGGTCTGCGACGAACCCGTTAGCGGGATCGGTTGAGTTTCGGCGCGTCCGCCCAAGCCCTTGTAGTACCCGAGGCGAAAGACCTGCAACGTATAAGTTGGGTCGGTGGTGTTGACGTAGAAGGTGATTTGGCCGCCGCGGTTTATGCTAGGTGCAGAAGCGTAGCCCTCGATTTGGCCGGGGCTGGTCGTTGGGTTGCTAATCTGCCATCCAGTCGAGCCGGGACGCGCATTTTCGACTTGGACCGGATTGCCGGTCTGAGCTCTTGCAGTGCTTGCGCCTGCGATTAACGCGACAACCAGTATCAGATTCGTCGCAAGCCGTTTAAAAATGCTGATAGTTTTCATCTTTTTCGTCCAACGCGAGCGGATTATTGTGTCCTCTATCGACTCGGCCTCAGTTGCATTGTACAACTTGAATCATCTGAAGTTCGTTCGCTGCACATTACTTGGTTGTTCTATACAATTAGCGGCTTTGAATGTCCTAACTGAGCTATGACCATCTTTTCTATTGTAATTCGTCGCGGATTGCAAGAGGAAAAGTTATCGTCGATGATTGAAGCCCAAGTGCCGCGCTATTGCCGGATTCGAGCGCCGAATGTTGGAATCGAGAGCTTAATCTGACGGTTTAGATTATGTGCGGCCTGATTGGACGTGGTAGCGTCAATAGTGGAGGATAAGCGGGGATCTGCGCGGAATCATGCCTCGTCTGATTACAAGAAGAGAGCTTCTGGCGGCAGGATTGCTGATCGGAGGCTCGATTTCGGCAGGCGACCTGGCGGCGAGATTGCTGAACCCCCGCGGCGACGCGCCCTTTGCGGGGGAGCCGCCGATGCGGCATCCAACCTTAGTGTCGCGGCCTCGGCTCAATCCGAAGCTACTGAAGCCGTATGTCGATCGCTTGACGGTTCTACCGACCAAACGGCCGAACGGAACCCGTCCGAGCCCTCTCAAGGGAGGCGGGCAAGTGCCGTACTACCGGATCGCTATGCGTCAAATCGAGGCCAAGGTCCATCGGGATTTGCCTTCCACCCGGATGTGGGCGTACGAGGGGAGTTCTCCGGGGCCGATGATCGAGGCGCGCGCAGGGCGGCCTTTAATGATCGAGTGGGCTAATGACTTGCCGCGGACGCATCTGCTTCCGATCGACCATCACCTGTGCGGCGCGGAGCCGGGAACGCCGGACGTTCGGACGGTGGTTCATCTGCATGGCGCTCGGGTCACACCCGAAAACGACGGGTATCCCGAGCAATGGTATGTGCCGGGTAAGTCGACAGTTTACTTCTATCCAAACCAGCAGGACGCGACGATGCTGTGGTATCACGACCACGCGATCGGCATTACCCGCCTGAACATCTTTGCCGGCCTGTTCGGCCTCTATGTCATACGCGATTCCGTCGAAGATCGATTGGGCTTGCCCCGCGGCAGGAACGAAATTCCGCTGACGATTTGCGATCGGGACTTCGATACCCAGGGGCAGCTCAACTATCCGGTATCACCCGATCCGGCGGCGCCGTGGGTTTCCGAGTTCGTCGGTAATGCGATCCTGGTAAACGGAACGCTCTTTCCGTTTCTCGAAGTCGAGCCGCAGCGCTATCGATTGCGTCTGGCCAACGTCTCGAATGGACGTACGTTCCATCTGATCATGCCCGACCCCAACATGTGCCACCTTATCGGCACCGATCAGGGATTGCTGGAAAAGCCGGTTGCGGCCCCCGATGTTGTACTCGCCCCGGCGGAACGCGCCGATTTGATCATCGATTTCAGCGGTCATCGCGGTGAGCAGTTGGTCGTTCGCAATGACGCCGATGCGCTGATGCAGTTTCGCGTGTCCAGCAAGCCGGTCAAGGATCCCAGCGTGTTGCCCTCGTCGTTGAGGCCGCTAGCGCGGTTGCCGGAATCTCGCGCCGTCAAGACTCGCGTCCTGACCCTCGATGACCAGGAGGACAGCATGGGCAATCCGAAAATGATGATGCTCAACGGCAGCCGGTGGCATTCGCCGGTGACGGAAAACCCGGTGCTGGGCACCACCGAAATCTGGTCGTTCGTCAATCGGACCGAAGACGTCCATCCGATTCACCTGCACGCGATAAAATTCCAGTTGCTCGATCGGCGAGTATTCGATCCGGTCGCATTCATGACGTCGCGGACGCTGAGCTACAAGGGCCCGACGGTTCATCCCGATCCCGCTGAAGCCGGGTGGAAGGATACGGTACGTGCTTTCCCGAATATGGTCACCCGCATCATCGTGCCGTTCGACGGTTACGCCGGGCGCTACGTATGGCACTGTCACGTCCTCGAGCACGAAGACAACGAGATGATGCGCCCGTACGAGATCGTCGCCGCCAAGTAGGCAAGTGCGCATTTCTCCTCGCCCAGACGCTGTTTCAGTATTGCCAACACAGGAGATTAAGGCTATACATAGATAAGATAAAAGAACATTAAGATGGCTCAAGCAAGCTCGACGATCCGGAAAACATTGAAGAAATCGAACCTTATCCATCATCTCGCACCGGCGTATCTCATTTACGCTTAGTCGCAGCGCATGGCTCTTGGCGCGAATTTAGTCAGGGTTGCAGCACCGCTGCGCTCGTCGGAGGAGTTGGCGAACTCGAACGCCAGTAACGACGCTTTCGATTTTTGGAAACTTCCGGAGGACTGGCGCGGCGCGCTCGATCAGAGCTTCGACGACCTCACCTCCAGCGCCATAGCCGAAGGCTACCTGTTGGAGCGCTATCTCGACGAAAAACGGCGGCGGCCGCTCGCCTCGCTCGATACTTACTATCGGCTCAAGGGGGTCATTCCGGCGCCGCTGCGCCATTGGATCAATTCCGTCGCGGTTCGCCTCCGCCGCCATTCGGACTTCCCCAGTTGGCCGTGCGAAGGCGCGCTACTCGACTTTTGGCGCGTATGGGTGCGCGAGGCGCTCGCGCGGGTTGGAGTCTCCGATGGCTGGCACATAGGTTTCTGGCCTGGCGGCGCGAAATGCTGCATCGTGCTGACCCATGACGTCGAGGGTCCAACCGGGTTTGATCGAATCGAGCGGATGGCCGACCTCGAGCAGAAGTACGGCTTCCTATCGTCGTGGAATCTGCCGCTGAATCAATACCCGATCGATTGGGGGCGAGTAGAACGCTTGCGCCTCCGCGGCTTTGAATTCGGCGCACATGGACTGGCTCATGATGGCCGACTGTTCCGCAGCGAGGCTGATTTCGCCGAACTGGCGCCGATGCTGGAGCGGCTTTCCCGCGAACATTCATTGCGCGGCTTCCGCGCCCCTTCGACCCTGCGCCGCGCCGAATGGATCGCCAACATGCGCTACGACTACGATTCGAGCTTCGCCGACACCGACCCCTACGAGCCGCAGCCCGGTGGCACTTGCAGTATTTTCCCCTTCCATTTGGGACGCCTGATAGAATTGCCCTACACCCTGCCGCAGGACCATACACTGATCAATCTTTTACGCCGAGACCCGCTGCCGCTGTGGGAGTTCAAGGCCCGATGGATTGCCGCCGCCGGCGGTATGATCCTGTCGCTCACTCATCCTGACTACATAGGTTCCGGGCCGCATCTCGCGCGATTCGAAGAATTGCTCAGACGCCTTCGCGATATCCCGCAAAGCTGGCGTGCGCTTCCCCACGAAGTCGCGACCTGGTGGCGGCGTCGCGCCCGGATGACACTGCGAGTGGAAAGCGGCACTCCGATAGTCGTCGGCGACGATACCGCTGGCGCCGTGCCAGTGCTGCTCGCCGATCAACCTTTGTTGGCGTGAACGCGCAGGCAGATGCGCCGCGGCCTACGTGCCATAAGGCCCGGCGCCGGCCAGCGTAACTTCGCACTTTGAAGCCGAGACCGCTCAGCCCAGAAATCGGTAGATGGCGGTGCCTACTATTCGAGTGACCGGCAATGGAAAGCGCCGCCAGAGACTCGCCAGCATTGCGCGCCTGCCCCGCAGCACTTCCGAACTGGGCTCTCCACGAAGGCGAGGATAAAAGGAATAGGGGAGCGGGCGCGGACTTCCTCCCAGACCCCGCTTGAAGCGGTTCAGGCCCTCGTTGCGAATGTCGGTTCGACCCAGATCGAGAACGTCAGCTTTTCCAGCAAAGGCTTCAACCGCGCTCCAAAGCAATAGATGATTCGCTCCGGATGGTGTTTGCGCCGGCGCCGTTCGCCGCGCGCCCCATTTGAAATAGATCCGGTTCTTGTCGCGCACAAAGACTGCCGCGGCCTCGTCCTTGCCCTTGTCGTGAGCAATCCATATTTCAAGCTGGCTGTTTCGTGTGAACACCTCGTGCACCATTTTGAAAAACCGCCAAGGCTGGGGTGGCACGCCCAGGCGGCGGCGAGTCTCGAGCTGCATCGCATAGAATCGCTTTAGCAGAGCGATGCTCGCGCCACGTTCTATTTCGACCGATCGAGCGCTGGTCTGCTTGAGGTTGCGTTTGAAGTTTGTTTCGAGCGCACGCTGAAGCGCTGCTCGCGGACGATTCAGATCCAACGTCCATTCCTGGAAGCAACTCGCCGTTTCCCACGGACGAGCGGCGCCGAGACCGCGTATCTCATAGGTAAAGCCTTTGGGACCTTGAGCCGGCAAGATCGACGGTAGCAAGTCCGCGTCGCCGCCTGGACGGACCAGGGGTTCGCAGCTATCGGAGAACGGCAGCGAGATAAAGCGTTTCGAAAAGGGGTTCTTGGCGCGTGCCAAGACGCACGCGGATAGGAGCTCATCCCGGCGGTATACGCCGGCCACGAAGATCGAAAAGCCGTAACAGCGAGCCAGAAGCTCTATCCACTCCTTGCGGTGATAGAGCGTTGCCGAGAAACTCTGATCAACCAGCGCTGACCACGCAACGTGGTCAGCCGAATATGGCTCGATGAGAAGCGTCTCGTCGCCTGGCCATTTCGCAACGTCTGTGCGGTTGTTCACGCGAGGACCGAATCGAATGGACGGAGCATCTTAAGAATGAAAGCCGGCAAGTCTGAAACGGGCCGAGACCAGCGTCGGCGAACGACGCCGTGCGGCATTTGGCGCACGCTCATTTCGCGCCGGAGTTATCTGACGAGAAGAAGCCTGGTCTTCGGGCTCTCGAGACTTTGTCTCCGGCAAAACGGAACATCGCCAGCTCTGAGTAGGACAGATCGCCGAGACGTGGTTGATGCGGTCCCTTGAAGTACTTTGGATGTCCGTCAAAATAGCGTCCGGAGAGACCTGGGATTCGAGCGTTCGAGTCCATCGCGATCAGAAAAACACCGTGGCGCACCAGAAATCGCCCCAACGGGCCCGCAAAGCGAACATAGTCTTCTATGCTTCGGCAATAGACGAGGTATGCGAAGGAGATGAACCCGATCTTTCTGGGCATGAAGACGAAAGGATGGCTGACATTTCCGGCCTCGCATATCAAACTGAGGCATCCGTAGCCGGCGTGTGCCAATAGCAACTCGTTCTCGGCAGGTTGCAGATGCTGGTCCGGTCGAATTTCCGAGGTGACCGCGCTGACGCGAGCGCCATGCGAGCGTGCTAGAACCGAAGGAACCGCGGCGAACCAGCCGCTGCAATATCGTTCGTAGCGCTGCGCCTTTAATATGGGCAAAGTGTGAGGCGCGGGCGCAACGTTCACGTAAGTTACGTCTTTGCGCCGCAACGCTCGTGAAGCGAGCAACGCGGCATAGCCTCTGAAGGTGGGCTTTACGTGCCAACTGCAGACGTTACAGCGAATTTTGGCTTCTCCACCAACCCGAATCACTGAAAAGATCAGAAGAATCACGCCAACCGGCTGCTCCTCGCATTCCAGGAGATAGCCATACCTTGGAAAACCGCGAGGCGTGGGATGCTCCGCCAAACGCTTCAGGATTCGCATCCAATGATCCTGCGTATTGCCGAAACCGCTTACCAGCAGCTTCACGAGACCCTCGAAGTCAGCTTCGGCGACTTCACGACAACGCACCCGCGGGGGTGAAGCGGTCATTACATTAGCTATGGACATTGGCCGCTTTTGATGACCCCGTCAGACTAAACAAGCTGTGGAAGAGCAACTTCGAACGGTCGACGGTCGCCAATATAAGAAGGATAGCCCTTCACTTTGCGGCATCTTCGTAAAACGAAATGAAGTCGCCCAGAGTTACGGGCAGGTCGGCGTCCTCGTCAGAGCTGAATGGATCGAAGCCGAGCTGATCTTCCAGGCGGGCAACGATAATTGCCAGACAGAGAGAATCCAGTCCCGACTCGAGTAACTCTATATCGTCCGCCAATGACGACAGGGTCAGGCCCTGTTCCGCGGCCACTATCCGGAATTGAGATAGTATGGTGGACCTGACGAACCCTAGGTTCGGTTCTTTGAGTTTCTTTAGCACGGCCATAATTTTAGTTTGGTCTCGGTTAAGCGAATCGGCTCGGCGCCAATCCAGCGTTGTTGGAGCATGGCCCGCGTTTTTCTTTCAGACCAGCAGGCCCTCACGAACGGACGTCGGCCACGCTTCGGGATCAGTTCCATGGGTTGCGAAGATCGCCAGGGCTAGACGGTCCATGCCAAAAGCCACGCAGGACGTATGCGCCGTGTCGCCGCTGTGAGTCCGCAGAGCCCACGTCGATCCAAAATGATCGAGATGGTAATTAAAACTCATGCAGGCGGTTGGCTCCTCTTCCGAGTTCACGGGAATCAGCAGCTCAAACTTTAGTGATTGCTCGAGTTGGCTCAGTGCCGCCAATTGCCCTGCTCTTCCGAAAAAGGGATCGCTCGCCGGAGCGATCTTGTAGGGCAGGCCTAGTTGTTTCGCCAGGCTGTTCGGCGCGCGGTATCCATCGCGATCTGAAATCGAGGGCTTGTTCAGGCGTTCCCAGACATACGTATTCCCGCATTCGGAACGATTGCAAGCGACCGGGCTCGCTGGTGGCCTCATGACGAAAACAATCGGCGGCAACGTCGAAGAGCTTGCCCTCCGCCGGCAAGTTCCCCTGGGCCGCCTGAAGCGGGTAGACCGGATAGCAGGCCGCCGGTGAAAGAACCAGGTCAGTCGCCGCCAATCCGGTGACCCAATCGCTTTTATCCACCAGCTTGCGGATCTCGAGCTCGGTGCCGTGAAGGCAGCTAACGCAACCAAGGAGGTGCGGGAAACTATGCAGGTAACCGGAGCTTTCCAACATCTGGCGGCTCATTACCGGCGGAAATCGCAAAACTTCAGTGTCGGGCTCGCGATGCCGGCTGATAAGGACCGAGAGGCCTTCGATCACCTGCTCGAACAGTCCTGTCCGGGCGTACACGCCCGCGACTACCGGTCGGTCTAAGCAGGGCGTGCATGATTGACTCCATCCGATCTTTCGCGACATGGCTCATGTGTAGGGTGTCCTTTCTGTTCGGCGGTCGAAATAATCAGTGATAGTTGCAGTGGCGATGTCTTAGCCTCTCACCGAAGATGGAACCTCAATCAGCAGTGACGCAGTCGCCGCGCTGGCGAGTATCCGATCGTTGTTGATCATGATTGACGACGACAATACGTCACGGAGATGACGCGACACGCTAAACTCTCCATCGTTCCGATAGCCGAGCAGTCCGCACGCATGCATGCAGCTCATCACCGTCGGCGATCGCCATCTCAGAGGCGCTTACCTTGAGCAGGTTCATCGCGTTCTGAAAATCCAGTGACTCGAGTTCTTCCTTTTCGGTCCCAATGCGCCTCGAATCGTCTGAAGCGCCGACGCGACAATCCCTCTGAGGGCGCGAAGTGACATGGTCGCCCGCGTCAGATGAGCCGCACCGGGCGGCAACTGTCCGCCTGCGCGACGAGCCGCACTCCGCATGAAGCGCCGCGCACGCTCAACCGCGCCCGCCGCGATGCCGGACCAAACCGCACTCCATGTCAGATGAGCGACGGGCATCATGGTATGCGTCTGAATCGTGGAGTAGGAATCCGGCAAAATCTGCTCCGCTATACCCGTGGCCTTGAGCACGAAGCCGGAGCTGCAAGTCCCGCGCATCCCGAGAGTTTGCCAGTCGACAATGGGCTCGAGTTGATAGTCTTTCCGAAGCAGAGCGAGAAGGACCTGGTCGGTGGGTGGAGCATCGGGTGAGCGCCGAGCCGTCGTCAAGATGGCGTCGGCCTGTGCACCATAGGACATGACCGTCGCGCTTTTCTCGAAACGCGATACTGCTCCCGTTCGCTCTACCGCGCAGACACTGGAACGCAGGTCACCTCCGCCTTGACCCTCCGTCGTGGACGAGGCGATCAGCAACTGTTCCGACAAAAGCCGGCGAAGCAGACGACGATGCCACTCGCTGCCTGTGAGCGTGCCGCACCAGAATCGCCACCATTATCTGGTGCATCGCGAAGATCATGCCGGTCGAAGAACATGCGCGCCCCAGCATGTAGCACTGGTCGACCACGTCGGCGAGGCTGGCTCCTTCGCCGCCAAGGTCAGCCGGGACCATCACGCCCAGTAGCTGCTGCGCGCGAGCGGACGCGAATGCCTCGGCTGGAAATCGCGCATCGCGATCAACCGCGTCAGCGTGTTCTGCGGCAATTTTAGCCACCGCTTCGGTTCTGAGCTTGAGTTCCTCTGTAAACATCAGCTTTGTTTACTGTAAGTTTATCCATTACATGTCATCTACTGGTTATTTAATCATAATTACGCTATGATTGCCAGCGTGAAAGCCAAAGATCAGAGCCTTTCGCCGGAAGACCGGGTCGTCACCGTGGTCCAGCAGGTGTTTGAAGAACGTTCCATCGAACGATCGGTTTGCGCGGACGATATCCTGGCGGAGGTTGGCCTGACTTCGCTGGATATGGTCAAAATCGTGTTGCTGGTGGAATCCGAATTCGACCTGATGGTACCGATAACCGAAATTACGCCCGCGAACTTCCGATCGATTTCCACCATCAGCAGATTGGTCAGCAGATTGGTGAATGCAGACTTCAGCTCGAAGCACATCGCTGCATGAGCGAATAGCACGAAAGTCGTGATCGATCGCGCGAGTCGAGATCTGACAGCTCCTGATGCGAGAACTCTATGCCGCGCAGAGTGCCGCGGCGATCCCTGAAGGGGTCTGTCGATTGTTTTGCGACGACGCCAAATTCGAAATCGCCTCTGCCAGCCATGGGAATCCGATTGCAGTCAACTCGAACGGGACAGGTGAATTTCGTCCTCTGCTGACGCTTTTGATCAGGACTTTCAGGATCAGTCGATCAGGCGATTCTCTCCCTGATAATCGATGGTCAGAAGGCCGCAGTGCATTGGCGGGCGAACGTTTACTCGCGGATCACCGGAAGTATCGTGCCGACCGAGTTTATCGATATCGTCGAAGTTCAAGACGGCCGCATCTCGTCCTATCTGGAGTTTTTTGTTCCCCGCTAACTGACGCATTAGATCGCGAGTCGCTACAGGACTGATTGCTCGTTGGCCTCTCCCGCGGCCTGTAGCGCGATCACGAGTTCGCGGACATCGCCGGGGTCGTTTCTCCGTGAGTCACGCATGCGCGGATGATGTCGCTCCCCTCGAATACCGCGGCCGCGATCCATGCTCTGCCGCCGGCAAGGACCCGTTTCACGATCGCCTTGCCTCACCGAACTCGAACGGAGGCTTTATACATAACACCGCGAGTGGCGAGTCATTGGCTATTCGCCATCCTCGCGCCAGGAGTTCCTCGCTTGAGCAGTCCGGCCAGTTCGATCGACCTCTCCACATGCTCTCCGTAGCCAGCCCATCCGGCGGCTGCCAGCGACAGAAAGAGGCGCAGACCGAGAAATCGCCGCGACCACTGGACCGACGTCACGTAAGGGTCGATCCCGGCGACGTTGGAGGGCATGAAGCCGGTAGAGACGTGGAAGGCCGACGAAAGTACAGGCGCATGCCTGGTGATGAACATGCCGCAGCCCATCGTCGTCGCGAACCACTTATGAGCATCGATCGTCACCGAGTCGGCATCCTCAATCCCGCTGAGAATTGCCCGCAGCCGATCGGAGGCGATCAGTGCGCCACCCCAGGCCGCGTCGACGTGAAACCAGACGCCGGCGGAGCGCGCAAGCTCGGAGCAAGCCGCCAGATCGTCGATCATCCCCGCATTGGTCGTTCCAGCCGTGGCCGCAATCATTACCGGAACGCAACCGCTCTGGCGATCGTCGCAGATGGCTTTGGCCAACGCCTGCATATCCATACGACCGGATCCATCGGTCGCTACCAGACGCGCCGCCGAGCGGCCGATTCCGGCCTGATGCGCAATTTTCAGCCAGGCGAGATGGCTTTCGCGCGATACGTAGAACACCGGAGGGCCATTGAAGGCGCGCGCTCCGTCGGCCGCGAACTTCTCATTCGACGCTGGTCAAGGCACAGATAAGCGCCGTATAGTTCGCTTCGGATCCGCCACTAGTAAAATGCCCGTGGCCCCGGACGGAAACCCGGCGCGCTGTGCGACAGCGCGGATGACATGGGCCTCGATTTCAACCGCGGCGGGAGACGTCGTCGCAGTCGCGAGTTGCGGATTGAAGGCGCCAGCCACGCGATCGGCGCATAGAGCAGGGAATGTGGGCGCGGGATTGAACAGTCCGAAATAGCGCGGATGCGTGACATGAACCAGGCCATGCTCCATCGCGGCGATGGTCCAGGTCAGGACCTCGTCGAGCGAGCGCGGCGCTTGAAAATCGAAACCGGCAAGCTCACGTCTGAAGGCGGGGATATCGAGCGTCGGCATCACGGAGCCTTCCGCGATCCGTTGGTTCGCGCGAATCAATTCCCGGGTGAGGAAATCGTCGCAGCGCTCGCGATCCTCAGGCGGCGGAAACAGGCTCGAGGGTTCTTCGGATGATTCACGGTTCATGTTTCTACTTGGCGATAGCGCGCACTCCGCGCGTCTCAGACGATCGCTCCGTGCCGTAGCACTGTCAATCCTGGACGAGTTCGAGCGAATGGCTCACTTCGAGGTGGCACTGATGCTACTGCTCGATCTGTCGTGACGCGCCGATACTTATGCTCGGCCAAATACGACATCCAATTCGCATAGATGCGCACGGCCGGCTCACGCCAGGGATAGGAGAGTCCCTCGGCAAGTCTCGCCATCGGAAAAGTCGAGAGCAGATCCATGTCGCGGTTACGCAGCGCCTGTCGCTGGAACTCGGTCAAAGCAACGATCGCATCGTCGTCGAAATAGCCACATGGCATTTCGGGATAGCTCATCGATCTCACCAGCGAGAAACCGTCCTACGTCTCTGCGATATTCGCGAAGCAATGTATCCGGTTCGTATTCGGGATGGCCCTGGAAAAAAATATCCAGGCAATCTCCGTGCTTTCACGAACACGTCCGCGCCGGTGTCGGCGGATCGGTACAGGATCCGATAGCCTCGCGAAACCAGCGCTTCCTCAGGTAAGTCCGTTGTAGCGGGAATGCGGCACGCTCCATCGAAAAGGAGCATCCGCGACGATCTCCATGGTCCGCGCTCTTGACGCAACCGAACACCCCGGACAGCTTTCTGGGCAGCCGCCGCCGGCTCGATTCCGTCCAGATGAAGTACGGCGGCATGCGCGGCGAGACACGACCACACCGTCGAAATCGTATGGTCCTGCGGCCCAATCGATAAGCTTCGTCAGCGTGCCCCAGTAGGGCTCATCCGTCAAGCGCCGCCGCGCGCGGCTCCGTTCCGGTGACTATCAAGCCGTCGAGGCGGCTCGACCACAGTTCGCCGAGGTCCTCGTAGTGCTGGTTGATATGCGACTGAGCGGCTTGCGCACGCGCAAGCTCCGGCAAAGAGAAATGCCTCAGGCGGACCACGCGGTCTAGAAGATGCGGCTGAAAGCAAATCATGAAATTGCCGCTCGGTGGCTTCGCAGCGCCGCGTCGGGCATGTTGTTGACGAGCCCGATAACGATGGGTTCGTCGCAGGGCAGGGGCTCGGTCGGAAAATTGGCTCGCGAGAAGCATCGTTAGACGCCAGCGGAATCTTGAACGCCATTTGCTTTCAGCGGCAGACCGCGATGCGCCGCGTCCAGCGCTCGATCGAGGTCTTCGATGATGTCATCCACATGCTCGATTCCGACGCTGAGCCGGATCGTTTCGGGCGTGACCCCGGCCTTGCGCTGCGTTTCGGCGGACATCTGCCGATGCGTCGTCGAGGCCGGATGACAGGCCAGGGATTTGGCGTCGCCCAGGTTGACTAGCCGCTTGACCAGCTCCAACGCGTTGTAAAATCTGCATCCGCCATCGAATCCGCCGCGGACGCCAAAGGTGATCAGCGAGCATGCCCGGCCGCCGAGATATTTGAGCGCGAGCTGATGATATGGATTGTCCTCGAAGCCTACGTAGTTGACCCACGCCACACGCGGATCGTCGCGCAGGAATGCAGCCACCCGCCGTGCATTTTCAACATGACGCTCGACCCTGAGCGCCACCGTCTCGATTCCCTGGAGCAGCATGAACGCGCTCAAGGGCGACAGGACGGAGCCCATGTTCCGCTGGTATACGCTGCGGCAGCGCGCGATGTAAGCGGCCGGCCGAAATGGTCAGTGTAGACGAGGCCGTGGTACGACGCGTCGGGCTCATTGAACATCGGGAAGCGCTCGGGCGTGCTTTTTCCAGGGGAACTTGCCGCTGTCGACGATGATGCCGCCCAGAGTGGTGCCGTGACCTCCCATGAATTTGGTCAGCGAATGCACAACGATGTCCGCCCCGTATTCGAAAGGGCGCAGCAGCACCGGAGTGGCTACCGTATTGTCCACCACCAGCGGAACGCCGTATTGATGGGCGACCTTCGCGAGCGCTTCGAGGTCGCAAATATTCCCCGCCGGATTTCCAACGCTTTCACAGAAGACCGCGCGGGTATCGTCGTCAATCAGCTTTTCAATCGCTGAAGGATCATCAGACTCGGCGAATCGGACATTGATGCCGAGTTGCGGCAGAATGTGCGCGAAGAGCGTATGAGTAGTGCCGTAAAGTTGCGGAACGGAGATGATGTTCTTGCCGATCTGACCGAGATTGAGTATCGCAAAGTGCAGCGCGGCCTGTCCCGAACTCACGCTGAGCGCCTCGAGACCACCCTCGAGCGCGGAGACGCGTGCCTCCAGCACGTCATTGGTGGGATTGCTGATGCGTCCGTATCGATGTCCGGGGACTTCGAGATCGAACAACGCGGCTCCGTGTTCCGCGCTGTCGAACGCATAAGCAACGGTCTGATAAATCGGTACGGCGACGGCCCGGGTGGTGGGATCGACCTCGTATCCGCCGTGGACGGCAATCGTTTCTCTCCGCACCTTGACGAACTCTTCTCCACGGATAGCTGGCGAATGATCTAGCAATGCTCTCGCATATCTATGCTACGTTAACTGTAAATTGCTCTTATAGCGGTGTCAAGCGTCTAGATCGGAATTTTAGAGCACCTCAAATAGATGGCAAGATTGACCGTATAAAATGGATAAAATCCTGTCATTCACTAAGATAATGTGTAATATAATCATCGTTATAAGCATGTTTAGTGACACACGCTTCAATCTATCGCTCCACGGGTCAAGCGAACCATGAAAGCCGAGTTCGACCACGACGACATTCCCTCGCCGCTTAAGGCCTGGGTGCGCGCGCTCGAAATGACCGCGCCGATCGAGCGGAATGCTTCGGTCACTCTTCCCGGTTGTCATCGAGAACCTGGCCGACCAATTTGGCAGCGCGCTCGCTCTGGCCGACGACCACGAGCGGATGACCTATCGCGAGCTTGCGGAGAGGTCCAATCAATATGCGCGCTGGGCGCTAAGACAGGGCGTCGCGGCGGGCGATGTGGTCTGTCTGCTGATGCCCAACTGTCCGCGATACGTCGCGATCTGGCTCGGGATAACGCGTATCGGCGGAATCGTTTCGCTTCTAAACACGAATCTCACTGGAGACTCACTCGCCCACGCGATCAATATCGTGGCGCCCAGCCATGTCATCGTCGGCGCGGAACTCGCCGACAATCTCGCCGCGGCTCTGCCTCAGCTTGCTTCGGCGGTTGAAATCTGGGTCCACGGTGAAGGAGCCGACGGGTTTCGCCGAATCGATCATGACATAGAACATGAGGCTGGGACCCGGCTCTGCGGCGCTCGAATATCCGCCGCCCTATATCAAGGATCGCGCGCTCTACATTTACACTTCGGGTACGACCGGCTTGCCCAAAGCCGCGAACGTCAGCCATTTCCGGCTGATGCAATGGAGCTATTGGTTTGCGGGCCTGATGGATACTCGTCCAACCGACAGGATGTTGAATTGTCTGCCGATGTATCACAGTGTCGGCGGCGTGGTGGCTATTGGAGCGGTGCTCGTCAAGGGAGGGTCGGTGGTGATCCGGCCGCGATTCTCGGCGAGCCGCTTCTGGGATGACGTTGTCGAGTGGGATTGCACGCTGTTTCAGTATATCGGCGAGCTTTGCCGCTACCTGGTAAACGCTCCTGCGCATCCCAGAGAAGCCGCAGCACCGCATCAGGCTCTGCTGCGGCAACGGGCTGCGGTCCGACGTATGGCCGGAATTCAAGCGCCGCTTCCGCATCCCGCAGATACTCGAATTCTACGCATCCACCGAAGGCAACGTGTCGCTTTACAATTGCGAAGGTACGCCCGGCGCGATCGGCAAGGTCCCATCTTTCCTCGGTCATCGTTCCAATCTGGCGCTGGTCAAATTCGACGTCGAAACCGGCGAGCCGATGCGTAACCAGGAGGGCTTTTGCCTCCGCTGCAAACCAAACGAAATCGGCGAAGCGATTGGTAAGATCCCCGAGAACGGATCGAATCTGACGAGCCGGTTCGAAGGCTATGCCGACCAGCAGGCCTCCGAAAGAAAAGTCCTGCGCAACGTATTCACGACGGGCGACGCGTGGTTTCGCACCGGCGACCTGATGCGCAAAGACGACAAAGGCTACTTTTACTTCGTGGATCGCGTTGGTGACACGTTTCGCTGGAAGGGCGAGAACGTGTCGACCACGGAGGTCGCCACGAAGATTTCGGCGTATCCCGGCGTGCTGGAAGCGATCGTTTATGGAGTGACTATCCCCGGCACGGAAGGCCGCGCCGGGATGGTCGCGGTCGTGGCCGGCGAAGACTTCGACCTTGGCGCATTCCATCGGCATCTCGCGGAGAGCCTGCCTGACTATGCGCGTCCGTTGTTCCTGCGAATTTGTGACCGAGATCGAAACCACGGCGACATTCAAATCAAAGACGCAGGAGCTCGTGCGGGAGGGCTACGATCCGGACTTCGCTCCGGACACCGATCTTCTTCAACGACCGGGTTCGACAAGCCTTTGTGAAGCTCGACGGCGCAGCTTTACGAGAGCCTTCGGGCTGGCGAAATGCGCCTGTGAGTGAGTCGCGATTCTCGTCTAAGCGGTGCTTCCGGCATCGATTGTCAGCACGATGCCGGTGATGTTGCGCGCTTTCGCGCCGAGAAGAAATTCGACCGCGTTGGCTACATCCTCGACCTCGGCAAGCCTGCCCAGCGCGCTGCGCCGCACTATTTGATCGCGTGTTGCTTGCCGGTCAGGCCTTCCGTCATCTCGGTATCCATAAAGCCGGGGCGACCGCGTTGACGTTGATTCCCAGGGACCCAACCTCCCGGGCGAGCGAACGCGTGAAACCAACGATGGAAGCCTTGGTCGCGGCATATGCGGAGAGGCCTTTGTATCCGGTGAAGCTGACGATCGAAGCGACGTTCACGATGCGGCCGCCGCCGTCGGCCATCATCGACCGCACTACATACTTGGTCAGAATGAGCGGGGACAATACGTTCAGGTGCACGAGACTCTCGATTCGCGCGTCGTGCATCGTGGCCAAAAGGCCGCTCGTGCCGAGCGCCGCATTGTTGACGAGCCCGTAGATCGGCCCGAACTCCTTGCGCAGCCCTTTAACCAGATCGTGAATGCCGGAAATCTCGGCCAGATCGAACGGCCTGAAGTGAAGCGCGCCTTGAGCTTCGCGCTCAACCTCGCGCATCGCGGCGTTCAGTTCCTCGCTCTGGTGCCGCGCAATCGCGATGACGCTGTAGCCGGCCGTCGCGAGCTTGCGCGCAATCGCAAGACCCAAGCCACGGCTTCCGCCGGTCACGATGACATTAGGCACTGACGCGAGCCAACTTGCCGGAGGCCGCTACGTTCAAAGAAGGTACGAAGCGGATCGCGGCCGGAACTTTATAGGGAGCCAACGCGCGATGACACATCTCGATGAGCTCGCTCTTGAACGCCGCGGTCTCGGCGATCGCGTCGCCGCTCGTCGCTCGGACTTCACGACGATATCGGCGACGACGATTGCGCCAGTGATGGGATTCTTTCGAGCTTTCACGAGCGACATCTGCACTCGCGGATGGCGATTGAGTACCGCTTCGACTTCCTCGGGATGAACCTTCGCGCCGCCGACGTTGATTACCCCGTCCCTGCGGCCGACGAAGTAATAGCGGTCGCCGCGTAATTCGACCAGGTCGCCGGTATCGACGAAGCCGTCCTTGGTCCGCGAGCGTCGCGCTTCCCAGGTAGCGGACCGCAGTCCTGGCTGAGCGTATCCGAAGCGAACCGTCCTCGATCTTGATCTCGACGCCGTTGCTCCGCTTGCCGATCGTTTCCGCCGGAAAGCCTGCGAGACCGTCGCGGACCTCGAACGCCACGCCGGCCTCTGTCGACGCGAATGCATGGGCGATCGTCGGCGTCCTGGTAGAACGCCCGAAGGCTGTCCAGGATTGCCTGGTCGGCGATCTCTCCCGACAAGCGAACGTATCGTGGTGCGATCCTGCGCGCCGACGGGCTCATAAGCGCGCGGCGCCAATGAGACGGGGTCCCCGAAATATGTGTCACTCCGTGCTGCACCAGCCCGGACAGGAAATCGCCCGTCGATTCCTGAGCGCTCGACAGCACCAGCGATCCCCCGCTCAGAAGCGCGCGCAGGAAAATCTGCAGGCCCCCATAGCGGCGAATGTCATAGAAAGTGCTCCAGACGATCGAACTTCCCTGAGTCGTGTCGCCAGTGATTGCTCCCGTCAGGCTCGACAGCGTGTGCAACGTCAATTTAGGCAGGCCGGTCGTGCCTGATGTGAGCAGCACCCATTCCGTACGCCGCCCGCCATCGCGCGCACAATCCAGAGCCGTTAGCGACGCTCCGCATGTGACTACACATCCGACGCCCAAGGAGGCGGTCTCCGACGCGTCCCAGTCCGACACCAGAGCATCGACCTCCGCAGTGGCGACAACGGACGAAGCATGCGCACGCGACAGATCGCCAGGATAAAGAACGACTCGGCGCGCTATGCCGTCCAATTCGATGAGCGCCAGCGCGGTCGAGAATTGATCTTTCGTAGCAATGAGTACCGAACGATCGCGCAGCTCACTGAGACGCCCGCCAAGGCTCGAGCCACGAACCAGGTCACTCAAGTTGACGCTTGACGCCGCACCCCTGAATCGATCGGCCCGAAAGATTTCCGGCGCCAGTCAGCGCATCCCAGAGGGAATTCCGATCACTTTGCGGCATTCTCATAGATCCTTATGAAATCGACCAAGGTGATAGGAATGTCGAGGTCCTGATCCGCGCTAAACGGATCAAATCCAAGCTGATCTTCGAGACGAGCGACGATAATCGCAAAGGATAAAGAGTCGAGCCCGGATTCCAGTAATACCAGGTCGTCACTCAGCGGCGGCAGCTTCAATTCTTTTTCCTTAGCAGCAAGCTCAAATTGAGATATGACGGCAGTCCTTACTGACATGTTCCTTATCCTTGGTCGGAAAATGCTTCCGGTTGGCTTTGTCGGCTGACTTCTGGCCGACACCCTGCCGTACGACGAGGTTTGAACCTGTTTGAGAGCGTTTCTAGATGCTATCCGGCGTCAGCCCCAGAGTAACGTGTTTGAACAGCTTTGTAAGGTCTATACAGTCGTAACTAGCTTCAATTTGTCAAATATTGGCACATCTGCTCAAATCCCGCCATAGGTCAGATGGGCTATGTGTCATTTTTAGAAGCTAAAGCATCTGATCCGCACCAACGCCCGCTTAACCGGCGGCTGACCAGGACAAGAGCGAAGAGACGGTGCGCGTGCGGGAGAGCACCGCGACCGCTCGCAGGCCGTCGGTAAAATACCGATCGCCCGTGAGGTTCCGGCGCGGCAGAGCGGCGGTCGCAGCTTCCACGCCACGGACGTAGCCGAGGCGGGCGACACGACCGGCGACCCGCAGACCATCCAGTACATAGTCCCGCGCTTCATCGACGTCGGGATCAATGAGGTGAGTTGTCAGGTTCCAGGTTCTCGGCGTGAAGCGTACGCCGATATCGCGGCTGACCTGACCGATCCACACCGGCTGGCCTTCAAAGAGAACGCTGGTAGCCCACAACCGCAGATGGAGCCGCTGGTTGAGGCTCATGCGGGCTCGTTGCAGCGCGAGATCCTCCGGGCGTCCACCGAGGTATAGCGGACTTACCGGAGAGTAGCGGTACTGCGACTCCAGCAGGAAGGCCCTGGCGGTTTTCCAGGCGGTGCCGAGTGTGAGCGACTCGGTTTCGTCCCAGGCGCCCAGGCACTCCTCGATGCTGGCGCGGTCGCCCACGATAACCAGGTTGAGCGGGTCACCCTCGACAGTTCCCCGCGCGTTGCTGGTGCAGCGCGGTTGCCGTTCCAGCCAAACTTGCAGCGCTGCGTCGTCGAGTTCCTTGGCCTCGCCGGCTGCTTGCGCCTTCTTCGCCGGATGAGGCAGTACCAGCCCCGGCACCTCGACCGTAAACGGAAAGTCCAGGGAATGGCTGCGGCCCAGCAACCGCACGTCAATCCGCTTCACCGCTTCGTCCAAAGGAGTGAACAGGAAACCGCTGACCTTTTTTCCGGGCGGGATGACCCCGGTAGGGAAACCGGCAGTGCGGAAAAGTTTGTCCAGGTGCTGGTTCGCGGCGCGCGCGCCCAGCAGCTTGAGCGGCACGAGGGGGAGGAGTGGAAGAAACAGCCATCCGAGCAATCCGAATGCCACCAACCGCTTGCCCATTGCAAAATGCACGAGGTGAGCGGCTTCCAGTGGAGTGTAGTAGTCGGGATCGAGTTGGACCCGGTCGAGCCATAACGGTTCCTCGCCGCCGTTCATTATTTCCAACCAGACCGCTTGCAGCCCGTGGCGCGCCAGCCGGACCCCAAAAATCCGTTCGCTCTCCCGGTCGCTCGGCACCGCAACGATAACTTCGACTTCACCCTCCCGGCGGGTGTGTGCCCGTTCCAGGAACGAGCGGTCCTCCGGATGCGGCGAGTAGTCTATGGTCAGCCACCTCAGCGGCCTGAACATCCGTTGTGACATGCGAGGATCCTCGTTGAGCGACGCTGACAACCGGACTCAGTTCATCACCCTCAAGACGCTTTTGCACAGGGGCAGGGCACATATATGGAAATCCCGGTTAGCATTATCCACGCCGGCGCGAGATAGTGTAGCGTGCGCCGCGGTGCACCGAGCGGCTGGGTTCCGAATTCCTGCATGGAGGCATAGACCGGGCGATGAGCCGTTACCAGGTCGATAAGTTCCTGCGCGATATGAATCACGATCGCGCGTTGGCCGAGCGCTGGCGTGCGGATAGCGGCGCGGCGTTCGACCCCTACGATCTCACCCTCGATGAACGCGAGGCGCTGGCCGGCTGGGACGTGCGCAAGCTCTACGACATGGGCGCCAACCCGCTTCTGCTGCTGCTATCGGCATTCGCCACCGGCAAGGGGATGCGCGAGTACATGGGCGCGATGAATCCAAAGGAGTAGAAAGGAGGGGATCGTGATGGCGGAAATCGTCGCAGCCTTTGCATGCTCATACGTCCCGTTTCTGGCGATGCATCCGGAGTTCGAGCGCGCCGGCGTGGAGCAGCGCAACCGGGTGGTCGCGGGCTTCGAGGCCGCACGGCGGATTCTCGAAGAGGCAAACCCCGACGCCATCGTGGTTTTCTCCAATGACCATTTCGATCGCTGCTTTTACGACAACCTGCCGGCCTTCCTGGTTGGCGTCGCCGAAGAGGCGGCCGGACCGCCCTACGATACCCTCGCGGTGCCCAAGGCGCGCGTCAAAGTGATGAGCGAGCTTAGCCGCTTCATCGTGGACGAAGGTCTCGAACGTGGGGTCGATTTTGCGCTCTCCGAGGATTTGCCCCTGGACCACGCGGAAATCGTACCGATGTCGTATCTGACTCCGCGATGGGATCGCGTGATCGTACCGATCATCGTCAACGCCTTTGCGCCGCCGATGCCCAGTCTCAAGCGATGCTACGACGTGGGGGCGTTCGTGCGCGGATGCATCGAGCGATGGCCGGCGAACAAACGCATCGCCTTTCTCGGTACTGGCGGAATCTCGCACTGGGTCGGTCCGCCCGAGACCGGCCGGATCAATCCCGAGTTCGACCGCTGGTTCCTGGAGCGGCTGGTGCGCCGCGAGGCGGCCGAAGTGATCGAAAAATACCGCGACCGCGTGATGCTCGAGTCCACCGCGGGCAACGGCGCCAACGAGATTCGCGACTGGCTTGCGGTAGCCGGTGCGATGCCGGAGCATCTGCGACCGCGCGTGCTTGCCTACGAGCCGGTGCAGGAGTGGGTTACCGGGACGGGTGTGATGGCCTGGGCGGCAGCCTGAGCATCGCGCCGTCCGGGAACCGAACGAAGCTCCACGCGCGGCTTGGTTTGGCCTGCTGACTGGATAAGCCAACCGGACAGAAGATCTGTGTTGGGAGAAGTATCTGTTCGCAAGGATGCGGCTCCTCTTCTGATGTTCTTGGTCCTCTTCACTACTTTAGCTGCATTGTAAAGAGCTTTCGGTCCTTGCGACAAACCGCAGTGGCTGATGAGGCGTCGATGAATTCTCGCCAAGCCTAATAAAGAAAATCGGTCTCTATTACCTTTTTTAGCTTGATACCACGCGTTATTTGTTCTAAAGGCTTTGCAACGCATTGAATTTGAACTGCCAACGCATCCAAAGGAGGACGAAAAGCCAGGATGTCAGTAAAGAAAATCGTGTTGGCGCTGTCGCTCAGTATCGCGGTGATGCAGCCGATCAAATCGGCTTTCGGATTTTGTAATACTGAGAGCGCTAGCGGTGATTGTGGCGGAAGCAAGCACAACGCGAACAGGCTATTGTGCGGTCGTTATAGTTTGAGCTTTTCGGCAGCAATAGTTCCGAGCGGGCAAATCGCGGGCTCGGGAGCGATTACATCTGATTGTCACGGCAATCTGGTACACGGAGTCGAGACGATCAACGTGGATGGAGAGGTTTGCCAGGGCAAACTAGCCGGGACCTATTCACTGAACTCGGGCGGCACTGGTACGCTGTCGTTTTCGCTGATTCCGCCTAATCCCACTGTTACATGCCCGATCGTGGTTTTCTCGGAAGCGATTGCGGTGGGTCAAAATGGAAACGTAGTGAAAGCGATCAACACGGGAAGCGGCGAAGTTACGATTCAGGAAGAGTGGGTGCGTCAGTAGCCAGGCCGGGCGAAAGAACCTCACTTGAAACTGACAAACTAAAATCTGACGACAACATAACCTGCCGGTTCTCGAGCTGTTAGATAGCTACTTCGGAATCTCTGCTGAGAACGATACGCGCGGACGGCGCGAGCTCCTTCCTGTGCGGTCACTCGATGCGCATGACACCGCGACGCGGCTCCACCATTCCGTACGTTTCAAGCGTTAGGGGCACTCCTAGCTCGGTCAACGCGGCCCGATGCCGCGCCAGCGGCGTTCGCCACAATCGCTCCTCAATCGGCTTGAGCTTCTCAAAGCTGTCGAGCCTCAGCGTCCGTTCAACAAACGCGGTCGTTCGCGGCCAGCGCGCGTGATCCATCTGAAAGCGAGCAAATGCCGCATTACGAAAGAAGGACGCGATACTGATGTCAGCAATGGAGACGCTACCGAAGATGAAACCTTTGGTTGGAACTTGCGTCTCCAGGTAGTCGAGCACTTGCGGTATATCCTCTCGGAGAGTCTTCTCTACCACCGACTTCTTCGTTTGTTCACCCCAGACCGTTGGCTTGATCGCGATCTGGTTAAATAGACGCCAGATGAAGACTTCGCCCATGCGCGAATCGGCATACTCTTCTAGCCAGCGAGCGCGGGCGCGATAAACGATGTTTGCAGGATAGAGCATCGGCTCTTGATAGCGGTCTTCCAGGTATTGGCAAATGACAGAAGAGTCGGCCAGAGTAACCTGATCATCGATGAGAACAGGGATGCGCCGCACGGGACTCACTTGTGAGAAACGATCGTCACCGAAAAAGGGAACAATAGGGTCGATTTCGTACGGAATACCTTTGAGGTCGAGAACCACCAGTACTTTGCGCACATACGGTGAAAGGTAGCTGCCGATGATCTGTACGCGTTGCGCCATTATGTCTCGTTATTGCCGTTAAGCATTGTTCATGGATGAACGATGCTGGCAGAGACGCCGAGAATCATCTGTTCGTATTCCAGGATCGCTGCGCACGCCAGCCACTTTGTTCATCCGGCGAACAGCGCATCACGTTCAGCAAGAAGCTCACGCAGGACGGAGCGATGGCAGTGTAGCTCGTCGGAGCAATAGCATCCGACTGAAAAACTGGTTTGCCGCGACAGTG
Source organism: uncultured delta proteobacterium (assembly GCA_963832395.1). Classification (GTDB taxonomy): domain Bacteria; phylum Desulfobacterota; class Binatia; order Binatales; family Binataceae; genus JAKAVN01. The sequence continues at coordinate 39,569 of CAWHTV010000011.1, read as the reverse complement.
CCGCAAGCAGATCGAAGAGGCGGCGGCTGTCCGCCTGATTCATTTCAGCCCGGTATCGTTTGACATAGGTGCGCCAGTCCTTTTCACTCTTGGCTTTTTGCCCGAACTTGCGCAACTCCTCGCTTGGCGCGAGAGCGGGAAGCCAGATGTCGTAATAATTCCGAGAGGCGAACGCGGTTTTTGGAACCCCGCGTGGCGGACGTCGGACTGTTCCGATTCGCAGCCCCTCTCCCACGACACGCGGACTTCCCAGCCGTACTACATAAATAGGCATTGCGAGCTGCTGCTACTGAGCAACCTCCGGATTGTCCTCGCGCGCGGGGCGAATCGTGTGTCGCCCCGCGCGCGCGACGTCGTTATTTCTTCATCATCGCTGCCATTGCGGCTTGAAATTCACCAAGAGTTTTCTTCGTCGAGGGACGCTCTTGTACTCGGCTCCACCAGGCGGCCAACTTGGACCGATTTTCCAGAGGGCCTTTGGCGCCGAACATCGGTAAGATGTTGACCATAACGAAGATCGTGGGCGTCAACGCGGCATCAGCCAGGGTGAACGTGTCACCAGATGCCCATGGAGCGCCCATCATTGCTTCCAACTGATCAAGGCGGCTATTGATCTCCGTGACCTTGTCTTGGATGAAGGCGTCCTCGAGTTTCCTGCCGAAAAGCTGCGGGAGCAGGGCGCGCATCGGCGGATCCAGATACAAGTCGTGAAAGCGGCTAAACGAGCGCACTTTGGCGCGACCTTCCGCATCTTTCGGCAGCAACGATTTTTCCGGAAACTTATCTTCGAGGTACTCGTTGATAACTTCCGATTCCGCAATCATCTGCCCATTGTCGAGCTGGAGGGCCGGAATCTTTCCAAGCGCGTTCAGCTTCTTGTACTCTGCTGAACCGATACCGCCGGGAGGATCCACCATCTCGACATTCAAACCCTTCTCGTAGATCACGATGCGGCTTTTGCCAGAAAAGTTACTGAGGTCTCGACTATAAAGTTTCATTCAATCCTCCCGTGAAGAACAGACTTGCGTTCGTTACGTGAGGATAAGTTCGCCAGCCCCCGCGGTCTATTGGCGATATTGAGAACTTTGATATTGTTTTTGCCATGAGAATTCAGGTCCTCGTCCTCGAAGGTGTATTCGATACAGGCCTGGCGACAGTGCTGGATGCCTTCTGTACCGCAAACGAATTGGCGGAGATGGCCAGCCTCACGTCTTTGCGCTTCGAGGTTACTATCGTCGGCGTGCGAGAGACCGTACATACTTCGCAACGACTGACTGTGCCGGTTGTGCCTGCTGTAAGTGCGGGCGTACCGGATTTGGTAGTTGTGCCAGCACTCGGTTACAAGATGCCTGATCCTTTGCTGGCCGCACTAGCGCGGCCAGATGTAGGCGACGCCGGGCGCATGCTGCGGCGCTGGGCGGGCCGGGGCGCCTTGATTGCAGCCGCCTGTATCGGCACATTTGTTCTCGCCGAATCGTCTTTGCTTGACGGTCAGGACGCCACCACAACCTGGTGGCTGGCGCCGTTGTTCCGTCAGCGCTATCCGAAGGTGCGCCTCGATGAATCGCGAATCATTGTTCCCTCCAATCGATTTGTGACTGCGGGTGCGGCGCTCAGTCATCTTGATATGGCGTTATGGTTGATTCGGCAGGCCAGTCCCGATGTCGCCGCCTTAACCGCAAAGTATCTTGTTGTCGATACTCGGCCGTCGCAGGCGGTCTATATGGTACCCAGTCATCTGGCCCATGCGGACCCTGTAGTCGAGGGTTTCGAACGCTGGGCACGTGCGCGGCTTGCGGAGGGATTCTCTTTAGAGGATGCGGCCCGCGCAACGGCGACAAGCACCCGCACACTTGCTCGCCACATGCACAAGGTGTTGGGCAAATCTCCGCTATCCTATTTTCAGGACTTACGGATAGAACGTGCCGTGCATCTATTGAAAACGAGCGATGAGAGTGTAGAGCAAATCGCGTCCAGGGTTGGTTACGCTGACGGCGTTACATTACGCGTGCTTCTGCGCCGTCGACTAGGGCACGGGGTGCGCGAGTTACGTCCAATCCACAGTTAAACTCCGACAGACTATGACTCGTAACGCTATTGGGATGTTTTTAAAGAGCCGAGAAACGCCCGCGCCATCGCGGTGCAATTCGTGCTGGTGTCCGTGCGGCAATAGAGGATTCGGTTGTTAATCGGATCGCCCGCGAAAAACCATTCGTAAAGCAGACCGCGGCTGCCGAATTGCTCTCCAATCGCATCCCAGGCCAGTTTCATGATTCCGATTCGTTCCTCGGCAGCTATGTGTGCGCCCCGCAGGTATTGCGAAAGGATTTCGCCCAGTTCCGGATTGCGGAAGTCTTTTTCAGTCGGGGTCATTATAAGGCCGCTGCTGCCTACCATTCGGATGGTATCGACTGCTTGTGTATGCGCCTGAGGCAGGAAGATACGAATCATTGTCAGCCCAATGAGCGTCTTGCCCGGAACTCCGTACATTGAACCGACGCCCGGAATGAAGCTGGCGGCGGGCGTGTCCTTTGCTGGAGAGTTGCCGCTGGTCAGTTGCCGCACGTTGTTCCAAATCTCATGGGCGACAGACGTCAGAAGGCCTTCCGCGATTTCAACGTTGGCCACCAGCGCCCCGAGCATCTCCTGGTACCGAAGCATGTCGCTGCGGCCGACCGCCCCGGCGACCAGATTCGCGACACCGGTCATGAAGCGCAATTTTACTACGCCACGAATGGCGGCCTGAAGCAGCAGGAAGCCGGGAATGCTGGGCGAGATCAGATTGTAGGTATCAACATCGCGAGCCCCAAAGACCCGCTCCCAAGGAACGAGAACCTCATTGAAGACTGCGATGGCATCCCCTTCGTCATAGCGGCTACTCAAGGGACGATCATACGGAGAGCGGCCGGCGTCGTAAGGCTCACGGCAGATGAAAGTCAAGCCCGGAGTCGCGACTGGCAGAGCGAATACTATCGCGTACTGCGCTTCGTTTTGCCGCCGCGGCATATAGGGTGCGACCAGAATCTCGTCGCTGATTGGCGCGAGCGTCGACAGCATCCGTGCTCCAGTGAGAACGAGGCCGGCGCTGGTCTCCCTGACGATCCGAAGCCCTTCCTGGGCCTCGATGCCTTTGGAGCGATCGATTTGCGGATCGACGAGTGTGTGCGTGAGCGCCAGATCGTTCTCGCGGCACAGCTCGTAGTATTTCCATGTATTGTCGCCGAATGCCCGCTCGTGGCGACCGAGAAGGTCGCGGATCGCCGCGAGATCGGCGACGTATGCGTTCATGTAATCCGGTAGGCGGCCCATCATCCCATTGGTAAATTCGGCGCGCGCGCGCTCGCCGCGTACCCGCCGCTCGACGTCTTCAAGTGTAGTGGGAATCAGGAACGACGTGCTGACCGGTTCTCCAGAACCGGGTGAGCGGTAAGTCAACGCCTCTTTGAAACTTTGCTCGTGCTGGCGGTCGTAGAGCGCGGCAAGCTCCCGGATAACTCCCTGTAGCGGCGGATACTTCGTTACGTCACGGACTATCTCTCCATTGATGTAGATTCGCCGATCGTCCCGGAGCCCTTCGACATACTGCTTGCCGGTTCTCACCCCCATAACCCGCCTCCTCTCGACGAAGCATTCGTGCTATAGCAAACGAGTCCGATTCACCGGTACGCGAAGGCGCCCTTAAGCCGACCGGCGGCTCCTCGATTTCTCGCTTCATGCCGTCCTCCGCTCCGGTCTGCCTGGCTGGCCCGGTTCGAGGGACCAAAAGATTCAGGATTCCTGGTTACATTTGGATTGCATAGCACACCGCGCCAGTAACCCCAAAATCGCGCCCGCCGCGACACACACGGCAGGCGCCAGGGACAAGCTTCGGCAAAAGAGCTTCACGTCCTGCAACAACCTGTTGCACAGGAGGCGAATATGAAGGGCGAACTCGCGAACCTTGATGCCACCGAACAGGCCGAACTCGTCCGCCGCAAAGAGGTGTCGCCGCTCGAACTCGTCGACGCGGCGATCGACCGCATCGAAAAGATCAATCCGCAACTCAACGCCGTCATCACGCCGCTGTTCGACAAGGCGCGCGCGCAAGCGCAGGAAGCGCGCGGCAGTTCGCTTCCCGACGGGCCCTTCAGGGGAGTCCCGTTCCTGCTGAAGGATCTGGTCTGTGCCACCGGAGGCGATCCGATCTACGGCGGCATGCGATTGCTGCGCGACGCGCGCTTTGTGGCGCCGTATGACACTTATCTGGCGGCGAAATTCCGCGCCGCCGGATTCATCTGCCTCGGAAAAACCAACACCCCCGAGCTGGGGCTCAATGGTACGACCGAGCCCGAGGCGTTCGGCCCTTCGCGCAATCCGTGGAATCCGACCCGATCGACCGGTGGCTCCAGCGGCGGTTCCGCTGCCGCGGTGGCGTCGCGTATGGTGGCGGTCGCTCACGCCAACGACGGCGGCGGCTCGATTCGCATCCCGGCCAGCGAATGCGGCCTGGTCGGGCTGAAGCCGTCGCGCGGCCGCGTATCGCTCGGGCCCGACATGGGTGATTCCTGGCACGGACTGGCCATTGAGCACGTCGTGACGCGCTCGGTACGCGACAGCGCGGCGGTGCTCGACGCCATCGCGGGCGATATGCCTGGCGATCCCTATTCCGCGCCGCCGCAGCGCCGCCCATTCATCCAGGAGCTTGGCGCCAACCCGGGCCGGCTGCGCATCGGCCTGATGAAGCGATCGCCGAAGGGCGGCGCTCCGTTGCACCCCGACTGCGTAGCCGCTGTCGAAGACGTTGCAAAGCTGCTTCAGTCGCTGGGTCATTCGGTTGAGGAGTCGCATCCGGCGGCGCTGGACGAACATGAACAGGTTCACCACTTCGGCGTCGTGGTGAATTGCCATACCGTGCTGGCGCTCGAACAGATCGGCGCGATGGTCGGGAAAAAAATTGGCCGTGACGACGTGGAACTGTGGACGTGGACGATGGCCGAGCGGGGGCAGAACGTGTCCGCGAGTGAATACCTGGCCGCGATACATTGGTTGCAGGTCTGGACGCGGCGGATCGCCAAATGGTGGTCCGACGAGAAGTTCGATCTCCTGCTGACGCCGACCATCGCCGAGCCGCCGCCTCCGCTGGGCGAATTGGTCACGACGCGAGAAGATCCCACCGCAGGATGGGAGCGGCTGATGGAGGTGATCCAGTTCACGCCCCGCATACAACGCCACCGGCCAGCCGGCGATCTCGCTGCCGCTGCATTGGAATGCCGCGGGCCTGCCGATCGGGGCTCATCTGGTCGCCGCGCTTCGGGCGCGAGGATCTGCTTATACAGGTCTCTTCGCAACTCGAGCAGGCGCGGCCGTGGAAAGATCGCCGGCCACCGATCTGCGCGTAGCAAGGCACGTGAAGTCGTCCGCTTCCGCCTCGGATCGGAGGCGACGACTCCTATCTGTTCCGCAATTTAGTGAAAGGCGCGGCCCCTCAATCGATCCAAAACTGACTGGCCGATTCTGGCCCTGTGCGCGGACCTTCAGCGCCCTCGACTCTGGGCGCTCCGAAACGAGATCGTCAAAACCGGATCATTGCTCAGTTGAAGGGTCTCACCGTGGCAGGCTCCAGGACCTTCTTTAAGTTGTGGATCGAATTGTAGTCTATCTTGTCAAGCGCATCGTTCAATCCTGGATGGTTAGGATCCAGACCGATAGATTTGAGCGCGTTCGCCCTCGTACTCTTATTGTGGAATTGGTCAGCGAAGTCGTGATCTTTCATCAGCTTCGTAACCAGGTCTTCAAAATGTGCCATCTCTACGAACCTCCAGAAAAGTAACCGCCTAGCAAGAATCGCTAATCAAGTCATATACGTCGATTCTGACTTAAAGAGCAAGCAGAACGCGTTTCCCACGTATGGCCGGTTTGCAGTGGAACTCTTTTGCTGCGTAGGCTTCCATGATGGCGGCCCTCTAAGGCTCCCGACTCAACGCATCGCGCAATTTCGCCAAGCTCCGCAGCCCTGCCAAAGAGTTGTCTCTTTTTGCCGCGAAAAGCGCGGCGCGCCCGTTCAGATGTTGCATAATTGCCGGGTTCTCAAGACCGCTCGCCAGTCTCCGCAATTTAGACATCCATGCTTCCAGGGTCTCTGTCGCCCATTCGAATCCTTCCCTGATCACCCACTCGGTCACCGATTCGCCCGGATACTTTCTGCGTTGGGCCTCGGAGAGGAAAAACGTCGCGGCCCCGTTGCGCGAGTCTTTCAGCCAGTCGAAGGTGTCGTTCAACATTTGGCTCCAGCAGCCATACCGTTCCATGAAGTGTGACCATGCCGCGAGCGCGTCCGTGCGTTCGTATCTGTAGCACACCGCGGCAAGAGGAATTGTTGCGGCACACGTCTTTTGTCCCGCTACCTCTTGAAATTGCACCGAATCAAATTGCGACATGCTACCGTCCAGCATCGTCACTTCGGCTGAATGAAACCAGAACCTGGTAAAATAGTTCCAAAATGGATGCTCATAACTGAAGTAGCGATGATATGGTCTCTCGAATTCCGTATGAAAAAAGCTAAGCATCGGCAGCAAAGTCCGATCGGTGGGTACGTCGCCATCCATGATGTTGTCGGTGAGGCGGAGCTGACAATACATGTTAATCGAGGAATAAATCAGATCGAGTTGAAAGGAGGTGTCTGGCTTTTGGCGCAGGCTCTCTTCCAGCCACCACGGCGCCAGAAGCAGCGGAAAACCCTCCGGATGAGTGCAATACTCTTGCAAGGAATGATCTGGGTATAGACTATTCATCCATTCCAACAGCCGCTGCGCCATGAACGGAGTACCATCCTCGACGGTGGTTCGAATGCGCTCGAGCGCCGCGGCAATGGTGTTGCTAAACAACTTGTCATCCATCTCAGAACCTTATGCACTTGTGATGTGCCGCGAACGCCCCTCCTGAGGAGAGACGCGGCATCGCCTCTGTTGTAGAAAATAGCGCCAGCAAAGCGCTCCTCTTGCACCTCGAGCACTATCTACGGCTGGCCGCCGAGTTGTTCGAGAAGTATCTTGGCCGCCTTCAGGTCGGTGGTGTCGAAGCCCTCGGTGAACCATCCGTTGATGGCCGCGAGCATCGTGCGCGCCTCGTCGCGTTTGCCCTGCTTATCGAGCAGACGGGCAAGGCTCATAGTTGCGCGCAGCTCAGGCGACTTCGCCTGCTGCCGCCGCGCGATCTCCGAGGCGCGACGGAAACTTGCTTCGGCCTCGTCATCGCGGGAAACCACGAGCAGCAGATCTCCCCTGAGGCGATAGAGGTCCGCGGCTCCCGAACCGCGGTCTTCGATGCGCTGGACTATCGCGATCGCCTCGGCCAACACACGAAGGCCTTCTTGGGCTTGCCCCGCCTGGTCGTAGGCCTCGGCCAGCAGGCCCAGAAAAATTGGCACAGCCATCTCGGCGCCGGTGGCGCGGTAGTCCGCTATGCCCTTGGGGATCGTCGCGAGCGCCTCTTCATGATGGCCCAGCCGGGCCAGCGCCCAGCCACGATATATTTGCGCCAGCGCGAACCAAAGCGGAAATCCCTGTTCGCGTGCAAGCTCGATTTCCCTTTCCGCGCACTCGTAGCTTGCCTGCGCTTCGCCGCGCTGGCGATGGACTTCCGCCGCGCAGTGCCACGCCGATGCGAGGGTGAGAGGATGCGCAACGTTTCGAGCGAGCGTCAGCGCCTGCTCCATCTTCTCACGTGCCTGCTCCAGGTAGCCCAGATACCCGACCAACCGCGCATCGTAAGAGAGGGCGAATACTCCAGGGTCCAGTCCGTAGATGAACGCATGGGAACTGTGCAGTTTGGGATCGTAGATCTCGTTCGCTTGTTCAAAATGCTCTCGGGCGGGACGCAATTCCCCAAGGTAGAAAAGTGCGGAACCCAGCCCGTTGTGAGCTTCCAGCAGAAGGTTCGGATCTTGCGTCGCTCGGGCCAGGCGCAATAGCTGTTCGCCGACTTCCTTGGCCGTATTCAATTCCCCGCGCAACACATAGTATGCGCACAGCTTATGCACAAAAGGAAAAAGCTGGGGCGTCTCGCCCAACTGCTGGCAGAGCTCGCGTGCCCGGATGATGGTTCTTTCGACTTCCGGATCCGAATAGCCTTTGGTTGCGATCAGCGCGGCGCTTAGAGTCGCCAACATCGTCAGCTCCTGCTGCGCGTGCTCCGCACCATCAGGCAGAGTCTTGAGCAACTCCAGCCCCGTGGCGAGGTGGCTGATGGCCTCCTTGTTGGCGGAACGCTTCACCGCCATACCACCGGCGCGCTGCCAATAGACGATCGCCTTTTCCTTGAGGTTGGCCGCCATGCAGTGACGTGCCAGCAGCTCAGGCTGGGCCTCCGCAACCGCGGGAAACTTTTCCTCCAAGGTGCGGGCGATTTGCAGATGGAGCTGCTGTCGTTTGCTCCTCAGGACTGACTCATAGGCGGTCTCTTGAATCAGGCTATGTTTGAAGTAGTACTTTTCCTGAGCGACGCTGTCGCTTTTATAGAGAAGTTCGGCTTTCACCATGGCGGCAAGCCCTTTCTGCAACGCCACTTCATTCAGTGGCCAAACCGCTCGGATCAACTCATAGGTAAATTCCCTCCCCAAGGTGGATGCGAGCTGCACTACCTCTTTAACCGCCGAGAGCCGGTCGAGACGAGCCATCAGCGAATCGCGTAGCGTGGAAGGGATAGCAAGTGGAGGCAAAGCGCTCGACAACTCATAGTGTCCGCGCCGCTCCTTGAGCATTCCCGATTCCATCACCATTTTGACCAGCTCTTCGACAAATAGCGGCACACCATCGGTCTTGCTGACGATCTGCTGCATCATCTCGGCCGGCAGGCTCTTCGCACCCGCTACGTCTTTCGCCATCAACTCGGCATGGCGATGCTCCAGGCGCCCGAGCGTGAGCTGTGTGTAGTGCGGGAGCGCTGCCCACTGTGAGACGAAGTCGGGACGGGCGGTGACGAGCGCGAGTATGCGCGCTTTCGGCATCCGGTCCAGCAATAGATTGTCGAATTCCAGTGTCGACGGATCGCACCAGTGGAGGTCTTCCCACACCGCGAGTAAGGGTTTTCGCTCCGATTCCTTCAACAACCACAACACCAGGAGCTCCAGCGTTTTTTGGCGCTGCCGCTGGGTGGTTTGGGTTAGCGGCGGATAGCCGGCCGGTTGGGGTAGAGAAAGCAACGCGGAAAAGAGCGGCAGCGCTTCCGGCAGCTCAAAGCCGTACTCGCTCAGCTTCCGCTCCAGCTTGTCCAGGTTTTCCTGGGGGGAGTCTGAGGTTTGCAGATTCAGCCACCGCTGTAGTTGCTCGACGATCGGGTAGTAAGCGGTGTTCTCATGAAACGCCGAGGCGCGGAACTCTATCTGCGTGTATCCTTCGCGCGCGACCTGCAACTTGATTTCCTCGACGAAGCGCGATTTGCCGATGCCGGGCTCGCCGCTGAGCAGGACCACCTGGCCCTTTCCCTCCTTGGTCCGCTCCCAACATTTACTGACAAGTGCGATCTCCTCTTCACGATCTACCAACGGATTCAAGCCCGCCCTGGTTGCGACTTCGATGCGGCTGCGCGCGCCGCTCTCACCGAGCACGCGATACACCTCGACCGGCTTCGCAATGCCTTTCAGGATTTGCGGTCCCATGCTGGCGCAGGTGAAATAGCCCTGGATCAATCTGTAAGTGACCGAACTGATGACGGCTGAATCTGGAGGCGCAAGCGTTTGCAGGCGCGCCGCGACGTTCGGCGTTTCCCCGACGATCGCCGCAGGGTCCAGGTTCGCGCCGGCTCCCATTTCGCCCACCACCACCAGGCCAGTGTGGATGCCAATCCTGACCTGGAGCGGACGCTCACGCATGACCTCCAACTGATCCCGTAGCTGCGCATTCAGACGCGGCAACGCTGCCGTGATTCCGAGTGCGGCCCGCAAGGCTCGTTCGGGATCGTCTTCATGTGCTGCCGGGTAGCCAAAGTAGATCAGCAGTCCATCGCCAATGTAGCGTGCTATGTAACCGCCGAGTTGCTCGATGATCTCGGCGCCAGTCGCTTGGAACGTGCGGAGCACCGCGCGCAATTCCTCGGGGTCGAGCCTCTCGGACAGCATCGTCGAGTCGACCAGATCGCAGAACATCACGGTCAGTTGGCGACGATCACCGTCGAGGCCTTCACGGCTCGTCAACGGCTCCTTGGACGGGGCGACGGTGGAAGCGTTCAGCGCGGCGCCGCAATCACCACAGTATTGCGCGTCGACGCGATTCTCGGAGGCGCACTTGGGGCAATGATCGTTGAGTGCGCTGCCACACTCCGCGCAAAACTTTTTGCCCGCTGGATTGTCGGAACCGCAGCCCGAACAGCGCACCACGCGCTTTCCCCCCTTATCGAACCCCTTGAGCCCATGCGTATAGCATGCTGAATGGCATTGAGGGTAGTTTGTCGGCGAGGATATCTGTTCTAAGACGACTGCACGCCTCACATGAGCGAGCGACCGGCGCTGCGGGGAACATGGTTGTGATGCCGAACATGCCGTCCTTTTCGAAGTGGATTGAGCTGGCGGGTAGTGACAAGTCAGTGGCGCCGACTGCAAATATCGCAGGGGCCATCCCGTCGCACGAGTCGTTCGAGGTGTCAGTCCTTCTGCGGCGCAGGAAAGCGCTCCCTGCATTGTCCGCCCGGCACCAGAAGCCGATGACGCGTGCTGAATACGCCAGAAATCACGGCGCCGATCCGGCGGACATAAGGAAGGTGCGCGCATTCGCGGAGCACTTTCATCTGCGGATTGCGGATGTGCTGCCTGCCGAACGGACTGTAATTCTGGTCGCCTCGGCCGTCGCGTTTGCCGCCGCGTTCAAGGTGGAGCTCCGGACATATCGCCTCCCGGACGGTTCGTCGTACCGGGGCCGCGAGGGCCGCATTTCAATTCCGGTGGAGTTGTCCGGCATTGTGGTCGGAGTATTCGGGCTGGACGACCGGCCGGTGGTCTCGCGGCCGACGCCTTTCAAGCCTACGCGAGAGAAGGGCGTCAGTGCTGCCAGTCATATGCAGACTGCGGGGCGGATCCCGGCGTTTTTCCCAAACCAGTTGGCGAAGATCTACCACTTCCCCGAGGGCGTGGATGGGACTGGCCAAACGATTGGCATCGTGGAACTCGGTGGAGGTTTCCGCCAGCGGGACCTTGCTGCCTATTTCAAACGAGCCGGGGTAAAGAATCTCCCCCGAATCTCGGTCGCGACGGGCCATGGGCTTGCTGACAACGCACCCGATTCCCAATCCTATCCCCAATACTCTGTTCCGCCGGACGTGGAAGTATTACTGGATATGGAGATCGTCGGCGCGGTCGCACCGGGCGCCAAAATGGTCATGTACTTTGTCAAGGATGGATCGGAACAGCACAGCCTGCGAGGCGTAATGGCCGCGGTGCATGATTCCTCCGCGGACCTGTCGATTCTCTCTCTGAGTTGGGGTGTTCCCGAATTCGAGCGCGGTGAGAGCGGCGGACAGCGAGCCCGCCCGCAGAAGCAGTTCCAGGAAAATCTGAATGACGTGCTGGAAACCGCTGCACACCTGGGAATCACGGTATGCGTCGCGTCAGGAGATACTGCCTCGGCGGGCGCGCCCTCGAACGATCCCAAGCATCCGTCAGACGGAAAGGCGCACGTGAATTTTCCCGCGTCCAGCCCATTCGTGTTGGCCGGCGGAGGCACTCACTTGATCGATGCCTCTGACGCGAATCTCAGGGAAGAGGCGTGGCATCCCGCACCCAACGTGGGTACTGGCGGCGGCATCAGCAGGTATTTTGCGCTTCCTTCGTATCAGCGGGGGATCGTGAAGCACTCAGCAGTCAATCCCAAAGGCAGAACAGGTCGGGGAGTGCCGGACGTCGCGGCCAACGCGGCCAAGGAAAGTGGATACCGCGTGCTGGTCGATAACCAATGGTACCCCGATGCGGCTGCGCACCGGCCGCCCGCCTGGGGGACAAGTGCGGTCGCGCCCCTGTGGGCCGGGTTGATTGCGCGACTCAACCAAAGCCTCAACACGCGGCTCGGGTTCGTTAACCCACTATTGTACAAACTTGGCGCGTCCTCGGATGCCTTCCATGACGTGACGCTCGGCGACAATGGCGACTATCGCTGCGCTCGCGGATGGGATGCATGCACAGGTCTCGGGACACCGAACGGGCAAAACTTACTGAAGGCGCTCAGCAAGTTAGTTAAGGTGCGGGCCGCAACCAGTACCAGAAAGGCATTCAAAGCGACTACATCCGGGAAGTAGTCTCGGACAGAAGTTCCATCGATCGCGCAGCTCTCTCAAAACCCGTCGTTAAGTCGAGGAAACGCTTATGGCTAAGATGGACGATGCCGGTTTCGCACTACTTAAGAAGTGGGAGGGCTGTAAATTACAGGCCTATGACGACGCTAATGGTCAACCGGTCAGCAGCGGCACCCCGATTCACGGCACGCTGACAATCGGGTACGGCCATACCGGGAGCGATGTCTTCCCTGGGCTCACGTGGACTCAGGAGCAAGCCGACCAGGCGCTCCGCGACGACGTCGTAGCCGTAGTCGCTGAAATCAGCCCACTGATAACCGCCGAATTGAAAGATAATCAATTCTCGGCCTTTGTGTGCTTCGCGTTCAATATTGGTATTCACGCTTTTGCGGGAAGCTCCGCTCTGCACCTGGCAAATCACAACGATCTCGCTCGCGTGCCCTCCCACATGGCTCTGTGGAACAAGACCATGGTCAATGGTCGACTAGTGACAAGCCTCGGTCTGCAAAATCGGCGCAGTGCGGAGATCGCGCTGTGGAACACGCCCTAGGCTCGGATTCTGCCATCGCTGATTTCGCCCATCCGGAGTCCTGACGTGGAGCGACAAAACCTCGGTCTCGGTTTTCTGATCATTCTTGTGCTCGGAGGTGTAATTCCTCTGTTGCCGGCGAGCGTCAAACCAGGCTCCGGTGCCGTAAGACCCACTGCAGAAGCCACTGCGAGCGAACCGCAGACCCCACCGCAGGTCGCATTAGTCCCATCGCCGGCGGTTTCTCCGGTTTCTCCGGACCTGCGAACGATTCTGCGGCGTTATCTCGATGATCGCGGCCCGGAAAGCTTGGCCAAATTGGATTCTCTCGATTCACGCCACCAGATTGAAGTGGAATCACTGATTGCGATCGTGCCCGATCCGATCGAATCGAGCTTCGGCGACGTATTTGACACGCTACTGGAGTCCTTGCAGCGGGCAGCCGAGGCCGCCGGCTTCGTGCTTGGTCCATTTGACCTGGCATGGAACAAATCACCAGCCGCGACCGGCATAAAAACCAAAGACAATGATGCTCCCGCCGCAGAGGACAAAATCTACGAGCGCCGGCCTGGTATCCTGCTCTTCCGCGATCCATATCGCTCAGGTCTTGTCCCTGGTGAATCGCACCTTCTGGTGGCGTTCCTGGTGGGCGAGACCCCGAGGTCCGGTGTGGAACTGGCGGCACTGACCTTGGCGCTGGATCAGGCGGCCAGCCTGTCGCAGATAGTGAATGAGCTACTCAGTCCGCGAGGCGGTAGTGCCAAAGCCTCGGCGCCACCACGAGAGCTTCGAATCATGGGCCCGACCTTCTCCGGTTCCGCGAGCTCGCTTGAATTTGGTCTGCGCGACTGGATCGGCGCTCGCCAGCGCCAACAGATGCCGGTGCCGCGAATCACAATCATCTCCGGTAGTGCCGATGCGATCGACAAGACACATTTCCTGTCCGGTCTCGATGCGAGTTTTCACGCCACGATGGTGCCCATCCAGTCCGCAAGAGCCGCGCTGTTAAAATGGCTGGGCCTTTCCGCGGAGGACGAGGTCGCCATCCTGAGCGAGGGCGATACCGTCTACGGCCAACTATTGAGTTCCCGCCCGCCGGCTAAGCCGACGAGTTCTCCTCAACCGGCCGAAGGGAACCCTCAGCCGGCCACGCCGAAGGTTTTGCGGTTCGCATTTCCATTGCACATCGCGGATCTGGAACGTGCGGCCAAAGAGAGCGAACAGAACGCGGCGGACAGCTCAAATCCAGGCCTGTCGCTTGGTCACCGCGACCTCCCGCTGGCCGCCGAGCAATCCGCTACCGCAGGCGACGTGATCCCATTGTTTTCCTCGGCGCAGACCAACGCTATGGAGGTGGCTTTGTGGGGACTGTTAGAGACAATTCACGAGCGCCGAATTCCCTATTCGATTATCGGCGCCACTGACGTTCACGATATCGACTACATCGCGAAACAGCTCCAGAACTGTTGCGCCGAATCCAGAATTATCACCCTTAACTCCGATCTGCTCTTTTTGCATTCCGAAGTGAATCCGGATCTCGCCGGCGCGATCGTCGCCTCGACCTACCCGTTGATTAGCCAGAATCAACGCTGGACCGGCGCTCGAGGATCCTCGCAAACGTATCAGTTCTCGTCGGGAATGGCGGAAGGAGTCTTCAACGCGACCGTGGCGTTGCTGGGCAAACCGGAGCGCATGGTCGAATACGGGATGCCTTTCGACCCGGATTCTCAGAAGCCGGCGCTGTGGCTGACGGTCGTTGGCCGCGGCGACGTGTGGCCAATTGATGTCCTGCCGATTGACGACTCGGATGGCTATCTGTACCAGAAATCGATCGGCGGTATCAGCTCCGCCGCGGTCAGCGCACCGCCAGCCTTCGAATTTTTCTTCGTCGCGACGAGCGTCGTCTGTTCCATACTTTGGCTGATGATGATCGCGATGCTGTTCCCGGCCCTCGACGAGACCGATGGGATTCTTGCGCGATTACGCAGGCATCTGCCGGCCTCGGCGCAGATGTATTTCGGCGAATCGGTGTTCCGAGCCAACCGCCGGGCGCGACGAGTGTACCTGTTCATCCTGGCGGCTGGTTTGCTCATCACTTACGCAATCCTCTCATGGTATTACTACTTGTCGCTCTTCAGGGGTTGGCCGCCCAGCGGCGAACTTGGGGTTCCGCTTCGATTTGCATCTATCATAGTGCTTGGACTCATCACCGTCGGGTGTGGATCCATCGCCAGTGTCGGAACGTTTTGGCTTGTGCGCCAGCCACCGAATCGCGGTGCGGTCCCATATCGGATTCGAATCTATGGCTCGATTTTGGCCGTGGCGATCGTCGTCGGTGAATTTTGTTCCACTCGGCGCACTGATTCGATCAAGGCCGCGTTCCTGTTCCTGCGGGCCGCGACGCTCGGCGACGGAGTATCCCCACTGGTTCCTCTTCTATGGGTCGCGGTCGCGGGCCTTTTGATGCTGATGTGCGTATTGCGGCGCTTGAATCTGGGTGAGTTGCGCAACGTAAAGGCCGTATTTCTGAGCTTCGGCACCGACTCGTTCAAGGGCATTGAACAGCTCGAGACCAAAGTCAGGAACGAGCTCTCGGCGCGGCTTCCTCGGACCGTGTATCTAGCCCCGATCTCTCTGATCGTCGGCGCGGTGTACTGTTACGCGCATTGGGGAATTATACCTGCCTCGCTGGATGGCGGAGCTTTCGCCGTTCTGTTCTTGATTCTCGGCTTCGTCGTGTATTGGGTAATCGCAACCGTCCTCATCCGTCTTGTCGTCACCTGGCTGGCGATTCGAGGGTTGCTCAGACATCTCTACTGGCATCCGAGTCGAGGCTTCTACGCGATTTTGCACCAGGGGCTTCCGGACGGTGAAAACACAGTGACCGATATGCTCAGCGCGGACCCTTCCATCACCGCATTGGAAGTGTCGCTCGAGCAGGCTCGTCTGCTCGCGCGCTATGTTCCCGCGGCACCGGTCCTTCCGCTGCGCGGTGCGGCCACCGTGGAAGGGCGGCTGGCGTCGAGCACTCATTTGATCGCAAGGCTTACCAGCCGAGCCGAGAAGTCGCTCGAAGATGCTTTTCAGGCTGACGCCCAGGGCACATGGCGCGAGGCGGCACGGTTCAGAGGCATAGCCGAGAGATTGGTCGCGCGGTTATCGCGGAAAATCGCGGAAATCTTCGAGCCGGCCTGGAGCCTCGATGAACAGGAGCCATGGAATGACGCCGGGGTGCCGGGTCCATCCGTGATGACCGCTGGCGGAAGCTATATGGCCGCTCGCCTCGCCGACTTTTTGCGCCAAGTACTGCCGCAAGTGAGCCTTTTTGCCTTCTCCGCCACCGCGGGTGTGATCATGATGCTGTTCGCGGTGAGCTCGTATCCATTCCCGGCCCAGGGCCGATTGGTTTTGTTCAACTGGGTCTTCGTATTGTTCACCGTGGGAACCTGCGCGTTCGTGTACTTCTCGATGAATCGCGACCGCGTGCTGAGTTTGCTGTCGGGCACCACGCCCGGCAAGGTCTCATGGAACAGTACCTTTGTCCTGCAGATTCTCACGCATGGAGTGTTGCCGATCTTAGCGGTTCTGGGCGCGGCGTTTCCGGCCAAGTTTGGTTTGCTGGCGCAATGGGTAGGGGGCTTGTTCGGCGGGCACACTTAAGTTGATTGGATGGGCGACCCGTTGTGAGGGCGCTAGACGTGCCCTGGACCGAGAGCCGGGCTGAAACTTGAAAACGCGGCAGGATTCGCATATATGGCTGGAGCCAGACTAGAAATTCACGTTAAAGGCGGTCAAGCGAGGTCAATGTGCCTGAGCCAGGAGTGTCGAAGACAATTTCGCGTCAGCGGCTAGCTCGGCTAATTGGCACGATTTTGGTCGTTGCGGTTTTGGCCGCTCTGGGGTTCAGTTCAGTCCTCGGGTTGTTCCGGACCGCCGCGGCTCGGGCGCAGGACCCTTCCGACTTGCTCAACGAGTCGTCGGCTCAGGGGGGAAACTCCAACCCGGCTGAAGCCGCCGCCGTGGCTGACTGCCAGACCACGCGGGAGGATTACGAGAGAAGTCTGCCCGTCCCTGAGCCAACTGCGGGCGTACCTCCAGACATCGGCTATGTGGTGCAACTGGTAAACGAGACCAACGTGACGCTGCTCGCCGCTGCAAACGCGGCTCACGCGAATGGCACGCTCTCCGTTCTGCCGCGCGAGGGCACCTGGATAATGGGACCCATGGGCGCGCCCAACTGGCCGGACGGCACGCCGGGCAATACCTTGACCATAGACATACCGCCAGGATGGGAACACAGCATATGCGGACACGGCACCAAAGCAGCGCCGGGCTGCGTGTGACCGTTGTTCTGGGCACGAACCGGTTGCCGCTATGACGTCGCGGGAGGTCTCGCTCAGTGCGAGACGGGCACCTGCAGCAGCTTTTACGATTGCAGCGCGAACCATCAATCGCCAACCGGCCCCAAAGCCATCGCTGAGTGGACCTTCAGAGACGACAATAACAATTGCGCTCCTGACATCAGCGTAGTCGATGGCGCGAACCTGAATATGGACATCGAGCCGATTGGTCAAGGATACCCGAACCAGGTTCCTACCGGGTTTGGTGCCGAGGTTTGGATGAGTCCGGAGAATTTGCCGCTGACGAAGTGTGGAGAGGATCTCCGATCAGCTACAAATTGTCCTATCGGGCAGTTCCAGCTCAAGCGCAAAGATCAGGGCATGTTCATCCAGGGCAGCGCGGGCGGAGACGATGTAATCGGCTGCTTCTCGAATTGCGGACTGTACGAGTTCCAGGGTGGAAATGAAACGGGGCCAACCGCACCCTGCCCCGGGTTCAGGTGCCCGGGAACACCAAACGCGGATTGCGATCCGACAACAGACCCCACGTGCTATTACTGGCACTCGTTCTGCTGCTTCGCGCTGCCACCACCGGCGACGTCTCCATATGGCGAAGCGTGTACTGATTCGAATCAAGTTCCGTCCTCACAGTGTACACAGAACGGAATCTGCTGGAATTCGGACCCGGGAATGCTAGGCAGTGAGGGGACCTGCGCGTGCTCTGCATTCCTCAAAAACGACGCCGGAACCTGTCCACCAGACGTCTGCACCATTCAATTCTCGGAGAACCCGGCGAACCAGCCTCCGTTTAATACTTGCAAAAACGCGGGGGCTACGGGCGCTACTGCCGATGACTGCATCGGCGACGATACCTTTCACCAGGTGATGCCCAGGGGGTTAACCTGGCCTAACGATCCTGAGACCTATTACAGCAATGCGAGGGCCTACCGGATCGTCTTCGGGCCGGGGTACTTCGTATCGGCAAAAGCAGGCGCACCTGCCCCGACACCTGTGCCGATTTCACCATCGGAACCCGTTGGACTGTGCAGCGCACTGCCGGCCGAATATGGTTACGACGCGAATAAAGCGAACTGCGCCGGTGAAATAGACAATGGCGCCGTGTTCGCAGGTGCGGCGCTGGCGTCCAGTTGCACAACCCTTAAGGACCCAGCGTGTAAGGTCGGGGACGTCCAGTACGACTGCTACCTCCCTCTGGGCAAATGCGCTACCTGGGAGTGCGCGCTCACCGGACTTGGAGGACCGGCCCATGCTGCACCGCCCGGGCTGGTTAACGTTTTGTGCCGGTGGTCTCCAGCCAGCCCAACGCCCAGTCCGACTCCGACCGCCATCGGCGGCGGACAACCAACGCCTAAACCGACGTCTTCGCCCAAGCCAACGTCTTCGCCAAAGCCAACGTCTTCGCCTAAGCCGACGTCATCGCCAAAGCCAACGTCTTCGCCAAAGCCAACGTCATCGCCCAAGCCGACGTCGTCGCCCAAGCCGACGCCGACGCCCCGCGTGTGAGGCCGACCTCAGGGCCCGTAACCATCCCAGCCCCGCCGCGGGTAGCACCGTTGTCAACGCCGGTTGAATGCTGACGCAGTTTGCGTGACAAGTCGCCGAGTTAAAACTTACCCTTTCAACGCTTCGACCAGGGGGAGCACGTTACTTGGCTTCCGGACAGCCGAAGGGTTCTCTATTCCAACCTGAAGGATCATTCGTTGCGTCTATGGGACACACTGACCGGGCAACGTACGACATTGATTGAAGGGCAGAGTCATTAGCTGAGAAGAAGAGACATTTACGTTAATTGTGTCGATCACAGGCTGTGATATTTTCCTGTATTCGACAAAATTGCTCGCGACCCTTTCCCGCTGTCGCCCGGCAATGTGTCATCGCCTGTCTCGTGGCGACCGCCACGTCCGGTCCGAGCCCCCAGCCTGCGCCGGGTGTGCCGGATTTGGGATCAAATGCTGCCGCGTAGCACTTCCCCGTGAATGTCCGCACGATCTTGCATCGCGCCGCTGCTTTCCGGACGTCGGGTTGCGAACGACACTTCTCAAGTGCTGCCGCGATTGCCCCTTCGCGCGTTGGATCGTTAACACTTCCACCGACTGCAAATCCATCCGCCACAACGTTGCCAGTCGAGCCGATGGCCAGAGCGCCTTCGGCCACGACGCGAGTCGAGAATCCGATCAGTGCCGTGAGACCGAAAAGTGAGACGATCAGGAACCTTTGCATGTTGTCCTCCTGTCGCTATTTAGGTTGAGGAAAGGAGCGCAAAGGCGACACTGCCAAGCGCCGTCGCCAAAACGTACTTGACGGCGTTCAAGCGAACGCCTTCCCTTTTGACTCAGTGTCGGCTGCAAATTCGCAAGCCATGACCGCGCGTCGCCGCGCTCGGCTGGCGACGTTACTGGTTGCCTGAGTTGGCGAGCGTGAGCTCCACGCGCCGGTTCTGCGCTCTGCCCTCCGGCGTCGCGTTAGACGCGACCGGATCGGCGTCGCCGAACCCCTGCGCCGAAACAAGGTTCGGGTTGACCCCTTGCGAGATCATGTACTGCATCACGTTGTCAGCCCGCTTCTGCGAAAGAATGAGGTTGGACGTGACGCCCTGGTCCATCAGCCCGGGGCCGATCGGCGTATTGTCGGTATAGCCGTTCACGTTGATCTTCGTCGTCTGCTGCGGCGCCAGAATCGCAGCCATCTTGGCGATGGTCTGCTGCGCCTGGGCCGGCATCTGCCAACCACCCGACGGGAACAGCAGTTCGCCGTTGACACTTACCTTGATTGCATCCTGGAGCCGCGTGATCTGCATCTTCTGGGCTCCGACTTCAGCACTCATCGATTGTTGGAGCTGCTGGTACTCCTGATCCAGCGCGTTGTATTTCTGTTGCGAAACGCAGCCCGACAGCAGGAAAGCTGCAGCCGTAAGGTACCCCATCGCTAACATCTTCATCTTCATCTATCGTTCCTTTTTTCGTTCAAACCGTTGCCTATGACCGCGACAATGTTGGCCGCTGGGCTTGCGCCGGGCCTGCGGTGATCCGCACTCCCGAACTTTTGCATTCGCGCGCTATGGTTTCAGCAAAAGCCGGTTGATCGCAATTGGACTTTGGTCCGATACGATGCAGTTCCGAGCACGAGAGAAGCCGCCCCGTCGTTCTCAGCTCGTTTTAACCAGGCCTTTGGCAAGCTCGAGGAATCGACTGTTTGCCTATGGGTTATTCGCCGAAGTCGTCCCAACTCCGCGCTCTTCAGTTCTTGCGCCTGTCGGACCCTGGGGCACTCACTCCCACTGTCCTCCGCGGCTGAATGGGGGGTCAGCACCGGCGCCCGATCCTCGATCGCTTGGGCCGCGTCCAGCAGGAGGTCCTCGCGGAAGCGGGCGCCAATGAGCTGCACGCCCTGGGGCAGACCATCGTCGCAACCGACGGGTAGCGCACAAGCGGGCAGTCCGAGGATGTTGACCGCCACGACCATCCGCATCGCCTTGGCGATCTGCGCGACCCGAGAGAGGTCCTCGTCGATGACCCAAGGGCGCTCGCAGCAGACCGGAGAAAAAGTCACGCGCTTCGAGATCAGCGTGCAGCGAGTACGCCGCTTACGCGGACTGGCTATCCGCAGTGCCCGGTTGCCCATCCGTCGCGCTTCCGTGCCAGCGCGGCAGCTCTGGGGCGAAGCTTAGCAGTGAGGTTGGACAGCCGGGTTTTGAGGCGGCTGGGTTGTGGTGCTTTCGAGCGCCGCGGCGATCGCCGCCAGCAGCGCCTCCTTGCGGATGGGTTTGGCGACGTGCGCGCCGCATCCCGCCTCGAGCGCCTTGCGAACGTCGTCTTCCAGAGTCGAGGCGGTGAGCGCCAGAATCGGGGTAGCCGGAAGATGGCGCTCCGACTCGAACTTTCGCATCATCCGCACCGCGGTATGGCCGTCCAACACCGGCATCTGGATGTCCATCAGAACGAGGTCGTAATGTCCGCGAGCGAACTTGTCCCACGGCCACGCTACCGTTCTCAGCAATCTCAATTTCAAAAGGAAGCCTCTTGAGAAAGGCACTGATCACCAGCCGATTGTCGGGTGAGTCGTCGGCCAGCAAGAGCCGGGATTTTGGCGCTCGGGCTGCGAAGGCCGGGGTTGGGTCGGGCATGGATGCCATCCGGGCGCTCGCGCGAATTTCGGCTGACACCTCGGCGCTTTCACCTCTTAGCTTCGCGGCGGCGCGCGAAGCGATCTCGAGCAGGTCGGAGCGACCGATCGGTTTCCGCAGATAGGAATACATTCCGAGTTGGCGCAGATGCTCGAGCTTGGCGCGCAGGTCGTCGGTGGTGATCATTGGGATGAGCATTCTCGCGCCGCACCCATGCTCGGTCTTCGCCAGTCGCACGAGGCGCTCTACGCCGAGCATCTGGTAGTCGGCGAATGCAACGTCGAAGGGGCGATTTGAACTTGTTGCCTTGTCGAGCGCCTCTGTCATCTCTTGAACCGTTGCCACCTCGACGATTGCCGCTCCGGATTGGCCAAGCATCTCCCTTAAGATCAGCCGGTTGCTGGAGCTCCGGTCAGCCACCAACGCTCGCAGGCCCCTGAGCTTGTGCCGTACCGGGCCGTGGTTGGCGCGATCACTTGAATGCAAACGCGCAGTGAAGTGGAACGTGCTGCCCTTACCGAGCTCGCTCTCGACCCAGATTCGTCCGCCCATCAGCCCGACCAGGCGGCGCACAATCGCGAGGCCCAGGCCGCTGCCCCCGTATTTCCGCGTAGTCGACGAGTCCGCCTGGGTAAAGTGTGAGAAAATCTCGCCGACCTCATCGCGATCGATTCCAATTCCGGTATCGGCAACCGAAAAGTGCAACATCCCTGACTCAAGACCGTCGCCCGGCCGAACCGTAAGTGCCACTTCGCCGAGTTCGGTAAATTTGATTGCATTGCCGAGCAGATTCATCAGTACCTGTCTTAGCCTTAGTGGATCACCCACCACCCACGACGGCGTGCCCGGTACTATTCGTGCCGCGAGCTCCAAACCTTTGCCGTGCGCGCGCGTGGCGAGGGTTTCGGTGACCTTCTCGACCAGTTCGGGCAGATCGAAGTCGATGCTCTCGAGCTGAAGGCGGCCGCTTTCGACCTTGGCGAGGTCGAGAATGTCGTCAATGAGACTGAGCAATACGGTGCCGTTGGATCGCATCGTTTCCAAATAGCCGCGCTGGTCAAGGTCAAGCTCTGTCTCACTCAAGATGTCGGACATCCCCAGAATCGCGTTCATCGGAGTGCGAATCTCGTGCGACATACTGGAGAGAAATTCCGATTTGCTACGGGAAGCCGCGAGTGCTTGCTCTCGCGCAGCGAGCAGCTCGTCATGTGCACGTTTGATCTCGGTGATGTCGCGGATCAACGCGACCGCGCACGGCTCGCCGTCGAGCTCGAGCATCGAACTCGACACCAGGAACGGCGAGAGCGCACCGTTGCGGCTGCGCATCTCGATTTCCATATTGCGCACCACGCCGGCGGTTCTCAGCTCGCGAACAAAGTCCCGGCGTTGCTCCGGATGCGCCCAAGTGCCGATCCGTCCTTGCGGGGCGGCGAGTAGTTCTTCACGGCTGTAACCGCTGGCCCGGCTGAACTCGTTGTTGGTCTCGATGATACGTCCGTCGCGGAGGCTGAAAATCACCAGGCCGTCGGTGGTCGACTCGAAAATCCGGCGCAGCGTATCCTCGCGCTCTTTTGCGGTGCGCTCCGCGGCCTTACGGTCGGCCACTTCGGCGCGCAGACTTTGCTGTGCATCCCTCAATTCCTGGATCTGAGCATTGAGCTGCTGCTGAGCCGCGCGCAACTCGCGCTCGGTTTGCTTGATATTGCTAATATCGCGGGTAATCGAAATCACGCAGGTCTCGCCACTGAGTTGCACGACTGTGGCGGAGACCAGCCCGTCGAGGATGCGCCCGTCCCTGTGGCGTAACTGAACCTCCATCCCGCGCACCTGACCCTCGAGCCGGAGCTTTTCGTCCCGCGCCGCAAACTGAGCGGGATTGACATAGACGTTCAAGTCCTTGGCTCGCTTGCCGACTATCTCCTCGCGGCTGTAACCCGTGAACGAAAATTCCCGGTTGATCTCGAGGTAGCGGCCGTCGCTGAGCCGCCAGATAGTGATAAGGTCCGGGCTTGCCTGGAAGATCTTGCGGAGCGTGGTTTCGCGCTCCAGCGCAATGCGCTCGACGGCTTTGCGCTCGGCGATTTCGGCGTGCAAGCGCTCTTGCGTAATAGTAAGTTCTTCGACCCGGGCACTCAGCCGCTCCTGCGCCTCGCGCAGCGCACGCTCGCTCTCCTTGATCTTTGTGATGTCCTGTCCGATGGCCACAGTGCAGGCTTCGCCCTCAAAGTCCATGACGACGGCCGAAACCAGATGGGGCACCACGGCGCCCTTGAGCCGCAAGTCGAGTTCGAGGTCGCGCACACCTCGGTCGGTCTTTAGTGTTCGGGTGAACGCCGCCCGGTCTTCCGGGCGCGCATATAGGCCGAGCTCCCGGGTCGAACCTGAGAGCACCTCCTGCTTG
Source organism: uncultured delta proteobacterium (assembly GCA_963832395.1). Taxonomy (GTDB): domain Bacteria; phylum Desulfobacterota; class Binatia; order Binatales; family Binataceae; genus JAKAVN01. Next base: position 15,900 of record CAWHTV010000011.1, on the reverse strand, counting down.
CTGAACCCAGTGCGTTCCAGGAATTCCTGATTGACCTCGAGAAGCTTTCCGTCACGGAGCCTGGTGAGAACCACCAGACCATGAATCGCATCGAACATCTGCCGTATCGTCGCTTCACTTTGGCTCGACCGCGCCTGAGCGCTCTCCAGTTCTTCGAGATGTAACCGCAGCCTACCGCGGTAGCGGCTGCCCAGGCGCACCGCAATCTGAGCGATTCCCACCCCAGTCAGTAGCCCGAGCCGGCGCAGGGATTCATATGGATCGCCCGACGGAACCAGCGCTTCCACGACTGCAAAGGCGGTCAGCACACATGCGCTTAACGTCCCCTGCCAGTACTCGCTCCACGGAAGCAAGCCAGTCCCGGCCAGGGTGAGGATTGAAACGATGAAGAGCGGTATGGTCTCTCCGTTGACCACGCTGAGTACAGCCATTCCCGCGATCACTACTATCGACATGACCATCGCCACTTGTCGGCAATAGCGCTGAAAGCTCTGGCACCACGTCAGGGCGAACGCCAGAATCGGGAAACCCACGAGCAGCACATGCAGGTCGAGCGTCAGCCGCCCCTCTCCTGCGGGTTTTGTCGCTTGCACCAGATACACGACCTGGAAGAACAACGTCGCCAAGGCACCGGCGCGAAACATCAGCAGGTACCAGCGCTGATCGTTGGAATCCGGCGTTCCGGGAATCTTGGGCTTCGTCAGTGCGGTATGGGCGAATGGGTCACTCATACTGTGTCCTCGAGCAAAGGCTGCGAATCATTCCCAACAGGGCTGCCATGGACGCGCTCCGGCGGCATTGGCACTATAAAGGCGGTCAGTATAAAGTGTGCCATCGATTTACACTTAATAGACTGTAATAGACTATAATAGGACATCTCAATGAGGTTAGCGATCCATCACAGATGCAAAACTGCAACGTTAGTGTTTTAAAGACGCATATAAGCTAATACGACACGAGGGTCTCTATGCTGTCGTGCTCCTCAAAACCTAATCCCCGCGCTTCCGCGCAATGATGCTGCTGGATCGCGCCGCAGCCGGTGATCGCGAAATGACCCAGACGCTGCTCGGTGAAGCGTTGGAGAGTTACACGCAGATCGGGATGCCCCGCCACATCGAGATGGTCCGGACGCTCCTTGACTAAGGCCCCGTCCGTTATTTTCGGCCGCGGCCGGTATTGATGCGGATGGTGCGGCCGGCATTTTCCGGCCTGGGCAGTGTCTTGTGCGCAGCCGCCATCAGGCCGAGCCGGCGCATCGTCTCATCCGGCCACGGCACGGTCCGCCGCGTCTGATACTCGACGTTGATCATCAGCACTTCGTTGGTGGCGACCGGCCATCCTTCATCGCCGTGATACATGTGATGAAAAAGGTGCAGACGCTTGGCGTCGTGGTCGAGAATTTGTGAAGTGACCCGCAACGGCGCGCCGAGGCGGACCTCGCGCGCGTAGGTGAGATGGGTTTCGAGCACGAACAGCATGCCGAGCTCGTGCTGGGTGTAAAGCGGGCCGACTCCGAGCAGAGCGCACAGCACGTCGGCTGCCTGGTCGAAGACGGTTACGTACACGGCCATATTCATGTGGCCATATGAATCGATCCATTCCGGACGTACGACGGTGCGGTAACGGTCCAGTGGAGCGCTGAGTTCCAGCTCGGGAAGAGGATACGGAAAGGTCATTTGCGCGGCGTGCCTCCTTGCGGCTCAGTCAAAGACAGGCGCTTGACGATCGAGCGGATCGAACCTGCGCCGCTTGCCAGGATCGGAATGATGAACGCGGAAGCCTTCGACATCAATGCACTGGCGAAACCGACGAGAGGGAGATTCCTCGTTCGCTGCCACCGACTGCGCGAATCCTGAGTTCGGATTGATCCTGCAAAGCGTCCTGGAGTATTGCTCGTAACGTTTCGATCCCTGCTGCGAGCCACGTAATGCGAAAAGGTTGCAGAGACTAAACTCATGCCCGGCACGAGGGTTGTTTCACATGGGCTATCGCATCGCAATTGATACGGGAGGCACGTTCACCGACCTTGTGCTCGCCGACGAGCAAGGAAACATGTACCTGGGCAAGTCCCCAACAACCTTCGAACGGATTTTCCACGGGATCGAGGGTGCCTTCAGCATGGTTGCCGAGCAGCTTGGGATGGACGTGGCCGCGGTGCTCGGCAAGACCGACCTCCTGATTTACGGAACAACGCACGCGACAAACGCGATTATTGAAGGCAAGACCGCCAAGACCGCGCTGCTGGTGACCGAGGGGTTTCCAGAAATATTGGTGCTTCGCGAGGGCGGCAAGACCAATCCTTACGACCTGGCGGCCGTCTATCCGCAGCCGTACATCCCGCGCCGACTGACATTCGAGATTAGCGAGCGCGTCGACTCGGAAGGGCAGATCGTGCTCCCGCTCGATCGCCGTCAGGCGAGCCAGGTCCTGGAAACCTTGCGCAAGCGTTGGGTTGAGGCAGTGGCGGTCTGCTTCCTGTGGTCGCCGGTCAATCCGACGAATGAGGCAGCTATGGGTCGGCTAATCGAAGAGGAGCTGCCCGGCGTGCCCTATACTCTTTCCCATCGGCTGAATCCGATCATACGCGAGTACCGCCGCGCCTCTTCGACCGCAATCGATGCCTCACTGAAGCCGCTGATAGGCAGTCATTTGCAGCAGATGGAGAGCGACCTGCGCCGGGCCGGTTTTGGCGGAGAACTCCTGGTGGCAACCTCGTTCGGCGGTGTAATGCACCTGGCAGACGCGGTTGAGCGTGCCATCCTTCTCGTCAAGTCCGGGCCTTCGATGGCGCCGGTCGCGGGCCGGAGTTACGGGCAGGCGGAGGCGGGACGCCGCGACATCATCGTATGCGATACCGGTGGTACCAGCTTCGATGTAAGCCTCGTTCGTGACGGCGTGGTCAAATTCACGCGTGAAACCTGGCTGGGCGAACGCTTCACCGGCCATATCACCGGACTCGCGTCGGTGGACGTGGCCAGCATCGGTGCGGGCGGCGGCTCCATCGCGTGGATTGATTCCGGCGGACTCATGCGCGTAGGGCCGCAGAGTGCGGGTTCCGAGCCCGGCCCGGCCTGCTATGGGCGGGGTGGTGTGGCTCCCACGGTGACTGACGCGGCTATCGTACTGGGGTATATCGATCCGGATTATTTCCTGGACGGCCGGATGAGGCTGGACGTTGAAGCGGCACGCCATGCCGTGGCCGAGATCGCCCGGCAACTCGGCAAGAGTCTCGAGGAGGGGGCGCAAGGAATTCTTGAAATTGCCAACGAGCACATGGTGGGCGCGATCAGAGACATCACGATCAACCAGGGAATCGACCCACGCGAGAGCCTGATTATCGCGGGGGGCGGCGCGGCAGGCCTGAGCATCCTGCCGATCGCGCGAGAACTGGGATGCAGCCAGGTGCTCGTGCCGCGTACCGCCGGAGCGCTAAGCGCCTGCGGTGGTCAATTCTCGAACGTTCTGACCGAGTTCAGCATGAGCCGACTTGCGTACACGTCCGACTTTCCTTACGACGACGTGAATCGGACCTTGGCGCAAATCGGTGAATCGATCGAACAGTTTTCCGAGCGATTGCGCGGGAAAGGACTGGGCAGATTCCAGATCGACTATTTCGTTGAAGCCCGCTATCCCTATCAAGTCTGGGAGCTCGAGGTTGCGCTGGCCAAAGGACGGTTCGACGGCCCGGAAGATCTCAAGCGGATGTTGGATGCGTTTCACCAGGAGCACGAGCGGGTGTTTGCGGTAAAGGAACCTGAACAACAGATCGAATGCGCATATTGGCGTGGACGGTTGACCGCGGTTCTCGACGCTCCTCCATTGCGGCGAGAGGAGCTCACGCCGAGCGCCAGGCCCCAGGCGCGCGCAACGCACCAAGCCTACTTCCCAGGCATCGGTAAAAGCGGTACTCCGCGCTACCTGGGCAAAGACCTCTGCGCGGGAATGGTGATCGAAGGTCCCGCGATTATCGACGAGCCCACTACGACCGTCGTGGTCTACCCGGGAACCTCGGCGACAGTCACGCCGTTGCGCAACTATTTGCTGGAAATCAGGTAAGCCCGTGATCCGTGCGGCGTGGTAAGCGGCAAGCGATGGAGTAAAAGACATGAACAAGGACGTCGGAGCTAACGGATCGCCGAAACTTGACGCGATCCTGCTCGCGGTAATCAGCAACCGTCTCGATACGATCTGCCGGGAGATGACCAACACGCTGCTGAGAGCGGGCCGCTCGGCGGTGCTGGCCAGCGCCCGTGATTTCTCCTGTTCACTGGTGACCGCCGATAACCAACTGCTGACCGCGGCCGAAGGGGCGCCGGTTCACGTGCTTGGCTCTCATTTCCTGACTGAGGCGATGTGCGAGCTGCATGACGATCTGGCTGAAGGCGACGCGTTTCTGCACAATGATCCGTATCTCGGCAACACTCATCACGCCGACCATACGATTATCGTGCCGGTCTTCGTGGAGGGGCACCACCTCTTCACCGCGTGTGCGAAAGCTCATCAGGCCGATTGCGGCAACAGCATGCCTACCACTTATATGCCTTTCGCGCGCGACATCTATGAAGAAGGCGCGCTCAATTTTCCGTGCGTGCGGATACAACGTAACTACCAGGACGTGCAGGACATCATCCGGATGTGCCGCCGGCGTATCCGAGTGCCAGAACAATGGTACGGCGATTACCTGGCGATGCTCGGGGCGGCGCGGATCGCCGAGCGCCGGCTGAAAGAGCTGGTCGCCAAATACGGTGTCGACCTGATCTACGAATTCGTCCGCGAATGGTTCGACTACTCGGAGCGGCGGATGATCAACGCGATCCGGCAAATGCCCAGTGGTGAACTGGAGAACACCGCGGCGCATGATCCCTTCCCGGCGGTGCCAGACGGAATACCTATCAAGATCAAGCTGAGGGTGGACGCTCAAGAAGGGCGCATCCTCATCGACCTGCGCGACAATATTGATTGCGTCGAGGCCGGGCTTAATCAGTCGCGTGCCTGCGCCATGAGCAATGCGGTTATAGGAGTTTTCAATTCGCTCGATCCGACGATTCCGCACAACGCCGGCGGTTTCCGCAGGATCACGATCCTGCTGCGCGAAAACTGTGTGGTCGGGATTCCCAAATTTCCCGCTTCATGCTCGGTTGCCACGACCAACGTCGGCGACCGGCTGGTCAACGCCACGCAGGCCGCCTTTGCGAAAATCGGCGACGGGTTCGGCGTGGCCGAAGGCGGACTGGGGATGGGCCCTGGCTATGCGGTGATCTCGGGCGACGATTGGCGTCGAGACGGAGATCCATATGTGAATCAATTTTTCATCGGCAATAACGGAGGGCCCGCCACCTCACACGGCGACGGATGGGTCACGTATTTGCTGCCAGTCGCCGGCGGAGTCAGCTATCGGGACAGCATCGAAATTGACGAACAGAAGTACCCGATTCGTTTCCATTCGGTCCGCTTGCAAGCCGATTCCGGTGGCGCCGGCCGCTTTCGCGGAGCGCCCGCCGGATATAGCGTGTTCGGCCCCAAGCGCGATCCGATGACGGTCATTTACCCGCTGGACGGCAGCGTCAATCCGCCGAAAGGGATCCACGGCGGCCATCCGGGACAGGCTCCTTACGCGGCGAAAATCGACCGCGAGGGTACCGAAACGCGATTGCCCTCGGTATCGGCCGAGATGATCAGGCCCGGCGAGTTTATTGTCGGGTCCGACTGCGGCGGGGGTGGATATGGCAGCCCGCTCGAGCGCGATCCTGCTCGCGTGTATCTGGACGTAATCGAGAAATATGTTTCGATTGAAAAGGCGCGCGACATTTATGGCGTGATCTTCACCGGGACGATCGACGAGGAATCTCTCGCCGTCGACCATGAAGCGACCGTGCGCCGGCGCCGGACGCTCGGAGCGGCGATTCGATAGGGCTCGGCGAATCCGGTCTATGAAAAGGACGGGAAGCTCGGCCCTGGAAGCCGCGGGCTTCCGTCGCTTGTCGAGTTTCGAGTAAGCGCTCGCCAACTGGCGTTCGCCCAAAAGCTCTCGCCATCTAGGACCAAAGTCCCGTTGAAAGCTCCGACAGGAGTTTGTTACATAAGTGACACTAACTCAGGTGCACTATCCGGGGTGCCGCAGGGTCTGATTGCAGATCCCTCGCAGGATGTTGATAAATGCAAGAAGAAGGATCCATCGCTTCGCGGAGATCCCTCGCTGGCGCTCAAGATGACGGAAAGGGAGCCTTTTTGCTGTCATCCTGAACGAGGGTTGCCGAGGTGAAGGATCGACGCGGAGCGATTTTTGTGTCTATCAACACCTCGCTAACGCTGCGCGCTGTGGTCCATTTTCGAGCGAGGTCCAAATCTATGCCAGGCAACACCCATGTCCCACGCCGGGTGCGTATGATGGCGCCACCCCTGAAAACTCTCAGGCCTCAAGCCGTTCGATCAATCGAAACCTGCGCGGCGAATCAAGCTGTCACAGTCGCGGCAGTTGAAGATGACGAGCGGATGCGCCAGGCGCTCGTTTTTCAGATTGCCACTGCCGGTCTCGAAATAGAATCTTACGCCTCCGCGGAAGAATTTCTGAAGGCCGCAAATGCGAAGAATTTCGATTGCATCGTGGTGGACATCAATCTGCCGAGAATGAACGGCCTGGAGCTGCAGGAGGAGCTAAATCGCTCAATTCCCTTCGCCTCGATCGTTTTCATCACCGGCCATGGTGATTTGGCCGTGGGCATGCACGCGATGAGGAAAGGGGCCGTGGACTTCCTCGAAAAACCGATCGACGATGCAATGCTGTTGAGCTCGATAGCGCGCGGCGCCGATCTGTCGCGCAAGAAGCGTGCTGAACATATCCAGCGCAGCCAACTCGAAGCACGCCACGGTTGCCTCACGCCCCGCGAACGCGAAGTCTTCGATCTGATCACCGCCGGTTTGCTGAACAAGCAGGCGGGCGCCGAATTGGGAACCACTGAACGGACCGTCAAGGCACATCGCGAGAGAGTAATGAGCAAGATGGGCGCCGGCTCGCTCGCCGACCTCGTGCGCATGGCCGCAGTCCTTCAGCTTGACCCCACGCGCACGCAATTCGCCCCGATGAGATGAGCAAGCAGGCGGAGCGCATCGCGCCGCCGCCGGTTGGTGAGTAACGGGCCATGCGCCTCGGACCAAAATGGTCGCGTCACCAGGCTTAACGGGAAACCCGGAGGTCGTCAGCGCTATCGGGGAGGCGGGCTGCCAGCCCCGATTTTCTCGCTGATCGGACCGCGCTTCGGCACGCAAACTTGCTTCCTCTGCGCAAGTGGAAGCGTAAAGGTGAAGGTAGTGCCGCCTTCGAGATTCGGCGCCGCCCAGATCCTGCCGCCGTGGTGCTCGACGATCGATCGGGTCAAGAGTAAGCCCAATCCCAATCCTTCGCTCTTGGTCGTAACAAATGGCTCGAACAGCCGGTTGGCGACCGATGGGGCGATTCCCGCACCGCTATCGCATACGCTTACTCTCACCCATCCGGCCTTCTCCGCGGCGACCGTAATAGCTACTTCGCGCCGGTCGGATTTGCCGTCTCTGATCGCGTCGAAGGCGTTCATGAGCAGATTCAAAACGCATTGCTGCAGTTGCACGCGATCTCCAACAACCCTTCTCACGGAGCGTGAAATCTCGACCCGCACCACGATCTTCCGCAGCGCGGCCTCGCTGGCGACCAGCTTCACGACTTCGGTAACCAACTCGCCGATGCCGAGCGCGATTTTGCGCTCCGCGTGTCCCTTGAACAGGAATCGGACCCGCCGAATGATTTCAGCCGTGCGTTTGGTGTCTTCAATCGCATCGCTAACCGCAGCCAGGGCCGCGGCGGGCTCCGGATTTTTCTGCGACAGCAGACGCGTGAGGCCTCCGAGGTTGCTCAGGATCGCGCCCAGCGGCTGATTGATTTCGTGCACCAGCGACGCGACGAGCTCGCTCATCATGTTGCGCCGCGAGGCGAGCCGGAGCTCGTTATTCGCAGCCTGCAACGCAATTTCCGACTGCTTGCGTTCGATTGCGCTGCCAAAGAGCCTGACCGCCAGGGTGAGTTGTTCGAGCAGTTTCGGCGGCCACTCCCGAGTTGCGCGGAACTTGTCGAAACCCGCCGCGCCGATCACTTGATTCCCCGCCCACATCGGAATCACAGCGGAAGCCTTGAGGCCGTAGCGCGCGACGAACTGTCTTGCATCCTCCAGCTCCGGCGGGATTGCGCTCGCTGACGAGAACACAACCTGATTACCTGCCAAGACCCAGTCGGTAAGCGTTTTTAGGACTTTTCCCGGGTCGAAATCTCGAGGTAGTGGAGGAATGTCGGGCCGCCTCCAGGTATGTGTGGTGCGCACGGGATCGGAAAGCGAGTCACGCTCATAGATGCCGCTTCGGTCCAAGCCCAAGGCCTGGCTGATTTTGCCCAACCAAACCTCGATTTCACGGTCGACCTCATGCGCTGAAGCCCGCGCCATCGCCGTCGACAGTTCGCCCACAATCGACTCGAAACGCTCAATCTCTCGACGCGGACGGATGCCGCGCGAGAGCTGGTCACGCACTGGCTGGATGTTTCGCTGCTCGCCGATCGGTCGCATCAGTGCCTTCACGGCCAGACCCCTTGTGCAGGACAGACAGCACTTGGGGATACAGTCCGCTGCTATCACATGCTCGCTTAAAGACGCATCTTACGGCAAAAGATCGCTTTGATGCGAGCGTGGCGCACCACTTCGGGACCGGAGAATCATGAAGAAGAGATGACCAAAAGACTTGCGCAAGAGCCGTTCTCTTAAGCGAGAACGGTTCTTGACGCTTAGTGAAGCAAATTCGCCCGTTTGCTTAGCGCCTTTCGGATCGCACGTATCAGTTGTTTTTCTTCGAATGGCTTGAACAGGCAGGCAATCGGGTCGGCTTCGCGCATGATTTGTGTGGTCTGTTCGTCGTCAAGCCCGCTCATCAGGACCGTCGGCAGGTACCGCCCTGACGCAGCCAAACTTTGGCAGAGTTCAATCCCGCTCATTCCCGGCATCCAAACGTCCAACAGCAGGCACATGTCGCCGGCCGGAAGCTCGCTGGCCAGCAACTCCTCCGCACTCTGAAAGATCAACACGTTGAATCCCAACACCTGCAACTGGGTTCGCAACGCGCGGCGGATAGACGCGTCGTCATCCACCACAATCACCGTGGCCCTCAGTGTTTTCGACAATCAGCTATACCGGCTCGGCGAAAGAACGTTCGCAGGTCATTCGCACCCAGGTCATTCGCACCATGTCTGCGATCGGATTCTGCGCCTCGCGGGAATTGCTCGCTATTGTACCAAAGTACAATAGCGCCCCCTGGAAAAACGGACGACGCTCAAAGCCGAAACAATGAGGGGGAGGCGACCCGAGATGAACGCGAGATTCCTCGCAACGCGCTGCCTGATGGCGCTGGCGACAATTGGCTTCCTCGCGACTGTAGCAAGCGCCGCCGCGCCGACCGTATCTGGCGGCCAGCCGCAAGCCGCGACCAGGCCGGAAGAGCCCGGCGGCCAAATCGATCCGCACGCGAAGCAAATCCTGCTCCGAGCCTGCACGGTGTTGGCCAACTCAGACGCCTTTACTTTCCACGCGGAGATAACCTTCGACCGCGTGATGCCGTCGCAGGTCAAGCTTCAATTCGCGGGCGCTTCGGACTATGCGGTTCGCAGGCCCAACGGATTGGCGGTCGACTTCGAGAGCGATCTCGGGGCCAAGCGCCTCTGGTACAACGGCAAGACCATCACGATCTTCGACGCCCCCACCATGACCTACGCGAGCATGCCCGTGCCGCCCTCGATCGACGGGATGCTGGATCGCGTCGCGGAGATGAACAACCTTACGATTCCGCTTGCCGATCTGGCGCTGAGCAACCCGTGCGAGAACCTGAGCAAGCGGGTTCTCTTCGGCAGTTATGTCGGCGTGGGTGACGTGGGAGGCGTCGCATGCGATCACCTGGCCTTCGCGCAAAGCAATATCGACTGGCAGATTTGGATCCAGCGTTCGGGAAAGCCCCTGCCGCGCAAGGTCGTGATCAACTACCGGACGACGCCCGGTCTGCCCGAGTACGTCGCGGTGCTTTCCGCCTGGAAGTTCCCCGGGACGATTCCTGAGGCTCGCTTTGCCGTCCAGATTCCAAAGAAAGCCGTGCGGATAAAAATCCTCGATCTCAAGGAGCCCCATCCATGAACAGGACACTGTTTCATTCGACTGGCGGCCGCTCGGCCGCTCGCCTGGCTATTGCGATCCTCGGTATCGCGCTCATGACCGCTCCCGAAGCGCTCGCATGGGGTGGCGGAAGGTTTGCCGGGGGCGGGGGAGGGGGATATCACCCGAGCGGTGGTGGGGGATATCACCCGAGCAGCGGCGGGGGATCGCATGACTTCGGCAGTGACGGCTTTGGCGGCGGAAACGTCAGCCATGCCAATAGCTACTCTCAGTCCAGTGGTCACTCCTACGGAGGTTCTGAGTCACAGTCCGGTTCCCACTCTTACGGAAGTTCTCAGTCGGGCGGCGGCGTCTCAGTCGGGGTCCGAGTATCATCCATCCGGTAGTGCGCAGTCCGAGTATCATCCCTCCAGCAGTTCGCAATCTGAAAGTAGCTCTTCGTACAACCCCGCGCAGCAACAGAGTCAACGGCAACAGGCCGCGCTTCAGGGTCAGCAGCAGAAAGAGACCTCCCAACAGGCGCAGATGAACACGGCCAACCAGATGCACCAGAACACGCTGAACACGCAGAGCTACGAGCACCAGAGCACGATGAATGAGGCTAACCAGGTGAACACCAACCGGATGAACACCGCGACCTCCATGCAAAGCTCGCAACATAATTACAACAATAACAACTATAGCAACGGCAACTACAACAACAATGGCAACTACAATAACGGCAATCCGTATGGGGGCTGTTGCTGGGGTGGTTCCAACAGCGGCAGCTCGGGGAATGAAGTTGGCGCGGCCCTGGGGGGCATGGCGGTTGGAGCGATGGTGGCATCGCTGCCCAGAGAGGCCGCTCCAGCCTATGCTCCGGGTCCGACCCCATACTACTACTCCAACGGTAGTTTCGTGGCGCCGGTTCAAGCGGGAGGTTATCAGGTTGTGGCTCCGCCCGCCGGAGCGATGGTGCCTTCACCGCCATCGGGTGCGTATGAAACCAGTGTAAACGGCGTCACATACTACGTGTCGGGGTCGACGTATTACGAGCCGGTCTTCGCCAACGGTGAAGTGGTCTACAGAGTGACACAGCCTTGACCCTGCGCCAGTAGTCACAACAAGTCTTTCGATATTGGACTAAGGTCGGATAGACGCTTTCCGGCGACTCGTCTACTTGATCACTGGTATGCAAAGCATGAAGACAAAACAGCGTATTCGACGCAACGTATCACTGGGCGCGATGTTGACGGTGACCTTGTTAGTTACCGCCCGCGCTATACGCGCGCAGCAAATCACTGGAGTGCCGGGTTCGCCCAGCGCCACCGTGACCATCAACGGGAAACAGCTTCCGCCGCCGCCGATGAAGTTCGGTGGCGTGATCAAGGAAAGCTACCTGGATTCGAAGCCGTACTGGCCGCCGCGCGTCGTGCCGCCCAAAGGCGCGCCCAACATCCTGCTCATCATGACTGACGACCAGGGCTACGGCGTTTCGAGCACCTTCGGCGGCGTCATCCCGACACCCGCGCTCGATCGCATCGCCAAGGCAGGATTGCGTTACACGCAGTTCCATTCCACTGCGCTGTGCTCGCCCACACGCGCCGCTCTAATCACGGGCCGCAATCATCACGCTGTGGGATTCGGCGTGATCGGTGAGTTGTCGACGGGCTACCCCGGCTATGACTCGATCATCGGGCCTGAGAACGCCACCATCGGCACCATCCTGCGCGACAACGGCTACGCCACCTCGTGGTTTGGCAAGAACCACAACACGCCGAGCTTTCAATACAGCGTCGCCGGGCCTTTCGACCAATGGCCGGTCGGGATGGGCTTCCAGTATTTCTACGGATTCATGGGCGGCGAGACCGACCAGTGGACGCCTTATCTTTTTCGAAATACCAGCCCAGTGTTTCCATGGGTCGGCAAGCCCGGCTACAACCTCACCACCGATCTCGCGGACGACGCTATCGAGCATATGCGCGAATTGAACGCGTCCGCACCCGAGAAGCCGTTCTTCGTCTACTACGTGCCCGGTGGCACCCACTCGCCGCATCAGCCGACCAGGGAATGGATCGACAAGTTCAAGGGCAAGTTCGACATGGGCTATGAGAAGTTGCGCGAAGAGATCTTCGCCAACCAGAAACGGCTCGGCGTGATCCCGGCGGATACCCAGCTCACACCGTGGCCGGACGGGCAGGCCGCGTATGCTGGCGCAAAGCTACCGAGGTGGAGCTCGCTTTCACTCATACAAAGGAAACTCTACGCGCGCGAGGCGGAGGTGTTTGCGGGCTACGCCGCCTATACCGACCATGAGATTGGCCGGGTAATTCAAGAAGTCCAGGATGAGGGCAAACTCGACAACACGCTCATCATCTATATCTGCGGCGACAATGGCACCAGCGCCGAAGGTACTCTGTACGGCACCTTCAATCAGCTCACTGCCTACAACGGCATACTGGACGCTCCGATGCCATTGCAATTACTGCACTACACAGACTGGGGCTCGGATAAGACTTATCCGCATATGGCGGTGCAATGGGCGTGGGCTTTCGATACCCCGTTCAAGTGGACCAAGCAGGTGGCGTCGCATTTCGGCGGGACCCGGCAGGGTCTGGCTATAAGCTGGCCCGGACACATCAACGACGCCGGCGGCATCCGCACGCAGTTCCACCACGTCATTGATATCGTGCCGACGATCCTCGAGGCCACCGGCATCCAGGCGCCCGAGGTAGTCAACGGGATCAAGCAGAATCCGATCGAAGGCGTGAGCATGGCCTACACGTTTGACAAGGCCAATGCCAATGCGCCGTCGAAGCGCGACACGCAGTATTTCGAGTTGGGCGGCAACCGCGGAATTTATCACGACGGGTGGATGGCCAACACGACTCCGCCCATGCCCGTATGGGATTTGGCAACCGGCAAGCTGCCCGACCTCGCCACTGGCTACCAGTGGGAGCTTTACCACATCGCCGATGACTACTCGCAGTACAACGACCTCGCCGCGAAGATGCCTGACAAGCTAAAGGAAATGCAGGCGTTGTTCATGACGGAGGCGGCGAAATACAACGTCTTTCCCTTGGATAACCGGGCCTTCGCGCGCCTCCTTACGCCGCGGCCGAGCGCGGTCGCCGGGCGAACTGTTTTCACCTATACGGGTGAGAACTCAGGCATTCCCGCCGGAAATGCTCCCAGCATTCTGGACAAGGATTACACCATCACCGCCGACGTGACGATCCCCAAGGGCGGGGCGGAAGGAATGATCGTGACTCTAGGCGGCCGCTTCGGTGGATATGGCCTCTACCTGCTCAATGGCAAGCCGGTCTTCGACTACAACCTTCTCGATCTGACGCACTACCGCTGGGAGGGGGGACCGTTAGGCCACGGCGTGTTGGCCGAAGCGCTCAAGCCGGGCAAGCACACGATCGTGTTCGACTTCAAGTACGACGGGCCAGGCCCCGGCAAAGGTGGCACCGGAGTGTTTACGGTTGATGGCAAGGAGTTGGCCCGCAAGACGATCCCGCACACGATTCCGTTGCTCATGTCCATAGATGAGACCTTCGACGTCGGGATCGATACCCGCACGCCGGTAAACGACAGCTATAAACTGCCGTTCCGCTTCACCGGGACAATCGACAAGCTGACGTTCAACCTGGGGCCGGAACAATTGACCGACGCGGACCGAAAGATCATTGCGGAACGGCTCGCGCGGGCAAGAGACTAGAAGAACTGGAGAAAATATACTCTGTCGTTTTCCGCTGATAACCCGATGTTCAACAGTTCCTCTCCCGCGAGCGCTCTATATACCACGACCGCGGTGATCGAACTAGGAGCCGGCCTGGCGCTGCTGGGTTGCCCCTCGGCGACGGTGATGCTCCTTGCCGGCGCGCCGCTCGAAACATCCGCCGCCTTGACCGCGGCGCGTGTGGCCGGCGCCGCGTTGCTCACGCTCGGTGTCGCCTGCTGGCTTGCGCGCGATGATACGCAAAGCCGTGCCGCGAGAGGATTGATCGCCGCGATGGTGCTCTACAATCTCGGCGTTGCCGTCATCCTTGGGGTTGCCGGCATCCGGTCGCAGCCGGTCGGCGTCGCGTTGTGGCCGGCCGTTGTGCTCCACGCGGCGATGACCGCCTGGTGCATCGGGAGCCTTTTCGGTGGGAGCACCGCTCACGCAACGAACCTGAAACCCGCAACAACCGAACGACAATAGAGGAGAACGCCATGAATAAACGATGCCTGCTCGCACTGGTCCCTGCGATGTTGCTATTCGCCGGCGTAGCCAGCGCCCAGCACCCGATGCTGGACGCGGTGGCCAACCGGGTCATCCAGAAATACCAGCAATCGTCATGCGAGCAGTTGTGGCAAAAGAGGGGCCAGCCACAATCGCAGAGGGAACAGGAAGCCATACAGCTTCTGCATGACGACGCGCAGTTGCGCGCCGCCTTCATCGACAAAGTCGCGGCGCCTATCGCCAACAAGATGTTTGAATGCGGCTTGATCCCATAATTCTCGCCGGGCGAGTTCTTTCGATTTGGTTCATGATTCCGGCCGAAAGCGCGCCGGCTGGACACCGGGCCGTCGTCCGTCGGCGACAGGTTCAGACCGCCGGTGGGCATCCGCGAAGGTTAACGGCCTGAATACGCGCACGAGGGTGGTGGTCGCGGTTTGATCAGCGCCCGTAAGGTTTGTAGAGGAGCGGGTACGCGTGGCGGAAATCGGAAAACTTCCCTTCGGACGGACGGCGGCAGGATTCACCCGCCGCGATTTTGTCCGGGCCATACCGGCTTCGTCGGCCCTGTACGGAATTGGATGCGGCTCGGCAGCAATTACACTCCGCCAACTCCTCCGCCATCAGCCTGCGGTCCGCTCGTTGCGCAATCGTGGGCGCTGGAATCGCCGGTCTGAGTGCGGCGAGCACCTTGATGGCGGCGGCAAAGAACGTGGTGGTGCTCGAAGCGCGCAACCGGGTCGGCGGGCGGGCGCTGAGCGACAACAGTTTTGCGACTCCTGTCGATCTGGGCGCGGAATGGTTTTCTTTCGTCACGCCGAAGAGCGGCGGAAGTCCCGGACAGACCAACAACGCGCTCTTCGACATCGCGGTAAGCCGCGGCCTGCCGGTGTTTGCCGACACAGCCCCGCGGGTCTTCTATGACATCGTCCCTCCGCCCCAACCGCTCCCGCCCAGCGATCCAAATGTCATTGATGCCATCGCGGTTTTTACCTCGATGCTCGAGCTTATCAATTTGGCCGCCACGTTCGGCCCCGACGTATGGGCGGTGGTGGCGACCGCGTCGCTCGCCGCGGAAAAGTGGTACAAGCTCGGCGCCGGTATCATCGCCGGAGAACACGGCGCCAATTTGAGCAGTCTGAGCGCGCTCGACCTGTACAACCTCACCCAGCTTGGTCTGCCGCTGACCGTCCCCTCGCATGCAAACCAGCTCATCCCGAGCGGCATGGGTAACTTCATTTCCTCCTTTGCCAATGGGGTGCCGATTAGACTGAATACCCCGGAACTCGATAGCTGGGACGATCCCTGCGGGGTTCAGCTCACCACGCCCGCGGGAATCGTGAGTGCAAGGGCGGCTATCGTCACCGTGCCGCTGGGCGTGCTCGCCTCGGAGCGGTTGACCTTCACTCCCGCGTTGCCGCCACAGCATCAGGATGCGATTAGCGGCTTGCCGATGGGCGTGGTGGAAAAAATCGCGCTCCAGTTCAACAAGGACGTGTTTAATGTAGGCGACATAAA
>CAWHTV010000010.1:0-319950 GCA_963832395.1 uncultured delta proteobacterium | reverse complement strand
CACGATTATCGCGGCAATCATCATTCAACGATCGGTCAGGAGAAGGCCTCCAATCCACGCGTCGCCGGTCATACACGCGCGGAATACATAGACATCATGAAGAATCTCGGCCTGGCGCTGCCCGACAAGATCCAGGAAGCGCTGCAGGCCAATCAATCCGCGATCGACGATGATTCCCTGAAGTTCCCCGACCTGACTCAATTGAGTGCGATTCGGCAAATTTCCGCCTCTGAACTGGAGGGTCGGCTAAAGGCTGGAAACGCTCCCGTTATCATCGACGTGCGTGAGCAGGACGAGTATCACGACGAACTCGGCCACCTTCGTGGCAGCCGGCTGATTCCGCTCCGGGTGCTGCCTGGTAAGGCGGCTGAGCTCGACAGCCTCAAGAGCAGCGAAATCGTCGTGATTTGCCGGTCGGGAGTTCGCAGCACCACGGCCGCCGCAATTTTGACCGCGCTCGGCTTCGAGAACGTGAGCAATCTTAAAGGCGGGATGCTCGAGTGGAACGAGGCAGGTCTGCCGGTCGAGCGTTGATTATTTCGCTTTTTAGCCGCCGCCTGGGCCCCGCCCCGCTCGACGGAGACCGGCCATGCGGCAACATACGGAGAAGGCTCTGATGCATAATTTCACCCCTTTCGCTTCATTGTTGGGTGGCATGCTTATCGGTCTCAGCGCGTCGGCGATGCTGCTGTTGGACGGCAAAATCGCCGGTATCAGCGGCATCTTGGCCGGGGTGCTCAAGCCCGTTACAGGCGACACTCTCTGGCGGATTTGCTTCCTTGGAGGCTTGTTCGCGGGCGGGCTGCTACTCAGGATTTTACTGCCTGGCGCCTTCGACTTCGGCATCATTCGCCCTATCCCACTATTGACCAGCGCGGGTCTATTGGTCGGATTCGGTACCCGTCTCGGCAGTGGATGCACCAGCGGTCACGGAGTGTGCGGTATAAGCCGCCTTTCACCGCGTTCGCTCGTTGCCACGGCGACTTTCATCTTCACGGGAGCCTTGGTGGTCTATTTGGTGAACCACCTGATGGGAGGTTCACTATGAAAGCGTTGCTGACCTCCTTCGTCTCGGGAACGGTGTTCGCGCTCGGTCTGGGAATCTCCGGGATGACCCGGCCGGTAAAGGTGATCGGCTTCCTGGACTTTTTTGGCGCCTGGGACGCCAGCCTGGCCTTCGTCATGCTCGGGGCGATCGCGGTCTACTTCGTGGCGTATCGCTGGAGCAGAAAAATGCCGTCACCAGTGTTGGCGCCGGACTTCTCGCTGCCAAAGCGCAGCGATTTGGATGCCAAGCTGATTTTGGGCGCCGCCATTTTCGGCGCGGGCTGGGGACTCGGCGGCTTCTGTCCCGGTCCCGCGCTCACCTCGCTCGCTTCCGGCGCGCTCCCCGTTTTCATTTTCGTCGTTGCGATGGGGATTGGGATGTACCTTCATACCTGGGTGACCGAATTGAGCGCCACAACCGCAGGCTTGGCGATCTCTTCGGCGAAAGGCACCCAGGATGCATAAACGGAGCAGGGCCGTGGACAGAAGTAAATCGTTGGATGCGAGCTTGGCCGAGACTGATGGCTCGGGTTGGCTCCCACGTCGAAGCTTTTTGAAAATGGCGGCCAGTGGCGTCGCCGGCGGAATCTTTAGTGGAAGCTTACCGGCGTTCGCCGCGAAGCTGATCCAGATGCCGTTTGAGAACGGCGGTCGGAAGCTCGTCCGCTTTCCGCAGAAGGGCGAGATGATCCTGCTGCGTGAGCGCCCGCCGCTGCTCGAAACTCCTTTCGAGGTTTTCGACCAAGGCGTTTTCACGCCCAATGACCAGTTCTTCGTCCGATGGCATCTGTCGGTAATTCCGAACTCGATCGACGTGGACACCTTCCGCCTGCGGGTGGACGGCCACGTGCGCACCCCCACTGAATTCACGCTCAAGGAAATTCTGCACCGATCCGACCAGGTCGAGCTTGCCGCCGTGAACCAATGTTCGGGCAACAGTCGCGGCTTCTCGTCGCCGCGCGTGCCGGGTGGCGAGTGGGGCAACGGTGCTATGGGCAACGCCTTGTGGACCGGGATTACGTTGAAGTCGCTGCTCGATCGCGTGGGCGTGCTGCCTGGCGCCGTGCAAGTGCGCTTTCGCGGTCTCGATTTTGGTGAAACGCCAGAAACTCCCGTTTTCATGAAATCGCTCGCCATCGATCACGCGATGGACGGAGAGGTTATGGTGGCCTATGGGATGAACGGCGCACCATTTCCACTGCTCAACGGCTTTCCGCTGCGGCTCATCGTGCCGGGCTGGTATTCCACCTACTGGGTCAAGATGCTCAGTCATATCGAGGTGCTCGACAAACCCGATGAGAACTACTGGATGCACACCGCCTATCTGATTCCGGACACGCCGGGCGCCACGATGGCGCCAGACGCGAAGGGCGTCAAAATGGTGCCGATCAACCGGATGGTGCCGCGTTCATTTATCACCAACCTGCGCAACAACGCGACGTTGCGGCGCGGCGTGCCTACGGAAGTACGCGGCATCGCCTTTGGCGGCGACACCGGAATTAAGAATGTCGCCTTTTCCGCCGACGGCGGAACGAGCTGGCGTAACGCGGCCTTGGGCAAGGATTACGGGCGCTACAGCTTTCGCCGCTGGCACACGAGCTTCGTGCCCAAACAGTCCGGCACCTACAAGCTGATGGTAAACGCGACTAATAGTAATAATGTGTCGCAGCCCGTGACGGTACGTTGGAACCCCGGGGGCTATATGCGCAACGTGATCGAACAGGTCACGGTACATACCGCATAGAGGAAACGGTCAATGACACGGATCCGGCGCCGCATAATTCCGGCTACCTTCCTGATTGGCCTGACCGCGACGCTCGCTCATGGCGCCGCGCTCGCGCAAAGCACCGCGGCGCCGAGTCAGCATCGCACGATCCAATTGACGTCGCAGAAGATCATCTTGCCCTTCGGTAGCCAGGTCTTCGCAGGAGGCGATGCCGCCAACCTCGCCAATTCCCACTGCCTTTTGTGTCATTCAAAGGACATGATTGACGCGCAGCCGCCGTTGACCCTCGACATCTGGAAGAAGGAAATCGACAAGATGCGTACGGCGTATGGCTGTCCGCTGCGTGCCGACCAGACCGCCGGCATCGCGGAATTCATCTCGCATGCGGCCAGCCCACCCGTTGCCGGCGGCGATTAGCCCCGCCGCCCTAGCGGCGGGTCGAGCAAGAACAGGTTCAGGAAGCTGCAGATGGGTGGGATCGATGTTGAGGCGGACGCACCCACAAAACTGTCCCCTGAAAGCCTTTTGAGTCGCGCTTCTGAATTTTCAGAATTCGAACCTTGACAGAAGCGGACAGTTTGCGGACAATCCGGCTATCCGTCGATGTCCGAGAAGCTAAAAGGTTTTGATTTTATTGGTGGAGCTGACGCGGATCGAACGCGCGACCTCCTGAATGCCATTCAGGCGCTCTCCCAGCTGAGCTACAGCCCCACCGCAGGTGAGAGAGACGGCCTTTCAGTTAATCGGAAGCTTCCGGTTGGGTCAACCTGAGCTCTGGCTGACCTCGCCTGAGGCCGCGGCGCGGTCGAGCCCGCAGCGCTTCAAGGGCGGGCGCGTTCGATCAGCTCGCGCGCGGCGCGGCGGAACTTGTCGGTGACTTCGGCGCCGCCGAGCATCCGCGCGATCTCTTCGATCCGTTCGGCCTGTACCAGCGCGCTGACGCGGCTGCGCGTCGCGCCGCGGCGTTCCTCTTTTTCGACCACGAAATGAGTGTCGGCGAAGGCGGCGACCTGCGGCAGATGGGTCACGCATAGCACCTGATGAAAGCGCGCGAGTTCCTTCAGCTTGCGTCCGACGACCTGGGCGACCGCGCCGCCCACGCCGGCGTCGACCTCGTCGAAGATCATCGTCGCGACGCCGCGGCGCTGAGCCTCCAGGCGCTTGAGCGCGAGCATCACGCGCGAGAGCTCGCCGCCCGAGGCGATGCGCGCGAGCGCCATCGGCGGCTGCCCCAGGTTGGGCGAGAGCATGAATTCGATCGAGTCGGCGCCGCTCGGCCCGAGCGTCATGCGGTTGTGCTCGAACGCGCTTTCCGACTTTTCCAGCGGCGCGAACCGCGCCTCGAACACCGGCGCGCGCATCCCCAGCGTCTTGAGCTCGGTCTCCATCCGGCGCTTGAGCTCGGTCGCCGCGCTCTGGCGCCGCGCGCTGAGCTCGGCGCCCGTCCGCGCCAGCAGATCGAGCGCGTCGCGGAGCTCCGCTTCGGCCGCGGCGCGCGAGTCGGAGACTCGCTCGAGCTCGGCGACCTCGGCGCGCGAGCGCTCCAGCGTTTCGAGCACGCTTGGAAGCGTACCGCCGTACTTGCGCTTGAGCCGGGTCAGCTCGGCCATCCGCGTTTCGATCTCCTCGAGCCGCGCCGGGTCGGCCTCGACCCGCGCGGCATAGTCGCGAAGCGTATGCGCCGCCTCCTCCAGGCCGAGGCGCGCCGAGCTGATCAATTCGAGCGCGTCCTTGAGCTTGGGATCGATCGCCGCCGCCTCGCCGACGCGCGTCTGCGCGCGCGCGACCGCGTCGAGCGCCGCGGCGCTCTCGCCGGAGAGCATCTGCTCGGCCTCGGCGGCGGCGGCGCCGAGGCGCGCCGCATTGGCCAGCACCGTGCGCTCGGCCGCCAGTTGCTCGTCCTCGCCGGGCTGCAGCCCGGCGCGCTCGAGCTCGGCGATACGAAAGCGGGCGAGCTCGAGCTGCTCGGCGCGGGTGCGCTCGCGCTCGCGCAGCTCGTCGGCCCGCGTGCGCGCCTGGAGCCGTCGCGCGGTACGCCGCGCCATATTCCTCGAGCATCGCGTCGAGCGCGGCGTGCCGGTCCAGGAGCTGGAGATGGCTCTCGGAGCGAAGCAGCGTCTGATGCTCGTGCTGTCCGTAGACCTGCACCAGGCTCTGGCCCATGCGCGCCAGGGTCTGCACGGTGGCCATCTCGCCGTTGACGTAGGCGCGCGAGCGGCCGCCGTCGGCGGCCAGCGTGCGGCGGATCAACAACTCGCGGTGGCCGGAGTCGGCGAACTCGGGAGTGCCCTCGGGCGGCGGCGCTTCGCCCTCGAGCTCGAACAATCCTTCGACGACGGCTTCATTCTGCCCGGCGCGGATCATGTCGGGCGAGGCGCGGCCGCCGAGCAGCAGGCCGAGCGCGGTCATGATGATGGTCTTGCCGGCGCCGGTCTCGCCCGAGAGCACGTTGAAGCCGGGGCCGAAGTACAGTGCCGCGCCCTCGATGATGGCGAAGTTGCGGATGCGCAGTTCGACCAGCATCGCCGCTCCCCGCGCTCAGCCCCAACGCAGCTTGTTGCGCCAGATCTCGAAATAGGAGTGCGACGATCGCACCAGCACCACCGGGTTCTTGCCGCGCCGCACGCGCAAGGTGTCGTTGCTGGCGATGCGCGCGGTTTGCTGGCCGTCCACCGTCAGCATCGCGCCGTTGTCGTCGGTCTTGACCCGCACCTCGATCTCGAACGAATCGGGCAACACCACCGGGCGGTTGCTCAGCGTGTGCGGGCAAATCGGCGCGAGCACCACGACGTCGAGCGAGGGAAAGACGATCGGCCCGCCGGCGCTGAGCGCGTAGGCGGTCGAGCCGGTCGGGGTGGCGATGATCAGGCCGTCGGCGCGGTAGGAGCAGAAGCGCTCGCCGCTGGCGACCACGTTGAGCTCGAGCATGCGGCCGAGCGCGCGCTTGTTGATCACGACGTCGTTGAGCGCGCGGAAGCTCTCGCGATCGACCGTGCGAGCGCCCGCGGCATGGGCCTCGACGGTCGCCTCCAGCGTGATGCGGCGGTCGACCTCGTAATCGCCGGCCAACACGCGGGCAAGCGTCGCCTGCGCCTCCTCGGTGGTGATCTCGGTCAGGAAGCCGAGGCCGCCGAGATTGATGCCGAGGATCGGTGTTTCGCGCTCGCCGACCAGGCGCGCGATACTGAGCAGGGTGCCGTCGCCGCCGAGCACCACGATAAGGTCCGCGCGCAACGCCAGTTGCTCGCGCTCGACCGCCTCGGCGCCGAGCTGAGCGGCGGCCTCGGGCTCGGCCAGGGTCGCCAGGTGACGCGCGCGCAGCCATACCGCGAGCTCGTGCGCGATCGCGATCGCCCGCGGGCGCTCGCGCCGCACGACCATCCCGACCGTCTTCAGCGAATGCTTTTCTTTCGGACTCACGCGCTTCACGGTCGAGCCCGCGCCGGTCGCGGCGCCGCCGTGACGCGCAGGCCGCGTGCGCGTGGCCGTGCCTCAAATTCGATGACTGATTTGCGCGGCGAGGATGAAGTTGCGTTCAACGCGTCGAACCGCCGTCCCCGCTGGCTTCCAGCCCAAATTCGCGATCCGGAAAAGATGGCCCGAAAATCTCGGCCGGAAAACCCGTCTCAAGGTTAGCTAGGGCGACGCGCCCGGATCAACCGTGATGGTCTTGGGCACGGCGGGACCCTCAGGCGTGACCGTGATGGTCTTGGGCACGGGCGACGGATCGACGGGTAGTTTAGGGGTGCCGACTACCAGCGCGACCGCCTCGACGTGGTCCATCTTGACGCCCTCGACGCGCGTTTTGGCCCATGCTTTTGATCACTACCGCGTTGGCGCCGGCCTCGCACGCTTTGCGCTTGAGCAGCGACAGGATGTCCTCATGCTGGGCCGGCGCGCCGTCGACGTTGAGCGTTGCGACTTCGCGCGCTTTCCCGGCGGGATTTTCGTGCAGGATCTGCACCTCGCACTTCGCGGGCGGCACGGAACCCTCGGAAGTGTCATCCCTGACGACGCGCATCGTGGTGACTTCTATAGCTTTTTCGACCCTCAACCGGGGCCGCGAAGGCGCGACGGACGTGCGTTCCGAGGTGGGGATGCCACCGAAGCGCTCCGGCGTTCGATGCGGCTCGGCCGGTGTCGCTATTGCGGAGGGCTCTGCCGATACGACCGATTGCGCCACCGTTGACGCTGCTGGTTGAGGTATGACGGGAGGTACGACGGACGGCGGTGCCGCCGCCCGCGCGCATCCGCCGAGCGCGCAGCAAAAAACGATCACCTTCGTCAGCCGGCGCACATTACCGTCAGTATCCGCGCCGTCATCCGCGTCTGTCACGCGCGGGCAAGCCTCGCTTTCCGGAACGTTTCATATAAGATCGCGGCGTCGGCGGCGTGCGAGACGCGCTGCGCTGGAACGAATCGCAATGGCTTCGGGCAATCAAGAGCGGCCGCTGATTGGCGCGCACGTATCGATCGCGGGAGGCGTCAGCCAATCGCTGGCGCGCGGCCTGCAGATCGGCTGCGACTGTATCCAGATTTTCACCAAGAGCTCGCGCCAGTGGGCCTCCAAACCCTACTCGGGCGAGGAAATCGAGGCGTTCAAAAGCGCGCAGGCCGAGACCGGAATCAAAATGGTCGTCGCGCACGACTCCTACCTGCTCAACCTTGGCGCGCCCGATGAGAAATTGCGCAAGCGCTCGGTCGAGGGCCTCATCGACGAGCTGGAGCGATGCGAGGCGCTGGGCGTGCCATTTCTGATCGCGCATCCGGGCTCCCACGTCGGCTCGGGCGAAGAGGCCGGCATCGCGACCATCGCGCGCTCGATCGACGAGGCGCACAAATCGTGCGCCGGTTTCAAGACCAAGGTCGCGCTGGAGATCACCGCCGGGCAGGGCAGCAATCTCGGCTACTCGTTCGCGCAGATGGGCCGCATCTTCGACGCGGTCAAGGAGAACGAGCGGCTGCGGCTATGCTTCGACACCGAGCATGCTTTCGCCGCGGGCTACGATCTGCGCAGCGCCGAGGGCTACGAGCGCACGTTTGCGGAGCTGGACCAGCACGTTGGAATCAAGCGCGTGGTCGCATTTCATCTCAACGATTCGCTCAAGCCCTTTCACTCGCGCGTCGATCGCCATCAGCATATCGGCAAGGGCCACCTCGGCGTCGAGCCGTTCGACCGCCTGCTCCACGACCCGCGCTTCTTCGGCATCCCGATGTGCCTGGAGACCGAGCCCGGCCCCGACATGAAGGACATCGCCGAGGACCTCGTCACGCTGCGCAAGCTGCTGGGATCGCAAGACTGACACTGAAGCAAGACTGATACTAAAGACTGACACGATGGAGAAACGAATCCTGACCGGCGACCGCCCGACCGGCCCGCTGCATCTCGGACACTACGTCGGATCGCTGCAAAACCGCGTCCGCCTGCAACACGACTACGACACCTATATCCTGATCGCCGACATCCAGGCGTTGACCGATAACTTCGAGCATCCGGAGAAGCTCGAGGCCAACGTCTTCGAGGTCGCGCTCGACTATCTCGCGGTGGGCCTCGACCCGGAACGGGTCAAAATCGTCGTGCAATCGATGGTGCCGGAGCTGAGCGAGCTTACCACCTACTTCATGAACCTCGTGACGGTGGCGACGCTGGAGCGCAATCCCACCGTCAAGGACGAGATCAAGCAGCGCAATTTCAAGCGCGGCGTGCCGGTGGGCTTCTGGTCGTATCCGATTTCGCAGGCCGCCGACATCACGATTTTCAAGGCCGAGCTGGTGCCGGTCGGCGAAGACCAGTTGCCGATGATCGAGCAGGCGCGCGAGATCGTGCGGCGCTTCAACTCGCTCTACGCCAAGGTGCTGATCGAGCCGCGCGCGATGCTGGGCCAGATGGCGCGGCTGCCGGGCACCGACGGCGGAGCCAAGATGTCGAAGTCGCTCGGCAACTGCATCTATCTCGGCGATCCGCCGGAGGCGGTGCGCAAGCGCGTGATGTCGATGTTCACCGACCCGACGCGGATTCATCCGACCGACCCCGGCCACGTCGAGGGCAATCCGGTTTTCACTTACCACGACGTGTTCAACCCGGATAAGGCCGAGGTCGACGAGCTCAAGGAGCGCTATCGCAAGGGCACGGTGGGCGACGTCGAAGTGAAGCAGAAGCTGTTCAACGCGCTCGACGCGTTCCTGAGGCCGATTCGCGAGCGGCGCGCCGAGTTCGCGGCGAAGCCCGCAGCAGTGCGCGAGATCATCATGGAAGGCACGCGCAAGGGACGAGCGGTCGCGCAGTCCACGATGGACGAGGTGCGCGCCGCGATGAAGCTCAACTACAAGTTAGGCTGATAGCCGGTTGATCTAAGCCGGCGTCGCGGCCCGCGCGGCGCCGATCGCGCCGGGTATCGTCTTCGGCTTCCTCAACCGCGCGACCCTGTCCCGCGGCATCCTATGTGTCATCCGTCGCGGCTGAACTTGCCGCGACGCGCTCGATACCTTAACAAACCGCGCGCGCACGTTCACGATGGAATTGCTGCGTTCCGCGAAGCGGCTCGGCTTCGGTTGATTTGCTGAACGAGAGAGCGAGCCCATCTGAAGTTGTGCCTATCCTTGGAAAGTCCGAGCATCGCCGCCAACGTTGAACTCGAAGGGCATCCGCCTCGCGCACAGCCCCGCTATCCGGGCCTGATCGAATTCTTCGTGCTCCTCGCGGTGGGCATGGTGGGATGGGTTCTCTGCTCACCGGTACTTCCGATACCGCCCGACAAGCATCTGCGCGCGATCTCGATTGCGCTGGGGGAGATGCTGTTCCTGGTGGGATTGGGATGCCTGGCGGCGCGACGGGCGGGCTTCGCTCCCAGCGCGCTGAGACGCCGATTCGCCGCCGACATTCGGGAGTTGCGGCCGGCGCCGACCCTGATGGAATTGATTTACGCCGCCACCGGTGCGGCGGCCGCGTCGATCCTGGGCACGCGTGTCGTGCAAATGATCGTGGTCAAGGCGCTGTGGTCGCCGTCGCTCGCCGCCACGACCTCGGCCGGTATAAAGGAAGCCGGCCGCAAGGCTTTCGAGCTCTTCAAAGCCCATCCCGCGGCTGTCGGCGTGGGGTTTCCGATCATCGAGGAGATTCACTTCCGCCTTTTCCTGATGACCGCGCTGGTATGGCTGATAATCAAACTGTTGCGCGCGCCCGCAGGCAAGCTGAGCGCCAGGGGATGGTGGACGGCGATTGTGATCCAGGGCCTGATGTTCGGCGCGATCCACGCGGCGACCGGCGAGGGCACGCTCTGGTGGGAGCCGCGCGCGGTGCAGATGCTGCTCGAGCCGCGCACCGTTGCGGGAATCGTGCTGGGCTACGTCTACTGGCGATGGGGCCTTGAGACGTCGATTCTCGCCCACGTGATGGCGGACATGAGCGTGCTCTGCTACCTGACGCTTTTCGCCCACGGCGGCTGAGCCGTGGCGTCAACCGGCGGCGACCGCGCGTTCGACGGCTTTGGGTGATTTCTCGATCACTCGCAGCAGGACGCGTGCGGGGCGGTCGGGGACGGCACGGCCTTGCTCCCATTCCTGCACCGTACGCACGCTGAAACCGAACCGCCTGGCGAATTCCTGTTGGGAAAGACCGAGCTTGCGCCGGATCGCCCTTACGTCCGGAAGGAGAGGGTTGATGACGCGCCGCCAATCTCTACGAGACATATCGGGCGCGGTGTCGAGGTCCGCCGCGATCATCGCGTCGATCTCTTGGTCAGTGGTTTTGCGGATGCGCGCGAGGTCGGCCCGTGGCCTAGATTTAAGAATCTCATTCAGGGAACGCCTGACGGTAGGCATCGCGTTCTCTTCTCTTCGCACAGCAGAGCATCTCTCATGGTACGTGATTCACGTACCAGCGCGCAATTGCCTTACGACTACCGTTAGCCGCCTTCGATGCCACTCAGCAAAACATGTAACTCTCCCGAGTCCTGGTCAGCGATCGCCGCGCACCAGGATGCCCGCCTTCTCCAGTTCGCTGATGCGATCCGCGGAGTAGCCGAGACGGCCGAGAATCTCGGCGTTGTGCTCGCCCAGAAACGGAGCTTGCAGCTCGAGCTCGGTGGGAAAATCGGAGAAGCGCAGCGGCACGCCCGGGATATCGTACTCGCCGATTATGCGGTCGCGGATTTTCCGCACCGTCCGCCGTTCGCGCAGATGCGGATGGTTCACGGCCTCTTCGACCGACAGAATCGGCGCCACCGGAATCCGGTTTTCCTCGAGCTTGCGCAGGATCGTGGCGTCGTCGGGCTGCGAGTCGAGCCAGGCCTGAATGATGCCGGTGATCTCGGCGAGGTTGGCGGCGCGCGCACCCACGGTCGAGAAGCGCGGGTCGGTCGCCAGTTCCGGCCGCCCCATCGTGCGGCACAGCGCGGCGAACTGATGGTCCACCGGCGCCATGATGAACAAGTAGCTCTCCGCGCCCCTGGCCCTTGAAAATTCCGATGATCGGGACCGCGGTGTGATTCGAGCCGGCGCGCTTGGGCTTCACCTTGCCGCCGCTCGCGCTGTACATCTGCACGTTCAGCTCGTGGCAATGGAAGTAGCTATCGAGGAGCGATACATCCAGATGCTGGCCGCGGCCGGTCTTGTCGCGATAGAGCAGGGCGCACGCGATCGCGGCGAGCGCGTGAACGCCGGTCGACACGTCGCCCAGCCCGAGCATCGGGAACGACGGCGGCCCGTTGGGGTCGCCAATCATGTAGGTCACCGCCGCGTAGCTCATCCCGATGTAATCGTAGCCCGGGCGATTGGCGAGCGGCCCGGTCTGCCCGAATCCCGAGACCGAGCACATGATGAGCCGCGGATTGATCTTGCTGACCTCTTCCCAGCCGAGACCCATCCGCGCGATCGCTCCCGGCGAATAGTTTTCGAGCAGGACATCCATCGTGGGCAGCAATTCCTTGATGACCGCGAGACCCTCGGGTTTCTTGGGATCGAGGCAGAGGCTCTTCTTGCCGCGGTTCTGCTGCACGAAGTACGCGCTGCGCCCATCCTTCAGAAACGGAAAGGAGCGCGAGAAATCTCCCTTGGGCGGAATCTCCACCTTGATGACGTCGGCGCCGAGCTCGGCCATCAGCCGCGTCACGGTCGGACCCGCGAGCGCCTGGGTGAAGTCCAGAACCTTGTAACCGTCAAGGACGTGGGCTGGCTTGGATGTTGGCATGGTCAATTATCCTCTCTCCTTCGGTAGTTGACGCGAACGGCCGCGGCGCGAGGCGGCATCGTTCGCGCGATGATCGAGAAAATCGTCAATACGCCTTGGCGAAGAAGGCGCGCTCTTTCGCCTCTTCGCCGCAGACCAGGCATCGGCCGGCGGCGCCGCTCTGTCCGAGCGGAATCGCGCGGCAGGTCGCGCGCGTTTCCTCGCGAATCCTGGTCTCGCACGCGGCGCTCCCGCACCAGTAGATGTCGGCCATCCCGCCGCCGCCTTCGCCTTCCATCTGCGCGCGAAACTTCGCGTAGTCGTCGAACTCGCGCGTGTTGGCGCGCATCGCGTCGCGCGCCTGCGTGTAGAGGCTCTTCTGCACGTCGTCGAGCAGCGCGCTGAGGTGCGCCGCAAGGCCGTCGAGCGACGCGATGACTTTTCCTTCCTTGCCCGAGCGGTCGCGGCGCGCGAGCACGGCGTTGCGCGCGGCGACGTCGCGCGGGCCAATCTCGATCCTGACCGGCACCCCGCGCATCTCCCAGTCGTTGAACTTGAAACCGGGCGTCAGCCCCTCGCGATCGTCGAGCCGCACGCGCACGCCCGCCGCCTCCAGCACGTCGCGCGCCGCGCGCGCGGCAGCCAGCACCGGCTCGCCCTCCTCGGCCTTGCGCCAGATCGGCACGACCACGGCCTGGAACGGCGCGACGGCCGGCGGCAGACGCAGTCCCTGGTCGTCGCCGTGGCTCATGATGATCGCGCCCAGCAGCCGCGTCGACACGCCCCAACTGGTCTGATGCGGATACTGGAGCTGGTTTTGCGTATCGAGGAAGCGAATCTCGAAGGCGCGCGCGAAGTTGTCGCCGAGATAGTGCGAGGTGCCGCATTGCAGCGCCCGCCCGTCGCCCATCAGCGATTCTATCGAGTAGGTCTCCTCGGCGCCCGGGAAGCGCTCGGCCGCGCTCTTGCGCCCGGTGACCAGCGGCACCGCGAGATAGTCCTCGACGAAGCCGCGGTAGACCTCGAGCATCGTGAGCGCCTCCCGCTCGGCCTCCTCTTTGGTCGCGTGCGCGGTATGGCCTTCCTGCCAGAGAAATTCGGTGGTGCGCAAAAACGGCCGCGTGCGCATCTCCCAGCGCACCACGTTGCACCACTGGTTGATCATCAGCGGCAGGTCGCGATGCGAATGGATCCACTGCGCGAACATGTAGTTGATGATCGTCTCGGAGGTCGGCCGCACGATGAGCGGCTCTTCCAGCTCCTTGCCGCCGCCGTGAGTGACCACGGCGACCTCGGGCGCGAAGCCCTCGACGTGCTGCGCTTCCTTTTGCAGGAAGCTTTGCGGGATGAAGAGCGGGAAGTAGGCGTTGCGCGCGCCGGTTTTCTTGATCCGGCGGTCGAGTTCGTCGCGCAGCGCCTCCCAGATCGCGAATCCGTCGGGACGGAACACGATACATCCGCGCACCGGCGAGTGGTCGGCGAGTTCGGCGCGCGCGATTATCTCGTTGTACCAGGCGGCGAAGTCGACGCTTCGCGGGGTGACTTTCTTTTCGTCCTGTTTGTCGGCCATGCGATGGTTTTCCAACCGAGAACAATACACTGCGCCGCCCGCCAAAGCATCGGCGCGCGACCCTCGCGCCCCGCGCGCCCTGACGGCCTTGCCTTTCGCCGCTCGCTCCTCAACTATTGCGCTGTGGAAGTCCGTCGGCCCGCAGCTTAGGCGGCGGCGCGTGGTCTTGGCAACAGTCCTGATGCGACTTGGTGCGAGCGAGGAGCAGGTGCGGATGAGAAAACGCTTCATATCGCGGAGCCTGGCGGACGGGCGCGATTTGCCGGAAATCGCCGCCGCGCGCGCGGCCTTCTTATGCTTGTGGCGGGCGTTGCGATCGCTTTTCTCGATGACCCCGGTCGGCGTGCCGGCCGCGGGCCGATGAACCCTGCGCCGCTCCCGCTCCCGCTCCATCGCCGCAGCCGCCGCCGCAGCCGCGCTTGCGCACGATCGAGGTCACCGGCACATGGCGAAGCGCACGTGGCCCCGGATGTCGCCTCGCTCAACCTCGCGATCGAGACCCATGCGCGCGACCGCCCAGCAAAGCGCGGGCCAGAACGCGGCGCTCGCGCAAAAGGTCGTCGACGCGCTGACCACCAAGCTCCAGGGCAAGGGTAAGGTATGGACCGGCGGCTATTCGCTCTATCCCGAGTACAACGAGCCGCGGCCCAACGAGAAACCGGTCGTCACCGGTTATCGCGCCGAGAACTCGATCACCGTGGAGACGGGCGAGATCGGCCTGCTCGGCGGGTTGATCGACACCGCGATCGACGCCGGCGCCAACCGGATCAACTTTCTCAACTTCACGCTGCGCGACGAGAGCCAGGCCCGCAGCCAGGCGATAGCGCTGGCCGCCAAGGACGCGCAGGCGCAGGCCGCCTCGCTGGCCAAGTCGCTTGGCGTCACGCTCGGGCCGGTGGTCAAAGCTACCACGCGTAGCCGCAAACCGGGCCGGCGCCGGTGATGCAGATGAGAGCGATGGCGATGAGTTCGTCGATGGGCGCGCCGACGCCGGTGCAGCCCAACGAGGTCACGGTCCCCGCGACCGTTTCGATTACCTACCAGATCCAGTAGCCGCGAAGCGGGCGATGTGCGGCTGACGACTCGAGCTCGAGTCTATGCACCAAAGCCGACTCCCGGCTGGGCAATTTGCCGCGCTTCGAGTCTACTGGTTTTCATAATATTAGCCGCCGCGGCGCGCGCCGCGCGCGAAACATCCCGGCCGACAAGTTAGTCTGCATCCCAGATGTCAGTTCCAATCGAATTGGCCGCCACGGGCAGGTCCGAAACTCCGGTGACGGAACTCAAGGCGGGGCGTAAGCGCTCTGCCGGGCGCACTGGCCGCCGAGATCAGTCCGTCGCCGGTTGTCGGCAGGCCGATTGCGCACGATCGAGGTCGTCGGCAACGGCGAGTGGCGCGTGGCCCCGGATCGCGTCCTTTTCAACCTGACGATCGAAACCCATGCGCTTTCCGCCCAGCAGAGCGCGGCGGAAAACGCCGCACTGGCACAACGAGTAGCCGGTGTGCTGGCGGAAAAACTCCGCGGCAAGGGCAGACTCCGGGCCGGCGGCTGTTCGCTCTATCCGGAATACGAGCAGCCCCGGGGACGCGACAAGCCGGTGGTGATCGGTTACCGCGCCGAGAATTCGATTACGGTCGAAACCGGCGCCGTCGGGATCGTCGGAGCGGTGATCGATGCCGCGCTCGGCGCGGGCGCGAGCCGCATCAGCTATCTCGACTTCGCCCTCGACGACGAGGCTCAGGCTCGCGGCGAGGCGATAGCCAGGGCCGCGTTCGACGCGCAGACGCAGGCGGACTCCCTCGCACGCTCGCTCGGGGTCAGGATCACGCGAGTGCTCAGGGCCGTCAGCGAAGCCCCTGCGCGGCCGGCGCCGGCGTTCGCGGCCGCGCGGCCGGGCGAAGTTACGATACCCGTGACCGTTTCGATCATTTACCAGATCGAGTAGCCTTAGTCTCCGCACCGGGTGCGGAGATGCTGAAACCTGGGGACACTGCGCCGCCATTCGATCTGCCGTGCGCGGTCGGCGACCGCGCCGGACGCCTGCGTCTTTCCCAAATTGATTCCGAGATGGTCGTGCTGTTTTTCTACCCGCACGATTTCTCCTTCATCTGTCCGACCGAGGTCGTCGGCTTCCACAAGTCGCGCGAGGCGTTTGCCGCCGAGCATACCAGTATCGTCGCGGTCAGTGTCGACGACGTCCAGACGCATCTGCGCTGGGCGCGCGAATTGGGCGGAATCGGCTATCCGTTGCTGTCCGATGAGGGCGGCGCGCTAGCAAAGGCTTACGGCGTGTTCGATGAGAGCGCGGGGAGGGCGATGCGCGCGACCTTCATCCTCGACTCCAAACGCTCCATCGTCTACTGCGTCGCCTGCCCGGTGAACGTTGGCCGCAGCGTGAGCGAGACCCTGCGCGTAGTGCGCGCGCTGCGCTCGGGGCGGATGTGTCCGGCGGATTGGGAACCGGACCGCAATCCGGCCCCGCCCATCACCACCGATTCCGGCTCCGGCTGAGCGAGCGTGGCGGCCCTCGATCCAAGCGAAAAGAAACGCCTCATCGAGCGTCTCTCCAGCATCCGCGAAATCGTTTTCGGGACGCAGGACGGAATTCTCACCACGGCCGGCGTGCTCGCGGGCCTGAGCGGCGCCGTCTCGGTCCATCGCCAGGTGATCCTCGCCGCGCTCGCTTCGACCGCCGCCGGTGCGCTCTCGATGGGCGCCGGAGCGTACCTTGGCACGCGGGCCGAAACCGAAGTGCTGAGCAGCGAGCTCGAACGCTCGCGCGAGGAAGCCGCCGCCGAGCCCTATCTGCTCCGCGAGCGCCTGCTCCACGAGCTCGAGCACGAGGGGCTGAGCCGCGAGGCCTCTTACCGTGTCGTCCAGCTCCTCAGTTCCGCGCCGCAGGCGTTGCTCTCGACCGCCGAGGTCAAGATGTACGGGCTGAGCCGCCAGGCCCTGGGCAGCGCGGCCGCCGACGGCGTCACGATGGGAATCGCGTTTCTCGTCGGGGCGATGGTGCCGCTGCTGCCGTTCATCCTGATTCCGTCCGCCGGGCCCGGCGACTACTCCGGGCTCATCGCCGCGATGGCGACGACGGCGCTGGCGCTGTTCGCGGTCGGCTATTTTCAGGGATGGCTCGCGCAGCGCAAGTGGCGATGCGCTTTCGGGGCTGCGTTTTCTGGCGGTCGCGATGGGCGCGGCGGTGCTCGGCTACCTCATCGGTCTGGCTATCGCGCCGCTGGGCGGCGGCGCCCCAATTCCGATCGGCGCCATGAAGCCCGACACCTACTCTTCGCTGGCCGCATTTCTTGCCCATTGGCGCGCGCTCAAGCACGCGACCGCCGATACGCTGGCCGCGGACGAGCTTGCCCGTCGCGCCGAGATGGACGAGATTGATCGCGGCGCTGCGGCCCGAGGAGCGCGCCGCGCTGGAGGCGGCGAATAACGATGACAGGTCCGCCGGGGCCGGCGCCACGCGACGCCATCGCGAACGCGCCGAACTCAGGCTCGCGCGCGAACTGCGCGCCCGCGGGTTGCTCGCGATGTAGGAAGCAGTGGCGAGCGAGCGTCGTCCTGAAGTATGTGCGGCGGCGGCCGCAAGAGACTTCGATGCGATGTGCTCGAATCGAGCAAAGGTCGGAGCGGGCTCGCATGGCTCGCGCGGAACCATCGTCGCGCCGGCCGCGAGCCGCGACATCGGAGCGGCGTCTGCGAGTGTTGGTGAAAACAATGATCGCCTACATCATCCGGCGAATCATCTATGGTGCGGCGGTTCTGCTCGGCACTTCGATCATCACCTTCACCATCGCCTTCGTGATTCCGGCGGACCCCGCGGTCGCGATGGCGGGTGCGAAGGCCGATCCGCAAACTCTCGCCACCATCCGCCATCAACTCGGGCTCGACCAGCCGGTTTATCTCCAGTACGCGCGCTACCTCGGCCGCGCGCTGCACGGCGACCTCGGCCGCTCCTACATCCGGCGCGCGAGCGTGACGCAATTGATCCTGAGCCGCTTTCCCGCCACCGCCATCCTGGCGCTGTGCGCGATGGCGCTTTCGCTCGCGCTGGGTATTCCGATGGGGATGGTCGCGGCGGCGTGGCGCGGGCGCGCGGTGGACAACCTCTTGCTCATCTTTTCGCTCGCGCTGATCTCGGTGCCGGTTTTCTGGCTCGGCACGATGCTGCTGATCGCGGGCGGCCTTTACCTGCGCTCGTTTCCGTTGGGCGGCTTCGACGGGCTCAAGAGCCTGGTGTTGCCGACTATCGCGCTCGCGCTGGGCTCGGCCGGCTACTACTCGCGCATCCTGCACACCAACCTGGTCGAGGCGCTGGACCAGGACTATATCCGCACCGCGCGCGGCAAGGGGCTCTCGGCGGCGCAGGCGCTCATCCGCCATGCGATGGCCAACGCGACGCTGCCACTGGTGACGCTGGCGGGGCTCGATCTGGCGGGATTGCTCTCCGGCGTGGTGCTCACCGAGACCGTGTTCAACTGGCCGGGAATCGGGCGGCTCGCCTACGAAGCGGTATTCAATCTCGACATTCCGCTCATCATGGGCACGGTGCTTTTCTCGGCCTTCCTGGTCGTCGTCGCCAACCTGGCGGTGGACCTGCTCTACGCGTGGCTCGATCCGCGAATCCGGCTGAGTGAGATGGCATGACGCGGCGGCTCAACGCGATGGAACTGGTGGGCGCGGCGATGGTGCTGAGCCTGGTGCTGACCGCGCTGTTCGCGTCCCGGCTCGCGCCCTACGATCCGACCCGCGCGGTCGCGCCGACTTATGGCGACCCCGGCGCGGCCGTCGGCCGCCTTTCCGCTCGGCACCGACGAGCTGGGGCGCGACGTGCTCTCGCGCATCATCTGGGGCGCGCGCGTCTCGCTCATCGTTGGCGTGGCCGCGATGGTCATCACGCTGACGATCGGAGTGGCGATCGGGCTGGTCTCGGGCTTCTTCGGTGGCGCCGCCGATTTTGCGCTGATGCGCTTCACCGACGTGATGCTGACGCTGCCGGCGTTGCTGCTGGCGATGGCGTTCGTCGCCGTGCTGCATCCGAGCCTGCTCAATGTGCTGCTGGTGATCGGTCTCGTGTCGTGGACGCAAATCGCACGCGTGGTGCGGGCCGAGACGCTGTCGATGGCCGAGCGCGATTTCGTGACGGCGGCGCGCGCGCTGGGTGGCTCGCCGGCGCGGCTGATCGCGCGCCATGTGCTTCCCAACGTGATGCCGATTATCGTGGTGATGGCGGTGCTGGGAACCTCCGGCACGCTGCTGTTGGATGCGGGGCTGAGCTTTCTCAGCCTCGGCGTGCCGCCGCCGACGCCGAGCTGGGGCCGCATGATCGAAGAGGCACTGATCTATTTCCGCACCGCGCCGTGGCTGGTGGCTTTTCCGGGGCTGGCGATTTTCTACGCGGTGCTGGCGTTCAACCTGCTCGGCTACGGCTACCTGCGCGCGCGCGGCGGGAGGGCCGGGCGATGAGGCGGCGGCGCGGCACGCGCCGCCGCCTCATCGCCGGCGCGGCAGCGCCGGCGGAGCCGGCGCTGCCGCAATTCGCGGCCCGCGACCTGGTCGCGGGCCGCGAATGCGGGCGCGGGCTTGCCCGCGACGGCGGCGAGAAGGCGGCCGCCGCGGCGCGCTGCGCGCGCTCGCGGCGGCCGCGCTATGGCTCGCCGCGGCATCCGGCGCCGCCGTCGGCGGCGCCGGATGCCGCGGCGCGGGCGCGCCGGCGATGCCGCGCTTTCCGCCCGGCGCGCAGGTGCTCCATCTCGCCGTGCAGGACGACGTGCCGACGCTCGACCCTGCCGCGGGCTACGATACCGCCTCGTGGACTTTCGAGCAGATGATCTTCGACACGCTGGTGCGTTACAGCGACGGCGGCGTCGACCTGGTGCCCGAGATCGCGACGAGCTGGGACGAATCGCCCGACGCGCGGGTCTTCACGTTTCACTTGCGCCGCGACGCCCGCTTCACCAACGGCCGCGCGGTAACCGCCGCCGACTTCAAGTACGAAATCGAGCGCGTGCTCGATCCGGCGACGCGCTCGAAGGGGATGGAATATTTTCGCGAGATAACGGGCGCGGCGGAATTTCAGGCTGGACATGCGCACGAGGTCAGGCGGTATTGCGACGCCTGACCCGTGGACGATCGTTTTTCATCTGGACGCGCCCGATCCGATTTTCGTGCAGAAGCTCGCGATGCCGTTTGCGGCGGCGGTGCCGCACGAGGTGGTCGAACGATGGGGCGAGGATTTCTCCAGCCACGTGGTCGGCAGCGGGCCGTTCAAGCTCGCCCAGTGGATCGGCGGCCAGCGGCTGGTGATGGTGAGGAATCCGGACTACTTCATCAAGGGCGTTCCGCGCCTGGACGCGGTAGTCGAGGAAATCGGCGTCAGCGACGATCTGCAGTGGCTCAAATTCGAGGCCGGCGCGATCGACGTTTCGAGAATTCCGTCGGCCGAATTTCTTTACGTGATGAAGACGCCGCGGCTGCGCGCGCTGACGCTCCACATCGTGGACATCGCGACCGAATACCTCGGGATGAACTGCGGGATGAAGCCGTTCGACGATGTTCGCGTGCGGCGTGCGTTCAACTATGCGATCGACAAGCGCAAGATAATCGCCCTGCTGAACGGACGCGGCGTCGTCGCCGACGGCGTCCTGCCGCCCGGTCTGCCAGGCTTCAATCCGAACTTGAAAGGCTATCCTTACGATCCCGCCAAGGCGCGGCTGCTGCTCGAGGAGGCGGGAGTGGGTAAGGACTTTTCGCCGACGCTCTGGATGCGCGCGGATCGGAGCGAGATGATGATCGGCCAATCGATCCAGCAGGACCTGGCGCTGGTCGGTGTCCACGTCGAGCTCAAGCCGGTGGCATGGGCGCCGCTGCTCGAAGCGATTCGCCAACCCGATACCGTCGCGCTGGTCGACCTCGGATGGGAGGCCGATTTTTCCGACCCGCAGAACTTCCTCGAGGTATCTGTTCTCGCGCAAGCAATGGGGCGGCAACAACGACACCTTTTACTACAATCCCGAGGTCGACAAGCTGCTGGCTGAGGCCGCGCCGCTGACCGACCTCGCGCGGCGCTATGCACTGTATAACCGGGCCGAGGAACTCGTGGTTGCGGACGCGCCCTGGGTCTTTCTTTACAATCCAGTGGCCTACGTGATCCGCCAGCCCTGGGTGAACGGCTACGTACTCAACCCGATGCGCCCCACGCGCCTGGAGCGCGTCTGGCTCTCCCCGCACGGCGGCGGCCGGGATTAGGCTTGTCGGCTTATAGCTATAATGGCCACATGAAGAAGGCGGGAATCGCCGAGCTCAAGAATAACCTTTCCCGGTACATCAACTACGTGAAAGGTGGCGAGACGGTGCTCGTGCTCGATCGCAAGGTCCCGGTCGCGCGGATTACTCCGATTCGCCAAGGTGCCTGCGGCGGGCCACAAGATGACGGACGAGGAACGGTTGGACTTATCTCGAGAGTATCGGGGTAATTCGCCGCGGCAAGGGTGACATGCGGGAGTGGCTCAAGCATCACAAGCCGATCAAAGTGCGCGGCAGCGTTCTTAAGGCACTGCTGGATGAGCGCGAGAGCGGTTGGTGAGATTTTGGGACAGTTCCGCGTTGGTTCCACTCTTTCTTGTCGAGCCCACCAGTGACTGGGCTCGAAAAGTGATGAATAGCGATTCCGGAGTAGTCGTCTGGGTGCTGACTCGGGTCGAGTTGATGTCCGCGATAGAAAGGCGCCGGCGTGAGGATCCCGATCATGACAGACCGCTTGTCTGCTGCCCGTCGGAAGTCATCCAGATGTGGAACATTTGGACCGAAATCGCAGATGTTCGAAACGGTCCGCGAACAATGCCGAGCGCCTGGTCGCGGCGCATCCGTTGCGCGCGGCCGACGCGCTGCAGCTCGGGGCCGCGCTGGTTGCCGCCGGCGGAAGTCCCGCCACGCTTCAGTTCGTCACGCTTGACCAGCGCCTTGCGGCCGCCGCCGAGACGCGAAGGATTCCCGGTCCTTGGCCCAGACTGATCGGCTTTCTCTACTGAGCGACGTAGCCGCCGTCAACCGGAAAAATCCCGCCGACTACAAAAGTCGCTTCGTCCGAGCACAGCCACGCGACCGCTTGTGCAATCTCTTCCGGGCTGGCCATCCGGCCGATCGGCAGCCGGCTATTGATCGCGTCGATGATTCCGGGCGTGTCCTTCGCCACCGCTTCCACAAGCGGAGTCAAGGTCGGTCCGGGGCATACCGCGTTTACCCGGATCCCGCGCGCCGCAACCTCGATCGCCGCCGTTTTGGTAAGGCCCACCACTCCGTGTTTGCTGGCCGAGTAGGCGGGCATCTGCGGGGAACCTACCACTCCGAAGTTCGAAGCTATATTCACGATTGCGCCGCGGCCGCGGGTGAGCATCTCGCGCAATTCGTACTTCATGCACAGAAAGACGCCCTTGAGGTTGGTGTCGACGATGCGATCCCAGTTTTCCTCGCTGCACTCGGCCGTGGAAGCCAGCTCGCCCTGAATTCCGGCGTTGTTTACGGCGCAGTCGAGCCTGCCGAAGGTCCGGGTAGTGAAGGCGATAAGCGCCTGGACCTCGTCGGTTTTGGAAACGTCTGTCCGTTGCCAAGCCGCTTCGGCTCCTGACTTTTTCAGCTCCGCGCAGGTCCGGGCACAAGCCTCTTCATTGAAATCCGCGACAACCACTTTCGCGCCCGCCGCCGCGAGCCTCAAGGCAACCGACCGGCCGATACCAGAGCCCGCGCCGGTGACCAAAGCCACTTTGTCAGTGAGGTTCATGCCGCTTCTTTCGATTCTCAGATGAATTCAGGATCGTCAGGGATTAAGTCGTACACCGTCTTAAACAGCGCCGGATCGCAGCCGCCGGTGACCTTCGGCTCGTGGAATAGTTCCACCGCGATCGATACTTCGGCCAATGACAGAGCGAGGAACATCAGCCGTTGCGCATCCTGCGGCATCTCCTGCAAGGAAAATTGGTCCAGGTAGGCGAGTATTTCTTCCAGCCGCGGCAGCAACGCGTTGTAGAACGCGGTAATCTCGCTCATCGGGCTTCCAATGCCGCTTCTTGTTCCGCTCGACGCTCGTCGGCAGCGCCCACTGTGCAAATTGTTCGAGATCGGAAAATCCGGATGGCAATTGAGTATTCATTTTAATCCGAGTTCAACCGTGTCGTGGTTATTGGCGGTGACAATGGCCGACGCGCCATTCTCTTCACCAAAGATGTGTCTGCGTACTTCCCGGTGGAAATGCCTGATTTGGATTTCCTCGTCCTGTAGCTGGAAGTGACTCAGCGCTCCCGAATTCAGGCTGGCCTGGATAGCTTCGTGATTGCTCGCGTCTTCCTGCAGGAGATCGCGAAGAGCGGCAGCGGTTGTACTCCTGCGCAAACCTCTCGCTCGGCTTGCTGGTGGCCGGCTGATACATGCTGACTTCCCACACACTGCGGTCGACCGCTAACGGCCAGATGTTGTAGGTGACGTACGTTCCGGCCAGGAACAACATGCAGAAATTCGGAAACACGGTGTAGAAATCAAACCATCCGATCATCGACGGATGAACCTGTCCGCCGCGCGGATTCGCATTGATGGCGATCGATTCGACCGGCGACATCTTGTGATCGGAGTTTAATTCGACTGAGTAGACGGTATGGCGGCCGAAGCGCGTGAAATTCTGAACGCGGCTGAACTTCTGCTCATTCAGCGGACAGAAATCGGGATAGGTAATATGCAGAAACGGAAGATGGTAAACCTCGTTTTGCGCGTCCAGTATTACTTTCCAGTTCGCTTTTTCCTCGACTCTGTAGCGGCACAGCAGCCGCTGTTGATCGAAAGGGTACCCATGAATCTGCTGAACCATCCCCGCCATATACTCGGCGAGGGTCTCGGTGGGATGAGGATCCAGGTTGATGAAAATGAAGCCTTCCCATATATCCGCGGCGATGGGTTTCAATCCAAGGGCGCCTTTGTCGATGTCGTAAAAGTTGGCTTCGTCGGACACCCACGTGAGTTGGCCAGCCGTATCGTAAGCCCAGCTGTGAAAGCGGCAAACGAATCGGCCCTTGCAAAGTCCCTTCTCGTCGTCGACCAGCCGATTGCCGCGATGTACGCAGATGTTATGGAACGCCCTTACCTTCCGGTCCTTGCCGCGAACCAGCAGGACGGAGGTGTTGGCAACCGCGAGATCGCGGACCACGTAACTGCCGGGCTCCGGAAGGTCCTCCTCCCGGCCCATGATTGAGCCAGGACCTTGCGAAAGATGCGGTCGCGCTCGAGCTCAAACAGTTGCGGCGAGGTGCAGGTCTCGGTGGGCACCGGCCCCGTATCAAGGTCGGGATTTTCTTTTATCCAGCGCCGGTTGGCCATCACTGTTTTCATAGTTGAACCTCTCGGAATCGCGGTAGCCGCGGCCTCAGGAATTCCATGCGCTGACATGAAGCAAACTGCCCGATTACGACCCCATTATCTTCGAGCCGGTCAAACTTGCAAGGTTCCGGACATCGGGTCAGAAAGTCCGGGGAACCTCTCGGAACGTCGCGATAGTGACAGCACGCGGACGCCGCACGGACTATGCTGCGATGATGGCTACGATGATGCGCCGTCTGTCGAATTGGGCTATAATCCGCGCGCGATGGCGAACAAGGGTGTATCTTACGCGCGCGAGGCGATGGCGCATCTGCGCGGCGCCGATCCGGTCCTGGCGCGGGTGATCGACGCGGTCGGGCCGATCGAGATCGCATTGCGCCGCGAGCGCTTCGCGGCGCTTAGCCGCGCGATCATTTTTCAGCAGCTCGCCGGCGCGGCCGCTCGCACTATCCACGATCGCTTCGTCGCGCTTTTTCCCGGCCGGCGCTTTCCCAGCCCGCGCCAGGTGCTCGACGCGTCGCCCGAAGACCTGCGCCGGGTGGGGCTCTCGCGCCAGAAGAGCCTCTACCTCAAGGACCTCGCCGCGCACGTTGACAATGGCACGCTCAACTTCCATCGCTTCCACAGGATGGAGGACGAGGAGATCATCCTCGACCTGACGCGAGTGCACGGGGTGGGGCGATGGACCGCGGAGATGTTCCTGATGTTCAATCTCGGGCGGCCCGACGTTTTGCCGGTCGACGACCTGGGAGTTCGCAACGCGGCGCGGCGGCTGTACCGGATGCGCAAGATGCCCGACGCGAAGCGGCTGCGCGCGCTGGCCGAGCGATGGCGCCCCTATCGGTCGGCCGCGTCCTGGTACCTGTGGCGCAGCGGCGACGTCGTGCTGCCCGGCGACGCGCTCGCCCAAGCGCCGCCCGCCCGGCGCGCAAAAAACCCGGCCGAAAAAAATCTGAGTGACTATCGCGGCGCCATCGCCTCCAGGGTGCGTTCGTCGGGGCGATGGCCGCCGGAGGAGTTGAGCGCGGAGATCACGACATGGTTCGCGCCCGGCATTAAGATGAGCGTCGAGGCATAGCCGCAGGCGCCGCTCGTCGCCCCACGCCACCAGCGCATCGACCAGTCGGTCGCTGCCGTCGCCGGCCAGGTCGGCATCGGTAAAGCCGATCGCGCGCAGATGCGTATGGTAGGTTGGCGAGCCCAGGTAGAAGTGCAGGAACTTGCGTGCGGCGGCGCGCGCCCGTGCCGCGTCGGTCTCGAGCATCACCACCTGCTGCGCGCAGATCCATTTGCCGGGGCCCATCGTCGCGCGCATCGTGGCGATTGCCTCGGGCGGCATCAGCGCCGTTATCGTTCCCATCGTCTCGCCCACCGCCAACTCGAGCATCCTGGGCCTGAGCGCCGCGAGGATCATCGGCGGCTCGGCAGCGGGGCGGGGACCATAGTACGGCGCCTCGCGCATCCGGGTGAGATATTCGCGCATGTAGCTGAGCGGCTTCTGATAGTTGAGGCCGTGGCGTTTCATGAACGGGCCGCCGCTCACGCCCATCCCGAGGATAAACCGCTCGGGGAACATCTCGCCCAGCGTGCGCGCCGCCCCCGCCATCGCCGCCGCCTCTCGTTTCCATACCACCGCCACCGCCGCTCCCGCGATTAGCCGCTGCGTGTTGCCGAGCACGTGCGCCGCGCACACGAATGGGTCGCGCCCGAAAGTCTCCGGAAACCACAACGCGCTGTAGCCCAGATGTTCCAGCTTGCGGGCGAAGCCGGCGACTTCGCCGGCGCCGAGCGTGTCGAGGTAGGAAAAGACGCCAAATTTTCCGAGTTCCATGCGCACTCCTGTCGTGGCCGCACGCTATCGCGAAACCGCGTCGCTCTCCAAGTGACCTGAAGTCGACCAGGTGACGTGAAGTCGGATGGACGCGTTGAGACGGGCAGATCGCTTGTGAAATGATGAGGCTCGCGATGGATTACTTCTC
This sequence comes from uncultured delta proteobacterium, assembly GCA_963832395.1. GTDB lineage: Bacteria > Desulfobacterota > Binatia > Binatales > Binataceae > JAKAVN01. Next base: position 294,089 of record CAWHTV010000010.1, on the reverse strand, counting down.
CGAGCGACTGCTCGAGGCCCAACGCCGCAAGCGGAGCGTCGCGATGCTCGGCGTCGACCCGCAACTCGACGCGTCCGGGACGCCCGGCCTGCCCGAGGGCTATACGCTCTCCCGTTTTTGTTGCGCGATCGTCGAAGCCTGCGCCGGCTCCGTCTGCGCCATCAAGCCGCAGCTCGCATTCTTCGAGGCGCGCGGGATGGACGGGATGCGCGCGCTGGCCGAGGTTATCGCGCTCGCGCGCCGGCTGGGACTGCTGACGATCGCGGATGCCAAGCGCGGCGATATCGGATCGACCTCGGCCGCGTATGCCGAGGCCTTCCTTGGTTACGGCGATTTCGGATGCGACGCCGTGACGGTGAATCCTTACCTGGGCAGCGACGCGATCGCGCCATTCGTAACCCGCGTGCGCGACGGCCGCGGTCTGTTCGTGCTGGTCAAGACTTCCAATCCGTCCTCGGGCGAGTTCCAGGACCGCGCTGCCGATGGCGCGCCGGTCTGGGAATGGGTGGCGCGGCGGGTCGAAGGGTGGGGCAGCGATTTCGTCGGTCCGAGCGGACTGAGCCCGGTGGGCGCGGTGGTTGGTGCGACTTATCCGCAGCATGCCGCCCGCGCGCGCGAGCTGATGCCGCATGCGACGGTTCTGGTGCCAGGCTACGGCGCGCAGGGGGCGAGCGCGGCCGACGCGGTACGAGCGGCGCGCGCCGACGGCACGGGCGTGGTGGTCAACGCGAGCCGGAGCCTGATGTACGCTTATCTCAAGCGGCCCGGCTCCGCGCCGGAACAGGCGGCAGCCGAAGCGGCCGAGGCGATGAGGGCGGAACTCAACGCCGCCCTTGAGCGCGCGCGGCGCTTGAGCGGCGTGGTTCGCCAGTATTTCAACGAAAATCGGGGAAAGCGGGTTGCGGGACGCGATGCGCCGGCTCAGGTGCGCATCAACTCGACTTCATCGGCGGCGAGCGTCGCATAGACCTCGCGCTCGATCGAGCGGTAGCGGTCGAGCGCCTCTTCGGCCTTGGCTTCGGAGCCTTCCTCTTTGGCGATCTCGCGCATCTTCTTCTCGATCCACGACAGGTGCCAGGTTTCGTCCTCGGTGACGGCCTTGAGCACTTCGCGGGTCTCGTCGTCGACGTTGGGCAGCGCGGCGTGCGCCATGTAGCGGCTCTGCGCGCGCTCCTCGACGACCACGGTCAGCGCCAGCAGTTCAACCACGGTCTTGGGTACGCCGATACGCAGGCCGAGACGGCGCTGATAGCCGTCCGCCAGCATCAGGGGCGTGCCGCCGAGGTCGGCGATGCGCCGGGTCCAAAGCCACGCGTGGCGGGTTTCGTCGGACAGATGCTTGGCCATCTTGAGCTGCGAGTCGCCATCCTTCATATGCCCGATCAGGTTGAACAACAGGCGCGCTCCACGCAATTCGGCGTCGCGATAGACGCTGAAAATCAGAATCTGCTTGTCGATCGCCGACATCCGGCCCGTTTCCGTCACCTGGCTTGTTTCCATTACTCTTTTGCTCCTCCGCCCACGCCCCTTGCTTCTCCGCCTGCGCGTCCGTCGCGGAAGCGATAGCATTCTTCACTTTTTAACAAACGAACAGCACTGCGGGCGGCAAACAAAGCGGTTCGCTTTTAATTATTTCATTGAGCGGGCCCGGTCAAGCTGGAGCGCGATCAACCTTCTTCATCCTATTGGCCTCAATTTGCAACTTGGGATACAAATACGCCCATCGCGGCCCTCGCGTTTCGTACGACTTCCCGCTGCTTCTCAAACACGCCACGGCCGCGCCGGGGCGCTATGTCCGCGACTTCCGACGCCTATTGGCTCGCGCTGCGACGTGTCCACGGGGCCGGACCGCGCACCTGCCGCCTGCTGCTTGAACGGTTCGGCTCCGCCGAGCAGATTTTCAAAGCCACCGAAGAAGAGATCGCCGCGGCCGGGATCGGCGTAAAGTCGCCAGCGCTATCGCCGGCTTCAACGACTTCGCGCCGCTGGAGAAGGAGTTGTGCGAACTGCCGCGGCTCGGTGCGCGTCTGGTGCGATGGACCGACGCCGAGTATCCGCCCAACTTGAAGCAGATCGCCGACCCGCCTCCTTATCTCATGGCGCGCGGGTCTGCTCGAGGCCAACGACACCGCCTGCGTGGCGGTGGTCGGGGCGCGCGCGGCCAGCGAAGCCGGGCTGCGGATGGCCCAGCGGCTGGGCTTTCGAACTTGCCGCGCATGGCTTCGTCGTGGTCAGCGGACTCGCCCGCGGAATCGACGGCGCGGCCCATCGCGGCGCGCTCGAGGCCGGCGGCCGCACCATCGCGGTGCTGGGATGCGGTATCGACGTCGCCTACCCGCCCGAGCATCGAGGGCTTGCCGACACGATCGTCGAACGCCGCGGGCGCCATCCTGAGCGAACTCCCGTTGGGCACCGCGCCGCTGCCCGAGAACTTTCCCAGCCGCAACCGCATCCTGTCGGGCCTTTCGCTCGGCGTCGTGATCGTCGAGGCGGCGGAGAAAAGCGGCTCGCTGATAACCGCGCGGATGGCGCTCGAGCAGGATCGCCAGGTCTTCGCCGTTCCCGGCAGCCCGCTGAGCGGCAAGACGCGCGGCAGCAATCGCCTGCTCAGGGAAGGCGCTGTGCTGGTGGAATGCGTCGAGGACGTGATCGAAGACCTCGCGCCCCAGATGGCCGGCCATTGGCCGGTAAGCCGTCAGCGCCGGCAGAGCGCGAGGCACGAGCGACATCGCAGTCGACGCCTGCGGCTGCGGTGACGGTGAAAGTCCAAGCCCGGCGGCGATGCAGTCCGCATCGGGAGCCGCTGGCGCAAGAGACCTTGCCAGCCGATCACGGACGGCTGTCGCATTGGATCGGTCAGCAGACTTGGCCGAAGAAATGACTAAACAAGCTCAAACGATCTTAAATTGTCTAACAGATGCTCAAAAGCTCCACGTCGACGCAGTCATTGAAACGTGCCAGCTTCCTCCGCAAACTGTGCTTAACTTATTGTTGGAGCTTGAGTTGCGGGGGCTGGTCGTGCAGCATCCCGGCAAGCTCTTCACACTACCCTAGGCCCGGCCCTTTAGCTGCCGGGCGGCTCTGGGGCTGATTTCCGGAGGCTGGAGGAAGGGTGGCAAAAAACCTCGTAATAGTTGAATCGCCAGCCAAGGCGAAAACCGTCAAGCGCTATTTGGGCTCCGACTTCCAGGTGATCCCGTCGGTCGGCCACGTGATGGATCTGCCCAAGAGCACCCTCGGGGTCGCCGTCGACGACGACTTCAAGCCCGAGTACCACGTCATCGCCGGCAAGGCGAAGGTGCTCAAGGAAATCCAGGCGCAGGCCAAGAAGGCCGACAACGTCTATCTCGCGACCGACCCCGACCGCGAGGGCGAAGCTATCGCATGGCACATCGCCGAGCAGCTCGGGAAGATCAAGGGCACGCGTCCGTCGCGTATTGCTCCATGAGATAACGCAGGGCGCGGTGCGCCAGGCGGTGGCGAATCCGGAGGAGCTCAATCACGACCTGTTCGACGCCCAGCAGGCGCGCCGGGTGCTCGACCGGCTGGTCGGCTACCAGATAAGCCCGCTCTTGTGGGACAAGGTCAAGCGCGGAATCAGCGCCGGGCGGGTCCAGTCGGTGGCGCTCAGGATAATCGTCGAGCGCGAGAAGGAGCGTGAGGCGTTTCGCGCGGAGGAGTACTGGACGCTCGATGCGCGCCTGGAGGCCGGCAATCCGCCTCCGTTCAAGGCCCACCTTTACAGCCATGGCGACCAGCGTATCGACAACAAGGCCTACAAGCTGCCCGAGGCCGAGGCGCGCGAGATCATCGCGGCCTGCGAGCAGAAGCCCTTCGTCGTGCGCAAGGTCGAGCGCAAGGAGGTGCGGCGCACGCCGACGCCCCCGTTCATCACCTCGCGCCTGCAGCAGGAGGCCTCGCGCAAGCTTTATTTCTCGCCCTCGCGCACGATGAAGATCGCGCAGCGCCTGTACGAGGGCGTCGAGCTGGGCGACCAGGGCGCGGTCGGCCTTATCACTTATATGCGCACCGACTCGCCGCGCGTCTCCGACCAGGCGCTGACCTCCGTGCGCGAGTACATCGTCAATCGCTACGGCGCCAGCTACATCCCCGAGCGGCCGAATTTCTACCGCTCCTCCAAGTCCGCCCAGGACGCCCATGAGGCGATTCGCCCGACCGCGGTCGAGCGCGATCCCGAATCGATGGCGCGTTACCTGGGTAAGGACGAACTGGCGCTCTATACCCTCATCTTCAACCGCTTCGTCTCCAGCCAGATGAATCCGGCGGTCTATGATCGCACCACCGTCGATATCGAGGCCGCCGAGGCGGTTTTCCGCGCCACCGGCCAGGTGGTCAAGTTCGACGGCTTCATGCGCGTGTACACCGAGGGCCAGGACGAGGTCGCCTCCGACGATGACGAGGCGGCGACGCTGCCCGCGATGAACGAGGGCGAGGCGCTCAAGCTGTTGGGCTTCGAGCCCGAGCAGCACTTCACGCAGCCGCCGCCGCGCTTCAGCCAGGCGACGCTCATCAAGGAACTCGAGGACAAGGGCATCGGCCGCCCGTCGACCTACGCGGCGATCATGACCTCGATCCTGAACCGCGAGTACGTCGAGGAGGACGCGAGCAAGCGGCTGCGTCCGACTTCGCTCGGCCGCGTAGTCGCCGAGCTTCTGATAAAGGCTTTCCCCGACATCCTGGAGGTAAGCTTCACCGCGCAGCTCGAGGCGGAACTCGACGAGGTCGAGAACGGCAAGGAAAACTGGGTCAAGACGCTGCGCCGCTTTTACGGGCCGTTCAAGAAATCGCTGGGCGAGGCCAAGAAAAAGATGCCGACCGTCAAGCGCAAGGGCCTGCCGACCGGGCTCAAGTGCGAACTCGACGACGGCGAGATGGTGATCAAGTGGGGGCGCAACGGCGAGTTCCTCGCCTGCTCCAACTATCCCAAGTGCACCAACACCAAGGAGTTCATCCGCGACGACCAGGGCAATATCGTGCCGCAGGAGCGCCAGGCGCTCTCGACCGAGCCGACCGACGAGGTATGCGAGAAGTGCGGCAAACCGATGGTGCGCCGGCGCTCGCGCTTCGGCGAGTTCCTCGGATGCTCGGGCTATCCCGACTGCGACGGCATCAAGCGCCTGAAGTCGGACCCGGTCAGCACCGGCGTCAACTGTCCCGATTGCAAGGAGGGCGACGTGCTGGAACGGCGCAGCCGCCGCGGCAAGCTGTTCTTCGGATGCTCGCGCTATCCCAAGTGCAAGTTCGCGAGCTGGGACAAGGTCGTGGCGCATCCCTGCCCGCAATGCGGCTCGGCCTACCTGGTCGAGAAGGTGACCAAGCGCGAGGGCGCGCGCTGGCAATGCCCCAATAAGGAATGCGACTACCGCGTACCGGTGCCTGACGCCGCGACTCCCGACGGCGGCGCGCCCGCACCTGCGCCCGCGAGCGCGTAGGCAATCCGGAACCAATCGCGAATGCTTCTCCCCCGATCGTTTTGGGGGAGAATCGAAGTGAGGGCAAACGAGAAAGCGCCGGATGCCCTTCCTTTGTGTCGCTTCCTCGTTCTGATTTCTCAGTCGGCTTGCCGTTGTGTGAGCCGGCACGCTAGCCTTTTGCGGTGACTCCTCCAATCGTCAATGTGATCGGCGCGGGCCTGGCGGGCAGCGAAGCCGCCTGGCAACTCGCCCGCCGTGGCGTGCGCGTGCGGCTTTTCGAGATGCGCCCCGTGCGCATGACCGAGGCCCATCAGACCGCGCTCTTCGGTGAACTGGTGTGCTCGAACTCGCTGCGCAGCGATTCGATGGACGCCGCGGTCGGCGTGCTCAAGGAAGAGATGCGCCGGCTCGGCTCGCTGGTCATCGCCGCCGCCGATGGCACTCGCGTTCCGGCCGGTTCGGCGCTGGCGGTGGACCGCGACGAATTCGCGCGCTCGCTCACCGACGCTCTGACCGGCCATCCGATGGTCGAGGTCGTGCGCGAAGAGGTCACCGCGATTCCCGACGGAGTAACCATCCTCGCCAGCGGTCCGCTCACCAGTCCGGCCCTGGAAGCCGATCTCAATCGCCTGGTCGGCGCACGCCATCTGTATTTCTACGACGCGATCGCGCCCATCGTGAGCGCCGAGTCGATCGACATGGAAATCGCTTTCCGCGCCTCGCGATGGGGCCGCGGCGGCGACGATTACATCAACTGCCCGATGAATGAGGCCGAGTACAACGCCTTCGTCGCCGCGCTGCTCGCGGCCGACAAGGTCGCGGCGCATCCCTTCGAACGCCCGGTCTACTTCGAGGGCTGCATGCCGATCGAGGAGATGGCGCGGCGCGGGCCGCAGACGCTCGCGTTCGGCCCGATGCGTCCGGTGGGGCTTGACGATCCGCGCGGCGCGCAGCGCCCGTTCGCGGTGGTGCAGTTGCGCCAGGACGATCGCGCGGCGCGCCTGTACAACATGGTCGGCTTCCAGACCAAGATGACCTATCCCGAGCAGCGCCGCGTGCTGCGGATGATTCCGGGCCTGGAGCGCGCCGAGTTCGTGCGCTTGGGCTCGCTCCATCGCAACACTTTTATCGATTCGCCGCGGCTGCTGCGTCCCACGCTTCAACTGATTGGACGCGACGACCTGTTCGTGGCCGGCCAGATGATCGGCGTCGAGGGCTATGTCGAGTCGGCGGCCGCCGGGCTGCTCGCGGCGCTCAACGCGGCCAACCTCGTGAGCGGCCGCCCGCTGGCCGTGCCGCCGCCGGTCACCGCGCTCGGTTCGCTGGTCGCCTATATCACCGACCAGGGCCGGCGTGATTTTCAGCCGATGAATGCCAACTACGGCCTGATGCCGGAGCTTGGGACGCGGGCGCGCGGCCGGCAGAAGAAGATCGATATGGCGGCGCGTGCACTTGGCGCGATCGACGAGTTTATCGCCGAGTGCACGCGCGCCGAGTCCGCCGCACCATCGTTGCTACAGGGGACCCCATGAAGATTGGCGCGCTCGACGTCGGCACCAACACGGTCCTGATGCTCGTGGCCGAGACCACGGCCGACGGCGGCGCGCGCCGGGTGATCGATCTCGCGCGCATCACGCGCCTGGGACAGGGCGTCGACCACAACCATCGCCTTGATCCGGCTGCCGCGCTTCGCACGCTCGACACGATCGCGGAATTCGTCGAGCAGGCGCGGGCCGCGGGCGCCGAAAAGATCGTGACCGCCGGCACTGCGACGCTGCGCGACGCCGCCGACGGCGAAAGTTTGATCCGCCGCGTACGCGAGCGCACGGGCGTGGAACTGGAGATCGTCTCGGGCGAGACCGAGGCATGGCTGTCCTACCTGGCGGTGATGCGCGGCTTGCGCCTGGACCCGTCCCAGCGGCTGCTCATCATCGACATCGGCGGCGGTTCGACCGAGTTCATCCGCGCGGTGGCAGTGCAACCGAGTTCATCAGCACCGGTCCGGCGCCAAGCTGCAGATGGCGAGCCTGCAAATCGGCTCGGTCCGCCTCACCGAGCGAATCATCCATCACGATCCCCCAACGACGCGCGAAGCCGCCGATCTCCGCCTGGCTATCGATGCCGAACTCACGGGGCTGGGATGGAAGTTCGAAACCGACCTGCTGGTCGGAATCGCGGGCACCGTGACCACGGTCTGCGCGATCGCGCTGAGATGGAGACTTACGATCCGGACCGGGTGCACGGCTACCGGCTCTCGCGCGAGGAGGTCGAGCGCGTGCTGGGCTGCTCGGCTCGATGCCGTTGGCGCGAGCGGCGCAAGCTCAAAGGCCTCGATCCCGCGCGCGCCGACGTGATCTTTGCCGGCACCGCAATTCTCGAGCGCGTGATGAGCGAGGCCGATGTGAACAGCGTCACGGTGAGCGACCAGGGCGTGCGATGGGGCCTGGTATGGCGCGAGCTGGGCGCCTTAGCACAGCCGCCGCCAAAGCCATCCTGAGCGGTCGGAGCACGCCTGACTCCGCGGGCTGATTTCGCTCTTGTCTGGTTCTTGTCGCGGCGTGCTCCCGCGCGATAACGGCGCTATAACGGTAACGACCGGGGAGGCACGAAGTCATGACCAAGGCCGAACTGATCGAGACCGTGGCGCGTGCGACGCGCCTGGAGAAGAAGACCGCCGCGCGAGCCATCGAGCTGACCTTCGATCACATCGCGCGCGCGATTCGCAAGGACAAGCGTTTCTGGGTGCCTGGCTTCGGCACCTTCTCGGTACGCCGCCGCCGCGCGCGTCCGGGCTACAACCCGCGCACGCAGAGTCCGATGACGATTCCAGCCGCGCGCACGATCGGTTTCCGCCCCGCGCCGAAGCTTAGAAAGGGGCTGTAGCAAAAAGGAAACTGCAGATTGCCCGGCAGGCCGCCGGCGCCAATCGCTTTGCCGCCTGATTCGTGACCGCTGATTTTCAAACTAGCGCGCCTGCGGCAACCGCGCCGGCCCCGCCCCTCGCGCCAATCGCGGCCGGGCGCGCTCCGGCACGAGCGCTCACGGTGGCGCTGCTCGCGATCGCGATAGCGCTCGGCGCGTGGCTGCGCTTTGCCGCGATCGGCGCGCGCGAGATGTCGGCCGACGAAGGCGCGTCGTGGGCCGCCGCCGCCGCGCCGAGCCTCGCCGAAGTGGTGCGCATCCAGGCCGTGCTCAATCCCGGCAAGCTCGCCGTGTACGAAATCGTTCTGCACGGGTGGATGAAGCTCTTTGGCGACGGGCTCGGCGCGATGCGGGCGCTCTCGGCGATGCTCGACACGTTGAGCATCGTCGTGGTGTTCGTGCTGGTGCGCGAACTGCTCGGCGCGCGATCCTCAACGCCGCAAAGCGAGAGCGTCGCATTCGGCGGAATCCCGTCCGAGGAGGCCGAGACGGTCGCGGCGCTTGCCGCGCTGCTTTTCGCCGTTAACCTGGTGACGATCAAGTACGCGCGCGAGCTTCGGATGTATCCGCTCGCGCTGCTTATCGTTCTGCTCCAGGTATGGGTTTTCATTCGCGCCGCGCGGCGTGGCAGCCGCTTCGATCTCGTGCCGCTCGCCGTGCTCACCGCGCTCGCCGTCGCCACTCATTTCAGCGCGGCCTTCATGATCGTGGCCGAGGCGCTATGCCTGCCCGCATTGCCGCGGATGCCTTCGCACCGCGCGCGCGCGCCTCGGATGGCGCCGCCGCTCGCGATCGCCGCCGCGCTCGGCGCGGGCGCCATCGCTGTTCCTGATCGTGGCGCTGCCGGCCCTGCGCACGGGCGCGAGCGCATTTGCCCACGGCGCGACGGCCTGGATCGAGCGGCCGCGATGGTGGGCGCCGCTCGCGCTGTTCAACAAGGGCGTCGGCAGCTTCGCTTTTCCGGTGATGGCCGCGCTTGCGGGATGGGGGGCGTGGCGGGGATGGGATCGCGCGCGCGCGGCAATGACGTTCGCGCTCGCATGGATGTGGCTGCCGCCGCTGCTGATGCTCATCGCTTCGTATGCGTTCTCGCCGATGTTCGTTGAGCGATACGCGCTCTGGTGCTTCGTGCCGTTTTTCATGCTGGCCGCGCTCGGCGCGTGGGAACTGCGCAGCGCGTCGATACGCGGGGCCGCGATCGGTGCGATTGGCGCGATTGCTGCGCGGTCGGATTGGCGGTGGCGCTGGCGCTCGGCCATCTCCACGCCTACCGGCAGCGCCCGCACGATACTCAGTGGCGCGAGGCCGCCCATGCGGCCGCCGGCCGCGATCAACCCGGGCATGAAAATCGCGGTCGCGCCGCCGTTCGCGGTCAACGTGGTGCGCTACTATCTGCGCGATACTCAGTTCCGCCGGAGCCGCCATTCCCGCGGACGATTCCGATGCGCACGGTTCCGATGCGAAGGTCCTGGTAATCGGCGATCAGTGGAATGCGCGGGAGAAAGCTGCGAAGCTGCTCGCGCAGTATCCGCATCCGCTTGCCGGCTTTCGCGGCGTGCGGGTATATGGCCGCGGCGCGCGCGCACGAGGAGTGAAAAGGTGAGACCGATCAGCGGGAGATGATGTCATGAGCGTTCAGGACCAACCGGCGAGCCAACTCAAGCAGCAGCAGCGCATCGATTGGGACGCCGCGGCCGCGGGATGGAAGCAATGGTGGAGCACCTTCGAGCGCGCCGCGCAGCACGTCAGCGACCGCCTGGTCGAACTTGCCGACGTGCGCCCGGGCCATCGCGTGGCCGACCTCGCAACGGGAATCGGTGAGCCCGCGATTACCGCCGCACGCCGCGTCGGCACGGCCGGCCGCGTCGTCGCGATCGACCAGTCGCCCGGGATGCTCGCGGTGGCGCGCGAGCGGGCGGCGGCGCTCGGCCTCGGCAACCTGGAGTTTCGCGTCGGCGATATCGAATCCCTGGAGGCGGACGAACATAGCTTCGACGCCGCTATCTGCCGATGGGGCCTGATGTTCGTGCCCGACCTCGATTCGGCGGCGCGCGGAATTCGTCGCTCGCTCAAGCCCGGCGCGCGTTTTGCCACCGCCGTCTGGTCGGCGCCCGACAAGGTTCCGATGATAAGTCTTGGCGGCGAGGCCGTCCGCACGCTGGCCGGCCTGCCGCCGCGCCAGCCAGGCGCGCTCGATCCGTTCCGGCTCGCCGACGTATCGATCCTGACGCGCGCGCTCGAAAGCGCCGGCTTCAGCGAAGTGCGCAGCGAGCCGCTCGAGGTGGTTTTCGAGTTTGCCTCGACCGACGAATTCACGCGCTTTAGGGCCGGCGTGTCCGCTCCGCTGCGGACGGTGCTGGAGCGATGCACGCCCGAGGTGCGCGAACAGATCTTGCGCGCCACCGCCGAGGCGGCGGCGCCTTATCGCCGCGCCGACGGCTCACTTCGATTGCCCAACGAGACCATCTGCGTGGCTGCGCGCGCCTAGGCCGCGCTCGTCGCAGCCGCGGCAACGTCCGCCGCTCCGGCGCGCCATCTGCGCGCCATCTGATGGATCGGCGCCATGACGGGAAGTTGCCTTATCGCGACGACGATGCGCTGCTCTACGCACACGCGAGCGCACCTGCGGCAAGCTTGCCAGGCTTGCTCGTGACCGGCACGGCGCATCCGTGCGGATTCCCTTGGACGCGGCTTTGCGGCGCTGCCCGCGGCCTGTAGCGTAAAGGCTGCGAGCGAGTGCATGGCAGTACCCGACGCACGGCCCGAATCATCACGCGAACCATCACGCGAATCATCGATTAACCGGCGTGCCGCGCGCATCGAGATTGCGCCCCCGGCGATCTCGCTGATGCGCTATGCGCCAGCCGCGGTTTTGATCGCGATCCTGCTCGCCGATTCCAACCGCCACACCGATCCCGACCTCTGGGGCCATCTGCGCTTCGGCCAGGCTTTTATCGCCGGACGCCATCTGCTACATCACGACACATATTCCTACTCTGCGGCGGGCCATCGATGGCGCGATCACGAGTGGCTCGCCGAAGTCGTGATGGCGGCCGTGTACAACGCCGCCGGCGTGGCCGGGCTCAAGTTGTGGAAATTCGTCTGCACGGCGACGGCTTTGCTGTTGGTCGCCGACACCGAGGCTTCGACCGGCGCGCCGCCCACCATCCAGCTTGCCGTCCTGTTTGCGGCGGCATGTGGGTTCGTGCTGCAGGCGCAGTTGCGGCCGCAGATGTTCAGCTTCGTTTTGCTGGGCGCGTTGCTCGCGCTGCTGGCGCGCGACAACTACCGCCGCGGCGCCCGACTGTGGCTGGCGGTTCCGTTGATGGCGCTGTGGGCGAACCTGCACGGCGGCTTTTTTATCGGTATCGCCACGCTGGCGCTCTACTCCGCCGTCGCGGCGCTGTGCGATCTCGCCGCGGGCGCGGGATGGCGGCGCGGGGCCGAACTGGCCCTGCTGACCGTCGCCGCCGCCGCGGCCACGCTTACCAATCCGTACGGCGTTGGGATGTGGGAGACGGTGGCGCACGCGTTACGCAACCCCTACACGCGCAACGTGGTCAACGATTGGCAGCCGCTTTGGTGGGCGATGCTCGCGCAGTGGCATGCGGCGCCCTCGGGCGTCGTGCTCTATCTTGTGGTGATCGCGATGGTGGCCGCGCTGGCGATTGCATTCGCGGCGGCGCCGCGCGCGGACGATCTGCCGCTGGTCGCGGTGGCGGCGATGATGGCGCTCGCGGCTTTTCTTTCTGTGCGCAACATGGCGCTCGCCGCGATGGCGATAAGCGGACCGCTGGCGCGCCATCTCGCGATGCTGCGAGCGCGCGGCGCCGGTGCCGGTGGCCGGCGGCGCCATGGCGTCCGGCAAGCCATTTCGCGATGCTCGTGTTGGCCTGCGTGATGGCCATCAGCGGCGGACTGTTTTCGCGCCGGCTCGCGCCGGATCGTGCCTATCCCTCCGCGGCGCTTGCCTTCATGAACGCGCACGGCCTGCATGGCAACGTGCTCGGCGAGTTCGGATGGGGCGAGTATCTCATCTGGCACGCCGCGCCGGCTGACAAGATCTTCATTGACGGCCGTTACGACACCGTCTATCCGTTCAAAGTCATCGGCGACTACCTTGAATTTTATTTCGATGAACCCGGCGCCGGCGCGGTGCTCGATTCCTATCCCCACGACTTCGTGCTGATCGGATCGCATGCGCCCGCGCGCCGCCTGATGGAGCGGCGGCGGGACTGGAAGCTGCTCTATCGCGACGACGATGCGCTCCTTTACGCGCGGGCGAACGCGCCCGCGGCAAGCCTGCCGGGCCTGCCCGTGACCGCAGCCGCGATGCCGGGCGGATTTCCATGACGCCCTGCGCTGCGCGCAGACGCCGACTGAGGTGATGGCGGCTAAATGTCGATGGAAGCGCCGGAGGCACAAATCGAGCGGCATCGCGCACGCGTGTCGCCACCATGTCGGACGGCTTCGCTGCTGCGTTACTCGCCGGCATTCCTCGCCTTCATCATCGTGGTCGCCGACGCCGGCCGCTGGGCCGATCCCGACCTCTGGGGCCACCTGGTTTTCGGCCGCCTCATCCTGATGCACGGCCATCTGCCGCCGCGCGACATCTACTCCTACAGCGCGGCGGGCTTGCCCTGGCACGACCACGAATGGCTCTCCGAAGTCGTGCTGGCGCTCTGCTGGAACGGCTTCGGAGTTGTCGGGCTCAAGCTGATGAAGCTTGCCGTCACGGCGGCGACCATAACGCTGCTGGCGATGGGCGCGGCCGAGACCGGCGCGCCGATACCGCTGCAACTGATAGTGCTGACGACGGGCGCTATCGCGATCGCGCCGATGATGCAGTTTCGGCCGCAACTGTTCGACTTCGTCGCACTGAGCGCGCTGCTTCTGCTGCTTGCACGCGACAGCTACCGGCGCGCCGGGCGGCTATGGCTCGCAATCCCGATGTTCGCGCTGTGGGCCAATTTGCATGGCGGTTTCTTCGTCGGCCTCGCGGTGCTCGCGATGTACACGGCGGTGATCGCGATCGAGGATTTGCTGGCAGGCGATGGCCTTGCGCGCGCGACGCATCTGGGCGGGATTACCGCCGGCTGCGTCCTCGCGACGCTGCTGAATCCCGACGGCATCGGCAACTGGCTCACCGTGATGCATACGATACGCAATCCGCTCACGCGCGCGATGATCAGCGAATGGCAGCCGTTGCTGTTCAAGATCGCCGAGCTATGGCAGAAGTCGCCGAAGACCGCGATCAACTTTGCGGTGGTGATCGTGCCGTTCGCCGCGTTCGCGGTTTGCTTCGTAGTGCGCCCGCGCGGAGGCGATCTCGCGCTGGTCGCGATCGCGGCGATGATGGGGGCCGCCGCGTATCTAGCCGTGCGTAACATGGCGCTGGCGGTGATCGCCTCGATCACTCCGCTATGCCGCCATGCCGCACTCGCGCTTGAGTCCACGCGTTTCGACAATCCGGCGTCGTCCACGCCGCGAAATCGCTTCCATGAGCTGCTGGTCGGCGCGATCGCGCTTGTGCTGGCGGTTTCGACCGGGCTCTTCTCGCGTAGCCTGCCCGACGGCTACCCGCAGCCCCGCGGCGCGGTCGAATTCATGCAAGCGCACGGGCTGCACGGTAACGTGCTTGACGATTTCGGCTGGGGCGAGTACCTGATCTTTCATCTCGCGCCCGAGTCCAGGGTCTTCATCGACAGTCGCTATGACATGGTCTATCCGCAAAAAGTGCTCGCCGACTATTTCGATTTCTTTTTCGACGGCCCGCGCGCCGCCGCGGTACTCAACGGCTATCCGCACGACTACGTGCTGATTCCGCCGACTGCGCCGGTACGCGAGCTGATGGAGCGCCGGCCCGACTGGAGGCTCATCTATAGCGACTCCAACGCATTGCTGTTCGCGCGTGCGGACTCGCCCGCGGCGCATCTTGACGGCGTGCCGATACGCGGCCGGCCGCAGCCCGACATCTTTCCTTGAGACCACGCGCCGGCCTTGAGACACGCACTGGCGGTGAGTGCGCAGTCAGTGCCGGGTGCGCGGACCGCGCTCGCGTGCGGCAGGGCGGACGGTGGCAGGCCGGCGCGCGCAAATGGCATACTGACTCCCGCACGCGGAGAGGTGGCCGAGCCCGGTTTAAGGCGCACGCCTGGAGAGCGTGTAAACTCGGAAGGGTTTCGGGGGTTCAAATCCCCCCCTCTCCGCCAAGCAATCGCCGATTAACTACATATTCTGGAGAGATGAGCGAAGTCCCCGCTGGCGCGGTGGCTTCGCAACTATCGAAGGTTGACGAAGAATCGATCGTTGCGGCGTTCGTCGTCCGCTCAGACAAATTCCCTCTGCGCTGTGCCGAACATTGCAGGCCTTCAATACCACCATCAGTTGACAAGTCAGGAGTTGCAGGGTACTTAGGAAAAATAGTGAAGGCTCTCGGTCCCCATGACACCATTTCCATTCCGACGACTCTAGCAACTTGTCCTGCATGTACATCTGGTCTATTCGCGCTCGTAAGATCGTACTTCGCTGATACAGGTGAGCCGATTGAAAATAGTATCTTCGTAGGGTGCGTCAACTGTGACGCAGGGATCGGATCCCCAGTTCTGAACGATGTGCGACAGTGGGTCCACTCGAATTACCGCGTCGAGTCTTCGCCCAGCTAAGAATCTTAGTTACGCTTCTCACAAATAAATTGCCAGGCCTTGAACGTGGCACCGCCGCACAGCGTCGGCGCCTGAGCGGACTTGGCCAACGAATACTCTTATCGCCGAAGTTGGATAGATCGCTCAGTACGATCCACACTACACGATTGGGGCACCTACCGAGGCGAGAGGGGCAAAACTGGAGCGCGCATTATAGCAAGGCATCTCGGGATCGTTATTGTGAATAGCGAGCGTCAGTTCATTGAAATGTAGCGAGAAATCCGCCGGAACACGCGAGCGCCTCCTTTCCTTGATAGCCAGGGCCAGTTCCGCTGGACCGCGCGCGAAATCCATTGCTGCCGCGCCGCGGCGTTTAACCTCGGGCCCGGTATCTACAAGACGGATTTTGCTCTTCAGTGGGGATAGCAGGGACCGGCGTCGAATGTGCAGATATTTTCGATAGTATACCCTCGTCTTATAAAACCAGAAGTCGTCAGCATAGAGAACCCCTTTATCTCCTATAATCCTCAAACTGTGGTCGCGAGGCGCGAGGAGGGAACATGTCAATCGCGCCACCACGCCACTATGAAATTCCAGGCCGACCAATGAAAAGTCGGGGCCCTCTAATTTCCCATCCACCGGTTTGCCCGGATGTTGTAGCGACCTAAAGAAAACAATGCGCTTCACCGGGCCGAAGAAGGCGAGCAGCCAAGTCAGGCAGTATCCGGCGTGCTCCAAGGTGCAGCCAACCTCGAACTCGTCTTTATAAGGCCAGGGCGCCCCGGAAACGTTGTTCCACGTACTATAAGGAAACAGCGCCACGAAACCGTCGTCCATTTCCGCATATACGAGCTTCGGAGTACCGATGTACTGTCTGTCTAGCGCAGCCAAGACTCCCTGTGCCGCTTCACCCAGATGATTACATGGGGCCGAGCTGATGGCTAAGTTACGTTTACTAGCAAGTGTCACCAGTTCCTCAGCTTCATCAAATGTCATCGCCAACGGCTTTTCGGAGTAGACGTGTTTGCCGTGTTCCAGGAATGTCTTGGACACCACATAGTGGGAACGCGGATTCGTCAAATTGAGTATCATGTCAAAGCGTGTGTCGTTCAGGAGCGAATGAGACGTGTAAAAGACAGGAATTCCCCAGTGAGCGTGGAACCGATCCGCGTGCATCGGGACAGTGTCCATCGCAGCGACAATATTCAGACTGGGATGGGCTTTTAGAGTAAGCATGTAATAGTCCGCAACGAAGCCGCAGCCCACGATCGCTACATTCATACTCAATGATTCTCCTTATGTTGGTCTTATATTACAGCTAACTGGCTAATTCTACGTTTGTTTCGGCAAGGAGATAGTCAAATATTAAATTGTTCAGTCGCAGGTTGATCTTCCGGCCGCAAATCTGTAGTTGTTGCGAGCATCTCATGAATTTGGTCGCGAGATAGAGACCAGAGTCTATGCGTAGAAGATGCACAAGGTATTTATGAGTTGGATGCGCGCCGGTGTTATTGTGTCGGCGGTCACGGCCTTTCTGCTGGTTGCTGGGATGGCTCACGCACAGTCGGCGGTGCAGATTACTGCGCCCGGAGGCGGCGCATCGGTTTCGGGAACTGTGCTCTTTACATGTGCGGCGAATTCGTCTTAAGTGGTTTATGAGAGTCTGTTTGTCGATTCGGTCTATCTTGCGACTTCGCCTTCATACTCGAGTGGTAACGGATTTACGTTCTCGTACGCTTGGTCGTCAACCAGTGTCGAAGATGGCACGCACACCTTGGTTTGCAGAGGATACAACGGCTCGGGAACGGTCGGCGTGGCCACGGCGGCCGTCATAGTAAACAATTCCGCCAGCACAGCTACGCCCGCGCCTACCGCAAGTGCAACGCCCGCTGCAGCGGTGCAGATTATCGCGCCCAGCAACGGCGCGTCAGTCCTTGGAACGGTGCTTTTCACATGTGCAGCGAACTCGCCGCAGATAGTCTATGAAAGTCTTTTTGTCGATTCGCTTTATCTAGCGAACTCGCCGTCGTACTCAGGTTCCAAGGGCTTTACGTTCACCTACGCTTGGCCTTCTACCAATGTCGGAAATGGCACACACACGCTGGTTTGCAGGGGATACAGCAGCTCGGGAACGGTCGGTGTGGCCACTGTGGCCGTCACAGTAAACAATTCTGCCAGTACACCTACGCCTGCGCCTACTGCGACTGTAACGCCCGCGCCCACTGCAACTGTAACGCCTGCGCCCACTGCAACTGCAACGCCCGCTTCAGTGGTGCAGATTACTGCGCCCAGCAACGGCGCATCAGTCGCAGGAATCATTCCTTTTACCTGCGTGGCAAACTCGTCTCAAATAGTGTCTGAAAATCTTTTTGTCGATTCGGTTTATATCGCAACCTCGCCCTCATACCCGAGTTCTAGTGGGTTTTCGTTCACGTATGCATGGCCCTCTACCAACGTCGGAAATGGCGCACACACGCTGGTTTGCAGAGGATACAATCGGCGCGGGCGGCACGGTTGGCATGGCCACTGCCGTAGTAAACCCACACGCGCTGGCGTCCTGCGCGCCCCAGACTGCAGCGCAATCCCGGATCGTCGATGAGACGTTCGATGGCTTGTGCGAGCGCAAATTCATCAGAGGCCGCAACCAGGAGTCCGTCGATGTTGTCACGGATCAGTTCGGGAATCCCCGCGATGAAAGTCGTCACGCATGGAATTTCCATCGCCATGGCTTCCATCAGAGCCACCGGAATTCCCTCGGCAAAACTCGCCAGCACGAACAGGTCGGCTTTTCGGTAAAGTTCGCGAATCCGATCCTGGTTGACTGGTCCTTCAAAGACTACTTGTCCGCCAACCCCGCGCTCCTTCACCTCGCGTTCCAGGCTTTGCTGGTCGATACCATTACCCACTAAGCGCAAACAAACCTTACGTCCCGCTTTGCTCAGATGATCGACTGCGGCAATGAGGACGTGCTGACCCTTGGACGGAACCAACCGTCCGACACAAAGAATCTCAAACCGGTCAATTGTTTGACGGAATGGACGCGGTGCGAAGACTTCGGGGTCTACGCCAAGCCGAGCGACCTCGAATTTGTTCCAGTACCTGGGCTCAGAAACTCTCATTAACTGGCTTCGCGTGAAATATGCGATACATCGAACAAAAGAGGCGCCCGATATCTTGTCCAGCAGCCGGTAACCCGGCACGTCGTAAAATTCGTCCGGTCCATGCGCGGTGAACGAGAATTCAATCGGAAAAATTCGGCTCGCGATCAGCCCGACGGTCGAAGCCGGATTGGAAAGATGAACATGCAAGTGCCGCAGTCGCCGTGATGCCATCCATCGGCCGATAATCACGGCCTCGACAAAATAACCGACCGCCAGCAGAACCTGCTTGCGATCCGTCCCGGCCATGCGGAGCGCGCCGAACAATCCGCGCAAGTAAGCACCGGGCCTCTGCGCTACAGTGGCCAGATGCGCACGCAACATCGCTACAATGCTTAAATTCTTGACGCAGAAGGTTACCGCAAGCTCCTCACGTTCCTCCTCGGCTAAGTCGCCATAAGGACGATCGGGAGGATTGATCGACGCCGTTTGGATATCGAAATCCAGCGCGCGCAATTTCTGAACTTCACGAATGATAAAACTCTGCGAGACGTATGGATACGTACTCGCCAGATATGCCATCTTCTGAGGTTTCACCGAGCTAGGCAAATGTTCCGCTCCTTAAGTCTAGTGGAAGAGAATCGGCGGCACGGCAGGATTTATCGTGACCAATCCATGACTGCTGACCGTGCCGTCAACCGAGGTGTTTGACTATCAACTCGCTGCGCACTCGGAAGACCTTGCTGCCGCTGAACTGACGGCCATCCTTGAGTGCGAGATAAATCAATTCAGCTAGAAATGATCGATCTCGGTCAACTTTTACCAGCAACTCGCCAAGCCCTTCGAAATCTCCAAGCGTCGCATGCAATCCGCCTCCGTTTAGCTTCACGAGGTCTCTCGAATAGGCAGACCCATAGCCCAGAATCGGTGTGGCATGCATCAAGGCTTCCACGAGGCAACGCGGGCTTTCCGGGCTAATATGCGTGAAGACCATCGCGTGGCTGGATGCGATCAGCTCCATTACCTGTTGCCGCTCTCGCACAAATCCAGGAAAGGAGATCAGCTCGCTCAATCCTAGTTGCTCAGCCAATGACACCGCCTTGGCACGCAGCGGCCCATCTCCGAGCCAGGTCGCCTTAAGCTTGACTCCCCGACTGTGCGCATGGGCGATAGCACGTACCCAATCGCAGGGCGCCTTTTCGATGTCCAGTCGGCCGGTATAACAGATATTCAGCGGCGCGCCCTGCTGGACCTCCTTTTGCTTCAGAATGCTTAACTTATGAACCGCTTCCGAATCCGCGTCGACATGGACGTCGTAAATCCTGTAGCTGGCCGGGGTAAGCCTTCCATAGGCGTCCAGACAGTCCTGGCCATTGAAAAGCGACAGGTTTGACCGCGCGATCAATCGATGGTGCCAACGCCTCATCATTGGCGATGTCAGGCGCGCCTTGACCCGCCTGTACAGAGGTTGATTGCGGTTGGTCTTCAGGATGAGCTGATCCTCGACCCTATCCATATGCACGGCGTATTTGCGCCCTTTCTGAATCGCGATTTCCGCGGCCACCCCAGCCCAGTCTCCTATCAGTGCGCCGATGGCGAATTGCAGGTATCGCGCCTTATCGATGCAGTCGGCCAGCAGCGCCTGCGTTCGACGATAGTGCCGAATGAAATCTCCAAGTTTGAACGCCATCGGGAGAGGCACGTATTGCACTGCGTCAGCGAGTTCCTCGCCAGGGACCCAGACGATCCCGGGATTCCTTGCCAGGAAAGCTTCGTCCGCCGTAGGTGCGGTACTCGAGATGCATGACTGGAGCCTGAGTCCTCTTGCTGATTTTGAAGGCAATTGCTTGTGGGTAAGGCAATGACTTTTGTATGTGATGGCGAAACAGGCAGCGGAGGTGATGAAGCGGAGAGTAACGAGAAACGAGGACTGCGAGCGCGATCTCTGAAGCGAGCACCAGACGAGCCGACGCTCGTACTTGACTTTTTTCCGCTCGGCGCGAACTATGACCCGGGATTCCGCATCTGTTGAACCTTTGGCCTAGCTTAAGAGATTTGCCTTCGCTGTGGACGAATCAAAGACGCTCGAAGCTATAGTCATCGGCGGATCGATGGCGGGTCTTTGTGCGGGCCTGGTCCTACGCGCCGCCGGATGCGCAGTGGAAATCTTCGAGAAATCGCCTCGCGAAATGCAGGAGCGAGGCGCAGGCCTGGTGGTTCAGGACGAGGTGCTTAACTTCGTCATCGATCACTGCCGCGCTATTGCCGTTGAGCTCGGCGTACGTTCGCGGGCGAGACAGCTTTTGGCCCGCGACGGAAGCACTATTTGGACCGAGACCAGCCTCCAATTGATGACTTCCTGGGACTCGCTCTACCGCCACCTCAAGCGCGCCTTTCCTCAGACGCACTACCATTACGGAACCCGGCTCGCGGCAATCCGGCAGGACACGGACCGGGTTTACGCCGGCCTCGAGGACGGCCGCGAGCAAGCCTGCGATCTGCTCGTATGTGCCGACGGTGCAAACTCTACGGCGCGCCGCCTGCTGCTGCCTGACGTAGCTGCCCGTTACGCTGGCTATGTGGCTTGGCGCGGGATGGTGGCTGAGCGCGACGTGGCCGATTGGGCGCGCGATCTTCTGGAGGAGAAGTTCACCTTCTTTCATACGCGACACACACAGATGTTGAGCTATTTCGTTCCGGGGCCGGCGGGCGAGACTGCCGCGGGCGGTCGCCGCGTCAACTGGGTGTGGTACTGGAATGTGCCCGAGGGCGAAGAGCTTCGCGAAACTCTTACCGATCGAAGCGGGCTCATCCACGACTACTCCGTGCCACAAGGCGCCGTCGAACCGGCCCTCTGGCGCCGCCAGCGCGAGGTGGCGGTGAGCGTCTTGCCGGACGTCTTCCAGCATCTGTTCGCCATCACCGCCGATCCTTTCATCCAGCCGATTTACGACCTTTCAGTCCCACAGATGGCCTTTGGGCGCGTGTGCTTGCTCGGCGACGCGGCTTTCGTTCCACGCCCGCACCCGGCGGCAAGCACCTACAAGGGGGTCGCCAATGCCGTCGCCCTCGGCCACAGCCTGCGCGCCCACGGGCGCGACGTAGCTGCCGCATTGCGTCACTGGGAACCGGCGCAAATGGAACTGGGAGAAAATCTGTCGCGCCTGGGACAGGAGCAGGGGAACCGCTCTCAGTTCAGCACCACTAGCGGACCGGGCGTGATTCAATCGCTCGCGAGAGCTATGCGCACGGCGACGCCGCTCTGAGCAGCAGTCGTCCCTAATTTTTCCGAAATTTCTCCGATTCTCTAGCGAAGCGCGTGATCTCTAGGAGCGCCGCCGCTCGAGTCGCTCGAGTGCGGCTGGCATTCGGTGCGGCCAGCGTCCGATGGCCGTCGCTAACGCGTCGGGCTCGCTCAACATTGCGCTACATCACTGCTCAGATATCCACGCCATTATGATGCTTAACTGCGCTAAAACGCATATCCAAGAGTTCCATTTGACAAAACATGTTGACTTTTAAGTGATCAAAAGTCTTGACACAACTCTAACGCATTAGATACTTCATGCCGAAGTCTTTGCGCGCGTCTCGGCCATAAGAACTCTTGCGGGACGTTTTTCCAGCGCGGGCCGACGCTGCGTGTCCTTTGGGGGAGAATGCCGATGGACTTGCTCAGGTCGCTTCAGGCCGGTTCTTATGTCTCAACCACTTCAACCAGCTCGCGGATTGGCTTCTCGTGGGGCTCACTTCTGCGTCTGACGCCTGTGGGCTTAACGCTGATTCTTCTCCTGGTCGGCACGCTTCACGCTCAAACCGACCCGGGTCCGCGCCCGAGTGCCGGTGGAAACGCGAAACGCCTTCCGCTGGCGGACTCAGTGGACATGCAGAAGTTCTGGGGTGGGGGGCAAAATGTCTTCAAGCAGCTCTTTTCGGTCTCGGGCAACTCCGCCGCTAACAACATAACCGGCGAGCCCGGCGTAGGGCTTGGTCCCGCCTTCAACGGCGACAGTTGTGCGATGTGCCATTCTCAGCCCACGGTGGGTGGCACGAGCCCGAGTGCGAATCCCGAAGTTGGCGTCGCGAATATGGACGGCGCGACGAATGCGATACCTTCGTTTATCACTGCCAATGGTCCGGTCCGCGAGGCACGGTTCATTTTGAACCAGAACCGGCTCGACGGCGGCGTGCACAATCTGTTTACGATTGCTGGGCGTTCCGACGCTGCGGGCTGCAACCTCGCCCAGCCCAATTTCGCTCAGCAGCTCGCCAACGGAAACGTGATATTCCGCATTCCTGCGCCCGTGTTTGGTCTGGGCTTGGTCGAGAACACGCCGGACAGCATCCTCCAGGCCAACCTCAGCGCCAACCAGTCCGCGAAGGCCAAGCTCGGTATAGCTGGCCGATTCAACGCGAGCGGAAACGACGGCACGATCACGCGTTTTGGCTGGAAGGCACAGAACAAATCACTCGCCGTGTTTGCCGGCGAGGCTCTGAGCGTGGAACTCGGTGTTTCGAACGAGAACTTCTCTAACGAGCGTTCCGCCGTCGCCGGCTGTGTGTTCAACAACACCCCCGAAGACAGCACTCCGGCCACCGGACCGAACGGCAGTCCGGGAGCCACCACCGGAACCGCTACTCAAATGGCTTCCGCGATGGAGAATATCGCAATCTTCATGCGGTTTAACGCGCCACCCGCACCGGCGACGCCGCCATTTGTCACTGAGAACGGGACCTCGATTTCCCAGGCTTCGGTCACCAACGGCCAGAACCTCTTCAGCTCAGTGGGGTGCGCCAGCTGCCACTCGCCGAGCCTGACCACGGCGGCGTCTCAGTTCCAGGACCTGAGCAATGTCGCCTATCAGCCCTATTCGGATTTTGCGTTGCATCACATGGGCGACAATCTTGCCGACGGTGTCAACCAGGGCATCGCTGGTCCGGACGAGTTTCGTACCGCGCCCTTGTGGGGCCTCGGGCAGCGCCTCTTCTTCCTGCACGACGGACGAGCCAGCGATCTCCTGTCGGCGATAGAGGCGCACGCCAGTCCGCTCAGGGATTGCGTCAGTGTCACTTCGCTGGAAACGTTTGAGGTGGCCGGTGACTTCTTTGCGCCATTGTCGCCGACCGTTTTCTGCGGCTCTGAGGCCAACGCCGTAATCAACAATTTCAACGCGTTGAGTGCCTCAAATCAGCAGGACGTCCTGAATTTTCTCAGATCCCTGTAACGGACGGGGCTTCACGCAATCTCAAGGATCCCCGGAGAATCGGCGCTCGTGGCGATCACGCCCCGGGTCGCCGATTTTCTTTTGCGTGCTGCCATCGCGCGAGGCGGGATAGCGATTGGCTGAGCTGGCCACACGGCGCAGAAGATCCCCGAAGCCAACGTCAAGTGCACGCAGGCCGGAAGTGATGCGTAGCACCGCGTCTGCCGGCGAAGGCTAAGCTGTTGGCAATAAGTACATGACCTGCGCCTCAATTTCCGGCTTTATAATGAGTGGAGGCGGCCAATGGCGAAGTCAATTCATGGTTGGTTGGTGGTGTCCGAGTGAACTCGCGAGTGAACTCGATGGAAAGGTTCGACCGGGTCTTCTGGCGGCGGCTGTGGCGGCTCGCGAAACCGTTTTGGATTTCGGATCAAAAGCGCAAGGCGCGCGCCCTGCTGGCGGTAGTGATCGCGATGGTCCTGTTGCTCGTCGGGTTCTCGGCGATCTTCAGCTATATCAACCGCGACCTGGTCAATGCACTTCAGAAATACGATGCGAAACGATTTCACTTTTTGCTGATGCTCTTCTTCGTCTGGATCGCTTTCGTCATCGGAGCTTACCCTTTTCTGCCTTACCTGGTTGGCAGGCTCCAGATTCTATGGCGCGAGTGGATGACCGAATGGTTCGTTGCGATCGGCTTCGGCAACAACGCCTTCTACCAGATGAATCTGGATGGAAGAATTGACAATCCCGACCAACGCATCCAGCAGGATCTCAACTCATTTACCACCTCGACGCTCAGCTATCTGAACACCGCGATCGGTTCGGTCGTGATGGCGGCCGCGTTCTTCGGCATTCTGTGGACGATCTCGCCCTGGCTGGCGCTCGCGCTGATCGCCTATTCGGTCATCGGCACCTGCGTTGCCGTCATGGTGGGCCGCCGCCTGGTGGTGATCAATTTCAACCAGGAACGCTACGAGGCGGACTTTCGCTTTGACCTGGTTCACGTGCGCGACAACGCGGAATCGATCGCGATGTACCGGGGCGAAGCACAGGAGCATCGCGAACTGAGCCGCCGCTTCGGATGGG
This sequence comes from uncultured delta proteobacterium, assembly GCA_963832395.1. Classification (GTDB taxonomy): domain Bacteria; phylum Desulfobacterota; class Binatia; order Binatales; family Binataceae; genus JAKAVN01. Next base: position 269,700 of record CAWHTV010000010.1, on the reverse strand, counting down.
TGGTCTCGAACTACAAGGCGTTGCTTCAGTGGCAGCTTTATCTCGGCTTCGTGCAGAACGCGTACGATCACTCGGTTACCCTGGTGCCGTGGATTGTACTGGCCGGCGCGTATTTCTCGCATCGAATCGAGATGGGGCAAATCTTCCAGGCGGCGACCGCCTTTGCCGCGGTCAAGGGAACGCTGGCGTTGGTGATCGCCGAGTTTCAGGGACTTACCAGCTACGCTACGGTCGTGTATCGGCTCGCAACCTATATCGAGGAATGCGAGAGCGCGCGGCAGGCCGAAACGGGCGCCGGAATCGAGATCGCCGAAGCGCCGCACATCGCGCTGGAAAATGTCTCCCTTGCAACTCCGGACGGAAACACCCAGCTCGTGGAAAGACTCTCGGTTGAAGTCGCCGACGGCGAGCGTCTGCTGATCACGGGACCGAGTGGCGTGGGGAAAACTTCGCTGACCCGCGCGATCGCAGGCATTTGGCGCATGGGCAGCGGCAGAATTGTGCGCCCGCCGCTCGACCAGATGATGTTCCTGCCTCAGCGTCCCTACATGATTCTGGGCTCGTTGCGCGCGCAGCTATGCTATCCGCGCGCGACCGGCGCCAGCGACGGCGACCTGCATCGCATCCTCGCCGAGGTGAATCTTGCGGATTTGCCCGCGCGCGTCGGCGGACTCGACGCCGAGCGCAACTGGGCCGAGGTTCTGTCGCAGGGCGAGCAGCAACTCCTCGCGTTCGCGCGGCTGTTGCTCAACCAGCCGCGCTTCGCGTTCCTCGATGAAGCGACCAGCGCGCTCGACCCGGCCAATGAAGGAATGCTCTATCGGCGGCTAGTCGAGAGCCCGATCGTCCTGGTCAGTGTGGGCCATCGCGCCAGCCTCGCGCAGTATCACGGTCGGAATCTCGAGCTGAGCGGCGCCGGCCGCTGGGAGATTCGCAAGCTCCGGCCGCCGGTTGCTTAGTCGATTACCGCTGAACACACGAGGTCCGACAGCCGATGGAAACGGTCCACGTTGCGAGTCTCTTCGACCAAACCGGCGGTCAAACATACGAAGGTAAGGTCACGCTCCGGATCGACCCAGAACACCGTGGAGCCGGCGCCCACCGCGCCGAAAGTCCCCGGCGAAGCGAGATTGCCGAACCAGTGCGGGAAGATGCCGGTCCCGCGCAGGAAGAAGGTCAGTCCGAGAAAGGCCGGAAATGCATCCCAACCTCGCATCTCCAGCGCGAAATCCCACAGACTGTTGCGGCGCATCCCGGTCTGATTGGTGGTAGCCAGGCGAATGATCGCCGGCGACAGGATGCGCGCGCCGTCCAGTTCGCCGCCCCGGCGCAACGCTTCGGCGAACCGGAACAGATCTGAGGCAGTCGAGAAAGCACCCGCTGAGGGAATCTCGGAATCCTCCTTGACGATCAGGTTGAAGGCCTCGAGCATCTCAGGTGGGAAGATCCCCTCGCTGCGGTCACGCACCACGATCGGCACCCGGCGCGATGCGAGGTTCTCGCGCAGTCCGAGCGAGGTATCCTTCATGCCGAGCGGCCCAAACACCTCGGCGGCGAGGATCTCGCGGAACGGGCGCGAGCCCCCATCGACGCGACGCACTATTTCACCCAGGATCGAGTGGGCGACCATCGGACTGTAGTTGACTCTTTCGCCCGGTATCCCTTCTACGCCCATCTGGCAGATAGCCGCGACCATCGTCTTTTGGTCGCCAATCATCTCGAACGGGATCGGCGGCACCCCCGCTGAAAGGCCGGCGGTATGGGACATCAATTGGGCGATCGTGATGCGTTGTTTTCCCTTGCATCCGAACTCCGGGATGATGTCGGCGGCCCTCGTGGTCAACGACAACGCTCCGCGGTCGACCTGGATGAGCACGGCGGCAGCCGTAAGCGCCTTGGTGATCGAGAAAATCAAAAACACGTCGTCGGTGCGGGCCACCCTGCCGCTGGCGCGATCGGTAAAGCCGATCGCTTCATGCAGCGCAACCTTACCGCCCCGTGCGACGACCAACACCGCACCGTCGTATTTCTCCGCGGCGATATCGTCCTTGATCGCGGAACTCAATCGTCCGAGCCTGGACGCGTCCAAGCCAACCTCTGCCGGTTTCGCGGTCTTCATATGCTCGTCTCCTTAGCGTAGTGCTCGGCCGGTCTCGTCCGCACCGTCAAGGGGAGGCCACTAACACGCGATCAGGGTGGTCGGGGCGGAAATGATCGAGTCGCGCATTTGAAAGGCCTCCGACAGCTGTGCAATATCAAAAACCTCTCAACATGTGTAGCCCGTGACGAGCAACGGACCTTTGCCAAATCGCCCAATCGTCGAATCTGCTTCCAAAGGAGCCCATGTATGAGTGATTCGCTATCGACGAATGCGGATGCGTTAGGCGCTTCGACCGCCCACAGGCCGGCGCTGATGGGCACGCGCCACATGGCCGTAGCGGGCCATTACGCGGCTGCGCACGCTGCGTTCGTGGTGCTGGAAGCGGGAGGCAACGCGACCGATGCTGGTGTGGCCGCGGGCATTGCCTTGGAAGTCCTGCAGCCGGACATCGTGTCGGTAGCGGGCGTCGCGCCGATCATGCTCTACGACGCGGCCTCCGAGCAAATCACGACGATAAGCGGTCTCGGCTGGTGGCCGAAGGCCGCCGATCCCGAGTATTTCCGCCGCGAGCATGACGGACGGATCCCGGATGGGTTGCGGCGAACCGTAGTGCCGGCGGCTCCGGACGCCTGGATAACGGCACTGGAGCGGTTCGGCACGATGTCGTTTGGAGACGTGGCGGCGGCGGCCATCCGCTTTGCTCGCGACGGCTTCCCGATGTACCCGCTGCTGGCCGACATGATCGCGCTGCATGAATCGGATTACGCGCGCTGGTCGTCAAGTGCTGCCATCTATCGGCCAGGTGGCCGGCCGCCCCGAGCCGGCGAGTTGTTTTTCCAGACCGACCTCGCGGCCACGCTTGGATTTATGGTCGAGGAGGAGCGGGCGCATATGGCTGGCGGCAGGGCGGCAGGCTTGGCGGCCGCACGCGACGCTTTCTACAAGGGCGGCATCGCGGCCAAGATCGCTAAGTTCCATCACGAGAACGACGGATGGCTAACGCTCGCGGACATGAACGACTTCCGGGTCGCGATCGAGCCCGCGGTGCGCACGCGCTTCGCGAACTGGGAGGTCTATACGTGCGGCCCGTGGTGCCAGGGGCCGGCGCTCATTCAGGCTCTCAACCTGCTCGACCCCGCCGAGCTGACGAGGCTCGGCCACAACTCTATCGAGTATGTGCACGTAGCGGTCGAGGCGATAAAGCTCGCGTTTGCGGATCGCGAGCGATGGTACGGCGATCCGCGCTTCGTTGAAGTGCCCATCGAGCGGCTGATCTCGACTGAATATGCGACCGCACGCCGTGGGCTCATCCGCCCGGGTCAGGCGTGGCCGGAGATGCCGCCCGCCGGAGACCCGTACACCGGAGCGGCCGAGCTACGCTCGAGCGCGGAGCATCTCACGGGGTCGCGGGCGGCGCCACACGCGGTGGCTCGCGATACCTCCTACGTGTGCGTCGTCGATCGCTGGGGCAACGCGTTCTCCGCAACTCCGAGTGACGTGTCCTTCGACGCGCCGGTGATTCCCGGGACGGGCCTGTCAGTATCGACGCGCGGCTCGCAGTCGTGGACGGATCCGGCGCATGCAAGCTGTCTCGCCCCGGGCAAACGGCCGCGGCTCACGCCGAACCCGGCCATCGCCCTACGGCGAGGCGAAGCGGTGATGCCGTTCGGGACGCCGGGCGGGGACGTCCAAATCCAGGCGATGCTGCAACTGTTCCTCAACCAGGTGCTGTTTGGCATGGATCCTCAGGTTGCTGCCGAAGCGCCTCGCTTTGCCTCCTACAGCTTTCCCGACTCCTTCGAGCCTCACGATTATTTTCCCGGGCGTCTGCAGATCGAAGGCCGATTCGATCCAAAACTGGGCGACGCTCTTATGAGCTACGGGCACAAGGTCGAATGGTGGCCCGCTCAGACCTGGCGCGCCGGTTCGGTTTGTTCGATCCGGGCGGATCGTCGCTCCGGCCTTCTTGTTGGCGGGGCGGATCCCCGTCGCTCGAGCTACGCGGTAGGCTGGTGAGCCGCTTACCCGACCTCACCAGGGGATCGTTGTGACCAAGCTCGAACGCCATGCCTGGGTAATAATTGGGGTCCTTTCCTTCGCGTTATTTCTGTTGATGGGCACGGCATACGACATTTTCGGAATCTTCCTGGTCCCACTGCAAGAGCATTTCGGCTGGAACAGTGCTCAAAGCTCTCTCCCATTTACCGCGATGGGCTTGGTCTACGCGGCCAGCATGCCCGCCGCGGGATGGCTATTGGATCGCTTCGACGCACGATTCGTGATGGCGGCCGGAACTGGAGTCTGCGGAATCGGATTCGTGTGTGCGAGTTCGAGTAATTCCTACGCGTCCATCATGGCCGCGTATGTACTGATTGGGATCGGCATCGGCGTCGCCGGTTACGTGCCAATCACTGTGGTAATTACCAATTGGTTCCACGAGCGGCGCGGGCTGGCGATGGGTATCGCCTTGTCTGGAGAATTTCTCGGCATCATGGTGATGGCGCCAGTCCTGACTCGCACGATTTCCACTTTCGATTGGCGCGTAAGCTATCTCATCATTGCGGCACTGATGTTGGTTGTCCTCTTGCCGCTGGCGCTTGCGATAGTGCGTACTCGCCCAAGCGCGGCCCAGGCGCTCGCACACGGGCACAGCTCTTCGAACGATCTCCCGGGAATGGAACTCGGGGAGGCTCTCCGAAGCCGTTCGTTTTGGATGATCGCAATCGCGCAAATCTGCTGGGGCTGTGCTATCACCGGGCTATTCATGCATCTCCCAGCCTATATGGCAGGACTCGGTTACTCCTCAGGGGCTGCGCCCTTGGCGATGAGCGTGTATGCGGGATTGGGCATCGTGGGCCAACCGCTGGCGGGAGGTATTGCAGATCGCCTGGGGGCGCGGGCAAGCTTGATAGTTACATTCAGCCTGCTGGCCGCCGGTGCTCTGTGTCTTGCTTGGGCGCAACACGTAGGATTTCTAAGTATGTATATAGGCACAGGCCTTATCGCGAACACGCCCGTCCTAATGACTAGTATGCTGGTGGCGGACTGTTTAGGACTCAAACGCTACGGCTCGTTGCAAGGCTTACTGGGGAGCGCCGCACAGTTTGGCGCGGCATTTGGTCCAGAGCTATCCGGACTGATATTCGACGCGACCAAGAGTTACGTGCGCGCTTTTCAACTGCTGGCGCTTCTCCAGGCGGTTGGAGCGATCGCAGCTTTCGCCTCCATCTCTGGAGAGTACAAGCGCTCTATCTCGGCACCTGCACTAGCTGAGCAAAAGAAGAAAAGCTTCCGATCGCACTAGTGGAGCGCCGCCAGCCCTGCCTCGGCGCATTGCTCGTCCTGCTCCGCTTCTCCACCGCTGACGCCGATTGCGCCGACCGCTTGACCGTCGAGCATCACCGGCAGGCCGCCCCGAATCGCGGTGATGTCGCCGAGGGTGACAACGGCCAGGTGGTTCGCGGCGATCGCATCTTCGAAGACCTTGCTCGGCCGCCGAAAGCGCACTGCGGTGCGGGCCTTACCCTGCGCCACTTCGATCGAACCAATCTGCGCGCCATCCATGCGCTCGAGGTAGATCAGATGGCCACCGTCGTCGAGCACGGCGATCACCATGGTCCACTTGTTCTTGGCCGCTTCAGCTTCAGCGGCCGCTGCTATTTTCTTCGCCGCGGCGAGGCTTAACGTCTTCTTTTCCACGAACTGCGCCGAGGCGCGGCTCAAAGAAAATGCGATTGTGAAAAGCACGAAACAGACTGTGAAGAAACATCGTGCGCGCACGGGCGTTCTCCTCGTTGACATATTTCGAGATCGTCTGAGTCGGAATTGCTCCGGTCGCCGCAAATTGACTCTAATAATCCGCCCCTCAGTCACAACATCCCGCGACTGAGGCTGGACGCCACTAAGCTTCCCGATGCCGTTCTCGACTACCCAGTGGCCATATCCGCTGGATGATAGCGAATAGAAAGGCCGTGGTCAGCCCGAAGAGCAACATGCCGTTAAGTGCTTCCAGAGCACCCATAAGCTGCCAACGGGCCTCCAGATACAAGTTCGCGTGGCCATAGCTGGTGATTGCACTGAGCGAATACAGCATTGCCGACCGTCTATCGGGCAGCGCGCCCAGCAGCCGATAAGCGATGGCCCAGATGAACGCCTCGAATCCGTGCAGCATGGTGGCCAACAAAGATGTGAGGCCCATAATCATGGTGAACTTGAACATGAAGACGCGCCGCTCCATGTTGCCGCTCAGGGCTTGTATGACTTTCTCACCAATGAGAGCAAGGCCGCATACGTGGACGATCACGTTGATCACTATCAGGGGCAGGCTCCAAGCCCAATTGCCGATCCAGGGGGCCACATCGGTTGAATTCATTCGTGCTCCTCCCGGGAAGAACGAACTAATCTTCGCCCATGGCACGCAGGACCTCTTCGACTGTCGCAACCTGCGCGAAGCCTCGACGGAGGTTAGCCAGCACGGTCTTCTGCACCTGCTCAGCGGCGATAGTCTGGCCGTCCGCTTCGTCCAATGCGATCGGCGCCGTGCCGTCCTCGAGCACAATGACGTGGTAGTCTCTGAAATTGGCGTCGCGCGCGGTCGAGTCGCAGCAAAAATTCGTTGAATAGCCGCCGATGATGAGCGTCTCGATGCCTTTGTCGCGCAGCATCGCGTCGAGTTCGCTATTGAAAAACGCACTATAACGGTTGCGTTCCAGAACCGCCTCGCCCGCTTTCGGCGACAGTTCCGGCAATATGGCGACACCCTGGGTCCCCTTGACGAGGACTTCTCCTTTGCCAATCGGCTCCCAGAACTTTCCCAGTTGGCCGCTGTCGGCCCCGTTGTTACAGAAGGCGAGAGATGAAAAGACGACTGTGACAGAACACTTTCGAGCCTGACCCAATAGTTTTTGCAGCCGCGGCACCAACGGCCGAACGCCTTCCCATCCGAGCAGATCGTTGGTCATGTTGATGATGAGCAAGGCTGTCTTTCCGGGGTCGAGTTTGTTCATTTCCGCTTCAACCTCTGTGGTTCTGTGACGGCCTCGTCACGATTCGGCCGGTGCGCTGTGTTACGCAGAGAGCAATCCCAACCGCATCCGGCCATAGAGTTCGCCCGAAGTGTCGAAATCGATGCTGGCGTGCTGGGCGCCGACGTTCACGTTTCGAAATGCGGCCTGAAGCGGCGCGGAGTCGTAGACTGCGTGCGCTCCCGAGCCCGCGAACAGCCGCGACACGGCGCGCCGGCAAAGCTCGGCCGCATATGCCGCCTGCCACTTGACCCGCGCGCGATAGCTCATGTCGGTTGCGTCTTGCTGCGAGTCCGCTACCTCGGCCATGAGCTTCGCCGCGTCGTGGATGAGAAACTGTGCGCACTGCAGCTCTGCCATCGATTCAGCCAGCCGCAGTTGGGTGGGCCCGTGTTCGGCCTTGCGCGCGCCGGTGACGATCGCCCGCCGCTCTTTGGTGCGCTCGACGAATTTCTCCAACGCGAATTTAGCGGAGCCCAGAATCGCAGCCGGCACCGACCCCGATAGGATCGAGTCCGCCGAGACTCGGTAAAGATTGGTGGCGTGATTCAAGGTATGAGGCGACGAGCCCTTCATCAACTCCCGGGTGTCGATCGCTCTTTGTGTGGGCACGAAGAGATCCTTGGCAAGCACATCCTTACTGCCGGTGCCCTCCATGCCGAGCACGTGCCAGGTGTCATCCACCACCATCTGTTCGCGGGGTACTACTACATGCACGCCGGGGCCGCCGGTTTCCGCGTCCGCGCATCCGAGGATCACCCAGTTCGAACGATCAACGCCACTGCAAAACTGCCAGCGCCCGTCGACCCGATAGCCGCCCTCGACCGCGCGCGCTTTGCCCTGCCAGGCCAGCGTGCCCGAGACCAGCCCGTCGCGTCCCTCGCCGAAGACCTCCTCCTGGCCGCGTTCGGGCCAGGCGCCAAGGCAGTAGTGATGCGCGCCCATGACCATTAGAATCCAGCCACTGGACGGGCACACCTGCGATACGGCGGTGACCGTATCGTACTGGATGCTGAGGTTGAGCTCGTAACCGCCAACCCGGGCGGGCTGACAAATTCTGAACAGCCCCGCTTCGACCATCGCCTGCATGCTCTCCGGTACGACACTGCGGGCCTGCACGCAGGCCTCGGCGTTGGCGGCGAGAGCGGGCGCAATCGCGTCGACGCGCCGAGCGATCTCTTCCGCGGACGGTTTCATGATACCCCCATGAGTCTTGGCCAAGGTGTCTTGGCTAAGTATCTTCGCGCCGCGCAGCTCAATTTTCAGCGAACCGGGAGCCGCACCAGCGGCGCGACAAACTCGACCATCAGCTGTTGCAGTACCACACCGGGTCTGGCTCGTCACGCTGAATCCGATTTTCGGCGAGCATACCGCCCAAGCCGCGATTTATATGTATTGCGGCAGGCCGGTGTGCGCGGTCAGGCCCCCATCGACCACGATCGTCGCTCCCGTGATAAACGATGCTTCGTCGGAGGCCAGGAAACATGCGGTATTGGCGATCTCCTCGGGCTCGCCCATCCGGCCGATGGGATTTTGACTAAGCTTGCGCTTGAATCCCTCGACGTCGTTGCCGCCCAGCACTTGCGCTACGCGGGTATTGATGGCGCCGGGACAGACGCTGTTTATGCGAATTCCGTACTTGGCGTTTTCCAGTGCGGCTCCTCGCACGAGGTTGATGACGCCGGCTTTGGCCGCGTTGTATGCGGACATCCCGTAGTCGCCGGCCGTGCCCGAGATCGAGGCAGTGTTGACGATCGATCCGCCGCCCTGTTTGCGCATGATCGGCACACTATACTTGATGCCCAGGAACGCGCTGGTTAGTGTGACCGCGAGTACCCGGTTCCAGGTCTCAAGCGTCGTCGTTTCGAGCGCTTCGACCGTGCCCAACCCGGCATTGTTGAACATCACGTCGAGCCGGCCCCAGCTATCCATGGCGAGACTGATCGCCGCCTGGACGCCCTCTGGGTCGGACGCATCCATCTTGAGCCATCGCGCATTGCCGCCCGACTGCGTAATCGCGCCTGCGACTTGGGCGGCGCGTGTCCCGCTCAAATCCGCGATCACCACGGAGGCTTTCTCGTGCGCGAAGCGGCGCGCGGTTGCTGCGCCGATGCCCGAACCGCCGGCGGTGACGACCGCGACCTTGCCCTCCAATCTGTCTGCCATAAATGCTGTCTCCTACGTTGATTAGGCCCCGACTGCTGCAAGGGGCGGATGAAAGGCTGGCGGGCGATCTATGGTCGGCGTGCGTATCGCGATCCGTCTCAGCGGCCGCGCCCCGGGTCCCCCGACCATCGCCATGCTACGTTGGTGCGGCTCACCCCCACCAGCACGCCGCAAAAGGCCGTCGGATGGATCCACAGGCCATCGTGCAAGCCTTCCTTGCGCGGCGTGAAGCGGCCCTCGCGCTCCCGCAGCCGGTCGGCGACCGCCTCGACGCTGTCGGTCTCGACATAGAACATATAGAGCGAATCGCCATGTCGGCGATGGAACTGCCCATCGCGGCCGCCCTGGTCGGCTGCGAAATCTCGATACGATCGAGGCGCGCGGGCGCATCAAACATCGTGAGCGTCCCGGTATAGCCGAAATCCGCGTGCTCGATTGGAACATACTTCGAGGAGTCGAGCCCGAAAATCCGCGTATAGCGCTCCGCCGTCGCGCGCCAGTCGGCGACCACGTTGGTCACCTCGTACATCCATTTTATCGCGCCGACGGGCGACAGTTCTTGAAAGGTGCTGACTACCGTGGGCATCCCGCAGGTAGTCATTGAGTCGAGAAAAAGCTGGCCCCCTTCGCGCTCGAACTTGATGCCGGTGCGATTAAACAGCGCTGCCGCCTCTTCAAGCTCTGCTACAGAGAAGCCGGCGGCATACAGTCCACCGCCCCGCTGCCTCGCAAAATCCGCAATACGGCCGGCGCCGTTGGCCTCGAGGAATTCGAGTATGCTGGCGCCAACCTGGCACACGGTGCGCCTCGCGCCGAGCAGGTTCACCTCGTCGTCGCGGACGAACTCCGCTCCGAAAATTGCACTTGCCGCGCTCTGCGCCTCGGCGCGGTCACGGACAACTATTTGCACTCGATCAACTCGTTTCAGCATCAAATGTCCCTGAGCCTATGAAAAACCTGATCCGCTATGACGTAGACCTGCTGATACGATAGTGCAAGGCCCGACACTTCAGTACACGGCCCACTCTGTAACGCATTTGGACTCTAGATTCGGGCGCAAACTTCGCGTTTGCAAACCGCGTGCGCTTCGTGTGAGACTGAATCAGAGTTAAAATAGATTAATATAAGAAAATTCTGGATAAGTACACGAGTCGCAGCGCCATTCGTATCCTATCGCGCTAGTCATAATTTTCGCTTTCAACTTCAGCCTGAGAGGGATCCATGAATCGTATGTATCCGAACGCCGAAAAATGTGTGGTGTCAGCAAGAGCCGGGATGGTTATTTGCGCTTTGCTGATTCTCGCAGTGCCCCAAGTCGCGATATCTGCCACGCTTTGCGTGAATCCTAAGGGAAAGGGCGGATGCTTCACCACTATTACTGCTGCAGTCACCGCTGCTGCCGTTAACGACACGATCCGGGTAGGGAAGGGGACCTACGCTGAGGACGTAACTATCGGAAAGAGCCTGTCACTCATTGGCGAGAATCAGGAGAACACGATCATCGATGCGACTGCGCTCGCTAATGGAGTCTTCATCGACGGCATCGACAATCCCGGATTGAGCAATGTGGTGGTTAGCGGATTCACTGTCAGGAACGCGAACTTCGAGGGCATCCTGGTCGCCAATGCGTCATCGGTGACCGTATCCGGCAACCTCGTTACAGGTAGCGACAAGGCGTTGATAGTGGCCACGCCCGCTTGTCCTGGCATCCCCGTATTCGAAACGAACGAAAGCTTCGATTGTGGTGAAGGAATCCACTTGCTCGGGGCGAATCACTCCATCGTCGCGAACAATCTGGTGGAACACAATGCGGGTGGAATCCTGATCAGCGACGATACCGCGCGTGCGGATTACAACCTGATTACGGGCAATACTGTGCGCAAGAACCCGTTTGACTGCGGAATCACGCTGGCCTCTCACTCGCCCGCGGCACTCACCGGGTCAGCCACGCCACTTGGGGTCACGCAGAACACGATTTCTGAAAATTTCTCAACGGCGAACGGGCTTGGAGCCGCTGGGGATGGAGCGGGAGTCGGCATCTTCGACGGGGTCGTGGGCGGGATCAATTCTGGTAACGTAGTTATCAATAACACGCTCACGAATAACGGACTGCCTGGCGTCGCAATGCACAGCCATGCGCCCGGCGAGGATCTCACCAACAATGTAATCGTGGGCAACACGATTTCCGGAAATCACGCCGACACTGACGATGCGGCCACCTCCGGTCCGACGGGGATTAATGTCTTCGGCGTCTCCGCAGCCAGCGGCACGATCATCTCGGGCAACAACATCAGCGACGAGTCGCTCGATGTGGTGGTCAACACGCCCACTAACGCTGACGTGAACCTCAACAATTTGCTCGGCAAGGGCGTTGGCGTACAGAATCTTAGTACCGGCACCGTCAATGCGACGCAGAACTTCTGGGGATGCGCCAAAGGTCCCGGCGCCAAAGGATGCACGACTGTGAGCGGTACTGGCATCCTCGCGACGCCGTTCGCAAACGAGAAATTCTGATTCGCTTTTCCACCGGGAGCGCGCAGTTACCGGCCGCATGGAATGAAGCGCTCGCCGACGAGTTTGGTCGGCAAGCGCCTCTATGGCCGATGGCCCAATGGATTGAGGAACGCTTTCAGATGAGAGCGGTTCAACCGTGAAGGCGACCTGGCGCGAAGCAACTTAGGCGGTGCGCTATATGCGTGCTCCGACCAGGACGGTCACGGCGCATGAGCCTCGGCCACATGCTCGGCTGATGAGGGTGCGTCGAGTTCGGGCAGCACTTTGTTCATGAACACGTCGAGCTCATCGAGCACGACCTGCTTGGGGCACTGTGCATAGTGCCAGATGAGGGTGATGTATTCGGCGGGCAGGGTGGCATAGATATGGCGCCACTGCTGCTTTAGCTGCTCGACGGTTCCGCCCATGAAAATGCCACTATCCTGCATACTCTGCAGGGTGGAGGCCTGGTCCGTGAACTGCGGCAGCTTGGCAAAGAACGCCGTGTAGAAGTTCACATACATTTCGTAGTCATAGTGCAGTAACTTATCGCGGAATTCCTGTTCGTCCCGGCCCAAATGGATCCAGCGCACGATGTTCTGGCGTTCGCCCAGCACGAACGGCCGGCCAGCGGCTCGCGCTTCATCGACGTACAGGCGCGCCAACTGAAGCACGTTGTCGAGGCTGGTGAAGTAGGTCGGCCGAAAGCCATGGCGCGCCAGGAAGGGAATGGAGCTCGCGCTGCCGCTCATCGCGACGAATACCGGAGGATGCGGCCGCGTGTAAGGACTTGGCACCACACTCACGCGCCTGATCGTGCCGTCGGGTCCCACTTCGCCCGGGGCGCCCGCGCTCTGCGCGCTCTTCCACGCCGGATAACCGCGGACGCCGGTTTCATAGGGATAGGGAATCTCGTAGTGAGGTTGTTTGGCTTCGACCGAGTCCTCAGCCCAGCATTTTAGCAACAACAAGGTGCGCTCTTCGAAGATTTCACGGTTCTTTGCGTCATCCGCGCCGCCGTCCGAAAGCGTCGCGACAGCATCGATGAACTGACCCAGGATGTTGGTCCAACGCGACTGGTAGCCGCGTGTGAGGCCGACGAAAAAACGGCCGTTGGTCATGTGGTCGAGGATGGCCGTTTCCTCGGCGACCCGAATCGGATCGCGGGTCGCCATCACGTAACCCAACGCGCCCAGGTATGCGTGCTTTACCACACCGGCCCACCACGCATTGAGCACGCCCGGATTGGGCCCGAGCTCGTAACCCTCGGAATGGAGATGGTGCTCGATCGTGCTGATCCCCCAAACCCCCATCTGGTCGATTTCCTTGACGAGGTCGAGCGATTCATGAAGCACACGATGATAAACTTCGCGGTTGCGCCCGAGCGGGCGCTTGCGTTCACGATCCGCGCGATCCTCGGCAGGCAGCACTGGGTATAGTTGGACGATCACCTTTGGAGTCGCCATCTCGTTCCTCCTCCGCGTCACAAAGATTCCGGATTGATTGTTTGACGGATAAAACCACATCCCGGCCCGACTTTCAATGACAATTTCGGCAGGCCTCCGCAAGCGGATTGGGCCGCTCCGCAAGGGCGGGGATTACTACGTTCGCATGGCGTTTATGTTATGGTGCGTCGCGGATTCGTTAGCCGAAACGGCCGCGAGGTGTCTGTGAAAATAGAGATCAGCCGCGTGGAAAGCGTCTTCGACGGGATGTCATTCGGCGATGCCGGACCCTACGAGAAGATCGTAGGCCGTGCGTTCGGCGAAGTTGACCCATTCCATCGGCTCAATGCTGAAATCGTCAATCTGAGCAATGCGCCCAGGAACGCCGCTGGCCGAGTCGAATACTGGGTGGATTTCTGCCTGCTGAAACCGGTCGACATCCGTAAAAGCAACCGGCGCATCCTGTACGACGCTCCCAATCGCGGCGACAAACTTGCCCTCGTCGATATCAACGACGCTCCGAAAGGGCTCGGTTCGAACGATCCCGCGAGCGCCGAGGATGCCGGCAACGGCTTTCTCATGCGACAGGGGTACGTGATCCTGTTCAGCGCATGGCAGGGAGGCGTGGCGCCGGAAGAGAAGCACATGCTCGCGAGTTTTCCGATTGCGACCAGCAACGGAACTCCGATCGTGGGAACCGCACGCGAGGAATTCATTTTTGGCCATACCAACAGCCCGGCAATCGCTCCGCTTACCTATCCTGCCGGCTCGACGGATCAGAGCCGCGCGACGCTTACGGTCCGGCAGCACGAGAAAGACCCGCGCGTGCCGGTTGCGCCGGGGCAGTGGCGCTACCTTTCGCGCACCAGGATCGAAATCGTCTTGAGCGCTGGCTTTGATGCGGGTGCCATATACGAATTCATCTATCCCGCCCGCGACCCGATCGTAATGGGCCTCGGGTTTGCCGCCGTCCGCGACGTAGTAGCGTTCATGCGTTATGCCGCGGCTGACGACAACGGCCGGCCCAACCCGCTCAACCCAGATACCGGCGGGCCTGCCATCGACTACGTCATCGCCCACGGGCGGTCGCAGCCCGGGCGTTTCCTGCGCGAGTTTTTGCATTTGGGTTTCAATGAAGGGCTGGATGGTCGCAAAGCTTTCGACGCAGTATATGCGAGCATCGCGGGATCGCGGAGGATTTTCCTCAATTTTCCCTTCGCTCAACCCGGCCGATTCCATCGCCAGCATGAAGACCATCTGTTTCCCGGAGACCAGTTCCCATTCACCTACGCGACGCGCTTCGATCCGATAAGTGCGAAGACCGATGGCATCCTGGACCGCTGCCTGGCTTCCGGCACTTGTCCGAAAATCATGCACGTCGATTCCAGCACCGAGTTTTGGCAGGGGCGCAGTTCCCTGGTCGTTTGCGACGAGCGCGGCACGGATATAACGCTGCCCGATGAGGTCCGCGTCTACTTGTTTTCCAGCGCCGGGCACGCCGGAGCCGCGATGTTCCGGCACAGCGAAGCTTTTTTTCAGCCCTCCGCCAATCCGCTGAACAAGCTCAACTATGGCGCGTTGAACCGGGCGTTGCTGGTGGCGCTGGACGAATGGGCCACCCGCGCGATACCGCCGCCCGCAAGCCGATTTCCACGCTCCAGCGACGGGACGCTGGCACCTCCGTTACCCAAAGCCGGACTTGGGTTTCCCGATATTCCAGGCGTGAGCTACACAGGTCTGGTTAACGAAATGTGCGAACTGGACCATAGTCAGCAGCCGCCCAGACCGATTCCGGGCCACGACTACCTGGTCCTGGTGCCCAAGGTCGATGCGGACGGCAACGATATGGCGGGAATACGCTTGCCGGACGTCGCCGTGCCGCTGGGGACGCGGACCGGTTGGAATTCGCGGGGCGCGGGCTTCGCCCAGGGAGCGCTGATGGTGGTGGGTTCGTACATTCCGTTTGCGGCCACCGCAAAGGAACGTCGCACAACGGGCGATCCGCGGCTTTCGCTCGAAGAGCGCTATCCCAGCCACGAGCACTACGTCAATGCCGTCGCACGCAGCGCGGCCGGGCTCCAGAAGGAACGGCTGCTGCTGGCCGAAGATGTCGAGCGCTATCTCGCTGCCGCGGCCGCGGCTCCGGTGGGCGGCGGCTAACGGTCTGGGGGGGGCGCTAGTGCCAGCGCGGTTCCACTTCCGTGAATTCCTCGAGTTCCTTGCCCCAGCCTTTGCTTAGAGGGACCAGGAAAAACTGCACTATTCTGCGCGAACTGAATAGCCAGTGGCCGTCGATGAGCTGGTACTCATCGTAGATTTTGCCGCAACCAATAAGGCTCTCTCCGTCGCGCACGCCGCGGTTGTCCAGCCAGCACCATCCGCGGGCGTGGGTCTTGTCGATGAACTCGATATAGTGATTGGTGAAAAAGGGCTTGACCCGATAGGACCACGTGCCTGCGTAAAGCTTCTTTATGGCTTCGTGCCCTTTGTGAATTCCCCAGCCCAGATGGCTGAAGTCCACGGATCCGTCTTCGGTGAAGACCTTCACCATCGCCTCCGCGTCGCGTCGCAGGATGCACTCTCCGTATGCATATGTGAGTGACTTGATTTGCTCGCGATTCCAAAGCTCTTCGACTTTTTCCTCGAAACTCTTTTCCATATGGTTCTCCCCGGAAGTGTTCCAGCCGATGCGCGGCGTGACTGTACCAACGCGAGACTTGCACTTGGTTCTGCTAAATCGCGCTCCTTCCCTGGATTCCGCGACAGACCATCGCGATTGCCTTTGCGACACGGATGACTACCGGCCGGCGCCGGCGATCTCGAGGGCGGCTCCCCGGGGCGAGTTCTACTTCAGAGGCTTCGCGTCGATCAGGACAAAGGCCACCAGGCACGGCTTGCTCGAACGGTTTGACCAGGCATGATTGGTGCCTCGCTGGATGAGAATGTCGCCGGCTTTCATCTTTGTTTCACTACTATCCATCAGCGCCCAGATCTCGCCCGAAAGCACGATCGCGTAATCAATCGTTTGCGTCCGATGCATCATGGGATGCCGGCTCGCGCTCGCGTCGTGCGCCAGCGCCTGCGCGCCTGAGCTGCCCAGGGATGCAAACGCCTTGTCGCGATCCGCTGACTTTATCCAGAGCTTGTCCGGCGGAAATTCGACCACTCGTATTACCGTTCCGCTTTTGGGCGGCGCGAGCTGGGCCGGCACCTTGCACGGGTCCTTGGTGGCGCGGTTATCGGCCGGCGTCGAGTCTGTCTTCCAGATTTCGGTCACCCCGAAGGTCGGGATACCCTGAAGCGTCATCACGTGATGCGATGACGCGTCGGACACGATGATCGATCGTCCCTTGGCATCGTGGCCGGTAACGATACGGCGGACTTTTTTTAACCGCGGTTCGACGATCGCGTCACCCGCTCGGGTAGTTTTTTTCATTGGTTGAACGTCCGTGCCTATAGGCCATTTGTGCTGCTGACCGACGCGGATGCGGCGTCATTCCTCGTTGACCGGGAGACAAGAGCATAGTGCATTTCGGCCGTCAACTTTCTGCTAGCCCATCAGCCCTTCATCGTACATGCCGCGTACCGGGCGTCCCTCGGCGAAGCGGCTGTAGCGGAACGTATTTAGGTCGGACTCCGCTCGCTTGCCGTTGATCACCAGCTCGGCAACCATCTCGCCCACCGCCGGCGACAGTTTAAATCCGTGACCACTGAATCCCACCGCGAGGTAGAAGCCGCGAGCGCCGGGCGCTTCGTCGATAATCGGGTGCCAATCTGGCGTCACGTCGAAGGGGCCGGAATACCCACTGTGCAGATGCCCCGCCTCGAAACTGGGGAAGCGCGCGCACAAGGCAGCTACTACGTCCGGGGTCTGCTCGGAGTTGACGCCGTCGTTGTAGGCGTCCGGATCTATCCGGTCGTTGATCTCGGCAGGGTCCAAGGTTCCGATCAGGGTCAAGTCTCTGCCCTCGGGCCTGGAATAGAATTGATGTTGAAAGTCATAGAACATCGGGTGGCGCGAGGCGGCCGTGGCGGGGCGCTTGATGAGCCGGATCTGATGGCGGCAGACGGTTATCGGAATGTGGATTCCCAGCATCGCGCCAATCCGGTCTCCCCACACCCCTGCGGCATTGATCACCGCGGAGGCCGAAAAGTCGCCATTGCTCGTAATCACCTCCGTTGTCGCTCCCGCCGCGGCTTTCAGGCCCGTAACTTTGGTGTTTTGATATAGACGCACGCCAAGCTCGCGCGCGCGCCGCATGAAAGAGTTGGTGGTATCCGAAGGATCGGCGTAACCGGAATCCGGCTCCCATGCGCCCGCCACAAGGTCGTGAGTCGACACCCGCGGCTCGATTTCCGTGATTTCCTTCGGCGACAGCAGTGAGGTTTTGATTCCCACCGCCCGCTGCATCGCGACTACCTTCTTGAGCGCCTGATAGTCGCGTTCGCCAACGCCCATCAGGTAGCCGGTCTTGACGAAGCCAGCCGGTCCGCCGACAAGCTCGGAAAAGTTCTGGAAGATCTCCAGGCTGCGCAACACCATCCGCGCGCCGACTTCAGTCGAGTAATGCTGCCGCACGCAGGCGGAACTTTTGCCGGTGGCGCCGGCCGCGATGAAGTTCTTCTCCAGGACGGCCACGTTCGTGACTCCGTGCCTGGCCAGGTTAAACGCGATGCTGGCGCCCATCACGCCGGCGCCGATAATCACCACATCGGCAGTTTTCGCCATCGCGTCCTCTCCTTGGAGCGTCCTGATGCCACCCGCATTGCATCGCAGTCCCGTCGATGGCGTCAAGCGCCGAGGCTCCGCTCGAATAAGCTTGCAAATCAGAGCGGGCCACGCGTATGCCTTCAAGACAAATAAAATTCACAGGAGGATTTTATGCCGCAGGTATGGGGTAAGGTCAAAATTCCGGCAGGCAAGAAGATAGCGGTAAACCTCGGTTGCGACTTCGACGCTCAGTCGCTGTGGATTTGCCTCAACCGCACGTCTCCGGCTTACATGTCGCGCGGCGAATTCGGCGCCGAGGTCGGGATGCCGCGCCTGATGCGCCTGTTCGACAAGCACAAAGTCAAAAGCACGTTCTGCATCCCGGGCCACACCATCGACACCTGGCCCGAACTGTGCCGCGAAGTCGCGGCCGCGGGGCACGAGATTGGCCATCACGGCTACGCCCATGAAAACCCTCAGACGCTAAAGCTGCAAGAGGAAATCAAGGTGATGGAACTGGGCCTTGAGGCGCTGGCCCGTATTGGCGTGAAGCCGCGCACCTACCGGGCGCCATATTGGGATTTCAGCGAGAATACGCTCGGGCTCCTGGATCGCTACGGCTTCGACATCGACAGCAGCCTGCTCGCGAATGATTTTCATCCCTACTGGATTCGGCCGGTCGAGGTGCACGCCGATCGCGGCAACGTGTTCGGCCCGCCGAGCCGGATACTGGAGATTCCCGGACAATGGTACCTGACCGATTTCTCAGCGGTCGAGTTCATACCCGGCTTTCAGGAGGGAATGCGTCCGGCACATGACCTGCTCGATCGCTGGAAAGCAATTTTCGACTACGCAGTCGACAACGAGGAAGGCGCCTCCTACGCCTTCGTCGTCCATCCGCAGTCGATCGGACGGGCGCACATGATCACGCGGCTCGAGGAACTTATCGTGCATATGAAAGACCGCGGCGCCTGGTTCGCGACGCTGAGCGAGATCGCGGACGCCACCGAGCGGGCGGTTTAACTCGCGCATAGGGGAGCGAAGCTATGGATGTTCATGAGCAGATCACAGTGATCGACGGGCTCATCGCCGCGAAATGGAGTCCCGAGGTCTTCAAGGCGATGCGCGTGGGCGGGCTCACAGCCGTCAACGCAACCTGCATCGCATGGGAGGGCACGCGCAAAACCCTCGACATCCTTGCGCAGTGGTATCAGTGGTTCGAGCGCCACTCCGATCTCATCATGCCCGTGCGGCAGACCGCGGGACATCGCAACCGCCAAGGCCAGCGGCCGCACGGGTATCATCCTGGGCTTCCAGAACGGCTCGCCGATCGAAGACCGGCTCGACTATCTGGCGCTGTTCAAGCAACTCGGCGTCGGCATCATTCAGCTCACCTACAACACCCAGAACTTCATCGGCTCCGGATGCTATGAGTCGCACGATTCGGGGCTGTCGGACTTCGGTCGCGAGGTGGTAACCGAGATGAATCGCGTAGGAATCGCGGTGGACCTCTCGCACGTTGGGTCGAAGACCACTGACGATACGATAGAATTTTCCAAGGACCCGGTGGTCTTTTCCCATGTGCTTCCGGCCGAGCTCAAGGCACATCCGCGCAACAAGGAAACCCGCCAGCTCAAGGCGGTCGCCGACCGCGGCGGCCTGGTGAGTGTCACGATGTTTCCGCCCTTTCTGCCCAAGGGGAGCGAATCGACCGTCGACGACTATGCCGAGATTATCGAGTGGATGGTGAACCTGTGCGGCGAAGACCAGGTCGGCTTCGGAACCGACTCGATCCAGGGCTTTGAATCGGACCCTGCGTGGTTTCAATGGGCGGTGCGGGACAAGGGCTTATGGCGTCCGTTGGCGCAGTGGGGGAAGATCGAAAATCCCAAAGGCTTCGAGAGAATCGAGCAGACGCCGAATCTGACGGCAGCGTTGCAGCGGCGGCGATGGCCCGCCGCTCGCGTCGAGAAGGTGATGGGACTCAACTGGGTATCGTACCTCAAGCGCGTATGGCACGAGTGAAGCGGGGGGTCCAGGCGCTATAAGTCCTCCCGTTTTGGCGCATCGACAGGTCTCCGTTCCTGTCGGCCCCATCGCGACCCTCGCCCCAAGATGGCTGCTCCGCCCACGATCGAAAACTCAACTGCCCTCTCGCACCGCGACTTTCGTCGCTATCTGAGCGCGGGCTTCCTCGCGATCCTCGCTACCCAGATTCAGTCGGTGGCGGTCGGCTGGCAAATCTACAGCATCGCGCATACTCCGCTGGCGCTCGGTTACGTCGGGCTCTTTCAATTCCTTCCGATGATGGCTTGCACGATTCCCGCCGGGCATCTGGCGGACCGCTTCGATCGCAGACTAATCCTGGTGATCAGCTATTTGTTGGCGGCGATCGCGGCCGGCTGTTTTCTGATGCTGGCGTTGACGCGGACCACCGTCATCTGGCTGTTCTATGCAGTGCTCGCGCTGTTCGGAGCGGCGCGCTCTTTGGCGGGGCCGGCCTCGCAATCTTTCGTCCCGTTGCTGGTCCCGCAGGACCAGTTTCCGCAAGCCGTCGCGTGGAACTCCTCGACCTCCCAGGTAGCCGTGATAGCAGGACCTGCGATCGGCGGAGCGATTTATATTCTCGGCCCAGCCGTGGACTATGCCGTCTGCCTGATCCTGTTTGTGACCATCGCAATCGTGATGACGGGCATCCGGAGCCGCACCGCTCGCTACGAGACGGAGGCCGACACGACGATATTCGAGCGGGTTACGGCAGGAGTTGCCTATGTATACAGCAAGCCGCTGCTGCTGGGCGCTTTTTCGTTGGATTTATTTGCGGTCCTGCTCGGCGGCGCAACCGCGCTGTTGCCGATCTATGCGCGCGACATTCTGCACGTCGGGCCTGTTGGGGCTGGGAGTTTTGCGCAGCGCCCCCGCGCTCGGTGCGGCGATGCTCGGGTTGGTGCTCGGCCGGATAGCGCTGCGGCGGCGTGCGGGACTCGCGATGTTCGCGTGTGTCGCGATCTTCGGAATAGCCACGATAGTCTTCGGCCTGTCGGAGAACTTCCTGCTTTCGATTGCCGCGCTGTTCGTTCTCGGCGCCTCGGACATGGTGAGCGTGTACGTGCGCACCACGCTCACCCAACTCGCGACACCCGACGCGATGCGCGGCCGCGTGAGCGCGGTCAACCGGCTTTTCGTGGGCGCGTCGAACGAACTGGGCGAATTCGAGTCCGGCATCACGGCCACCTGGTTCGGAACGGTGCCGGCGGTGGTGATCGGAGGTGTGGGCACGCTCGTCATCGTAGCCGCGTCGTACCGGTTATTTCCGAGCCTGCGCGAGGTGGATCGATTGTCGGACGTGGTTCCTCCCGTTCGTTGAATGATGGTATAGAATTCTCGACGCGCCCCAGTGGAATTCAACCCCAACTAGAGAGCTGCACGAGCGATGCCAGCAAACGACAAAAATTCGAAAAAACACGGCGGAATGACGCGCGAGAAGGCCAAGGATTTTTTCGAGGCGAACCAAATCAAGTTCGTGCTTGCCCAGTTTGTCGATATTCACGGGGTGGCCAAGACCAAGGCGGTCCCGGTCGAGCACTTCGAGGACGTCATCCTGGAAGACGGAGCGGGCTTTGCGGGCTTCGCGCTATGGGGGATGGGACAAGAGCCGCACGATCCCGACTACATGGCGATCGGCGATCTGGCGACCCTGTCGCTGGTGCCGTGGCAACCCGGCTACGCCAGGATCGTGTGCGACGGCCGGATCAAAGGAAAGCCGTGGCCGTTCGATAGCCGCTTCATCCTGAAGGAACAGATTCGACGCCTGAGCTGAGCGGGGTTGGACGCTAAATTCCGGGATGGAGCCGGAATTCATGCTCCTGGCCCGGCGCCCGGACGGCTCCATCGGTCCGGCCGATGAGACCGACCGGCTCGACAAGCCGTGTTACGATTACAAAGGGTTGTCGCGCAGCAGAGCCTTCATCGAGCGACTGGTCGATTCGTTGCAGAAAGCGGGTTTCGACGTCTACCAGGTCGATCATGAGGACGCGAACGGCCAGTTCGAGATCAACTTTACGTACTCCGACTGCCTGACGACCGCCGACAGGATGGTGTTTTTCCGGATGGCAGCCGGAGAGATCGGCCGCGAGATGGGACTCATCAGCACGTTCATGCCCAAGCCGCTGTCGGATCGGACGGGCAGCGGCATGCACATGCATCTGTCGCTCGCCGATGCCAAGAATCCCAACCTCTTCCTCGAGCGCTCCGACCGGCGCAAGCTGGGTCTCTCGGCGGCGGGCTACCAGTTCCTCGGTGGCCTCCTGGCCCACGCGCCGGCCCTGACGGCACTGGTCGCGCCGACCGTGAATTCTTACAAGCGGCTGGTTGTGGGACGGTCCTTTTCCGGGGCAACGTGGGCTCCCGCCTACATTTCGTATGGCGACAACAACCGAAGTTGCATGGTCCGCATACCCTACGGCAGATTGGAGTTGAGGCTGATCGATTCAAGCGCCAATCCGTACCTCGCCACGGCCGCCGTCATCGCGGCGGGACTTGATGGCATCCATAAGAAGCTTGATCCGGGCGAGCCGCACAACTTCAATCACTACGACCTTAGCGAGGCGGAACTGGTGGCCCGCGGAATTAAGACCCTTCCGCAGAGTCTGCCCGAGGCGCTGGATGCGCTCGAGGCGGACGGCTTGTTCCATGAAGCCCTGGGCAAGAAGTTCGTGGCCGAGTTCATCCGGCTCAAGCGCATGGAGTGGGTGGACTATCATCGGCACGTGTCGGATTGGGAAGTGAAAAGATATCTGGAATTTTACTGAGATGCTCGGGAGGAAGATTGCGTGTGCGGAATTATCGGGCTGATGCTAAAGAGCGAGGAGCTTCGCCAGTCACTCGGAAAGCTGGTGCTTCCGATGTTCGACTGCATGGCGGAGCGTGGGCCGGATTCGGCGGGCCTTGCGGTCTTCGCCAGCGCGCTCGAGCCGCCGCTGCGGCGTTTCAGCCTGTTTAGCAACAGCCGTGACTACGATTGGAGCGCCCTGGCCGAATCCATAAAGGCCGAACTCGGTGGTCAGCCCACCGTTTCCGCGCATGACAACCAGGCCGAGTTGAACGCGGCAGTCGAGATTGGCCCGCTCAAACAGTGGCTCGCGAAGCGTGGCAATGGCGTGAGGGTGCTGGCGGCCGGACGCTCGATAGAACTGTTCAAGGATGTCGGCCGGCCCGACCAGGTGGCCAGACGCTATCACTTTGACCAACTGCAAGGCACGCATTGCGTCGGCCATACCCGGATGGCGACCGAATCGCAGGTCTCACCGGCGCATGCTCATCCCTTCACGGCGGGCGAGGATTTCTGCCTGGTGCACAACGGATCGTTGTCGAATCCCTACAGCGTGCGCCGTCTGCTGGAGGAGGAAAATCTGGAATTCGAGACCGACAACGACAGCGAGGCGGCCTGCCGTTTTTTGCAATGGCGCATGGCGCAGGGCGACACTATCGAACAGGCGCTGACCTCAGCCTTTGAGAAGATCGACGGCTTTTACACTTTTCTTATCGGAACCGCGCGGCAGATCGTTCTGGTGCGCGACGCGTTCGCCTGCAAGCCGGCGGTCGTCGCCGAAACCGATCAATACGTGGCGATCTCCTCGGAGTTTCGCTCGCTGGCGCATCTGCCGGGAGTCGCTGAGGCCAATATTTTCGAGCCGCTGCCCGAGCAGATCTATGTCTGGCAGGTTGCCGCATGAAGACCGTGCGGCTCGATTTGTCGGAGTTGAGTGTCCGCCAGTTGAATGACTACCTGCATCATCGGCTCGCCGGCGAGGACGTGCGCGTAGTTGAGATACTCAATCCCAACGGAATGCACAATATCGCGGTCGGACTGGACTATCCAGTTGAGGTGCATATACGCGGCAATGCCGGCTATTTCGTGGCCGGCATGAACAAGCAGGCCGCTGTGACCGTGTACGGCAACGTGGGATGGAGCGTAGCCGAGAATATCATGTCCGGTGTCGTCCGCGTCCGAGGCAACGCCTCGGAGTGCGCCGCTGCCTCGGGACACGGGGGAATGGTGGTGGTCGAAGGGGACAGCTCCTCGCGCTGTGGAATATCGATGAAGGGTTGCGACATCGTGGTCGGCGGATCGATCGGCCACATGTCCGGCTTCATGGCGCAAGCCGGAAACCTGGTAGTGTGCGGCGACGCCGGGGCCCATCTGGGCGACTCGCTTTACGAGGCGCAGATTTACGTGGGCGGCAAAATCCACAGTCTGGGCGCGGACGCTCGCGAAGAACCGATGACTGAGGCGGACCACGCGAAGGTCGCGGCCCTGCTCAAGCGGGCCGGACTGGATATTTCCTCGAAAGACTTCAAGCGGGTGGCATCGGCGCGAACGCTCTATCATTGGAACGCCGAAGCCCATCAGGAATATTGAGCGAGCGCCGATGTCATCGAAATACCTTGAAGAGAGCTCGACCCTGGACGGCGGTGCGCTCGAATATATCCATCGCGCGGCTGAACGCGGCCTCTACGAAATCAGGGGACTCGGCGCCAAGCGCAAACTTCCGACCTTCGACGACCTCGTATTCCTTACTGCCTCGCTTTCGCGCTATCCGCTCGAAGGCTACCGCGAGAAGTGCGTTTCCAAAACGGTCCTGGGAACGCGCTATGCGAAAAGGCCGATTGAACTCGCGATCCCGATAACTATCGCGGGCATGAGCTTCGGCGCGTTGTCCGCGCGCGCCAAGGAGGCAATCGGCCGCGCCGCGACGATGGTTGGCACTTCGACCACGACCGGCGATGGCGGCATGACCGCGGAAGAGCGCAGCGCCTCAAAGACCTTGGTCTATCAGTGCCTGCCCTCGCGCTACGGATTTAACCCCGACGATCTGAGAAAAGCCGACGCGATCGAGATCGTGGTAGGGCAGGGCGCCAAGCCGGGCGGCGGAGGCGTTTTGCTGGGGCAGAAAGTCAGCCCGCGAGTCGCCGCGATGCGCACGTTGCCTGCGGGCATCGATCAGCGCTCCGCGTGCAGACATCCTGACTGGACTGGCTGCGATGATCTCACGATCAAGATCGCGGAATTGCGCGAGATCACCGACTGGCAAGTCCCGATTTATATCAAGATGGGAGCTTCGCGCGTCTTCAATGACGTCAAACTGGCTATCAAGAGCGGCGCCGACGTTGTAGTTGTCGACGGCATGCAAGGCGGGACCGCGGCGACCCAACAGGTGTTCATCGAGCACGCCGGAATACCAACTCTGCCGGCCCTGCGCGAGGCGGTCGAGGCCCTGGAAGAGATGAAGATGGTCGGCAAGGTTCAACTGGTCATCTCGGGCGGTATCCGCACCGGGGCGGACGTGGCAAAAGCGCTGGCGATGGGCGCCGACGCGGTGTCAATCGGACAGGCGGCGTTGGTCGCGCTCGGATGCAACTCGCGGCACTGCGCCGACGGCGGAGCGCATCAGGATGTGAGCGCCGACTATGCGGGGCTCGGCACCGAGCCCGGCTATTGTCATCACTGTCACACGGGACTGTGCCCGGTAGGTATTACTACTCAGGAGCCGGAACTCGAAATTCGGCTCGACCCGGAAGAAGGGGCGCGGCGGCTGCGCAACTATCTCAATGTGATGAACATGGAACTGGTCACGCTGGCGCGCGCCTGCGGCAAGTCCGATGTCCATCATCTGGAACGCGAAGACCTCGTCGCGCTCAATGTCGAAGCGGCCGCGATGGCCAAGGTCAAGTTGGCCGGAACGAACTGGATACCGGGATTGAACAACGAATCCGGCTCTGACTGAAGAGCGGTACACGGCTGAGCGGACGATGGGCTTGGGTAAGTTTTGGCGCGGCGTCGGGCCGGGTAACGGCAGCAACGGCGCCGGGCGTTCACCGCGTCTCCCACGCCGCTATTCGGCATGGAGCCTTTTTCGTCACGGGCTGACCGGCGAGGACTGGCCGCGAGTCTGGCGGGCGCACGACCTCAAGCCCAGCTATGACGTCGTAATCATCGGTGCGGGAGTACATGGACTGGCGGCCGCTTACTATCTCGCCCGGAACCACGGCATCACAGACGTTGCGGTGCTGGACCGTGGTTATCTTGGCGGCGGGAATTCGGGCCGCAACACGGCGATCGTTCGTTCCAACTATTTAACGCCCGAGGGAGTGCGCTTTTATAGTCGCTCGGTGAAGCTGTACGAACAGCTAGCCGCCGAGTTGAATTTCAATGTGATGTTCTCGCAGCTCGGCCATCTCACCCTGGCACACACGGACAGTTCGTTGCGCACGATGCGCTGGCGCGCCGAGGTCAACAAGCTCGAAGGAGTCCGCTCGGAAGTCATCGATCCGCAGGAGATTAAGCGGCTGGTTCCGTACCTCGAGGTCTCGCCTAATGTGCGTTACCCGATCCTCGGCGCGCTTTACCATGTGCCAGGCGGGATCATCCGTCATGATGCGGTCAACTGGGGTTATGCGCGCGGAGTCGACGCCCAAGGCATCCACATTCATCAGAAGACCGAAGTCACTCGGGATCGATGTCGAGCAGGGGCGGGTTGCCGCTGTCAGGACCAGCCGGGGCAGGATCGCTACGCGATGCGTGCTCAACTGCACCGCCGGATGGTCGAGCGTGGTCGCGGCGATGGCCGGAGTTACGCTGCCGATCGTAACCTATCCGCTGCAGGCGGCAGTGACCGAACCAGTCAGGCATTTTCTTGGTGCCGTGGTGGTCTCGGGCACCTTGCATGTGTACGTGAGCCAGACCGATCGCGGCGAGTTGGTTTTCGGCGCCAGCGTCGATCCGTTCGGGTCCTATTCCACGCGCGGCTCATTGGAGTTCACCGAGGAGTTGGCCGGCCAGATACTCGAGCTGATGCCGTCGATCGCTAAGGTGCGGTTGGTGCGCCAGTGGGCCGGGCTATGTGACATGACCCCCGACTTTTCGCCCGTCATGGGTGTGACGCCGGTCGAGGGGTTTCATGTCGACGTTGGATGGGGCACCTACGGCTTCAAGGCGGGACCGGTCTCGGGTGAGGCGATGGCTCAGCTCGTCGCGAGCGGCACAACGCCCGAGTTGATCGCACGGTTCGGTCTCGCGCGCTTTTCCCAAGGTCAACTGGTGGGCGAAAAGGGTGCGGCCTCGGTCGGACACTGAGGCTGGTGAATGCATGGATAGGAGCGCTGAATGATATTGGTGCCTTGCCCATATTGCGGACCGCGCAACGCCAGCGAATTTCGCTGGTGCGGAGAGGTCAAGCCGAGACCTGATTCCAACCGCGCCACGCCGGAGCAATGGCGCGACTACCTATACCTCAAGTCGAACGGCGCCGGATGGATCACGGAGACCTGGTACCATCGCGAAGGATGCGCCCGATATTTTCGCACTGAACGCCATACGCTCACCAACGAGATTCGTGCCATCCGTGATGGAGGCCAGCCGGAACCTGCCGTAGCTGAGACTGAGGCTGGTGCGAGTGAGCGCCGATGAATGCGTCGATGACGCATCGGCTCGCGCCACAGCGCGGCGAACTCATCAAGCGTGCGCAGTCCTTCACGCTTTGCCTGGAACGGCGCGCAGTTCCCCGCTTACGCGGGAGATACGATCGTTTCCGCGCTTGCCGCTTGCGGAGTGCAAGTCTTCTCGCGCAGCTACAAATACCACCGGCCTCGCGGAATACTCACTGCCAACTATCTTGATCCTTCCTGCATGATGCAGGTCGGTGACGAGCCTAACGTTCGCGCGGCTCACCGTCTCGTCGAGCCGGGGATGAATGTTACGGCTCAGACCGGCTGGCCCTCGTTGAACTTCGACGTCAAGGCGGGCGTCAGCTTGATCACGCGCTTCCTGGGGCCCGGATTTTACTACAAGACCTTCATGTGGCCGCGCCGATGGTGGCCCCTATACGAGCATCTCTTAAGGCGCTTTATCGCCGGCGGAACGACCTCTCCGAATTCGGAGCATGGCTATTACGACAAACGCTACGCGCATCCCGATCTCGTGATCGCCGGCGGTGGACCCGCGGGAATGGCGGCCGCCGTGGCAGCCGCGTCGGCCGGTGCGCAGGTGATGCTGGTGGAAGAGGAGCACGATCTGGGAGGCCATCTGCGATACGGCGACGAACAGGCGCGGAGCGTGCTCGCGCAACTCGACGGCGAATTGCAGGCGCAGACGGGAGTCGAAGTTTTGACCAACGCCGTGGTTACCGGCCGTTACGATGGGAACTGGATCGCAATCGTCGAACGCGGTTTGCCGAAGGTTTCCGAACGTCTGATCAAGGCGCGGGCGAAAGTCCTGGTGGTTGCGCCCGGGCTGATCGAGCGGCCCTATGTCTTCGAAGGAAACGATCTGCCGGGCGTTATGCTCTCGGGCGCGGTGCGCCGTTTGATCAACCTTTACGCGGTACGCCCGGGGATGCGCGCAGTGGTCTTCACCGCCAACGATGATGGTGACTTGGTCACCCTCGACTTGCGCCGCGTTGGCATCGAGGTGGCCGCGATCGCTGACGCCAGGCGCGGTGAAGGGATCGTGCGTGCGCTGGGAAGCAATAGAGTCCGCGGCGTCGAGTTGACCAGCGGCTCGCGGATCGATTGTGACTTGCTGGTGATAGCCGCGGGATGGACCGCGCCGACTGCGCTGCTGAACATGGCGGGCGATCAGCCGAAATATGAACCAGCCGCGGCGCGGTTCTTCCCGGGCGCCAATCTGCCGGGCGATGTCTTTGCCGCGGGAGGTCTTGCCGGCGATGGTTCGATCGAGGAACTGATCGCTCACGCTCGCGCGGTCGGCGCGATGGCGGCCGCTCGGGCGGGCCATGGTACGGGACCGGCCGCGCTACCGAAACTTGGTGTGCACAGCCATCCGGCGCTTTTCCGTAGCCGGACGCACGGAATGGTGGACTGGTGCGAAGACGTTTCCTCCAAGGATATCCACTCCGCAGTCGCGGAGGGCTATGACTCGATCGAGTTGGTGAAGCGCTACACCACTGCCACCATGGGCCCGACCCAGGGGAAGCTCGAGACCATCAACACGATGGCGATAGTGGCTGAAGCATTGGCAAAATCACTGGAGGAGATTGGGACGACGACCTGGAGACCGCCCTACGCGCCGATCACGCTGGGAGCGCTGGCCGGCCGGCCGTCGGAACCTACGCACGTATCTCCGATGCAGCCGTGGCATGAAGCACACAATGCGCAACCGCTGGTCGCGGGAAAATGGATTCGTCCCGAGCATTACGGCGACCCACAGGCGGAAGTAGTCAATACGCGTACCAATGTTGGTATCATCGACGTCACACCGCTGGGTAAATACCTACTGCACGGCTCGGACACTCCAAACCTGCTCAACTTCCTCTACGTCAACGGTTGGTCGGAGCTTGCCGGTGGGATCGGCTCAGTACGGCCTGATGTGTACCGATGACGGTG
The DNA here is from genome assembly GCA_963832395.1 of uncultured delta proteobacterium. Taxonomy (GTDB): domain Bacteria; phylum Desulfobacterota; class Binatia; order Binatales; family Binataceae; genus JAKAVN01. Next base: position 240,357 of record CAWHTV010000010.1, on the reverse strand, counting down.
TGGTGCTTGACGACGGCGTCACCGCTCGCCTGTCCGCGGATGAATACTTCATGACTACCACGTCATCCGGAGCCGCTGGCGTGGGTGAATGGATCGAAACGTGGCTGCAGGGCTCAAGCGATGAGGGGCGGGTGCATGTGACGCCTGCCACCGACGCGTTCGCATCGATAAATGTCGCGGGCCCTCGTTCGCGTGAATTACTCAGTCGGATTACGGAAAATGTTGATCTGGATCCCGCGGCTTTTGCCTACATGGGAGTACGTCGAGGCCGCGTGGCGGGAGTGGACGGGTGTCTTCTATTGCGCCTGGGCTTTACCGGAGAGCTGAGCTATGAGCTGCACGTACCTGCGGGTTATGGGCTCTACGTGTGGGAGACACTACTTGAGCGCGGACGCGATCTCGGAATTGCACCTTTCGGCATCGAGGCACAGCGCATCATGCGTCTGGAGAAGGGGCATGTCATTGTCGGACAGGATACCGATGGTCTGACGCAGGCGCTCAGCCTTGGGGTTGGGCAAATTCGTAAAGCTCACCAAGCCCGACTTCGTCGGCAAGCCTGAACTCAAGTGGCAATCGGAGCGGAGTGACTATTCCCGCCTGGTGGGTTTGTGGCCGGATGATCCGGTCCTGGTGCCGCCCGAGGCGAGTCTGATCGTCAACGGCGACAGGATCCTGGGGCGAATCACTTCGAGCCGCATGTCGCCCACGCTGCATCGTTCGATATGCATGGCCATGGTATCGGAGGATTCGTCCCGTGCAGGCACTTCCGTCTCGGTGCGTCTGCCTGACGGGCGACATGTTTCAGCGGTAGTTACAGAGCGACGTGTTCATTTCGATCCAAAGGGAGCACGGCTGCGTGGCTGAGACGTTGCCCATCGCGCGAAGCCCTATAGCGCAGGCGCCTCCCGTCGTAGTGGTGGCGGCGTGGTCGGTCTCGGCTAAACCAAGCACCAGTCCGCTACGCCTCATCGACTGTACGCCATGTCAAAAGATTCTCCTGCGTACCGCTACGGATATCGCGAAGGCGCGATCGCTGGATGTAGATCGCGGGCGGGTTAAGCGTGACGGCTCCCGCGTGCTCGTGGCCGGCATTGGCCCCGAAGAATGGGTAATGATCGGCTCTCCAGGTGCGTCCCTTCCTTCAGCGATCGTGCAAACCAATGACGGTGCCGCGCCATCGACCGTCGTAGATCTGACTCACGCTCGCGCCCTGATACGCATCGTGGGATCGGATAGTGCGAGGGTTCTATCCAAGTTGTGCGGTATCGACTTCAGCGATACGACAACTCCCAACGATACCGCGTTACGCACTTCGGTTGCGAGACTGGTTACCGAAATAATCCGCAACGATCTCGCCGAACCCTCGGAGGCGAGGACAGATCCAGGAAGGCTCGCGCGTTCTTATCTGATCATGTGTGAGCGTTCGGCCGGGCAATACCTGTTCGATACACTTTTGGACGCCGGCCAGGAATTCGGTATCGACATAGAAGGTTTCGGAGCCAGCTTGCGCTACGGGGCGAGTTTGCCCGATGCGTTTTCTGATTCGGAGCCTGCGACGATGATCGCGTTTGCGGTGGGATATTTAGCAGCCGGCATCCTGATGCTCACGGCCGCGGGATGCGACCCGGTGGTTAGCATCGCGGGGGCCGACTTTCCGGGCTGGCTTTTATGCGCGGCCGGTGGCGCGATCCTCGCGACAGTATGCCATCCGCTGTTTGTCGCGGCCGGCCTCGAGCGCGATCTGCGTCCGCTACCGCTCTTTTACGGCGGCCTGATCGCGATGTTCGCGCTGATCGGATGGGTCATCTTCTTTAGCCGTGCCTGAGGGATGGACGCATGGCAGCGGCGAGCGGCGGGCGATCGACCGAAAATCTGGCGCGCCGGATTGCCGCCCGGATCCTGTTCGTCGCGGTGATCCTCGCGGATCTCGTGCTCGGCGCATATGTTCTGCGCCTCTACTATGTTCATCCGCGTACCGACGATGCTTACGTGCGCGCCAACATCGTTGCGGTCGCGCCCGAGGTGAGCGGCACGATCGTCGAGCTTCCGCTGCGCGACAATCAGCACGTCAAGGCAGGCGACCTGCTGTTTGTCATCGATCCGCGTCCATACCAGGCCGAGCTCGATCTGGCCGAGGCGCGTCGTGCGCTTACCAATCTACAGATCGAGGCTCTCGACCATGCGATCGGCGCCGCCAAAGCGAGCCAGAAGCGGGCCGAAGCTGACGCCGGCTACGAGCGTCAGTATCTCGCGCGTCTCGTGCCGCTCGAAAAGGAGGAGTTCGTCACCGCTAACAAGGTAGCCGGCGTCCGCAGCAAACTTGCCGCCGCGCTCGCGGCGACCGAGCAGGCGCGCAACGAAGTCGGCCAAGCCGAAAAGCAACTGGGGCAGGTCGGCGATATCAACGCGCGCCGCGCCGAGGCCGAGGCCGAGGTCTACAAGGCGAAACTCAACGTTGGCTATTGCCGGGTGCGCGCGCAGTTCGACGGCTACGTCACCAATCTGAACATCGCGGTCGGCCAGTATGCGAACCGGGGACGCGAAGTAATAAGCCTGGTCGACAATCGCACCTGGTACGTTATCGCCAATTTCCGCGAGACCTTTCTTTCTCACATCGCGCCCGGGATGAGCGCGCGCGTCTATCTGCTCGGCTATCCCAACCGGCGCTTTCGCGGCGTGGTCGAGGGCGTCGGCTGGGCGCTATACCAGACCAACGGCGCCACGGTCGCGGGTCTCGCCAACGTCGCGCCGACGCTCAACTGGGTGCGGCTCGCGCAGCGCTTTCCCGTGCGCATCACGCTCGGAGACGAGGATCCCAGGTTTCCGTTCCGGATGGGCGCGACCGCGGTCGTGACGATCGACGGCGCGCCGTCGCGCGCGCCTGCCGCCGATCCGATCGCAAGCGCAATGAACGCGGTCGCGCCGATGCTTCACGGGCGGGCCTGCGGCGGAATCGCTCCGCTCGCGTAGGCGACCGCGGCAGCCGAGATCAGGAGGTCGGCCCGGCTCCCGACCATCGTGTACTTGGCGTCGGCCAGATCGCGCTCGGCCGACAGCAGATCGACGATCGTCGCCAGTCCATGATTGAACGATCCGAAATTCGAATCGTAGGCTGACTGCGACGCCTGCAGCAGCGCCTGCGCATATTGGTACTTCCTGAGCGCCGTTGCGAAAGCGTAGTAGGCGCGCCATACCTGGCTCGCGACATCGAGTTGGTATTGATAGACCTGCGCGCGCGCGCCCTCGCGATCGGCCTCGGCCCGCTCGATCGAGTTCACGTGCTCGAAGCCGGCAAACGCGTCCCATCGAAGCGCGACGCTGGCGGCGTACTCGGGCGCCATCGCCGTGAACTGCGGCGTCGGCGGATTCGACAACCGATAGTTGAAAGCATGGCTGCCGTAGTAGCTGGAAAGCTCGACCGTCGGATACATCGAAGCGCGCGCCAGATCGACCTCGGCATCGCCAGAGCGCAGCGCCGCAACCTTGGCCGCAAGGTCGGGCCGCTCACGCATCGCGAGGTTGATCAGGTCGTCGACCGCGCCGCTGAGCGTGGCGGGAACCGTCTGGCCGCCGAAGCTCTCGATTTCCGGCAGCGTGTCGACGCGGACGCCAAGCGCGACCGCGAGGTCGGCCTGGGCGTCGCTGACCCCGAGCTCCGCGTTTTCCAGCTCGTAGTGGGCCCGCGCTTCGCGCTGGCGTGCCAGCAGGACATCGGGTTTCGTCGCCAGCCCGCCAGCATGGCGCTTCTCGACTGCGATTCGATCGGTGGTTGCCAGACGCACGATCGCCTGCGCGGCGGCAACATTCGCCCGCTCGGCATCAAGCAGATAGAAGCTCTTTTCGACCGCGAACACTACCTCCTGGATTTTGCGGTTGAATTGGAAATTAGCCGCCAGCATCTGTTCGCGCGCCGAGCGTGCGGCCGCGTCGCGACGGCCGAAATCGGCGAGGTCGTAGTTCATCGTGAGCAGATTGCTGCTGCGCCAGTTCTTGAGCGTGCCCCAATGCTTCGGGACCTGGTCGACGATCCGCTCGTATCCGTTTTGGCTGTCGACGCGCACCGTTGGATAGAAGGGCGCGCGGCTGATTCCCCATCCGGCGGCGGCCGCGCGCGCCGCCTCCCACGCTTCGCGCGTATCGGGGTTCCGGCTCAAGGCCAGGTCGATCAAGGCTGGAAGGTCGTATTTCAATCGTGCCGCGCGCGGCGGACGATTGTTGTCGAAGCCGCCGGCCGCCGCCTGGACATTGATCGCCTGCTCGTTCGGGCCGGGTTGCCATTCATGCTGCACCGCCGCCGGCGCCCATCGAGACGGATTGAACTCCGGCCGTTCACCCGACGCGGCGCATCCGCCAAGCCCGGCGAGCATCAACAGCATGCAGACCTTGAACATTAGTCTGAGGTGCTGACGTTCGCTCCTCGCAGCGGACAACAAATTGCGTTGTTGAACTCGCTTATGCGGCGGCGTTGTTGGATGCGTCACGCTCGAAGCGCAAAGTATGCTTTGATTTGCGGCCTGAGAGATGACGGCGAGCGGTAAATGGAGAGCCTTGTTCGAAGAGCTCGAGCCGACGCCCGGGCGATGGCGACGGGCGGCGCGAGTCGGGCTGATCACCGCGCTTGGCGCCGGCGCAACTGCCGCGATGCAGATCACGAATCCGCTCGGTCTGACGCTGTTGTTCAATTTCGCGCTGCCTGAAGCGGCGTTCTCACTGGCGCGGGGAGTCGCCTTCGTATGCTTCGCGGCGGTGTTCCAGGCGCTCGGGTTGGTGTTGGTCGGAGCTTTGGTCGACTCGCCCGTTGTCCATGTCACCGTCTTCATCCTCCTATGTCTCTTCACCACCTACGCGATCTATGCCGTTCCGACTTTGGGGCGGCTGTGGGTGTGGATTCAAGTTCCGGTAGTCACCGCCTTTTACCTGGCGTTATTCATCCCGGACGAGCTGCTATTGAACGAGGCGCAGGCGTTCGGCGCGATGGCGATTGCCGTCATCGTCCTGTTGCTGTGCAACAGTATCGTGCGGCCGGAACCGGCCGAATCGGCGCTGGCCAATTCGATCGCGGCGACGCTTACGCGCTCGGGCCTGAGACTCGCGACGCTGATCGAAATTTTGCTGTGCGAAGTTCCGGCCACAGACGATCGTCCGGTCGCCTCGCGTCTCGGGTATCATCTCTCGCTGCTCGGCCCCGCCATCACGGCAGCGCGCAGTGCCGCATGGCCGGCGACGCTGCTTGCCGACGTGATGGTTGCGGAGAGCATTCGCGGACAGACCGATCGTCTGGCGGCCGCCGCGCTCGCGAGCGAAAAACCTCCACTATCTGCCACCTCGGTTGACGAATTGCGCGCGCTCCGAGCGGCGATCGATCACCGCCTCGAGCGATACGTCGAAAGCCTCCGCGCGCATCGCACTGGGCGCGCTCCGAGTGTGTTCAGAGCGATGCCCGGCACGCCCGGCGCGCTCCGGGATGGCGACGACCTCGCCGCGCGGATCGCACGCCTCGGCACCGCAGCTCCCGAACTGGCCGCAATTACCGCGCCGATGGTAAGAATCTGCGAGATTCTCGAGGCCGATCGAATCGAGCTTCCATCCCAGCAAGCTGAAGTTCCATCCGAAGAAGTTGAAATCGATGAGCCGGCGAGGCCGCGCCCAGCCGTCGCTAGAAATTTCCTGATACGCTTCAGCACGCGGCATACGATCGCGCTGACGGCCGCGTTTCTGATCGGCCTTTGGGACAATAGTCCGGAGCTGCACGCTGCGATCTGGTTGCTGATGCTCGGTGGCCCGCCGAGCCACGGAGCGACGGCGCGCAAATTCACGATGCGTGCGATCGGTGCGTCAGGAGCCCTCGCGTTGGCGGCGCTCGGCACAGTTGTCATAGATCCCAACTTCACCTCGCCCGGACCATATATGGGCGCGATTTTCGCGGGCACCCTGCTGATGGCGTATATCGGCGAGGGTGGCGGAATTCTTTCATACCTCTCGATCGGCGGCACGGCCTTCGTTATTGGCTACGGAGGCCCCGGGCCGCGCGCCGACGTGCTCGGTTCGATCTGGAGCATCTGGGGCATCAGCCTCGGCATGATAATTCGCGCCGCCGTCTCTCTCTTATGGCGCGAGCGAGCAAGCCGCACGCTCGCCGAGCAGTTTCAGGCGCCGCTCGCCGCGATGCTCGATCTCATGGAAGGGGGCGATGGCCCCGAGGAGAAGCGGCGGCGAGCCGCGGCCGAGATGGCGACGGTCGCGGGTATCGCTATGATGCTGACGGTCGCGAATGATGCCTTGCTCGAGGGTCGCGGCGCTGAAATCGACGGTGACCAACTGGTCAACGCGCTCGACACGCTCCGCCGCCTGGCCTTCGCGATCGAGTAACCTGGCGCGTCTTGAAACGGCCGGAAGCGCCGATAGCCCGCGGTTGGCAGACGCAATCAGAGGCCGCCTGGAAGCATGGCTGCAAAGCCTGCGCGATCAGACGGACTCCGGCGTCGTGAGCCGCGCGCCACTCAGGAAAATGGTTGCTGAAGCGAAGGCGCCCGAGTTGCATCCTATTGCTGGGCGAGGTGCATAGCGCTTCGCCGGGGATCGATACGTCGTATCGCGCGGCCGCGGCACGCGTGATCCGGCTGACGCAGAAGCTTGAATTTCAACTCGCCACGGTTTCGCTTAACTGAAAAGTTTGATTTGGCTGGGACGTAAAATACGAGCAACGCGGATCCGCGACAGGCGGATTGCGGCCCGCGGTGATGCTACGGATAGCAAGACTACTATTTCACGCCGATGGAAAAATACTTCGGCAAATCCAGGAAGACGCCGGCTAAATAACGGTCCGCTGTGAACATCTTCGAGTTCACAAAGGAAGAAGAACGTGCCCGACCTCAACCGCAGTCTGTTCGAGTCAGGAATCGAGGATCTCGCGCCTTTGGCTGAACTGGCCCTTGATCTCCGAAATTGTTGGGAGCACACGGCTGATCCGGTGTGGGGAAGGATCGAGCCGGAACTATGGGCGATCACCCACAATCCATGGGTGGTTCTGCAGACGGCTTCCCGGAGCAAGCTCAAGGCACTACAAGCGGACCCCGAATTTCGTAGGCAGATACAGGAGCTTGTTGGAACGCAGCGGCACCGTCTGAAGGACACAGCGTGGTTTCAGCGCACCCAGGCCAGCTCGTCGCTGGCCTGTATCGCGTACTTCAGTATGGAGTTCGTCTTAGCGAAGCGCTTCCGATCTACTCGGGCGGACTGGGCAACGTGGCCGGAGATCAGCTCAAGGCCGCCAGCGATCTCGGCGTGCCGGTGGTCGGCGTCGGCCTGCTCTATCAGCAGGGCTATTTCCGCCAGATCATCGACGCCGATGGAATCCAGCGGGCACTCTATCCCTACAACGATCCTGGCCAACTGCCCATCGTGCCGGTGCGCGATAGTGACGGCGAATGGTTCAGGCTGAAGGTCGACTTGCCGGGCCATCAGCTCTGGTTGCGCGCCTGGCAAGTGCAGGTCGGCCGGGTGACACTGTATCTGCTTGACACCAACGATCCTGCGAATCCTCCGGCGTATCGCGGCATCACCAGCGAACTATACGGCGGCGGCCCGAGTTGCGCCTGCAACAGGAACTGGTGCTCGGGATCGGCGGTTGGCGGCTGCTGCGAGGGCTCGGAATCAGGCCCGAAGTTTGCCATCTGAACGAAGGACATGCCGCGTTCGCCGTGCTGGAACGCGCGCTAAGTTTCATGGAGGATAACGGCTGCCCGTTCGACGTCGCTTGGCCGTAACGCGCGCCGGCAATCTCTTCACGACCCACACTCCGGTTGCGGCCGGCTTCGATCGTTTCGCTCCGGCCTGATGGAGCGCTATCTTCAGGCGATACGCCGAAGCACGACTTCGGATCGGCTTGCACGATCTGCTCGCTCTCGGCCGCGCAATCGGCCGACGATGCCGATGAGCCTTTCAATATGGCTTACCTGGCGATCCGCGGCAGTGGCGCGGTCAACGGCGTCAGCCGGCTGCACGGCGCGGTGAGCCGCCGGATTTTTGCAGTCGCTTTTTCCGCGCTGGCCCGAGGCGGAAGTCCCGATCGGCCATGTCACCAACGGCGTGCACACTGCCGACCTGGGACTCGGCCGCGGCCGACGCCCTGTGGACCGAGGCCTGTGGGCAAGGAGCGCTGGCGTGGCGACCATGGAGAACGTTGGAGATGATATCCGTCGCGTCCCGGACGAGCGCTCTGTGGCAGCTTCGTGCAAAGAATCGGCGTGAATTGGTTCACTACGTGCGCGAGCGGCTCGCGACGCGACCTTGCCGGCGCCGGCGCAGTCCGAACCGGACGAGATCAACTGCGATCGCATCTTCGATCCCAAACACTCTGACGCTGGGTTTCGCGCGCCGCTTCGCGACTTACAAACGGCCCAATCTGCTGCTGCACGATCCCGAACGCCTGGTTCGTTTGCTCACCAATCCGGAGCGCCCCGTGCAGTTGATAATCGCCGGCAAAGCCCATCCGCAGGACGAGGCCGGCAAGGCGATGGTTCAAGCGTGGATCAAATTCATCCGACGCCCTGAAGTGTGTCGCCATGCGGTGTTTCTTAGCGACTACGATTTGCTCCTGGCCGAGCGATTGGTGCAGGGCGTGGATGTGTGGATCAACACTCCGCGGCGGCCCTGGGAAGCCTGCGGAACCAGCGGGATGAAAGTGCTCGTCAACGGCGGTCTCAACCTGTCGGAACTGGACGGCTGGTGGGCGGAGGCCTACTCGCCGAAAGTGGGCTGGGCTGTCGGCGATGGCATGGAACATGGCGAGGATCCGGCGTGGGACGCGACCGAAGCGGAAGAATTGTATCGACATCCTCGAGGAGCAAGTGATCCCGGAATTTTACGCGCGCGACCGGAAAGGGATTCCCGCTGATTGGGTCGCGCGAATGCGCGAAAGTATGGCGCAACTCACTCCGCAGATTTTCCGCCAATCGAGCGGTCCGCGAGTACACCGAAAAATATTACCTTCCTGCCGCGCAGGCTTATCGCGAGCGTGCCAAAAACCACGGCGCTCTCGGGAAAGAATTGCTGGAATGGCAGAGTCGGCTCCGACAGCATTGGCCTGCGATTTACTTCGGCAATGTCCATGTCGAAACCTTGTCCGGGCAGCACCAATTCCACGTGCAGGTTTACCTCGACGAGTTGGATCCGGACGAGCTCGAGGTCGAACTCTATGCCGACTCGCCGGATGGTGGAGCGCCTATGCGACAGAAGATGACGCGCGGCGAGCAGTTGGTCGGCGCGACCAGGGGATGGATATACGTCGCGCAGGTGCCCGCTCAACGTCCCGCCGAGGATTTCACCGCACGGTTGATACCCCGTCACGGCGGCGCAGCGATTCCGCTCGAGGCGGCGCAAATCAAGTGGCAGCGCTAAGCCGATGACTCGGGTAGCGGAGGAGGAGCCGCCCGATTCCGCGGTGTCAGGCGCGGGCGCGGCGCCGAAGGAAGCGGCTGCCGTTGGGATTGTCGTTCGTGTCCGCGGGTCGGTGGTCGACGTCGAGTTTGCTGATGGCGCGCTGCCCGCGCTGAATGAGGCCCTGGTCATCGAATGGATGGGAGCTATCGGTTGCTCATCGAGGTGGAGGGCCATCTCGATCCGCACACGGTACGAACGGTCGCGATGCAAAATACGGCGGGGCTTCGGCGTGGATGCGCGGTGCGCAAGACCGGCGGCCCAATCAGCGTTCCAGTTGGCGAGAAGGTGCTCGGTCGCCTGATCAATGTGGTGGGCGAACCTATCGATGGATTGGGGGCTTTCGCGTCAACCGTTCCACGATGGCCAATTCACCGGGCCGGGCCCGCCTTCAGCCGTCAGGACCCGGCCCGCGAAGTCTTCCAGACCGGAATGAAGGTCATCGATCTGCTCGCGCCGCTGGCCAAGGGCGGCAAGGCCGGGATGTTCGGCGGCGCCGGCGTCGGCAAGACCGTTCTCATTACAGAATTGATCCGGACCACGGTCGAGAACTACTCGGGCATCTCGGTTTTCGCTGGAATTGGCGAGCGGTCACGCGAAGGGCATGAATTGCTGGGCGAGTTGCGCAAGTCGGGCGTGCTCGCACGCACCGCGCTTGTTTTTGGCCAGATGAATGAGCCGCCTGGGGCGCGATGGCGCGTCGGCGATGACGGCGCTCACGGTCGCCGAGTACTTTCGCGACACCATGAGCCGCAATGTGCTGCTCCTGATGGACAATGTTTTCCGCTTCGTGCAGGCCGGGGCCGAGGTTTCCGGGATGCTCGGACGGCTGCCTTCGCGCGTAGGCTACCAGCCGACGCTGGCAACCGAGATGTCGGATTTGCAGGAGCGAATCACCTCCGTGGCGGGCGCCGCGGTGACGGCTATCCAGGCCGTATACGTACCGGCCGACGACTTCACCGATCCCGCCGTCGTGGAAACTTTTCGCCATCTCGATTCGTCGATAGTGCTTTCGCGCGACATGGCCGCCCAGGGGCTGTATCCAGCCATCGATCCGCTCAATTCGGCCTCGATCCTGCTCGATCCGCGCATCGTGGGCGAAGAGCACTACACGGTGGCGGAAGAGGTGCGCCGGACGATCGCGCGCTACCATGAGCTGCAGGAAATCATCTCGCTGCTCGGCGTCGAAGAGTTAAGCGCCGAGGATCGGCTCATCGTCGAACGTGCCCGCCGCTTGCAGCGGTTTCTGACCCAACCCTTTCTTGTGACGGAGCAGTTCACCGGCATCGCCGGCAAATCAGTGCCGATCGCGGAGACACTTGAGGGATGCCGCGCAATTCTCGGCGGCGAGGGCGACAAGTGGGCCGAGAGTTCTTTCTACATGATCGGAGCGCTGGAGGACGCGCGTGCCAAGGAAGCCAAGTCGAGATAAAGCTCCACACTAAGGAGCGTCGATGAAATTAGTCATCGCCACGCCCACGGCGATCGTGGTGAACGCTGACAATGTCCGCTACGTTCGCGCCGAGGATTCGACCGGAGCTTTCGGGATACAGTCCGGACATGCGGATTTTCTGACGGCGCTCGCGATCAGCGTGCTGACGTGGCGCGACGATGCCGGCGTGGAACACTACGCCGCGGTTCGTGGCGGCGTTCTTCGCGTGCGTGAGGGCAAGTCCGTCGAGGTTGCCACGCGCGAGGCTATTCTCGGCGACAACCTCAAGAATCTTCGCGAGGGCGTTCTCGCGCATATGTCGAAACATGCGGAGACGGAACAGGCCGCGCGGCTCGGAGCGCTGGGTCTTCAGCAGGCCGCGATTCAACAGATTTATCGCTATCTGCGGCCTGGCGAGCAGCTCCGGGATCCACTGGTCCGCAAACCATGACACCCGGGGCACAGGGCGGCGGACCTTCCGACGAAGAGGAACGCAAGCTCGAGAAGGCTGTCGACCAGGTGAAAGCCAGACGCGAGGAGTGGGAACGCACCGGCGAACTGCCGCTCGGACGCGCGCTTGGGATGATGGGCAGGTTCGGATGGACCATCGTCGGTCCAACGCTGCTGGGCGCGTTCATCGGCCGATGGCTGGACCGGACCTTTCACTCCGGCGTTTTCTGGAGCGCGACGCTGGTTTTCCTCGGCGTGGCAGCGGGCTTTTACATGGTCTGGAAGAGGATGCAAACGGAAGCATGAACGTTCAATTTCTGAAGCCATTGCTTTTCCTCGTCCTGGGAGCGGCGCTCGGTGCGGCATTCTTCTGGCGCGCTCGCATGGAACGTTCGGCTCTATTGCGGGAATTCCGGGACGCGGCTAGCGCCGCTCATTCACGCGATGCGCTTGCTCGGTATGGCTGCGAGTCTTCGCCGGGTTCGCCGAATTGGGCGCCGCGCCGTTGCTTTCAGCCTTGGCCGGATTCCAGTTGGCGAGAGTCTTCGCCGTTCGTGCAAAAAGGCTGGCGTTAGAGACTGCGCCATGAGTCGTTCCCCGCTCGAAGCGATGGTCGTGTTTCATATCGGTCCCGTTCTGATTACGGGACCGGTCGTCACGACCTGGGTGCTGATAGCGGTGCTGGCGATCGCCTGCCGCCTCGCGACGCGTCGACTGAGCATAATGCCCAACGGGCTGCAGGCGATGCTTGAGACGCTGGTGGGCGCGATGGAGGAGCAGATCCAGGGAATAGTCAATCGCAACCCGTCGCAATTTCTGCCGCTGCTCGGCACACTGTTCATGTTTCTCGTCGTGGCTAATCTCTCGGGAGTCCTGCCGGGAGTGCGCGCCCCCACCGCCGTGATCGAGACCCCGGCGGCGCTGGCGGTCGATTGTCTTTTTCTCAGTGCACGTTTTCGGCGTCAGCCAGCACGGGCTGGGCGGCTATCTCAAGGGTTATCTGAAGCCCAACCCGCTGCTGCTTCCGCTCAATATACTTTCGGAATTCACCCGCTCGTTTTCCCTGATGATGCGGCTGTTCGGCAATATCATGAGCGGCGAACTGGTAATCGCGATAATAGTGGCGCTGGCCGGGCTGCTGGTGCCGATCCCGTTCATGGCATTCGAAATACTAGTCAGCCTCGTGCAAGCCTACATATTCACGGTGCTGGCCGCGGTTTATATAGGCGGCGCCGTCGGTTCAATCGAGAAGCAGTAATGCGAGAAGCAGTAATGGAGGATCGGATATGACTGTGCAGATGATAAGCATAATTGGCGCTGCGCTGGCCGTTGCGGTCGGCTCGATTAGCCCGGCATTGGCCGAAGGGCGCGCGATTGCCGCGGCGATGGAGGGTATCGCAAGGCAGCCGGAGTCGGCAGGCGCGTTGTCGCGTACGCTCTTTGTCGGCCTGGCCATGATCGAGACGATGGCGATCTACTGCCTCGTGGTGGCGTTGCTGCTGCTGTTCGCCAATCCCTATGCGGTCCGCTGATGTCCTTTAGCTGGTCGACATTTGCGCTGCAGGCGGTCAATTTTCTGGTCCTCGTATGGCTGCTCAAGCGCTTCCTGTTTAAACCGGTCGGCACCATCGTGGCCGAGCGCAAAGCGGAAATCGCCCGCGCTCAGGCGGAGGCGGAAGCCGCCCGCCAAAGCGCCGAGCAGGCACGCAAGAACCTCGAGTCGCGCCAGTCTCAAATAGAGGCCGAGCGGCAAGGCACTATCGACCAGGCGCGCGCACAGCTTGCCGACGAACGTTCGAAGATGATCGAGGCGGCGCGCGCCGACATCGAGAAACTGAAAGCGGCGGCCGGCAAGCGCCTGGACGAAGAGCGGGACAGCGCCGCGCGCGAGGTAATCGACCGATCGATACAAATCGCGATCGGGCTCGCGCAGCGCCTCTTGCAGCAGTTCTCGGCGCCGGGCCTCGAGGAACTATTCCTGAATCGCGTGCTTGACCACCTGGACCATCTTGGCGCGGCAGAGCGCGCGGCGCTGCTCGGCCAATTCGGACATGACGGCGGGCAACTGATCGTCGCCACCGCATATCCGCTCGGCGCCGAAGCCGAGGCCAAATGGCGCGCCACGCTGAGCGAACGCCTGGGAGGACACTCGCAAATAGCGTTTGCGACTGACAAGGAGCTCATTGCCGGCGTGGAACTGAAGTTTCCCCACGCGGTCCTTCGCTTCAGCTGGCGCGACGCTCTCGACGACGCGCGACGGGAGTTGAATCATCATGAGCACGCTGGCTGAGAACGTCGAGCAGCGGCTGGATGAGGCCGCGCGGCGCGTCGGAACGCTCACGCCCGGGCCGGCGCTCGATATGCTCGGGCGCGTCGAGAGCATCGGCGACGACGTCGCGACGGTCTCCGGCCTGCCTGAAACGCGACTGAGCGAATTGCTGCTATTCGAGCGCAAAGACGGCGGCCAACCTGTGACCGGGATGGTGCTCGCGCTCGATCCCGATCTGATCGGTTGTGCGATGCTGGGTCGGGCCGACGGAATCGCAGCGGGCAACCGGGTACGTGGAACCGGTTCGGTCGCCAGCGTGCCGGTTGGCGAGATGCTGCTCGGGCGCGTGGTCAACCCGCTCGGCATACCGCTCGATGGCGGCGCGGAACTGACGCTCAAGGAATTCAAACCGGTCGAAAGGCCAGCCCCCGGTATCATCGAGCGCGACCTCGTGAACGAGGCACTCCAGACCGGACTGGTGGTGATCGATTCGATGCTGGCGCTGGGACGAGGCCAACGCGAGCTGATTATCGGCGACCGCGAAACCGGCAAAACCGCGATCGCCGTGGATACGATCGTCAATCAGCGCGACTCGGGCGTCATCTGCGTTTACTGCGCGGTCGGGCAGAAGACCTCTTCCGTCACCCAGGTGATCGAAGCGGTCAAACGTTACGGGGCGCCCGAGCGATGCATCTTTGTCATCGCCGCGGCCGATGATCCTCCGGGACTGCAATGGCTGGCGCCCTACGCGGCCTGTACGATGGCGGAGTACTTCAGCGAACGCGGTGGCGATGCGCTGCTCGTGGTCGACGATCTCACCAGCCACGCCGTCATTTATCGGCAGCTTTCGCTGCTCCTGCGGAATCCGCCCGGACGTGAAGCCTATCCCGGTGACATCTTCTACATCCATTCCCGCCTGCTCGAACGCGCGGCCAAGTTGAGCCAGGAGCGTGGCGGCGGTTCGCTCACGGCGCTCCCGATTGCCGCAACCGAAGAGGGCAATCTCTCCGCTTACATTCCGACCAATCTCATTTCGATTACCGATGGGCAGATCGTTCTCGAGCCAAGACTTTTCCAGGAGGGCCAGAAACCGGCCATCAATGTCGGCAAGAGCGTTTCCCGCGTGGGCGGCAAAAGCCAGGCGTCGGCAATGCGCAAGCTGGCGGAGAACCTGCGTCTCGAGTACGCGCAGTTTCTCGAACTGGAAATTTTCACCCGCTTCGGCGGGATGATCGACGACCGTACGCGCCGCATAATCGAACACGGCCGCCGCATCCGGGCCGTGCTCACGCAACCGCAGTGCTCGGGCCTGGCGATGCCGCTTCAGGTTGCGCTGCTGCTTGCGCTCAACGAGGGGATGCTCGATTCCTTGCCGCTGGACAAGGTGACGAAACTCGGCAGTTCGCTTGCGCAATGGCTCGGCGAAAAAGGTGCCGCGCCAATCGAGCGAATCAAGTCGACCGGTGAACTCGACGACGAGACGCGCGCAGCGCTGCGCGCTCTGATGGCGGAATTGGTCGCGCAGGTGAGCGGCTCCGCCACTGCCGCCGCGCAACCGCCCGCGGCCTAGCTCACCACGATGGCACGCGCAGAGGTCATCGCCGCCCAAATCGGCTCGCTCAAGGAGCTGCTCGAGATAGTCGCGGCGCTGCGCGCTATCGCCGCGGTGCAGATGCAGCAGAGCCAGCGGTCGCTCGATGCGATTCGCGACTACGCCGATATAATCCGCCGTGCGCTGGCCGAGGCGGCGACCCTTATCCCCGAGGACGGCAGCGGCCCGGCCGCCGGCAATGCGCGGAGACCCGGCCTCGTGGTTTTCTGCTCGGAGCACGGATTTTGCGGCGCTTTCAATGAACCTCTTATCAGTGCCGCCGCGGAAGCATTGAAGAGCGCGCCGAATCTCCGTCTGATCTTCGTCGGAAACCGCGGGGCGCAGCGCTCCTCCGAACGCGGGCTTCATCCCGCCTTGACGCTTCCGATGGCGACCCATAGCGGTGGAGTCACGGCGACGGCCCGTCGAGTCGCCGCCGAGCTGTACCGGATGTTCATCGCGCAAACGCTCACCAGCGTCGAAGCGATTTACACACGTGAAGAAACTGGCCGGCACGCGAATCTCGTCAGATTGAAACTCCTGCCGTTGGAAGCGCCGGCAGTCGAAGAAAATCAAACCAGGATGCCTCCGATCGTGAACTTGGACCCGCGCCGGCTTTTCGACGAACTCGCGGCGGAGTACATGTTCGCAATGCTGGAGGCGGCCGCGATGGAATCTTTCGCGAGCGAGAACGCGGCTCGTTTCCGGACGATGGAAGCGGCCCACGAAAATATCGATAACAAGGCCAGGGAACTTGGTCGAACTATGCGCCGGATGCGCCAGGAGGCGGTCACCACCGAGATACTGGATCTTATAGGGGGTTTCGAGGCGATGAAGCGCCGCCGCTAGAGTTTGATCCTGAGCGCTCTCGACCGTCGGCGGTGGATCGGATTGCGCATAGTTCCGGATTGATCAGAGCTCGGAATTTGAACTATCACCAGAACTCCAGCCCCGACGGTTGTGTCAGGTATTTGCGCGCTCAGATGAAGTAACGCCATGGCATCGAGCAAAACGAAATCCATCGAGTTGTTCAGGGTCGCCGGGGTACAGGTCGAGGTCGACTATTCCTGGCTGGTGATTTTTGCGCTCGTGCTGTGGAGTCTATCCGCCGGATATTTCCCGCAGGAGTATCCCGGCCAGCCGACCCTCGACTACTGGATCGTCGGCTTCGTGGCGACCCTGTTCTTCTTCGGTTCGGTTCTGCTTCATGAACTTTCCCATGCGGCGATGGCGAACCGGCTGGGGGATAAAGTCGATCGCATCACGCTTTTCATATTCGGCGGAATCGCACGTCTCTCGGGCGAGCCGAAAAGCGCCGATAGCGAGCTCAAGATCGCCGGCGTTGGACCACTATCCAGCCTGGCCATCGCACTTACCTTCTGGTTGATTTCGAACGCCATTGGCCGACCCGCATCGCTGTGGACCGGGGTCTTTCGCTACCTCGCGTTCATCAATCTAGCGCTGGCCCTGTTTAATCTCCTGCCGGGGTTTCCGCTCGACGGCGGCCGGCTGCTGCGAGCAGTCTTATGGAAGCGATGGGGTGATCTGCCGCGGGCGACGGCACGCGCGGCGCAGTGGGGAAGCAGAATCGGCTGGGGGCTTATCGTTCTGGGCGCGCTGGAGATTTTCGGGGGCGCGCTGGTCGGCGGCATCTGGCTGATTTTCATCGGCCTCTTTTTACGTGGCGCGGCGGCGAGCGGTTACCAGGGCACGGTTGTCGAGCAAACCCTCGAGCATGTCCGCGTGAGCGACATCATGACTCGCGAACCGGTGACGCTGACGCCCGAGATATCGGTTGCGGAAGCCGTCGAACATTATTTTCTGCGGTTCGGCTACGGCGGATTTCCCGTGGTCTCGGATGGGCGCGTACTGGGCCTGCTGTCGCTGTCGCACGTTCGTCACTGCCAGCCGCAGGAGCGAGCGCATAAGAAGGTGCGGGACATCATGCTTGCGCTGGGGCCGGGCCTCGAAATCGCGCCTCAAGCGACCGCGCTCGAGGCGATGCACAAGATGAACGAAGCGAACAGCGGCCGTCTTGTCGTTCTCGATGGCGGCAAGATGGCGGGATTTATCACCCGCACCGGCGTCGCGCGTATCATCCAGATGAAGCAGCAACTTGGCGGCGCCCACGCCAATGTTCCGGAGGGCACAGAGACATGAGCGAATACCAGAGCTACGATACCAGGGCT
The DNA here is from genome assembly GCA_963832395.1 of uncultured delta proteobacterium. Taxonomy (GTDB): domain Bacteria; phylum Desulfobacterota; class Binatia; order Binatales; family Binataceae; genus JAKAVN01. The sequence goes on along the minus strand of CAWHTV010000010.1, from coordinate 222,988 downwards.
TCGCCATCACAATTCGGGCCGGCGCGCCGCGCCAGGATGTAAGACTCGCCAGCAGCAGGGTGACCGCCATGAAAGTCAAAGATGTGATGACTCCGAAAGTCAGTACCTGTTTCATGTCCGACAATCTGGCCGCGGCGGCGCAACTCATGTGGGAAAACGATTGTGGGTGCGTTCCCGTCTTGAACGAACACGCGCAGGTGGTCGGAATGGTTACGGATCGAGACGTTTGCATGGCGGTTTTCTTGCAGGGAGCCTCGATCAGCGAAATCAAGGTTTCCACGGTGATGTCGAAGCAGCTTTTCGTCTGCACCTCGGACGATGACCTCTCCGCGGCCGAAAAAATCATGATCGAGAAGAAGGTGCGTCGCTTACCGGTGCTCGACATGCAGGCTCGTCTGGTCGGCCTTCTTGCGCTGAGCGACATCGCTACCCGTGCCGATCAGGAGTACGCACAGCGAACTATGACTCGGACGGTGACCGATGCTGAGGTCGCACGTTTGGCAGCCGCTGTTTCCAGGCGGCGTCGAGCGGCATGAGAACATGCGCCGGCCACAAGTGAAGGATATCAGCAGGATCGAGGCGGAATATGAAACAGCTATTCGACAAAGTTTTATGCGCGGTGGACTTTGACGAGTCCTCGGCGGCGGTACTGCACTTTGCGCGTGAGATCGCCCAGCAAAACGGCGCGACACTTTGTGCGCTGCACGTCGCGCCGCTTCCCTTGAACGCCACCGAGTTTGCTCCGATCCCGATGGACCCGTACCCGGTATGGGAGAAAACCGCACGAGCCGAGTTGGAGAAGCTGGCAGCCGCCCATCTCGAGGGCCGCGGCGTTGCCTACAAGATCGAAACGCGCAGCGGTGAGGCGGCCGACGGCATCCTTATGCAGGCCCAGGAAATGGACGCCGGCCTCATCGTACTGGCGACGCATGGCCGCAAAGGATTGAGCCATTTTCTCATCGGCAGCGTGGCCGAACGGGTGATCCGCCGCTCGCCGCGGCCAGTGCTGGTGGTCAGGCCGAAAGAGACTGCCGCGCCGTGATTTCCGCCGCACTCCGCCCATCACCGCCGCAGTGCGAGTTTGCCGGGCGCGGCGATGCCTGTTATTAGTTGTCGCTCGTGACTCGATCCAAATCGTCTGCCGCACCTGCGGTGCAACACAGCCACCTTAACTACTACCATCTGCTCTGGGACTACGAACTGGCCGAGCTGGCGCCGATTATGGAGGCGCTCGCGAGCCATCGCCAGGAAATTCTCGAGCACTGGTATCAGCTCTACCTGCTCCATTTCGGCGACGAACGCTCGCTCGCGCAAAACGAGTTCTTCGAGCTCTGCGGCCTCGACCTCGACGCCACGACCGAGACGCTGCGCGAGGGCGCCTTCGAGCAGTTCGTGATCCGGATACGCCGGATTGGCGTCGCGCTGGCTGAGCGGCGGGTGCCGTTCGCCGAAGTCGTTGCCTCGATGCATCTGTTCGAGGAGAGCGCGATCGCCTCCTTTCCCGCCGGAATCGATCCTGCCCTCTACCGAGTCTTCGACAAGGTCAGCCACTGCCGGATAATCGCACTGGCCGAGGCGTACTTCAGAGACTACGAGGCAATCGCCACGGCGCGAATCCAGGAACTTGAAAAGGAAGCGGGCCGCGCGACGGGAGAAGGGCGGTCGACCTTTCATGGCTTGGTCGGCGCAACTCCGGCGATGCGCCGGCTGTACGCGCGGATCGAAGCGGCGGCGGGCGTGCGCGGCACCGTGCTGGTCGTCGGCGAAAGCGGCACTGGCAAGGAATTGGTCGCGCGCGCGGTGCACGAATGCTCGCGTACGCCGGCGGCGCCGTTCGTTGCGCTCAATTGCGCCGCGATTCCGCGCGAACTTATCGAGAGCGAGCTTTTTGGCTACAAGCGCGGCGCTTTCAGCGGCGCTACCATCGACTACCCGGGACTGTTTCGCGCTGCCGAGGGCGGCACGCTGTTCCTCGACGAAATCACCGAGATGAGCGCGGCCACCCAGAGTAAGCTTTTGCGGGCGCTCCAGGAGCGCACGGTGCGTCCGGTCGGCTCGACCCGCGAAGTGTCGTTCGACGTGCGCGTGATCGCTTCCACCAATCGCGACCCGCAAACCGCGGTCCGTGAGGGAAATCTGCGCGAGGACCTCTACTACCGCCTCCAGGTCAATCTGATCGAGGTCCCGCCGCTGCGCGAGCGTCTCGCGGACGTCCCGCTGCTGGCCGACCATTTCATCGCGCTCTTCAACCGGCTCACCATGAGAACCGCGCCGATCACCGGGATCGAGCCGCAGGCGCTGGAAGCGATGAGCCGCTACAATTGGCCCGGCAACGTACGCGAGCTTTCCAACGCGATCGAATCGGCCTTTACCTTCGGGCCTGTGGATACGATCCGGCTCGCCGACCTGCCGTCCGTGGTCATGGCCGGAGCGGTAATTCCACCGCCGGCGCCGCAATCCGTCCCATCCGGCGTCGCGGCTAGCCCTGCCACACTGAGCTTCACCGACACCGAGCGCGACCTTATCCGGCGCGCGCTGGCCTCGACCGGCGGCAACAAGTTCCGCGCCGCCAAGCTGCTCGGCATTTCACGCAAGCGGCTGTATGCTCGCTTGCGCCGTTATCAACTCGAATAGCCACGCGCCGCCGCCTTCAAGTGCGAGGGCCTCAAAACGTGGTTCGGACGGCAGCGTAGCGCTCGCACCGGCCGACTCGCGTAGGAACGGCGCGTTTTACGGATCACGATCGAGCTTCGATCAGGAGGCTTCTATCGCGGCGCGTACCGCGGCGGTTCGGGCTTCGAATAAGTCCCTTCCCACACATGGTCGATTTGTCCTTTCCTGTCGCAACTGGCCAGCGCCAGGTAAGCCCGCAGCACGTCGGTGCGGGTGAGAATGCCTCGCAACTCTCCGCGATATACCACCGGCAGCGCGCCAATTCGATCGCGCCGCATCAGCACCACCGCCCGCTCCATCGTCTCGTGCGGTTCAACCGTAATCGCATTCGCGGTCATCACGGCCTCGACCGCAATATCCTCGACAGAGCACCTCCGCGGGGGAGGATTGCCCGAGGCTTCGACGGCGGCGCACATCGCACCCATCGCGTCGCGCAAGTCGCGGTCGCTCACGATTCCCACCAGCCTGCCCTTAAGAGTCACCGGGAGTTGGTTTATCCGATGCTCCTTAAGCAGCGCGCGTGCCAGCCCGACCGAGGTGTGCGGCTGTACGGTGAGCGGATTTATCGTCATCCATTGTTCAACATGCATCGGCCTGGGCTCCTCCCCGCGATGTTGCTGTTGGCGTGATCTGCTTTCAAAGCCCTGCAATTTGACTGCCAAGCATTAAGCACCAGAAACTCTGAAAGTCGCCTGCCGCGGCTACATGAATCGCGCCCGGCGGGAGAGTCCTTTCGCTACAACCTCACAATGTGTATCCATCGGATACAGCATTTTTGGTTTGCGACGCCGGGCTTGCCGTTAGGAACCGCATCCCGATTCATAGCGCGCGGCGCTTTTTGTTGGCACGGCTATAGCTAGGGTGAGGATCGATGAGCGTCGCCAGGTTCGGCGACTATTGAGGAGGCAAATCAAATGGCCTTTCCATATCGGCGGATTCTGGCCCCGATGGAGTTCGATGAGACCGCGCCCGCGGTATTGGACGCCGCCGTGCGGATAGCTTCGGAAACCGGCGGCACGGTGTTCCTGATGCACGTAGTTCCGATGGTCGTGGCGCCGACTGGGATGCCCAACTACGTGGACATCTACAAAGACCAGGAAAAAATCGCCAGGCAGAAGCTCGAGACCATCGTCGAACGCCAGCGCTCGGAGGTGAAGTGTGAGTTGCTGACCCGGATCGGTGACCCGGCTCACGAGATTTTGGCGCTCGAGCGGCAGATGGCCGCCGATTTGATCGTGCTCGCGACCCACGGCCGCAAGGGTGTCAGGCGGATGCTGCTCGGCAGCGTGGCCGAGGCGGTATTGCGTGATGCCACCTGCCCGGTGTTGACGGTGCAGCGCCAGGAATCTGACGTGCACCTGGCCGCCAAGTGGATGACGCCGCATCCTATAAGCGCCGATCCGGCCGAAAAACTCTCGGCCGTGCGCACCAAGATGCTTTCCGGCCATTTCCGCACCATGCCGGTCCTAAGCGACGGCAAGCTCGTGGGCGTTATCACCGACCGCGACCTGCGCCGCCACGAGGGCTACCTCGACCATACCGAGGTCAGGCTCGCGATGACCACGGAGGTCGCTACGATCACGCCCTCCACGCCTATTCACGAGGCGGCGCAGCGCTTGCTCGAGCATAAGATCGGCGCGATGCCGGTGGTCGAGGACGAGCGGCTGGTGGGGATCATCTCCACCAGCGACGTGCTGCGCGCCTTTCTGGAGGCGAATTGAGTACCACGCCAGGGGCGGACGTGGTGCTCCGCTGACACCCATGGGTAAATTTTCGGGTAAATTACCGGGTAAATGGTTGGGCAAGCTTTTGGGCAAGCTCTGGGGCGAGTTCTCGGGTGAGTTCTCGGGTGAGTTTTCAGAGTCCGAGGTTTGGCGCCCGTAGTGCCGCGCTCCCCGAGCCGTCCCAGGGGACTCTTCGATGACGATACCAACGCAACCCGCCGGTCCGAATTGCGCTCTGCCGGCCGCCGTCGGTGCGATGATGCGTCCGGAGGCTTATCAGGATCATCCGCGCTCGGTGGAATTGCGTCAGACGCACGTATCGTACGTCTTCCTGGCGGGCGCGCACGTGTACAAGATCAAGAAACCGGTGCGGTTCGCCTTTCTCGACGCCTCGACGCTCGCCCGCCGACATCAACTATGTCTCGACGAGGTGCGGCTTAACCGGCGGCTCGCGCCGGACGTTTACCTGGGCGTCGTTCCGATCCTGAGGAGCGGCGGCGAGTTGGTGCTGGGCGCCGCGGCTGCCGGCGCGGCCGAGACGGGCGCGGCGGTGGAATGGGCGGTCAGGATGCGCCGGCTGGACGAAGCCACGATGCTCGATCGGATGGTGTCCCAGGGCGCCGTGAGCGTTGCGCAAATTCGCGCGATCGCCGCTCGGCTCGCCGCCTTTCATCGCGCGGCTGCCGTTGACCAGGGATGGAAGTACGGCGCGGCGGCGGCGGTATGGCGGCTGGTGCGCGGAAACCTGGGAGAACTCGCGCTCGATAGCGCGGACACGATCGCGCCGGCGGAACTGGATGAGCTCGAGCGCTTCGTCCATTCGATAGTCGAGTTGCGCTGGAGCTTGATCAACCGCCGCGCACTCGGCGCGCGTGTGTGCGAGGGCCACGGCGACCTGCGCTGCGAACATGTCTCGCTTGCCGGCGATACGATTACGATCATCGACTGCGTCGAGTTCAGCGAGGGGCTGCGCTACGTCGACGTCGCTTCGGACGTGGGGTTTCTCGCGATGGATCTCGACCGGCTCGGCGCCCGCGGCCTCTCCGACGAGTTGGTGGGAGCGTATCGCGAAGCTGCGGGCGACGCCGATCTTCCGCTGCTGATTCCGCTCTACAAACTCCATCGCGCCTTGGTGCGCGCCAAGGTAGAGGGCCTGACCAGCCGCGACCCCGCGATTGCGCCCGACCGGCGCGCCGTCGCGGCCGCCGCCGCGCGCCGCTACGTCGCGCTTGCGCTCGATTTCGCGCGCGAGTCGCGGCCCGCACTGGTGGTGGTCTGCGGGCTCTCCGGTAGCGGCAAATCGACCGTCGCGCGCCGCCTGGTGGACCGGCTTGGATTCGAGTGGCTGCGCTCCGACGAAATCCGTAAACGGCTGGCCGGTGTCGCTCCGGATGAACGCCTTTCCGATGGCTACGCGACGGGCGCCTACAGCCGCGAGTTCACCCAGAAAACCTACGCCGCTCTGCTCAGCGAGGCCGCGGCCCGGCTGCACGACGGTGCCGGCGTGATCATCGACGCCACCTTCGCCGCGCCCGCCTACCGCGCCGAAGCGCTGGCGCTTGCGGCGCATGCTCAGGTGCCGGTGCTGTTCGTCGAGTGCACTGCGAGCCATGACGAGATCGTGCGCCGGCTCACCCATCGCGCGCGCCGCGCCGACGAAATCTCCGATGCTGGCGTAGAGACCTACCTAAGCCAGCGCGGCGAGTTCGTCGCGCTCGACGAGATCTCGCAATCCTGCCACCTGGTGGTCGATACGGAGCGCGGCCTGGAAGCGGCGTCGGCGTCAATCACCGAGCGGCTCAAGAGCCTCGGCCGTGCCAGTGCCTGACGGCGAAGGCGCGGCCGCGGGAGCGTCTGAGTTCACGGGTGTTGCCGGACTTGCGGGCCTTGGCAGCGCGGAAGCGAAAGCGCGGCTCGCCCGGTTCGGCCCCAACCTGCTGGTCGAGCGTGAGCGCGGCGCACGCTTAGTGCAATGGCTACGGATGCTCGCCGACCCGATGGCGCTGATGCTGGCCGGGGCGGCGGTGCTGTATCTGTTGCTTGGCAAGCCGCATGAAGCGACCGTGCTCGCGGCGGTGATAGTCCCGGTTCTCGGCGTGGACGTATTGATGGAGGCACGCTCGCGGAGCGCGCTCCGAAAGCTCGCCAGCGCCGTCGCGCCGCGGGCGCGAGTCTTGCGCGACGGGCGGCCTGCCGAACTTCCTACCGCCGAATTGGTGCCCGGCGATCTGCTGCTTTTTCGCGAGGGCGACATCCTGCATGCCGACGGAATCGTGCGGCGCGCCGCCAATCTCGCCGTCGACGAATCGCAACTGACAGGCGAAGCCGAGCCGCGGGAAAAAATCGCGCATCCGGGCACCGCCGGATTCCAGGCGGTTGAGGAATGCCGCTTTTTCGCGGGCTCGATGGTGCTCGCCGGGCAGGGCGTCGGTGAAATCACCGCCACCGGCCAGCGCACACGCTTCGGCAATATCGCGCGGCTGGTCGGCGAGACCGAGTTGCAGGCGACGCCGCTGCAGATGAAGACCGCGCGCGCCGCGCGATGGCTCATCGGAATCGCGCTTGGTCTCTCGGTGGTGATTTTCGCCGTGCGATGGCTCGGCGGCGCACCGCCGAACGAGGCCCTGCTGTACGCCGTCAGCTTCGCGATGTCGGCGGTATGTGAAGAGATGGTCGTGGTGCTGAGCCTCTTCCTTACGCTCGCAGCGCTGCGCCTCAGCCGCGAGGGAGTGTTGGTGAAGCGTCTGGCCAGCGTCGAGACGCTGGGCTCGACCACTGTCATCTGCATCGACAAGACCGGCACGCTCACCGCCGGGAAATTCGCGCTCGAGGTTCATCGCCCGCTGGAGGCGGGCCGGCTCGGCGAGCCTGCGCTGCTGGAGGCCGCGGCGCTCGCTTGCGAGCCCGGCGCGATGGACTCGCTGGAGCGCGAAATCCTGGCGCACTGCCGCAGCCACGGCGTCGATGTCCAAGCGCTGCACGATAGCTGGAAGCTCGCTTACGACTACCCTTTCGACATCGTAGGCAAGCACATGTCCCACGTTTGGATGCGCGCGCCGGGCAGTGACGGCGGTGCCGCCGCCGCCGCTCGCATCGTGGCCAAAGGCGCGCTGGAAGGGATCCTTGAGCATTGCGGGCTTGAGCCGGGCGAGCGCGAGCGCGCAGTTGCGATGAACTCGGAACTCGCCGGCCAGGGCATGCGCGTGATTGCGGTCGCGGGCCGCTTCGCTGCGGTTGGCGATCCCAAAAACGCTGACGCCGCGGAGGTGACGCAGAGACCGGCGCTCGTGTGTGCCGGCTTTCGCGGCGTGCGCGAGGACGATGAACGCGACCTTGTCCTCTACGGCCTGTTGGGCTTTCGCGATCCGCTGCGTCCCGAAGTTCCGGCCGCGGTCGACGAATGCCAGTCGGCCGGGGTCAAGCTCAAGCTCATCACCGGCGACCATGCGCTTACGGCTCACGCCGTGGCGGAAGCAGCCGGTATCGCCCATGACGACAGCCTGATCGTAAATGGAGCTGAATTCGCGCGTTTGAGCCCGGATAGCGCCGCTCAGATAGCGCGAACCGCCAGCATCTTCGCGCGTGTACAACCCGAGCAGAAATATCAGATCGTCGACGCGCTGGTGCGCGCCGGTGAAATCGTGGCGATGATCGGCGACGGCATCAACGACGCGCCCGCGCTGCGCCGCGCCCATATCGGCGTGAGCATGGGACGGCGCGGCTCCGAGGTCGCACGCGCAGCCGCTGATGTTGTCCTGCTCGAGGATGATTTCGCCGCCCTGGTACACACCGTGCGCGAGGGCCGCCGCGTGTTCGGCAATATCCAGCACTCGCTGCGCTACCTGACCGGATTCAAATTCGCGCTGGTGGGCCTGGCGCTGCTCGCGCCAGCGCTTGGGCTGCCGATTCTTCTTCTGCCGGTCGTCCTGGTGTGGCTTGAGATGGTCGTGCATCCGGTGTCCGCGCTGGCTTTCGAAGGCGAGCCGGGGCCGTCCGACTTGATGAAGCGGCCGCCACGCGATCCGCACGCTCCGTTGATCGGCCACGCGCAGGTCATGCGCTCGGCGTTCTCGGGCGCGTTGCTGATGGTCGCCGCGCTGGCCGAGTACGCGACCCGGCTCGACCGCGGTGAACCGTACGCGCGCGCGGCCGCGATGGTGGTGGTAATTCTGGGCAGTCTGTTCCTGATGTGGGCGGAACTCGCGGGCGATCGCCCCTGGTGGAGGACTCCGTTGCCCACGCGAGCCAGCTTCTGGATTGTTTCCGTGCTGGTCGCCGCGAGCCTGCCAATCTTCATGGTTTTTGCCCCGGTCGCCGCGCTTTTGCAGATCGCGCCGATCGCGGCGCGCGACTGGGCGATCGCCGCTGCACTCGCCGTGGTCCCGGTGCTGTGGCGCGTGGCCGGAACGCATTCTGCATGATGGTTGGAACCTGACCGGCTGACGCACATCCGTAGCCCATTGGCGCCAGCGCGATGTGTCCGATAGAGACATCGCGCGCGCGGTCCCGATTGGTTCTCCTACATTAGCCCGACAACGAGCGTGGCTACCTTTTGGCACGCTCGATGCTCCAGATATTGTCAGCGAGAGCAAGGCGGGTTTCAGCGAGGCATCAAAATGGACAAGAAGACTTTTATTAAAAAAGTGGCGCAACGAGTGGGATGCGACGAGCGCCGGGCCGAATCACTCACCTTCGCCGTCTTCCAGGAACTTCGTGACCGTCTCACGCCGGGCGAGGTGGCCGACGTTGATGCGCAATTGCCGGCCGCATTGAAGCCGCTGTGGGAATTCCTCGACCGTCCGGGCCGACACGTGCGCAAGGTTCACGAACCGCAATTCGTTGGTGAAGTCCGACTCATCGCATCGCTGCCTGATCAATTCGAAGCCGAGCGTGCGGTGGTTGCGGTCTTCGCGACGCTGCAAGAGCTGCTCGGCAGTCCCACCGGGATGGAAGGCGAGGCTTGGCATGTGATGAGCCAGTTGCCCAAGGATCTTAAGAAGCTCTGGCTCGGCGCTCACGAGCGAGTGGCCAAGTCCCAAGTGATCTGACACTCCGTCTGACACAAAACCTTCGAAGCGGCGCAGGGAGTAGCATCGATGGCGCCCGTAAACGTGGTGCGCACCGCAGCCGAAGAAGAAGCGTGGGAGCGCGCGAAGCTGGCCGCGCGTCATCAGTATCCCGAGGCGACTGGCGAGCGCTTCTATCGCATCGTGATGCACATCTACAAGAAAATGACCGGCTATCAACCGAAGCGCGTGCGTCAGCCCCGCTAGCAGCGTCGCGGCGGCCATGAAATATGACCTGATTGTAATCGGTGCCGGCCCGGCCGGCGAAAAGGGAGCGGCCCAGGCGGCGTACTATGGCAAGCGGGTTTGCGTCGTCGATCCCAGCCCGCGGCCGGGCGGGATCGCCGTGAGCACCGGCGGAATCCCGACCAAGAGTGTGCGCGAGGGGGCAATTTACCTGTCCGGACTCGGCCAGCGCGCCAGCAGCCTGCCTTCGGCAAGCGGCCAGGACCTTTGGCGCCTTCTAATGGCTCGAAAGTTCGAGATCTCCGAGTTGATGACCGTTGCGGTCGAGCGAAACCTCGAGCGTCACGGCGTAAAACGCATTCAAGGCCGCGCCCGCTTCGTTTCACCCCGACAGGTGGAGGTCGAGAAGGTAGAGGGCGGACTCGAGGTGCTCGAGGCTGACGTCGTGCTGCTCGCTTCCGGATCGAAACCTCATCATCCGGCGAACATACCCATGGACGACCCGGATGTGTGCGACTCGGAGAACATCCTGGAAATCGAGCGGGTGCCTGAGTCGCTGCTCGTCATTGGCAGCGGCGCGGCCGGTTGCGAATATGCATCGATCTTTGCGGCGCTCGGAACCCGCGTGACCATCGTCGGCGGCAGCCATCTGCTCCCGGCACTCGACGCCGAAATGGCAGAGGTGCTCGCCGAGTGCTTCAAGGCGATGGGGATCCGGGTGATCCCGGGTGCCTCCGTGGCAGAGGTCGGGCGGGTTAGCGGGGCCCTCGAAGCGAGGTTAGCCGACGGCCGCACACTACAGGCCGATAAGATCCTGGTGGCAGCGGGGCGACGCCCGCAGGTCGAGAGTTTAGGACTCTCGAAAATCGGAGTTGAGTTCGACTCGGGGGGCTGGGTCCAGGTGGACGGCCGCTACGCGACCGGCGCAGTGGGGGTCTTCGCGGCCGGCGACGTGATCGGCCCTCCGGGCCTCTCGGCGGTGTCGATGGAGCAGGCTCGGGTTGCGATTTGCCACGCGTTCGGATTCGAGTTCAAGAGTGAGGTCGATCACTTTCGGCCGTCCTACATCTTCTCGATTCCCGAAGTCGCGTGGGTGGGGCTCACCGAAGAGCAGGTCCGCACTGGCGGCATCGACTACGAAGTGGGCCGATGCTCTTTTGGAGCGAACGCAAAGGCCCGAATCTCGGGATTTCCCGACGGTCTGGTCAAGTTAGTGTTTCGAGTGTCCGACAAAGTGCTGCTGGGCGTACACATAGTAGGAGAGCTTGCCAGTGAGCTGATCCACATTGGACAGTTCGTCATTCAGGCGGGCGGCACGATCGATCGCTTCATCGACGCAACCTTCGCCGTCCCTACGCGGAGCGAGGCGTACAAGTACGCCGCCTACGATGGGCTGATGCGCCTCGCACACCGCGCGGAGCCTTTCACCAACTAGTCCGGTACCGAAACGCCCTGGTGGGTTTTGCGGTGGTGCGATGCTCAGCGGAATAGCGCAGCCGCACGCGGAGTTTCACTACGCTCCCGCGGACTAGAAGCCATACTGCACGATGTCTGTCCTGCTGGCGGCGTAACGTCCGTGCGAATTCGAGCTGCGCCGCGCTCTCGGCGTGAATCTCGAGTAGCGGCTCGGCGCGCGCGACCACGTCGCCGACGGTCTTGAGCAGTCGCACGCCGGCGGCGACGTTGGCGGGCGCGCCGGCGAGCTTGGCGACGCGCCCGATCTGCCAGTTATCGATCTCGCGGATGCGGCCGTCGCCGGGTGCGCCAACGATGGTCTGAAACAGGGCCGCCGGCGGCATCGCGCGCGCGCCCTGCGCCCGCACGATCTCGTCGAACTTGCGCAGCGCTGCGCCCGACTCCAGCGTCGCCTGCGCCGCGTGGTAGCCGCCGGCGGGCGCGACCTTGCCGCTTATCTCGAGCAGCCGCGCGGCGAGGAACAGCGATTTCTCGCGCAGGTCGGCGGGCGCGTGCGGATCTTTTCCAAGGACTGCCAGCACGTCGAGCGCCTCCAGCCGCGGGCCGATGCCGCGTCCGATGGGCGCGCGCGCGTCGGTGATTTCAATATCGACGCGCAGCTCGATGCGCTCGGAGACCGAGTGGAACAGCGCTCCCAGCCGTTCGGCCTCGGCCAGCGTGCGCACCTTGGCGCTGGGGCCGAGCGGGATGTCGATGAGCACGTGGGTTGCGCCGACGCTCTTTTTCTTGGCCAGGATGGAGGCGACCATTTGCGCCTCGGTGTCCATCTCCATCGGCCGCTCGACGGTAATCAGGATGTCGTCGGCGGGCGCCAGCTCGAGCGCGCCGCCCCATGCGATGCAGGCGCCCGTGCGTTCCACGACCTTGCGCATCCGCTCGGCGCCCAGCGCGACGTCGGCCAGCATACCCATCGTGTCGGCGGTGCCGGCAGGGCTGGTAATCGCACGCGAGGAAGTCTTGGGCACCGTCAGGCCGAGCGCGGCCAGGATCGGCACTACGATCATCGTGGTCCGGTTGCCCGGGATGCCGCCGATGCAGTGTTTGTCGACGATCGGACCGGGGCCGAACTGCAGTTGCGAGCCGGTCGCGACCATCGCGCGCGTGAAGTCGACCAGTTCATCAAGGTCGAGCGTGCGCATCGCACACGCCATCACGAACATCGCCAGCTCCACCCGCGAGTAACGATGGTGAGTGACGTCGGCGAGGATGGTGTCGAAGGCTGCGCGATCCAGCCGTCCGCCGCGCAACTTCTCGCGCACCAGATCGACGCTCGGCGGCGCGAACGCCAGCGTAGCGCTGACCGGCGCGCCCTCCGGCAGGCCGAGGTCGCGAAAGGCGTCCTCGGTGAGCCCGATCTCGTCCTCCGCGATGAGCGTGTCGGAACAGAAACCCAGCACTCCGGAGACCTCGCGCGTCTGGCCGGTTTGCGGATCCGCGCCGATGACGCGCGCGCGATCCATCGGATTGAAACCGAGATTGCCCTTGGCCACCGCGCTGCCATGGATAACGATGATCCGCTCGCGCAGCGTTTCGATGTGCAGGTGCCTCAGCCGGAACATCCCGTCTTTCATTGAAGTCGCATCGGCTCCCGCATCAGAGCCGCACTGGCTACCGCATCACAACCGCACTGTCTGAAGGTGCCTCGCCACAATGGCGTTCCATCCCAACTCCCTGACTATAGCCGCGCGCAGTGCCTCGGCCGCAACCGGGTCGCCGTGCACCACGTACACCGCCTCAGGCGGGTGCGGAGCCGTGCGCAGCCATCCGACAAGCTCCGCCTGATCGGCATGCACCGAGAACGCCTGGACGTTGACGACTTCGGCTTTGACCGGGACATAGCGGCCCAGCATCTTGAGCTGCGGCTCGCCGTTGAGCAGCCGGCGTCCGCGGGTGCCGTCGGCCTGGTAGCCGACCAGGATCACGGTGTTGGCCGGGTCGGGCAGCCGATGGGCCAGGTGATGAAGCACGCGTCCGCCGGTCGCCATCCCGGAGGCCGAGATAATGATCGCGGGGCCGGCCAGCGCGTTGAGCGCGATCGATTCCTCGACCGTGCGCACCTCGGTAACGCTCGCGGGGTCGAAGACTTCCGAATTCGCGGCGATCTCCGGGCGCATCTCTTCGTCGCCGCGCTCGGCGGCCGCTCGGTAGAGCTTGAGCGCCGCCAGCGCCATCGGGCTGTCGACATAAACCGGCACCGCCGGCACCCGGCGCGCGCGCACCAGACGGTTGAGATGGAACAGTACGACCTCGGTGCGGTCTACCGCGAACGATGGAATTATCATGATGCCGCGGCGTGCGATGGTTCGCGCGAGTGCCTGCTCGAAGAGCGCGAGCGAGGCGTCGTCGTCGTGGCGGCGATCTCCGTAGGTCGATTCCACCACGATCACGTCAGCGGCCGCAGGCGGTTCTGGCGCACGGAGCAGTGGATGGTGCGGGCGGCCAAGGTCGCCGCTGAAGACGATGGTACGCTGGTGCGGATGGTCGAGTTCGAGCACGACGCTGGCGGCGCCCAGGATGTGTCCCGCGTGGCGCATCGTGGCATGGATACCGTCGGCGAGCGTGACCCGCGAATGGAAGGGCGTCGCCACCAGCGAATCCATCGAGTGCAGCGCGTCGTCCTCGGTATATAGCGCACGTGCCGGCGAATGCTTGGAGTAACCGTGCCGGTTGGCGTAGTTGGCTTCTTCTTCCTGCAGATGGCCGCTGTCGGGCAGCAGGATGCGGCATAGCGCGAGCGTGTCGGGCGTGGCGAAGATCGGCCCGCGATAGCCGTCGCGCCACAGCGCCGGCAGGTAGCCGCTATGGTCGAGATGGGCGTGGCTGAGTGCGATCGCATCGATCGCCGCCGGTTCGATCGGGAACTTGTCCCAGTTGCGCAGGCGCAACTCCTTGAGGCCCTGGAACAGGCCGCAATCCACCATCACCCGCGCGCGCCCGTCTTCTATCAGGAAGCGGCTGCCGGTCACGGTGCCGGCCGCGCCGAGAAAGCGTAGAGTTGGGGCGGCGGCGGAATGTTTGACGCTCATCGTGCGTTCCCGAGCGCCGCGCTTACCAGCGGCGCACATTGAATCCTGTTGGTCGGATGCTGGACGGTGTCGCAAGAGACCACCGTCCGCGCGCCGGCGCGCCGGATTAGATCGAGCGCGCCGGGCGCGAAGATCGCATGCACCACGGCCGCGTCGACCGTCCGCACGCCGCGCTCGCGCAAGGTGCGCACGGCCGCCGCAATCGTCGCGCCGCTGCTCGCGATGTCGTCGATCACGACGGCCCGCGCGCCACGCGGGAGTTCCGGAAAGCGCACGCTCACGCGGCGATCGCCAAGACGCCGTTTCACCCCGACCACCCATCGCACGCCCGCCGCGCGCGCCACCGCCCTTATCCATGGCTCTGACTCCTCGTCGGGACCGACCGCGATCGCGCCGGCGCCGCGCTTTACCAGCCATCGCGCGATCGCTGGCGCCGCGCTTAGCGACCGCGCGCGGCCTGCCACCACGTCGCTTAGCCGATGAGTGCGATGCAGATGCGCTTCGACCGTCAGCACGCGGTCGAACGCACGGCCGAGGCATTGGCCGAAGACCCGCTGCGAGATTGGCTCGCCGGGGCGAAAATCCTGTCCTGTCGCATGTAGGCGAGGTAGGGCGCGATCAGGGTGACCTGCGAGGCACCGGCACGGCGCAGCGCATCGGCGGCCAGCAGCGCTGGCATCAGCTTGCGGTCGGGATCATTGAACGATTGCACCAGGATGGCCTCGGTGCCGGCTTATGGGTGACCCGGACCAGGGTTTCGCCGTCGGGGAAGGGATGCGTTCGCACCGGCGCGAAGGGCGCGTCGAGACTCCGCGCGAGCCGCCGCGCAAAGCGTGCCGAATCGCCAAGCGCGTGCACGACGAGACGTGCGGAGCGCGCCGGGGATTTTTTCATTCCATGCGATTCGCGCGGCCTTTTCGATGTTCGCGGCACACGTCGATGATAGCCGAATCCGGCCACCGATGTGGTCATGGATTCGACCCTGGTTAGGAATGTCGGGGCTCGAGCAACGTCACTGACGATTCTCGATCCGCGCGAGGCTGGCCTGGACACGTCGAATTTTGTCTAATCGTCTCCGATGCAGATTCACCAACTCTCAGCCGCCGACGCCATCGCGAGCCTCAACAGCAGCTCCCAGGGCTTGTCACCCGCAGAGGCCCTGCGCAGGCTCTCGGAGTACGGCCCCAATCGGGTGGAAGAAGTCGCGGGCGAACCGATGCTGCTGCGGTTTCTGAAGGAGTTCACCCACTTCTTCGCGCTGATCTTGTGGCTCGCCGCGGCACTCGCGTTCCTGGCGGAGTGGAGCGATCCAGGACAGGGCATGGCCAAGGTCGGCTACGCCATCCTGGTGGTCATCCTGGTCAGTGGGCTGTTCTCCTTCTGGCAGGAATTCCGGGTCGAGCGCACCCTTGCCGCGTTGCGCGAGTTGCTGCCGCAGCAGGTCGACGTGTTGCGCGAGGGCAAGGCAGTGCGGCTGCTCGCGGACCAGCTTGTCCCCGGCGAGATCGTGCTGCTGGAGCAAGGCAACAACATACCGGCGGATTGCCGCCTCATCGAAGCATTCGGAGTTCGCATCAACGACGCGACGGTCACCGGAGAGTCGCTGTCCAAGCTTCGCACCGCCGAGCCATCCGAGGCTGAAGAAGTAATCCACGCCGAGAACATCCTGCTCGCCGGCACTTCGATGGTTTCGGGAGAGGCCAAGGCGGTGGTCTTTGCCACCGGCATGCATACGGAGTTCGGCAAGATCGCCCATCTGGCGCAGACCGGCCGCGAAGCCGTCTCTCCGTTGCGCGAGCAGGTCGCGTACTTGAGCCGTCTGATCGGCATCCTCGCGGTGGCGATCGGCTGATTTTCTTCGCGATCAGCCGCATCCTCGGCGTTCCCTTCTGGGAAGGCTTCATCTTCGCCATCGGCATCATCGTCGCGATGGTGCCCGAAGGACTGCTGCCCACCTTAACCCTTGCGCTGGTCCTGGCCACGCAACGGATGGCGAAACGCCACGTGCTGATCCGCTACTTGCCGTCGGTCGAGACGCTCGGCTCGACCACCGTGATCTGCACCGACAAGACCGGCACGTTGACGCAGAACCGGATGACGGTGAGGCAGATTTGGCTTGGAGCGGGCGTGGAATGCGCGCCCAACCCCGGCCTCGAGCCCGCCGACGCCGCGCTCTACCGTCCTTTCTTCATGACCGCCCGCCTGTGCCACGATCTGAGGGAGGGCGAGCAGCAGGGACGGACGGCGCGGCTCGGCGATCCGATGGAGATCGCGCTGGTCGAAACGGCCGAGCGCTTTTTGTCCGCGCTTCCGGCTTGCAAGAAGCTCGATGAAATACCTTTCGACGTGGGCCGCATGCGGCTATCGACGGTGCATGAGACCCCGGAGGGGCCGACGCTCTTTTGCAAGGGCGCGCCGGAGATGGTGCTCCCGCTGTGCGATCGGATCCTGGCCGATGGCAAAACACGCTCGCTCGATTCCGACTTGCGCGCCAGGGTTCACGAGACGCAGGAAGCGATGGCGGCGCAGGGGCTTGCGGGTCATCGCGATGTCCTACCGGCCGCTCGGGGAACAGTGGCAGCGCGCGCGGGAGGAGGAAAATCTCATCTTCGCGGGGCTCGCCGGGCTCGAAGATCCGCCCCGTCCCGAGGTGCCGGAGGCGCTGCGCAAGTGCCGCGAAGCCGGCATCGCGGTGATCATGGTCACCGGCGACCATCCTTTCACCGCCCGGGCGATAGGGCGCGAGATCGGGCTCATCCGTTCGGACGCCCCGCTGGTAATCACGGGCGAAAGCTGCGCGCGCTCACCGACACGCAGTTGCGCCTGGCGCTGGACACGCCGGAAATCATCTTCGCCCGCGTCGGCGCGGATCAGAAAAGGCGGATCGTCGAGGCGCTGAAACGCAAGGGACACGTGGTGGCAGTCACCGGCGACGGCGTCAACGACGCGCCGGCGCTCAAGAGCGCGCACATCGGAATCGCGATGGGGATAACGGGCACCGACGTGGCCAAGGAAGCGGCCGACATGGTGCTGCTGGACGACAACTTCGCCAGCATCGTCAACGCAGTCGAGGAGGGACGCGCCGTCTTCAGCAACATCCGCAAATTCCTCACCTACATCCTCGCCCACAACGTGCCCGAGCTGATTCCGTATCTGGTCTTCTCGCTGTTCAGCGTTCCGCTGGCGCTCACCCCGATTCAAATCCTGTCGATCGACATGGGAACCGACTCGCTGACCGCGCTCGGCCTGGGCGTCGAGAAGCCCGACCCGCGGATGATGCAGCGTCCTCCCCGCTCGCAGCACCAGCGGCTCTTCGACTGGCCCCTGGCGCTGCGCGCCTACCTGTTCCTGGGCGCGATCGAAGCCGCGATCGCGATGGCGGCGTTCTTCTTCGTGCTGCACGGCGGCGGCTGGCGCTATGGACAGGCGCTCGCGATGAGCGATCCGCTGTACCTGCGGGCGACCACCGCCTGCTTCAGCGCGATCGTCGTGACTGCAGATCGTGAACGTGTTTTTGTGCCGCAGCGCGACGCGCTCGATTTTTTCGACCGGGATTCTCGGTAACCCGCTCATCTGGGGCGGAGTGATAGTCGAGATCGCGCTGGTCGCGCTCATCGGCTACACGCCGCTGGGCAATTTCATCTTTGGCACCGCGCCAATTGGCGTGCGGCCGTGGCTGTTCATACTGCCCTTCGCGGCGGTGATGCTGGTCGCGGAAGAAGTGCGGAAACGAATCGTGCGCAGCTACTTGAGCGCGTAGTCACCCTCGACGCGCGGAAGTTGGCCTCGCGCGTGGCGCGCCCCGGTCTGGATCGACTGCAGATAGGCGACCAATGCGGCGATCCGCGCCTGGACTGCGGCCTCGTCGTGCGTCTCGGCGTAGAAACGTTTACCCCACACCGGCATATCCCGCGGGCCGTGAGCTTTGACCGTGGCGCGGCCGTCGATGAAGCGGGCGACCTGCTCCTCGGGCAGTGGATTCCCGAAACGCTCCGAGAGCCGGCGCAGATTGGCGGGCGGCGTGCTTAACGCGCGCGCCACCGGACCGTCGCCCTCAGCGGTCAGCCCATGACACGACGCGCAATACTCGAGATAGACTTGCCGTCCTTGCGCGACGGCATCATCCCCGGCGCTCGCCGCGGAGCCGAACATCATCATCAACCCAGCCAGTACAAGAATCCATTTGCACCACGACGTCATCAAGTTTCTCCTATTCTCACGTTACTCTCTGCCGGTGGCGCCGCAAACCCGCGCCTCAAGTCCCAGGACCGTTTGCGCCTCAAGTCGTTTGGATGTGGATTTTGGCGACCAGGCGGCCGAATCTGAAAGCTGTATCCGCTGGAATCAGTTTCGGCGCGCGCGGCTGTCCCGTTAGGGACCAATCGAAACAGGAAGCCAGGGAAAGCCCGCCTGTTCGTGCAATCACCGACGGCAAAAAAAAGCTTGGTTTGACGGCCATTGTTCGGCCCTCCGCGATTTTTTTCGCCCGGATCTCTTAGCTTCGGCACGATGTTCGCTTACTCGGCGTCTCGACGATGCGCTGGATTGCGACTTGAGACCGGTCCGCGATCTTGCGCAATGAGCACGGGAGGTCAGTGCATGGCGACGCAGACGAGGGAAGAATTCAGCGCGGGGAACGATCGGTTGCTCGCGCTCAAGAGCGGCGGTGGAAAACCACTGCTGGTGCTTCACGAGGAATTGGGTCATCCCGGCTGGCTCGGATGGCATGAGACATTGAGCCGCCGCCGGACGCTCCTCATCCCGCTCCACCCGGGCTTTGGCCAGACGCCACGCGTCGAGTGGGTGATGAACGTACGTGACCTTGCGTGCTTCTACGCGCGATTTCTGCGCGACCAGCGCCTCACCCCGATCGACGTTATTGGATTTTCCTTCGGTGGATGGCTGGCCGCCGAGATGGCCGCCAACGATCCGCATCTTTTCCGCAGGATGACGTTGGTTGCGCCGATGGGCGTTCGTCCGCCCAAGGGTGAGATCATGGACATGTTCACGCTGACTGCGCGAGCCTACCTGCAGAAGACGGTACTAGACGCCGCGCACACCGCCGAGTTTTCGCAGCTCTACGGCGGAGGCGAAACGCCGGAACAATTCGAAGCGTTCGAGGAAGCCCGCTCGGAGGCGGCGCGGATTGCCTGGCAGCCGTACATGTTCAATCCAAGTCTGCCCCATCTGCTGGAAGGCGCCTCGGAAGTATCCACGCTGTTGCTCTGGGGCCGGCAGGACGCTGTGGTCCCGGTGTCGGCGGCGGAGGTTTTCCATCGGGCCCTGCGGGATTCGAGGCTAGCGGTTTTTGATGGATGCGGGCATCGGCCGGAAATCGAAAAGCCGGGCGAATTCATCAACCAAGTCGAAACATTTATCGCCTAGTCGAGTGAGAGGGGT
Organism: uncultured delta proteobacterium; assembly: GCA_963832395.1. Lineage (GTDB taxonomy): Bacteria > Desulfobacterota > Binatia > Binatales > Binataceae > JAKAVN01. The sequence continues at coordinate 203,437 of CAWHTV010000010.1, read as the reverse complement.
ATCGCCATGCACATAATGTGGTTCACCGAACGCTCGTACAGCATTCACCTGTCCGAAGATGATGTGCTGAGAAACCGCAGTTTCTTCGGTCTGTCGAATAAGTACTTCGATCCTCCCAAGGGCGCTCAACTACTCAATCAGTATCTGGATGAGAAGATCTACTCCGAGGATCTGGGATTCGACGGGGTAATGCTCAACGAGCACCACGGCACGCCCTTTTGCCTGGGCGCGGTGATGGCGGTCGAGGCCGCGATCCTGGCCAGAACGACCAAGAAAATGAAGATCGTGCTGCTCGGCAATCCCACGCCGACGGTCGCCAATCCACTGCGGCTCGGCGAAGAGCTGGCCATGATCGACCTGATATCCGGGGGACGGCTGGTGCCGGGATGGGTCCGCGGGGCTGGCAGCGAGCAATTGGCGAACAACTCGAACCCCGCGTACAACCGCGAATATTTCGACGAGGCTCACGACCTCATACTCAAGTCGTGGACCACGCCCGGGCCGTTTCGCTGGGAAGGCAAACACTTTCATTTTCGCTTCGTAAATCCCTGGGTGCTTCCGCTGCAGAAACCCCATCCACCGATCTGGATTCCCGGCCTCGTGAGTCCTGAGACCGTTGTCTGGTCCGCACGGCATCGCTATCCGTACGTCGCGCTTGCGACTTACCTGCAGCCGACGACTGAGTTGTGGAGCATGTATACCGCCGCGGCCGCGCAGGAAGGCTACCAGGCCGGGCCCGAAAACTTCGGCTACATGCAGCCAATCTTCGTCGCCGACAACCAGGCCAAGGCCGAGGAAATGGGCAAGCGGTTTCTGTTCGGCGGCGGCTTTTCAAACTTTGCCCGTCCCGAATGGATGTTCCCGCCGGGATATAACTCAAAGGAAGCGACCCGGCGCCTGGCGCATCAGTTCGCCAATCCGAATCAACCCGGCAAAACGATCATGCCGTCGGACCCGAACGCTTCGAATGAGGTCGTCGACGTGGAAGCGGCCAAGAAAGCGCTCTATGCGGATTACGGCCAATGGCAAAAAAACTACCAGATGATCGCCGGAACGCCTGAGAACGTGATTCCGAAACTGCGTAAGGTTCTGGAAGTGCTGCGCCCCGGCATCTTCTCGTTCTGGCTCGACGGCCCTATTCCGAGCGCGGACCGCATGTCGTGTCTGAAGCTGCTGGGAGAAGAGGTGGTCCCTGCTCTCCGCGAGATCGGAAAGGAGCTCGACCTGGTGGATCCTTTCCAGCGCAAGCCGGGATCGCGCCCGCTTCCGGCGAACGGCAGGCCCGAGACGGTGGCGCGGCCCGAAGCTCTGGCGGCGCTCAGCGCGTGAAAGGAGATCAACCCAGGCCGGTGGTGGCGCCGATCTCGGCGCCACTACCGCCTGCAAGTCACGGCCGTATGCGCCTGTCTGCGCTGCTTGATCGGCCGTAGCGATTGCAAATGCTGATGCACTGGCTCCCGCTTGACGTTTCGACCTTCGGACCGAGCGTTGACCACGTCTTTCGCCTGATTCTTTACGTAGTCGGCGCGTGGTTTGTCGTGGCCGAAGGCGCGATACTCTATTTCGCCTTCCGGTTTCGTCAGTGGCCAGGCCACGCGGCCGCCCATCTTCGCGGCGACAATTTCAAGCAGCTCGCCTGGATCCTGGTTCCGGCTCTGATCGTAGTGATGTTCGATTTCGGCATCGACATAGCGGCTGGACACGCGTGGGAGGAAATCAAGCTCGAATCGCCTCCGCCCGCTTTGAACGTCAGCGTCACCGCCGAGCGATTTGCGTGGATTTTCGACTACCCCGGCCCGGATGGAAAATATGGAACACCGGATGACTATTGGTCCATGGCCAAGCTCTATGTGCCGGTCAACCAGGTAGTACGTCTGAATATGCGCTCGATGGACGTGATTCACAGTCTCGCCGTGCCGAATTTGCGCCTGCGGCAGGACGTGGTTCCCGGCCGCATAATCTCAGCCTGGTTCAAAGCGACCAAACCCGGCAGCTACGAGATCGAGTGTACTGAGTTATGCGGGTTCGACCATTACAGGATGCAAGGTTCCCTGGTGGTGCTGAGTGAGAGTGAATATGCGCAATGGCAACACGAGCACTGGCCATCAATCGCCGCCAAGCCGGCCCCGGCTGATAACACTGGAGTGAAGCAATGAGTCAGGCCGCAGCACAAAAAAAGGCCGCGGAGTTCGCGCACCTCGAAGAACTGAGCTTCGTTCGGAAATACGTATTCTCCAGCGATCATAAGACCATCGCGAAACAGTATCTTGGCATAAGCCTGTTCATGGCGATGGTCGGCGGGTTTACTGCCTACGCGATACGCTGGCAGCTCGCGTGGCCTTCCGCCCGAATTCCAGGAGTGGGCGTCATTACTCCAGACGCTTACAACACGCTGGTAACCATGCACGGCACCATCATGGTGTTCTTCGTGGCGATGCCGCTGTTGCTGGGCGTGTTCGGCAACTTCTGTATTCCGCTGATGGTGGGGGCCGGCGACATGGCCTTCCCGCGGCTTAACATGCTGTCGGTGTGGACACTTTCGCACAGGCGCCCTGATACTTCTGGCAAGCTTCTTCGTGCCCGGCGGCGCGGCGGCCTCGGGATGGACCGCGTACGCGCCGCTCTCGGCCAATCCCAGTTTAACCCCCGCGGTGCTGGGTCAGGACATGTGGATCCTGGCGCTCGCGCTTGAGTTCGCCTCGTTTCTGATGGGCGGGGTGAATTTTCTCACCACCGCGCTGAACATGCGCGCGCCTGGGATGGGACTGTGGCGCTTGCCGTTGCTGGTCTGGTACGAGATCACGGCCAGCGTGCTGTTTTTGCTTTCCGTGGGGCCGCTGATCGGCGGTGCGGTGATGCTGTTGCTCGATCGCCTGGTTGGCGCGGGGTTTTTTCTGCCGGCCAAGGGCGGAGATCCGCTGCTGTGGGAGCATCTGTTCTGGTTCTTCGGGCATCCCGAGGTCTACGTGGTAGCGTTGCCCGGCTTCGGAATCATGCTTGAGATTTTGCCGGTCTTCGCACGCAAGCCGGTCTTCGCTTATCGCGCACTGATATATTGCGCACTGACGACGACCGGCCTCAGTCTAATCGTCTGGGCGCATCACATGTTCATCAGCGGAATGGATCCGCGGCTGGCGACCCCGTTCACCGTTACGACGATTCTGATCTCAGTGCCGTTCGCGGTGATTGTATTCGCGATGATCGCGACGCTGTGGGGCGGCGCCATCAGGTTCGACACGCCGATGCTGTTTGCGCTCGGTGGCCTTACGAGCTTTCTGCTCGGCGGCGTGACCGGCATTTTCCTCGGCTCGGCCGCGACCGACATTTACTTGCACGGAACCTACTTTGTCGTGGCGCACTTCCACTACACGCTCTTCCCGGTCACGTTCTTCGCCGGCTTTGCAGGAATCTACTACTGGTACCCGAAGATGTTCGGGCGCATGATGAACGAGACGTTGGGCAAAGTACATTTCTGGGTGACGATGCTCGCGTTTCAGGGCGTGTTCCTTCCGCTGTTTCTCTCCGGAATAGCCGGAACCCCGCGCCGCGTATTCGCTCCCAATGAATACCCGCTGTTCCATTCTATTCAGCCGCTCCAGGTCCACTCGACCATCGCCGCGGTGGTCCTGTTGCTGGGGCAGATTCCATTCGTCGTAAATTTCTTCTGGAGTCTCGCGCGCGGCAAGCGGGCCGAAGACAACCCGTGGCTCGCCAACACGCTCGAGTGGAGTGTCGCTTCGCCGCCGCCTCACGAGAATTTCGAGCGCACGCCGCGCGTGCATCGCTGGCCTTACGAGTACAGCGCGCCCGGCGCCAAGCTTGACTGGAACCCGCAGGCCGAACAGGCCGATATGACTCTGCCCGCGGCCGGCCGGTAATCGGGAGCGCTGATCGTGCTCGCGCGTTCAGACCGCATCAACGAGGGGTTGAAGCCATAAGATGGAAGCAACGACCAACATTCAGATTGCCACGCGGCTTGGCGGCCGGCGACTCGATTCGAAACATTCCGGCCGCCCGGCTCGCGCTCTGGTTGTTTCTGGCCTCCGAGATAATGATTTTCGGAGGCTTGATATCCTGTTTCATTCTCCTTCGCATAGCTCATGGAGGTTGGGACGCCGAGGCGGCGCACGTCCATTGGCGCATCGGGGCCTTCAACACCCTGGTCCTCCTGACCAGCAGTCTTACCATGGCCCTGGCATGCACCGGCGCCAAAGAGGGAATGGCGCGCCGGGTGAGAATCTGCCTCGGTCTCACGATTTTGCTTGGGATAACATTCCTGGGCGTCAAGGCCTGCGAGTACTCACTCGAATTCTCCAAGGGACTGACGCCAGGAGCGGGGCTTTTCTGGGCTTTCTACTATACGTTGACCGGCCTGCACTCATTACACGTGCTCGCGGGGATCGTCCTGAACACCGCACTCTGGATCGCCGCGGGACGGGTGGCAACTATGGTCTTTGGTGCGACGCCGGATTGAATACGCAGGCCTCTACTGGCACTTCGTCGACGTTGTGTGGATATTTCTTTTCCCTCTCGTGTACCTGAGTTGAGGAGGCGGCGCATGGTTAGTTCGATACGAGAAGAATCGGCACACTCCGCGGGTGTGGCACTCGACGTTCGAATCTGGACGTGGTTGGTCGGGCTACTCATTGCCGGCTTGACGGTGTTCGTCATGCCTATCCCGAAGATCGCGGCGATAGGACTCGTATTCGCGGCGGCGATCATAAAAGCCGCTTTGGTGGTGCGTAAGTATATGCATCTCGAAGCGGAATACTGGCTACTCTACGTGATCGCGCTCGTCCCGGTGCTTCTGATCATAGCCATGGCGGTCGCATTGCTGCCGGACATCGCATTCAAACAATGAAACCGGCGCTGCGATCACGGGCTTTTACCCACTCACTTGCGACTGCACCAGGTTTGCAGCCCGTTGATGGAGACGAAGAGACCGGCGGCGCGAGTCCGATAGCGAGCAACGTTCTTGCGGTCGCCATCTTCATCGCTTCGGAGGTCATGCTCTTCGGCGGGCTGCTGAGCGCGTTTATGATTCTGCGCGCGGAGAATTCCCAATGGCCGCCCCTCGGCCAGCCGCGCCTGCCGCTCCTGGTTACGACGCTCAACAGCCTAATCCTGTTTGCCAGCGCTTGGACCGTCATCCGCGCGGTAAGGGCGGCAAGAAACGGTGAACGCGACGCGCTAACCAATCAGCTTTCGCTGACCCTGCTGCTGGGCGCGATATTTCTTTTCGTTCAGGGTTCCGAGTGGATTCGGTTGATCCATTTCGGCCTCACGGTCAGCTCGAGCGTGTATGGCGGCCTCTTCTACACGTTGGTCGGCATACATGCGGTCCACGTGATGGGCGCGGTGGTGGCCCTGTGCGTCGTGCTCCGGCTGGCACGACAGGGCCGCTACTTGCCGGACGACTACAGCGGCGTGGTCGCTTGCTCACTCTACTGGTGTTTCGTGGTGCTGCTGTGGGGAGTGATCTATGTCACTGTCTATCTCAGTTAAGCTGGCTCGGCTGCTGGCGGCGACGGGGATTGGCGTATCGATGATGCCGGCGCCCGTATTCGCATGCCCTTTCTGTTACGGAGCCAGCGATCCGCGCACGTTGCATGCGTTTTACGTCAGCACCGCCGCTCTAACGCTGATGCCGCTCATGTTGATAGGTGGCTTCGCCTTCTGGATTTCACGGGCGTACGCAGCGAAGGCCGCGGCTCGCGGTCACAAATCAGGGGCGAGCACGCAATCGGAGACTCGATGCGGTAGATCGGCGCGCCGGTTGTCGGCGAATATTCGATCGCGGCATTGCAACATCGCCCCGACAACGCGTTACAATCTCACCCACCAGGCGCCCGCGGCCATCCACGGAGAAGACGCGCGATGAAGACTCGGTTCCGAAAAATACTTTGCCCGATCGATTTCGATCGGATTTCAATTCCGGCGTTGGAATTGGCCGTGAGCATGGCCAAACAGCACGGGGGCCGTATCTATCTTTTCTACATCATTCCCAAGATGGAGGCGGCGAGCCTGAGGGCCGACGTGGAACAGGTAGCGACGGACAGTCTGCGCGGAGTCGCACGCAAGTGGCTGCAGGGCAAAGTTCCCTACAAGATCATCGTACGCACGGGCGCGCCCGTTTCGGGCCTGCTCAAGGCTGAAGCGGAGCTATCCATCGACCTGGTGGTGATGTCGACGCACGGGCGAACCGGAAAGAAGCACACGCTGCTGGGCAGCGTCACCGAGCAGGTGGTGCGCCGATCGATCTGCCCGGTCCTTACCACCAGACCAATCTGAACCTACTTCACTTTCCGAGGGTTGCGGAAAATTGGCCCGCCGTGCATATCGATCCGTAGCCTGAGAACTGGTCGAGGACGCAGGTGGAGTCTGAAAGCCCGCAAATCGCAATCTCTGACGACCAGAGAGCCGCACGCATGCCATCCGCAAAGGGCATGCAGGCGGCGCGCCTGGAAGATCTCTTCGCCCGGCTCGGGTCATCAGCGGCCGGCCTGACCACGGCCGAAGCTGCGCGGCGCGCCAAGGAAGCCGGTCCAAACGATCCGGCGGCAAGGAAGCAGGGTGGCCCGCTCGCGGAGTTTCTGCGGTTTTGCGCAAGCCCGTTGGTGATAATCCTGCTTGCGGCCGCCGTAACCTCCGCGCTGCTCGGCCAGATCATCGACGCGTCGATCATCGCCGCGATGGTGCTGCTGAGCGTCGTGCTGAATTTCGTGCAGGCCTACCGCTCCGAGCGCGAGGTCGAGCGCTTGCGCGAGCGAGTCGCACCTACCGCAACGGTGTTGCGCGACGGCGTGTGGAACGAAATTGCCAGGCGTGACCTTGTGCCCGGCGATATCATCCGTCTTTCCGCCGGAGACCTCGTTCCGGCCGACGCACGGCTGATTCAGAGCCGCGACCTGCACGTGCAAGAGGCGGCACTGACCGGAGAATCGACGCCGGCGGAAAAATCAGCCGCCGACGGACAGTCGCAGGAGCCTAGCGCGCTCGCGGCCAACCTGGTTTTCCTGGGCACTTCGGTGGTGAGCGGCACTGCCACGGCACTGGTCGTCGCGACCGGGAGAGCAACGGCCTTCGGTGACATCGTATTGCGGCTCGCGCTGCGCCGGCCCGAGACTGAATTCGATCGCGGCATCCGTCAGTTCGGCCTCCTTATTCTCGAGACGGTGATGTTCCTGGTGCTGTTCATCATGCTCGTGAATATCGCGATGCATCGCAACGCGCTGGAATCGCTGCTCTTCGCGGTCGCGCTGGCGGTCGGCCTCACGCCGGAATTTCTTCCGATGATCACCACCGTCACCCTGGCCAGCGGCGCCGTGCGGATGGCGCGCCAGAAGGTGATCGTCAAGCATCTCGTCTCGATCCAGAATTTCGGCAGCATCGACGTGCTGTGCTGCGACAAGACCGGGACGCTTACCGCCGCCGCGATGACTTTTGACCGGGCGTTGGATTGGTCAGGCCAGCCCTCACAGCGGCCACTCTCATTGGCCTATCTGAACAGTTCGTTCGAGACCGGGATCAAGAGCCCGCTCGACGCCGCGATTTTGGCTATCCCGCGGGAGGACGCCGCGGGCTGGGAGAAAACCGACGAAATACCATTCGACTTCGAACGCCGGCGGCTTTCGGTCGTGGTCGAAGGACATGACAAGCGGATGCTGATAGTCAAGGGGGCTCCGGAAAGCATCCTTGAATGCACCACGAGGTATGAAGCCGCCGGGGTGGAGATGCCGCTCGGCGAAGCCGAAAAAAAGCGCTGCCACGAAATCTATCAGGGCTTGAGCGCCGACGGGTTTCGGGTGCTTGCGGTCGCCTGGCGTCCGGTTGTCTCGCGAGAGGGTCTCACCGCGGCGGACGAACGCGAGCTTGTCCTGGCGGGCTTTCTTACCTTCATCGATCCGCCGCTGGAAGGAGTGGAGAGTTCGCTTGCCGCGCTCCGCCGGGACGGAGTGACGGTAAAGATTGTAACTGGGGACAACGAGTTGGTGACTCGCCATATCTGCGAGCGGGTGGGAATCGACGCCACGCGCATCGTGCTGGGAGATGAGATCGAAGCGATGAGCGACCCCGCGCTCGCGCAAGTGGCGGAGCAGGCCGATGTTTTCGCGCGCGTATCGCCGGGCCAGAAGAACCGGATCATCCTCGCGCTCAAGCACCGCAGTCACGTGGTGGGCTTTCTCGGCGACGGCATCAACGACGCGCCATCACTGCATGCCGCTGACGTGGGTATCTCAGTGGCGGGCGCGGTCGACGTCGCCCAGGACGCCGCGGACATCATCCTGCTCGAACGCAACCTCGCGGTACTGCATAGCGGGATAGTCGAGGGGCGCAAGGCTTTCGGCAACGTGCTGAAGTATCTCTTGATGGGGACCAGTTCGAATTTCGGCAACATGTTCAGCATGGCCGGGGCGTCGCTCTTTCTCCCTTTCCTGCCGATGCTGCCGACGCAGATTCTGCTCAACAATTTTCTCTACGACCTGGCGCAGGTCACGATTCCCACAGACAACGTGGATCCCGCCTACATCCGCCAGCCCCAACGCTGGGACATCGGGATCGTCCGCAACTTCATGTTGGTGATCGGTCCGATCAGCTCGATCTACGACTTCCTGACATTCTACGTGCTGCTTTCGTTATTTCATTCCTCGGAAGCGCTCTTTCACACCGGCTGGTTCGTGGAATCGCTGGCCACCCAGACCCTGGTCCTGTTCGTGATCCGCACCGCGGGCAGTCCGTGGAGTAATCGGCCGAGCCTGCCGCTGGCGGCCACAATTCTCCTGGTGGTTACGGTCGGGATGATTCTGCCGTTCACCGGACTCGCCGCGGACCTTGGGTTCGTGCCGTTGCCGGCGTCGTTCTTCGCATTTCTGATCGTTGCCACGGCAACGTATCTGGCGCTGGTGGAATTGGTGAAGCGCAGATTGATCAAGCGCCTGCTTGGTCCAACCGGGACCATTTGAAATCCGGGCTCGTTAGGCAGGGTTTGTCCAGGGGCGAATCAAAACCACGACCGACCGGGCGCGCACCCTGTAGCGAAGCGAGGTGAGACGCTCTTGCGCTCCCGGCTCGAGGATGTCGTTGGGACTTTCCTGGGAAGTATCGACGACCCTCGACCATTCGTGCGCTTCACCTTCCGCAACGGTGAAATCCAGATCCTCCCAATAGCAGTTAATCATCGCGTAAAGATCGGAGTCCTGGAGCCGGCCGCCGCGCAGGAAAAACGCCAGCGTATGGGAGGAATACGATTCATCCGGGTGCGCGCTCACCCCGTGCCAGCGAACGTCGTCGTCCCAGAATGTGCTTCGACCAATCGACGGATGAGCCTTGCGGAACGCGATCATGGTTTTGAAAAATCTGAATATATCGGGATTCGCGTCCAGGCGGCGCCAATTCAGCCAGACGATCGCTCCGTCCTCGTTGTAGGGATTGTCGTTGCCGCGCTGAGTGTTCATGAACTCGTCGCCGGCGAAGAACATCGGCGCGCCGTTGGCGAGCATCAGCAGGCAGCAAAAGTTTTTGATTTGCCGCTTGCGCAGAGCGGCCACTTCCAGCGGCAGGTCCGCGTCGCCTTCCCATCCGCAATCCCAACTGTCCTGACCGTCATTGGTGTACGCGACCATGTCGTACAGGCAGAGGCCGTCGTGACAAGTCACGAAATTGACGCTCTGCTGAGGACGGAAGGCGTTGGACAGATCATCGGGGAAGAGATCGGTGCTGCCGTGCAGGCGGGTCATCAGGGAGGCGACCAATCCATCGTCGCTTTTCACGAACTGCCTGACGTCGTCGCGGAATTTGCCGTTCCATTGCTGCCAGGTCAAACCGGGAAAGGCCCGGCCCAGGACATATCCGCCTCCCAACTCGCCCTGCCAGGGCTCCGCGATAAGGCGCAGACCTGCCAGCGTGTGGTCGGCGCTGATCGCGGAAATAATCGCCGGATCCTGGTAGTTCAGATTCCCGTCGTCATCGCGCATGAAGACCGAGGCCAGGTCAAAGCGGAATCCGTCAACGCCCATTTCGACCGCCCAGTAGCGAAGACTGTCGACCACGAGCCTGCGCACGGCCGGATGCGAGGTGCGAAGATCGTTACCGCAAGCGCTGAAATTGAAGTAGCTCGAGAGATCGTTGGGATCGAGTGCGTAGTAAGTTGAATTGTCGATGCCGCGGAAGCTATAGGTCGGACCGTTCTGATCGCCCTCGGTGGTGTGGTTGTAGACCACGTCCAGGATCACTTCGATGTCCGCCGCGTGAAAAACTTTGACCATTGCCTTGAACTCCGCGGCGGCGGCCTCGGCATCGGAATTTTGCGCGTAGGCATGATGCGGCGCGAAAAATCCGAGCGTCATGTATCCCCAATGACTGCCCTCCTGCGGGTCGTACTGATGCACCGGCATCAACTCGACCGCGGTGACTCCCAGGTCTTTCAGATACGGAACCATCGCGGCCACGCCGGCGTAAGTGCCGCGCGTAGGCTCGTCGACTCTCGCGCTTGAATCTTTTGTGAAGTTGCGCACGTGGAGCTCGTAGATGACGAGGTCGTGCGTATGCCGGCTCGGCCGGTCGTCCGCGCGAACCGGGCTGGCAGAGATCATGGCAGGCAGGATTCCGAGCGGCGCCTTGCCGTCGTTGGGGCCGGGCGCGCACGCCGCCGCACGGCTGAAAGCCGGCGGGAGAAAAATGGCTCGGGCGTACGGGTCAAGAAGAACTTTGCCGCGGTCGAAGCGATCGCCAAGGCCGGGACCGAAGGGGCCGTCGACCTTGTAGGCGTAGTATTTGGCTCCTGCGATTTCCGTCGCGGGCACGAGCATGTGCCAAATCCTGGTCGTCTTGTGCGCGGGAAAATCGAAGGCGAAAGTTTTGATCGGATTGACGAAATCGCCGTCGCCATAGACCAGCAGCGAAACCGCCGTCGCGTCGCTTGAATAAAGCGCGAAGTTGTAAGCGTTGGCTGATTCGATCCATGTCGCGCCGAGCGGCGTCGAAAGCCCTTCTGCGCGGCTCCACGCGTCCAAGCCCATGACCGTCTCCTTGAACTCCACAGATAAAGCGCGCTTCGCGCTCTTGAGATGCAACGCGCTTCGCGCTATTGCCGCGAAGCCAAAACGGTTATGACAATCGAGTTCGTCGAATGGACCGGAGGCAACTATCTGCGCCATCCGAACAATCGATCTATAACTCTTCAGATCGATAAGAACGTCGCGTCGGTGCTACTCAAGCACGAATCCCTCGTAGCCCTTGGCCGCCACTTCATCAACCTTCTTCCGATAAGCTGGGGCGCCGCCCAGATACATTAAGACGGTGCGTTTCTTACCCGGGATATTGGCACCGAAAAACCAGGAGTCGGTCTCGGACAAGAGCGTACCAACCGCCAGTTCGTTGACGTGTTCGGTCCACGCTTCTTCCGCTTCCGGAGTAGCCGCCATGCGCTTGAAGCCCTTCTCGCGCAGGTAGTGGATGCAATCGGTTACCCACTCGACATTCTGCTCGATGCATCTGGGCATGTTGCAGAACGTGGCTCCATTATGGGGCCCGACCAGGGTAAAGAGATTCGGGAAGCCAGCGCTCTGAATGCCAAGGTAGGTGCGCGGCCCCTCGGCCCATTTTTCCTTGAGCGAAAGCCCGCCCTCGCCGCGGATATCGATCCTGGTCAGCGGCCCGGTCACGGCGTCAAAACCGGTCGCATAGACGATCACGTCGAATTCGTATTCGGCATCACTGGTTTTGACGCCCTTGGGCGTGATCCGCTCGATTGGCGACTCGCGGAGATCGACCAACAAGACGTTGTCCCGGTTGAACTGCTCGTAGTAACCGCTCTCCAAAGGGACGCGCTTGGTCCCGAACGCATGGTCCTTGGGAACCAGCTTTTCCGCGACGATCGGATCCTTGACGCGTTCGCGAATCTTGTTGCGGACGAACTCCGCGAACAATTCGTTGGCCTCCTTGTTGCTCATAACGTCGCGGAAATTACCGAACCATTTGGCAAACCCCGGTTGCGCCCACAGCTCCTCGAACCGCGCCTGCCGTTCTTCCGGGGTCACGTCGAACATCGACCGCGGATCGAAGTCGTGGATGAAGCCGGCGAAGGTTTCGCGCGTTCTTTTGAAAATTTCAGGATAGCTGGCTTTGATCTTGGCCTGAGTCTCGTCATCGATCGGCCCGTTGCGCAGCGGTGCGCAATAATTCGCCGTGCGTTGGAACACGGTCAGATGGCCAACCTCCTTGGCGATTTCCGTGATGAGCTGGACCGCAGTGGCGCCCGTGCCGATGACGCCGACGCGTTTGCCGGTGAAGTCGATGCGTTCCTTGGGCCATCGAGCGGTGTGAAACGACTCGCCTTTGAAACTGTCGATTCCGGCAAAGCTGGGTATGTTCTGCGCTGAGAGGATACCGACTGCCGTGATGAGGAATCGGGCCTGTGCGCGGGTGCCATCTTCGAGCCGGATTTCCCAGTAATTTGCTTTCTCATCGTAGCTGGCTGCGGCGACAGTGGCGTTGAACCGGATGTCGCGGCGCAGGTCGAATTTATCCGCGACGTAATTGAGGTAGCGCTCGTTCTCCGGCTGGCCGGAGAAATGCTCCTTCCAATCCCACTCCTGCAGAAGTTCTTCCGAAAACGAGTAACCATAGCTGTAACTCTCGGAATCGAAACGCGCGCCCGGATAGCGGTTCCAGTACCACGTGCCGCCCACTCCGCTGCCGGCTTCGTAAACCCGCACGGCGAGCCCGAGTTTCCGCAGACGAATCAGTTGATATAGTCCGGAAATCCCGGCGCCAATGATGATCGCGTCAAATTGTTCGACTGGCCCCGCCTTTGCCGGCGTGGGCTGTACAGAATTTGTCATCGTACCCTCTCTCAGCTCCTGAGTCGTTCTGGAGCTTAATGTCGCACTGGCTTCCGCGAATGTCGAGTTTTTCGGAGGGTTTGCATGGCTGCCAGGTCCATAGTGCCGAGTCGCCCGAATTCACCACGCCGATCCGACAAATTCACAGATAGCCAAGCTCCCCGGCCTTGCGGCGAAGCTCATCTCTGAACGCCGGATGCGCGATCGCGATTAGCGCTTCCGCCCTTTCCGGGCTGGATTTGCCGCGCATGTTGGCTACGCCGTACTCGGTGACGATGTATTGGGTATCGGCGCGCGGATCGGTGGCCGGTCCCTCGATCTGCGGAACGATGCGCGAAACCGTGCCACCCACGGCGGTCGAATAGGCGGCCAGGATCGATTTGCCGTCCTTGGAAAGCTGCGCGCCCCGCACAAAATCCAACTGTCCTCCAGGAGCGCTGTACTGTCTGCCGTTGACGGTTTCCGAATTGACCTCGCCGTCCAGGCTGACCTGCAGGAAAGCATTGATCGAAACCACCAGATCGTTGCGGCCGATGACGTAGGGATCGTTTACATAGTCGACTGGATATACTTCCATACTCGAATTGTCATGGAGGAATTCGTAGAGCTTCGTATCTCCGCCCGCCAGCGTGTAGACGTTCTTGTACCGGTTGATGTTCTTGTACTTGTTGGTTATCGCGCCCGACTGGATAAGCGCGGCCACCGGCGACGTCATCAGTTCCGTGTGAAGGCCGAGGTCCTTGTGATTGGTCAGCGCGCTGCATACCGCATTCGGCACGCCGCCTACGCCGATCTGCAAAGTGGCGCGGTCGGGAACCAAATCGACGATGTATTTACTGATGGCGCGATCGAGGTCGGTCACCGGACGAACTGGCATTTCGGGCAGCACGCTTTCATGCTCAACGATCGCGGTCACCTGGGAGATGTGAACCGAGGAGTCGCCGAATACGCGCGGCATCCGCGGATTTACCTCGACGATCAGCCGCTTCGCGTTGCGTGCGGTCGGGATCGTGTAATCGCCATTGGTGCCGCAGCTGAAAAATCCGCCCTTGTCCATCGGCGCGACCATCATCACGAAGGCGTCGATCCCGATCTCGGCCAGGATCCGCGGCATGCTGCTGAAATTGCCCGGCATGTAGAACAAGACCCGGCGGTTTTCCTCGAGCCCCCGCCGCGCCAGCTCTCTTTCAACCACGGTCGGAAAGAAAGGATGCGGCTTGATGACGTTCAGGTATTCGTACCTCAGAATCGTCATCATCGCCGCGGGCGCGGAATGTGAATAGTAGACCCGCAGGGTCTCTATCTCGCCGGCTTTGATTCGGCCTTCCAACGCCTGCAACAGCGCCGGCGGTTCACTGATCGCCATTCCCATCGACAGCGTGCCGCGGGCCGGGACAATGCGCACTGCCGCCTCGGCCGTCATCAGCTTCGATTTGTATTCCGCTTCGTACAACGTGCACCTCTTCGCAGTCGGAGCATAACGCATGCCGCGGCAATCCAGAAAGCGCGGCGGACGTCCGAACGCGGATGTGCTCAACAGCAAGCTGGGCAGGCTAAATCATATCTGCTAAACCTTTGAGCAACACACGGATCGAAGGACTTTCTATGGAAGATACAGAATGCGGCTGACGTCAATTGGAATTTTCGGGCGAGGAGTCTGCGTTTGGATTGCCGCACTGCTGATATTTGCCGTCGGCGCGGCGAAGGTCAGGGCAGACCCGACCGGCAGGCAGGATTTCGACGAGAACTGTGCTTCTTGTCATGGCAAAGACGGCAAGGGTCACGGAGAAGCGCTGTACGTCATTCCGGGAATCAAGCCGCCGGACCTCACCAAATTGACCAAGAATAATGGAGGCGCTTTCCCGGCGGAGCGCGTATATCAATCAATCGATGGGCGGGTCGGCATTCCCGCGCATTCACGCATCGATATGCCCTTCTGGGGGACAACTCTTCAGCAGCAAGGAAAGGAGTTTACTCCTGAGAGCGAAGCGAAGGTCAAGGCGCGGATCTCGAATATGGTCAGTTACATCAAGAGCATCCAGGAAAAATAGGCGGCAATCGGACTCGGGTCTAGTCCGCCGCCGTGGCGTGCGGCTCCGAGGGTTTAGCCGCGCCCGGCGCGGGCTCGACGGATCTTCCGGCAAGTTCGCGGACCGCAATGAAGAATACCGGGACGAATGGGATCGCCAGCAGAGTCGAAGCGAGCATTCCGCCGAAAACCACCGTACCCAGCGATTGCTGACTTGCCGCACCTGCGCCACTTGCCGTCAACAACGGCACTACGCCCAGGATGAATGCGATCGATGTCATCAAGATCGGCCGAAAGCGCCGGCGGGTCGCTTCGACCGCCGCTTCCACGGTACCCATTCCCTCTTCGGTTAGCTGTCGCGCGAATTCGACGATCAGGATCGCATTCTTGGCGGCCAGCGAAATCATCAGTACTAAACCGATCTGCGTATACAGATCGACCGGAAAGCGCCGCAGCGCCTGTGCGATGATGATGCCGATAAGCGCCGTCGGCACGACGAGGATTACCGCGATCGGGTCGGTCCAGCTCTCGTATTGCGCCGCCAGCACCAGAAAGACGAGCGTGATCGACAACGCAAAGATGAAATAGATCTGACTTCCGACCTGCTTCTCCTGGTACGAAAGGCCGGTCCACTCGTAACTCATTCCCTGCGGCAGCGTGTCGTCGGCGAGCTGCTGCATCAGGTCGAGCGCCTGACCCGAACTGTATTTTATCGTCGGTACGCCGGTGACGACCGCTGAAGGATATAGGTTGTAGCGCGTCACCAGTTCCGACCCCAGCATATGACGGAACGCGATCAACGCGCCCAGCGGCACCATCTGCCCGAACCGGTTCGGCACGTTCAGGTTCGCGATGTCTCTTAGTTGCCGCCGGTAGTCCGCCTGCGCCTGCACGCGAACCTGCAGACTCTGATTGAATTTATTGAACTGGTTCACGTAGCTCGATCCCAGGTAGGTCTGCAGCGTCGAGAAGATGTCGCTGATCGGGACTCCCAGCGATTCCGCCATCGTCCGGTTGATATCCAGATATAGTTGCGGGCTGTTGTCGCTGAAGGTCGTGAATCCCGCGCGCAGGAAGCCTGGCTCGCCGCCCGCTTTTCGCAACAACTCGATAACGACCTTTTGGAGCTCGCCAAGACCGCTGCTGGCACGATCTTCGACCACCATCTGGAAGCCGGAAGCGTTTCCCAAGCCGGGGATCGGCGAGGGTGGCATCACCGCGAACGTCGCCTTGCGGATCGCTCTGAACCTTTGCTGGAGTCCGCCAATAATCTTGATTTGCGTCAATCCGGCTGGGCGTTTGCTCCAATCGTCATAGATCACGAACACGGTGATGACGTTGGAAAGGTTCGCCGAATCGAATACCGAATACCCGCCAATCGTCACCCATCCCTTGATCCCGGGACTCTGCTTGAGGATCGCGTCGATGCCCGACGAAACCTCGCGCACTCGCGGCTGCGCGGAACCCTCGGGAAGCTCCGCCGAAACGATACAGTAGCCCTGGTCCTCCAGCGGCAGCATCCCCGACGGATAAATCGAAAGCGCAAACACCGCGAGTGCGATCGCGCCAAAAAATCCGCCAATCATCCGCATCGGGCGATGCGCCATCCAATCGACCAGCGCGATATACCGCTTCTGGACCGCCGCGAATCCGCGATTGAACTCCGTGGAGAACCAGTCGAGCGGCTTATCTTTGGGCCGCGGCCGCAAATACTGCGCGCATTGCGTCGGCTTGAGCGTCAGCGCGTTGAGCGCGCTGATGACCGCGGTCGCCGCGATCACCAGCGCGAATTGCCGGAACATCTGCCCCGTGATCCCCGGCAGAAATGATGCCGGCAGGAACACCGAAATCAACACCAGCGTGATCCCCAGCACCGGCCCCGTCAGCTCGCCCATCGCCTTGATCGCCGCGTCTTTCGGAGTCAGTCCCTGCTCGATGTAATGCGAGCAATTCTCCACGATCACGATCGCGTCATCGACCACGATCCCAATGGCGAGTATGAGCGCGAACAGCGTCATCAGGTTGACCGTGAATCCCAACAGCGCCATCGCCGCGAACGCGCCGATTATCGTCACCGGCACCGTCGTCGCCGGCACCAGCATCGCGCGGAAATTCTGCAGGAACATCAAAATTACGATCAGCACCAGCACTCCCGCGATTCCCAGCGTCACGTACACCGCGTGGATCGCCTGCTGGATGAACACCGTTGTGTCGTACAGTGAGCTGTATTTCAGCCCCTGCGGAAACGACCTGCTCATTTTCGCCATCAGCGCGCGTACTTCGGTCGCCACCTGCAGCGAGTTTGCCCCCGGCAGCGCGTAGATGCATATATGCCCCGCCCGCCTTCCGCTCAGGTTCGAAAATATCGTGAACTGCTGCTCGCTCAGCTCGACCTTCGCGACGTCCTTGACCCGCACTATTGACGCCGCTTGCGCCAACTGGGTGCTCTGAGCCGTCTCGGCCGGCAGTCCCACAGGAGGCCGGCTCTTTACTATGATGTTCTCGAATTCCTTGACGTCGGACAGCCGCCCCAGCGTGTTGACTGTGAATTGAAACACCTGGTTCGACGGTACCGGCGGCCCGCCGATTTGACCTGACGCCACCTGCGCGTTCTGATTCTGGATCGCCCGCTGCACGTCCAACACCGTCAGCCCGAAGGCCTTCAGCTTGTCGGGATCGAGCCAGATGCGCATGCTGTACTCGCCTGCGCCCAGCACCTTTACCTCGCCGACTCCCGGCAGTCGCGCAATCGGATTCTGCAGATTTATCGTCGCATAGTTACTCAGATAGGTTCCGTCGAAACGGTTGTCATCCGAGTACAGGCTCTCCATCAACAGGATATTGGTAGTGACTTTCTTGACATTGACCCCTTGCGCCTGCACTGGCTGCGGCAGTTGCGCCATCGAACTGTTGACCGCGTTCTGCACCAGCGCCAGCGAGGTGTTCAGGTCGGTGCCCACCGCGAACGTCACCGTCAGCGTATAGCTCCCGTCACTGCCGCTGGTCGAATTGACGTAAATCGAATTCTCGACCCCGTTGACCTGCTGCTCGATCGAAACCCCGACAGTGTTGGCCACCGTTTCCGCGCTCGAACCCGGATAGTTGGTCGTCACTTGTATCGTTGGCGGAACGATATTGGGATATTCCGCGACGGGCAGGATGTAGATGCAGACCACGCCAAGTATGACGATCACTATCGCCATCACATTGGCCAGCACCGGGCGCTCGATGAAAAACTTCGACATCTATCGTCGTCCGTCTATCCGGTCGCCGGCGCGCTCTTTGCGGGCCTCACCACAGGCCCGGTCTCCTGGTGCGGGTTGACCTCGCGCCCCGGTATCGCCTGCAATAGCCCCTCGACTATTACCCAGTCGTCCGGCTTGAGCCCTTCTTCGATCACCAGCGCGTCGCCAACCTGCGTACCGGTTTTGACCCCCCTGCGCTCGACCACGTTGTGGCCGTTGACGATCAGCACGTATTCGCCCTGCTGATCGAAGCTGACCGCGTCGCCGGGAACTACAAGCGCGCCGGGCCGCTCGGCCGTCGGCACTCGAATCCGCACGAACAATCCCGGCAACAGGCTCAGGTCATGGTTGGGAACCGTCGCTCGCAATTGCAAGGTGCCGGTGGTCGACTCCACCGTCAGCGACGCGAAGTCCAGTTGTCCGCTGCGCGGAAATCCCTCTTCGTTCATCACCCCGAATGAAATCGGAATCGGCCGTTGAGAGATCGGCCGATTTGCCGACACCCGCTTGCGCTGGCTGATTCGCAGCAGGTCACGCTCGTCGATCGTGAAGTACACGTACAGCGGATCGACCCGATCGATCTCTGCCAGCGCCGTCTGCTGCCTCATTGCGCCCACCACGTTGCCGGGGTCCACCAGATGCCGTCCGAGCCGCCCGTCGAACGGCGCCTTCACGATCGTATAACTGAGGTTGAGCTCCGCGATCGATACTTGCGCTTCGGCGCCGTGCACGCCAGCCTCCGCAGCCTCTCGTTCGTAGCGCCAATGATCGACCTCGGTCTGGGTCGCCGCATCCTCCTTCAGCAGGCCGCTGTAGCGTTTGAACTCGGTCTGCGCATGCCACAATGAAGCGCGTTGTGCCGCGAGCTGCGCCCGCGCCTGTGCCAGTTGTGCCTGGTACGGTTCCTGTTGAATCGTAAACAGCGTGTCGCCCTTGTTGACCCGCGTGCCGTCGGCGAAGTGCAATTTTTCGAGATAGCCTTCCACGCGCGCCACCAGCTTCACCGAATCGGTGGCGGCGGTGTTGCCGGTGAACGTGATGTAGTCAGTCACGTTTCGCACGTCCGGTCGCGCCACCGTAACCTCGGGCGGCGGCGCCGAGCCCGTGGGACGGCTCCTGCAGCCGCCGTCTGCGCACAGCGCCGCGAGCCCCAGCACCATCGCCGCTACGGCCTTGCCTCGCGCGAGGCTGTTGCGCGCCCGCGCCGGCGATGCGAGCGGCGCCGCCCTCGATTCGCATCCACGCATTCTCACGCATGCCTCATTGTGCTGCGAGTATAGTCATTCCGGCGGCCGAATCAGCGGTCCGACGTCGTTGGGCGACGGCAGCCCGGGCGCCTGCGGCCTTAGCAACTGCGGCGTCAGGAGGGTTCCCCAATTGGTCCGATTCGACATCTCGTCGCGCGTGTTGGCGGGCACGTACTCGTGCCCCTCGCGTATCTGCCATCCGCCGCCCATCGCGCGATAGGTTGCGATTACTCCCAGGGGCACCGCGCCCTGCGCAAGCGCAAGGCTGTTTTCCGCCGTGAACAGGTTCTGCTCGGCGAGCAGCACCGTGGTGAAATCCATCGTCCCCTCTTTGTACTGGATGAGCGCGATTCTGAGCGCTCCCTGGGCGGCCGTGACGCTTCTGGTCAAAAACTCCACCTCGGACCGGGACTGGGTGAAAAGTGTGATTCCATTTTCAACTTCCTGCTGCGCCTTCAGCACGCTGTCCAGGTAGTCGACCAGCAGTTCCTGAAAGCGCGCGTCCTGCACTCGAACGTTGTTGGTTATCTGCCCGTAATTGAGGATGTTCCACTGCAGCGTCGGGCCCAGCGCGTACGCCAGGCTCATCGAAGTGAACACCTCGCTGAGGCTGGCGGTGCCGATGGTGCTCGAAAGCGTCCCCACGTCACCGAGCAGGCTGAAGGTCGGGAACAGATCCGCCTTGGCGAATCCGATCTGCGCGCATTGCGCCGCCGCCTGCAGCTCTGCGCGCCGGATGTCCGGGCGCCGCCGGAGCAAATCCGCCGGTATCCCGACCGTCACCCGCGCGGGCGCGGTCGGGATGTCGGATGCTCCCGCTATCGAGGCATCCAGTCGTCCCGGCTCCATCCCCAGCAGGACGCTGAGCGCGTTCTTTGACTGCTCAAGTTGAATCGTCAATTGCGGGACCGCCGCCTCTGTCGATCCCAGCACGTTGGTTGCCTGGTAAACGTCGCGCTTGGTGGCCGCGCCGCCCTGGTACCTGGCCTCCGCTATTTTGAGGGCGATCTTTTGTTTCTCGACGTTATCGCGGGCGATTGCGATTTGCCTTTCGGTCGTACGAATCTGAACGTAGGTGCTGGCCACGTCACCGGTCAGTGAGACCAGCACGTCGTCGTAGTTGGCCACCGATGCCAGGTAGGCTTCGTCCGCGGATTCGATTCCGCGCCGCAGCTTACCCCACACGTCGATTTCCCACGCCGCCTGCGCGCCGAACGAATCGCTCCAGAATTTATTCGTGATGAGATTGTACGGATTCGAAGACGGGAGCCGGTTGTACGAGACCGACGCCGTCACCTGCTGTTGCTGAGGATAGAACTCGCCTATCGCGATTCCCAGTTGCGCGCGCGCCTCCAGCACCCGTACCCCGGCACTCAACAGGGTCAGGTTCTGCTCGTACGCGACTCCGACCAGCCGCGTCAGCACCGGATCGTTGAACACGTTCCACCAGTCCCGGTACTCGTCGCGGCCGGTATCCACCGACGGATTCGCGGCCTCCTGCCATTTTGATGCGACCGGAGTGGGTGGCTGATGGTAGTCGGGCCCGAGCATGCACCCGCCGGCGACCAAGGCCAGCGCCACGGCAATCAATTTCAGGTCCGCG
The DNA here is from genome assembly GCA_963832395.1 of uncultured delta proteobacterium. Classification (GTDB taxonomy): domain Bacteria; phylum Desulfobacterota; class Binatia; order Binatales; family Binataceae; genus JAKAVN01. Next base: position 182,471 of record CAWHTV010000010.1, on the reverse strand, counting down.
AAGCCTGACTTCATAGCCGACCGAGCATCCTGCGCATCAAGGTCGTCCGAGGTGCGGCGACTACGAGCTAATCAATCGCGCTCACCTTCGACGATCGAAAGCATCGAGGAATTGTGAACGATTCTCGTGAGCTTCAGCCCTGCGCGCCTGTACAAATCGCGGAACTCATCCTCCGTTCGCTCCCGCCCCTTCAACTGGATCATCAAAAAAATGTCGATAACCTTGCCTGGATGCGGCTGGTTAGCCGGCGGCAAGACCACATTGACGGTAAGTACGCGTCCGTTTTCCGTCATTGCCTCGCGACATAGGCGCAGCATTTTGACGCAATCCTCGTCGTCCCAATCCATGAGGATCCTCTTCATGATATATGCATCCGCATCCTTGGGAACGGATTGAAGAAAGTTTCCCCCGATGAGCTCGCAGCGGTCGAGAACGCCTGCGGCGGCGAGATACTCAGGCTCTTTCACGATTAGTGGATGGTCGTAGAGCGCGGCCTTGACCGTTGGATAGCGCTTGAGAATTTCCGCGAGAAAGCCGCCGCGGCCGCCTCCGACGTCGACAATCCGCCGGAACGGCGCGAAGTCGTAGTTGCCAACTATGGCAACGTTCTCAGCGGCGGCGAAACTCGCTACCCCCTTCGACCACCATTGGTTCGCCGCGGGAGCGCCGGCCAGATGCGTGTAAAAATCGGTCTTGTAGACGCGATCGAACTCCGGATCACCCGTCATTACGCAACGCTGCAGATCGCCCCATAGGTTCCACCATTTTCCTTCGCCAGTTATATCCCCCGTCAGCCGCACTGCATCGCGCAGCGAACCGGGCACGTCGCTGCGCAGGAAGGCGGCCGGCGGCGTCAATTCAAAGCGCCCGGACGAACCCTCCGCAAAGATCCCGCTTCCGGCGAGCATGCGCAGCAGACGAGAGAGCGACGACGGACGCGCTCCCGTCGCCTTCGCCAACTCCTCGACACCCTTGGGGCCATCGTTCAGCAGGTCGGCGATCCCCATCTCGGCGGCCACGTGCACAGCGCGGGCCAGCATATAGCCCATCGCCATTCCGAGAAGCACGTCTTGCGGGGACTGATTATTCGGGCTCTGCGTTTCGCTCATGACTGGCAGTTTCCTTTCGTTACTTCCGGCGTCGCGCATTATGCTGCACTCTTCGTGTTCGATTGTAAACAATGCTTTCCTCTGGCTAAATTGATTACGCCGCCGGATCTGTACCGGTGCTGATCGCTGTTACTGGTGATAAGACCACATCCCCAAAAGCAATCACTAGGTAGGCAGATAGGAGACGGCCGAGCGGCTATCTATCCACGCGCCGCGAGCAGGCCAACCTCTTTTTCCAGCTCGTCGCGCGCCGCTAAGAACGCGAAGCGATGATACTCACTTCCAATCTTATCTTCGGCAGGCTGGGACGGCGCTTTGACCGGTAATAGCGCGCTCACCGCAAAGCTCAATCAACGAATCGGAAGTTCGATCTCGCGCGGGGTTTCCCGAGGCCCCCATTTCAGAATTCCCAGGTCAGCGACAAAAATAACGTAAAAGGATTTCACCAGCACGAGCTCAATTACAGTCGCGAGACTCAATCCTCCGATTTGCGCGAAACATAACGGACGCCACAGTGGGCCGCCATGTACCGCAAGTGGAATCAGCGCCAGTAGAGTCGCGCCGACCGTCACCATCACCGGGCGCAAGCGCTCTATTCCAGCATCGAGTAATCCCTGAACGAGCGGTTCACCTAGTTCCTGCCGTTGTTCAATAAACTCGAACAGTACGATCACATGGCTGACGATGACGCCCACCAGGCTGGTAATACCTAGAAAAGCCATGAAGCCAAAGGGAGTACGGGTGATGGCGAGGGCGCCGAAAGCGCCAACGATCCCATACGGCACCGCGGCGAAGACCAGCCACGGTTTCACCAGACTATGAAATTGCGCAACCAATGCAGTAAAAATCAGCGATATCGAAATACCCAGGATGATAGCCAGTTGAGAGAATCCACTGGTCTGTTTGAGCTGCTCTCCGCCTATGTCGATCCGGTAGCCGGGGGGCAGCGATGAGAGCAGCTCTTCGATTTTGGGCATTGCCTTGGCCATGATCTCCGACGGAAGTACCCCGGGTGCGGGAAAAGCGACCACCGTCACAGTGCGAAAATGATCGCGGCGAACGATTCGTTGCTGACTCATCTGGAACACCATCGGCGCCAGCAGCGTCAGCGGTATCCGATTGTTGCCTTCAAGCGCGTATATATACAGGTCGCCGATGTCCTGAAGCTGCGAACGTTCTTCCTGCCTTAAACGCGCCATGATCGGTATAGCTAGATCACCGTCATTGAGTGTACCTAGCTGCGAACCGTTCAACCCAGTAGTGGCGGATCTGGCCACGTCCGCATTGGTGATCCCTGCAAGAATTGCTCGATCGCTATTCACCGGCAGCCGTATGGATGGACTTTCTTGCAACCAATCGGAGCGAACTCGACGGGCTCCCGGAGTCGTCCGAAGGATCTCTTGAACCTGGTTGGCCAAACTGGTCAGCGTTTTGATATCTGCGTCTTCCAGAGAGGGATCGAGGTCAACTTGCCCGGAGACGTGAAGTTCGATCGGATTGCTCACAGGATTAATAAGAAGCTGACGCACGTCCATATAGGCGCCCGGTACTGAGTTGGAAAGTGCGGTCTGCAGACGAACCACGAGGTCCGGCATTATCCGTTTATCATACGTTTCGAGGATCAGCCGCGCGTAGTTGGGTTGTTCGGGTTGAGATCCAGCAGTGAACCAAAAGTGAGGACCGTTACCGCCAACGAAGCTTGTAACAGACTTCAGAACTTTAGCCGGCTTTCCATCGCGATCGGGAATTTCGGTTGCGTACTGCGAGGCCACCCGCTCCACAACTTCTTCAGCCTCTTTCGCGACCATACTTGTTTGCGACAGGGCGGAGCCGTTGGGGAGCCAAATATCGACGTAGGACAGATATTGCACATCGTCAGGAAAAAAGACGCTGCTAAGATGGGATCCGACAACAAAACCTCCGGCAAGAAATGCGAATGACCATCCGACAATAGCCTTGCGGTGTTCGAGTGCGAAGCGCCCTACCCGGAAATACATTCCGGTAAAACCATGAGTGCGACGATACTCCATCGAGCCTAGAGGTTTACCGGGGCGCATCAGGTAATACCCGAGCAGCGGGATGAACGTCATCGAGACGATGCGTGAAGAAACCAGCGCACAGGTCATTACGATCGGCAAAGAATACAGAAACTTTCCTGTGTTTCCGGTTAACAGTAGAAACGGAAGGTAGGCGGCGACGTTGGTAATCGTTCCAAACAGGATTGCGCGCTCGAGCTTGGTCGGACCGAGCCAGGCCGCGATCTCTGCCGGCCGTCCCATTCCGAGTTCGTGCTTGATCGCGTCGCCGGCGACAACCGGATCGTCGACGAGCAAGCCCAGCGCGATGATGAGCGTCGCGATAGACATCTGTTGGAGATCGATGCCAAGCGCCTCCATCATCCCGAAAGTCATCGCAAGGGTGATTGGGATCGATAGAGCGACCAGCAAGGCTGAACGCCACTCCCAGAACCCCACCCAGGCGACGAGAATGACCAGGAAAATCGCCTCGTAAAGCGCCTGGTTGAGCATTTCGAGATTCTCGCGAACCTGACGCGGCTGGTCCGAGGTTCTGGCTATAATAAGATCTTCGGGAAGATGCTGTTTCAGTCCGTCGAGCGCTTGGTCGATCGATTCTCCAAACGGGCCGATTTGTTCGCCGGGACGCATAAAGACCGCCAAGGTAATGGCCCTGCTACGGTGCCACTGGCCGTCGGGTCCGCGCCAGGTGTAGAAATTGAGCAGTTGCGGCGGATTCTGATATCCGCGAAGGACATCGACTAAATCGCGCAAGTAGACATGCGCACCCGAGTGCGCCGTCCCAACCATAACGTCGCCGATCTCCGACTCACTCGAGAATTCGCCGGTGGGCCGCATGGTGACCTCTGTGCCCTCGGCATCGATCGACCCTCCCGACGCGGGAATGTTACGCCCCGAAAGAGCTTGCGCGATTTGCGCTGGCGTCACCCCATACGAGGCCAGCCGTCTTTGGGAGAATGCAAGTTGCACCCATTCGGGCAGAATTCCCGAGCGCGAAACTTTCTGAACCGCAGGCAGACCATGTAGCGCACGCTGGATCAGATCGGTGTAGCGCTCGAGCTGGCGATAGGTGTACTTATCCCCCGCGTTGGCCCTCAAGGCGGATTCGGTGTCGGCTGGATCCCGAATTAGCACGGGCGCCCACGCGTCGGGATGGATCGCTGGAAATACTGAAGCGCCCACGCGGTCCAAAATAAACTTGCGAGTGACTTTCTGGAGATCGACTCCCTGGACGACGTTAGCATCCAGGCCGGCGAATCCGTTGCCATCGATCTTGCGAACGTCGGTGGCAAGACCGCGGGCGATCAGAAACTGCACCAGTCCGTCGCGCACGCGAAGAACGTTGTTCGTGCCGATCGCCTGGGGGAACAACGTCACCATCGAAACGCGCCGCGCCATGGCATCGGGAGACGCCGTTTCTCGGGCGCCTTCGATGGCAGAGCGTATTTCACGCGCACGCAGCGCGACTTCAACCTCACTCACCTTGGGGCTGGCAACGGTCAACATCAGAGCCGCGGTGTCGCCGAAGTCGCTCAGAAATTGAATAGGGCCGGCGCCTTGCGGCAGATCGTCAATGCTTTTGAGCTTTGCGTCTATGTCGTCGAACTGCTCTTCGGGATCGGGCACATTTTCGGCAAGCTGGACATAAACCATCGTCTCTCCATCCAGCGTGACCGAGGCAATGCCATAGTCGGTGCCCGCCCCGGCCGGATGGATATACGAATTCTCGGCGATCTTCTGTTCGATTTTTCGCGTGACCAGTTGCTCGACCTTTTTGGCATCAACGCCGGGCCAGGCGCAGACGGCAACCGCTTCGCGAACCGGAATCACAGGATCTTTGCGCTTGGGCATGCGCGAATAGCCGAGTATGCCCCACACGAAAACGCCGACCAGCAGCAACCAGGAGATCGAGCGGGTTTCGACGAAAAATCGTTCCGTATTGCGAGTTGAGCGAATCAGCTCGTCGTCGGTCCGATGCGCCATTAGGGTATCACGCTGACCTCGGCCCCGTCGGTGACCATGGTCGCTCCGCGAATGATTACTCGCTCGCCCGCCTGCACCCCGGACGAAACCGTTATTTCGTTTCCGACGATCGGACCGAGTTGCACCTTGCGCAGCCTCGCGATGGTGCGGCCGTTCTGGTCTTCGGCGGCATAAACCGCAAAACCCTGGAGATCCTGCGGAGGGCGAACGATAGCCGCCAGCGGCAACATGGGTACGGTTGAGCTGGGTACCGTGGCATGCGCAAAGTCGAGAGAGGCAACCATGCCGATCCGCAGTTTGCCGTCGCTATTGGGGACCGTGACCTCGACGTCGAACCCGCGCGTGGTGGGATCGGCTTGCAAATCGATTCTGGTGATTTTTCCGGTGATCGGATGGCCGGGTAGCGCGTCGCTGGTCAGGGTCTCCGATTGAGCGGTTTTGAACTGGCCGATCTGGATATCCGAGACGCCGAAGACCGCTTTCATTTCCTGCGTATCGGCAATTCGAAATGCCACGGTGTTGGCTTGAACCAGGGAGCCAATCTCGATCTTGCGATCTAGAACTACACCGTCCATCGGTGAGACGAGCTTGCAGTATCCGAGCGTGATTTGTCCCTGCCGCAGAGCTCCCTCGGCCTGGCCGACCTGGGCCTTGGCCGTTTGGGATTGCTGCATCGCATAGTCATATTCCGAGTTGGCAATGACATGTTTGGCGTATAGTTCCGAGTCGCGCTGGAAGTCACGCGCGGCTCTTGCATCCGCTGCCTGCGCACTGATGAGTTGAGAGGCAAGCTGCATGACTTGCGCCTTGTAGGTGTCCGACCTGACGGTGGTCAGAAGCTCACCCGCTTTGACCGGATCGCCTTGCTGAATGTTTCGCATGCGGCCGTCAGCGCCGAGCACCTGCTTGATGGCTTCGACGTAGCCAGTCACTTGAAAAGCGACCGCCACCTCCCGATTAGGCTGCAAAGTCGCGCTGTAGATTTGCGAGCGAGGGTCGTCGGCCGGACTCACCACGCGAACGGACACGGCGATAGGAGGAGGCGTCATCTGGCTATCCGCGTGCTGGCAGCCGGATGAAAACGCCAGCGCATACAGACTCAGTAGCAAGATAGATATATGCAATCTCATCCGCCACTCCTCAGTGCGCGCGGGTAAGTGATCGGTTGAGTGGATCAAAGCGAGGAGAATAGTGGTGATGCCCGATAGCGGTCATCGACTCTCTGTGGGTCTCCTGGACGCACTCCGTCCGCATCAAATACGAGGAATCGACTCAACAATCGATTGACTTCAGTCCGGATCACCGTTATCTGGCAACTTACTCAGAAGGTCACACATGGCTCGGCCGTATTGAACGGGTTGGCAGCCAATCCTTTTCCAGAGTCTCCATCGTGCACCGGTAACCGGCCTCGACCGCGGAGTCGAATAGCTTCCAGTCGAGCATGCCGACGTTCGATATTGGAGGCTCGATGAGCAAGTCGACAGATTGCCGCACCGATTTGGGTTTTAGCATGCCGCTCAGACTTCCGGCGGCCACCAGCAAAGTGAAGATATTCGGAGTGCCACGCCGGGCGTGCCGCGCAAGTTGCCAGAGCGGACGATGATCGAGTTCGTCGATGCTGGCTGTTATAAAACGGTCGCGTGTGACATCCACGGCGACGATTTGGCCGCGATGCATCTCCCTCATTATCTCGAAGGGCAAATTGTTGAGCACCCCACCATCGACCAGGATCTCCGAGCCGTCGACGACCGGCGACAGCACTCCTGGAATGGCAGTGCTGGCGCGCAGCGTGCGCCAGATCGGCCCAGTCCGATGTACTTTAAGCCGGCCCGTACTCAAATTGGTCGAGACGTTGAAGTACGGACATGGGCAATCCTCGATCTGATGTTCGCCGAAATGTTGGCGTAAAAATCGAGAAGCCTTGCGTCCGCGAACCAGCGAGATCATTGGAAGAATGTAGTCGCTGGTCGGGTTAGCATCGGAAAAGGCGGCGCGCATATGTTCGCTAAGCTCCTGATTGTCCCACTCGAGCGCGGCTCCAGCGGCCACGACCGCGCCGATGCTGGCGCCGCCGAATAGATCCAACTCCATCCCGGCTTCGCGAAGCGCACGAATCACGCCGATGTGGGAAAGGCCACGCGCCCCTCCGCCTGAAAGAACCAGACCTATCGCTCGGCCACTGAGCTGACGCGCGAGCCGCCGGAAATCCCGAGGGACGCCGGCGCGAACGTTATGCATCAGCGCGTCGAATCGCTTCAGCAGGGTCGCGATTTCGGTCGAGCCCGCTATGCGGTCTCCATCGTGAAGCAAAACCAATTCGCAAGGCGTCCGCCGCGGATCTTGGAGTATCGACTCAATAAGAGACGAGTAGGCGTTGAGATGTTGAGTGTTGTGGACTAGGAGTACCAGACGATCGGCCTGGCGCAGGCATAGCTGGCTCCAGGCCGACGGCTCGAAATCAGCCTGATACAGCACCATGCCGAATGCTTCTTCCAACGCATTGAACCACTCGATCGGCCGCGAACTCGAGGCGTTGTCGAGTACGCAGGTCTTCGTGCCGAGCTCTACGAACGCCTTTTCCAGGGAACGAACAAAGCTGGTGCTAGGGGGTACAGGCGCCAGGGAGATTACCGCGATCGTTTTTGGCGCTTGACTCGCCCCGGTACTGCGCGGCTCCCGCAGGCGCCGCACGAGCAAGTCGGTAATGAAGCGAAGGGCCTTTGGATGCGCCTCGATAAGTCTCGTGAAGGCGGGCTTCCGCAACTGGAGTAGTTCCGAATCGCGCAGGGTCACGACCGTGGCGGAACGCGGTTCGCCAGAGAGCAGCGCCATTTCACCCACCGTCTCTCCGGCTACCATCTGGCGAATCAGGGTGTCCTTACCGTCTTCGTTGCGCACGAAGGCTCCAAGCCGCCCGGACAACAGGATGTAAAGTGAATCGTCGGTATCGCCCTCGTGGAATAGAGTTTGGCCTCCAGGCAGGCTGAACCATTCGAACTCCGAGCCAATCGTGTCCAGCAAGTGCCAGTCGATTCCGGCGAGCAATGGCAATTCGGCTAATTTTGACCTGAGATCAGCGCTGTCCGGAGCTTGGATGCCATTGGTGTCGATAGGATCGACGGCACCAGTATCGTTCGTCCTGGTGAATCCCATTCTCTCTCCGCGTGAGACTTGCTCCCGCCGTTCGATGGTTTTCCGCAGCTCGGAATGCTAACAAGGCCTTATAATATCTAGATGTAGCCAACACAAGGCTCGGTAAGGCTATAGAGACTATAGCCCGGTTAAGATAAGCGAGGGCGGTTGATGCGATAACGCGGCCCTGCGTTTTTTCGATCAAGGCACGAGCGCTTTACGCACTGTCGATATGCGTCTCATCGCATCATCTATATAAGAGCTGCCGCGCGAGGTCGGCCGCGAGGCTCAAGATCCGCGGTGAGGTTAGGTAACGACCTGCGTGCGCAGCTCCGGCATATACCCGAGCGCGTGAAAGAGGGGAGCAATCAACTAAATTTGATATTTGGAGAGCCTGCCGTATAGCATCTTTCGTGAAATCCCGAGCAGTTTCGCCGCGGCGCTGCGATTGCCATATACGGATTCCAGCGCTTTCTGGATCGCCTCGCGCTCCGTATCGTCAAGTGTCGCTCCACCGGACGATCGCCGGGACAAAGCCTGCACCGGCGCGTCTCGCGAAATTCTGGCTGGCAGATCGTCAAGTCCCATCAACGGCGCATTGCCGAGCGCGACTGCCGCTTCGATTGCGTTCGAGAGCTCGCGCACATTGCCCGGCCATGGATATTGATTCATCGCATTCATCGCCTTGCGGTCGAATCCGCGTCGCGCCGTTGCGGGCTTGAGTGTCGCGTTAGCCAAGTCTATGAAATGGGCGACCAGAAGCGGCAGATCTTCGAGCCGATCGCGCAGCGGCGCAACGGCAATTTCGAGCCGCTGCAGCCGAAAGTAGAGGTCATGTCTCAGGCGTCTCGACTTGACCATCTCTTCGGGCGAACGATTGGTAGAAGCTATTACTCTTACGTTGACCCGGAACTCCTCCAGGCTACCGACAGGGCGTACCGTACGCTCCGCCAGGACACGCAAGAGCTTGCTCTGCAACTCAAGATCCATCTCGGTGATTTCATCCAGGAACAGCGTCCCGCCATGCGCCGAGCGAATCAAACCCGGATGGTCCTGCGATGACCCGCTGAAGGCTCCCCGCTGATAGCCGAACAGTTCGCTCTCGACCAGTTCGCGCGGCAACGCCGCCGCATTCACCGCAACGAAAGGCGCCGCTAAGTCGCCGCCACACTCATGTATCGCGCGCGCCACCAACTCCTTTCCGCTCCCGCTCTCCCCCGTGAGGAGAACCGTCCCGCGAATTCTGGCCGCGGCCTCGATTTGCTCGTACAGATGGCGCATCACGGGACTGGATCCAAGGAGGCCATGGAAGCTCGTCCTGGCGGTTGTCGGTACGCGGCTGGCTTCGCGCTCGAGCGCATGGATTCTGGCGCCCGTATGCGCCGATTGCACACGTAGGTAGGCGGCCATCAATTCAGAGGTTTGAAGATGGCTCATCTTGGCGATCAGGTCGCGCGTGTCGATGGAGCTGGCCAAGTCGGGGATCACGCGAAGATACGCCCACCATAGGTAGTGAAGCAGGGAAAGGACATCCTGAAACAGGACACCGGCTGCGGCAAGTTTCTCACCCCTGCGCCCGATGACCGTGGCGTATGCGTCAACGCCGTTCTCCAACAAATCCTGCACAGCGAGATCGCCGGCGAAGATCTGCACGAAACGTCTCGCAATCTGGGCTCGAGGTTCGCCCAATTCGGACACATACAGACGCGCCATTTCACTAATTATCGCGTCACGTTGGCTTATAATTGTTCGTAAAGCTGGACGCAGAATATCGACGTCGCGCTCGGTCAGGATCGCGAGCCTGGGGATCTCCTGCGACTTTGCGGACAACGGATGCGAGGATTGCTTTGTTGGTACTGCCACTGATGGCTAAGTCATTCCGAGAGACAAGCCCTAAGCGCGGCTTGGCGGCAAAAGCTCAATCCGAATCTTAACCGGCCATCTCCGCCCTGAAAAGGTTCAGTACATCGCGTGTAGCACCTGATGTTGATGAATGCCTGCATAACCTGACTCTGAATGTATTAGCGCCAACGATTGGCTAGCAAATGCCAGCCTTGAGCCGCAAAGCGCCACTTGTCCGCCTCCAGGTGCTCGAACGAACGGCTCAGGAGCCCGGCCGTCCGATGACAGCGAGAATCGTAGGGCCAATGGGGAATGTGGAAGGACGGCGCGCGCGTCGAGACGGCTGGCCGAATCCCTTAAAGGCTAAAATTCGACCACCAAATTGAACTGCGATGGCGAAAGTTGCCCCCTGCAGGGGACAACTTCACGGCTTTGAACGTCCTATTACCTAATTAGTTGTACCCTGGAGGGTACAACCTCACGAAAACTGTACCCTCCAGGGTACAACCGTTCGCCTCGCGGCTCCGGACGAATTGAGCCGCTCCCCCGTGATCTCGGCACATCCTGAAATCTCCCTGTAGTTGCAGAACAATTTCGACTCGATCTAGAGAGCCGCATCCTGGCATGCGTTCTGCTCTAACGAGTCGCCGACGCGCGGCGGCTTGCCAGGCGTTTGATGGCGGCCAGGCTTCGAGGTTTGACGGACAACTCGACGCACATTCGAGTTGAAACCAGGGCTAAGTGAAAATCGCAAAAATCGTGGCGGCTGTCGCGCTCCTGCTCAGCCTGGTAACAGTGGCGGCGATCCGTGGCGCGGCAGCCGGAACGAATCCGGCGACGCCTACATCCTCTACAATCTTCGTAGCTAATTCCTTCGATGTGACCGCCTACCCGGCCGATAGCAGCGGCGACGTGGCGCCAATCGTGCTGGCGACCAATATGGGCAATCCCAGCGGCTCTGCCAGAGACGCAAGCGGCAGGATCTACGTTACGAATGCCACGAACGGCACGGTCACGGTCTATGCGGCGAACGCCGACGGCAACGTGCCACCGATCGCCGTAATCGGCGGTCCCAACACGCAGCTCACCTCCCCAACCGCGATCGCATTGGATGCAAGCGGTAAGATCTACGTACTGAGTATCGCGGGAAATGAAACCAGCATCGCGGTCTATCCGCCGCTCAGGACCAGAACCGGTATCCTCGACGAGGCTCCGGTAGCAGTCATCGCCGGCTCCAATACCCTGCTTGAAAACCCTGCCGCTCTCGCACTGGACTCCCGCGGGAATATCTATGTCGCAAACGGATCGGGCGGCCCGGTCGTGCCGCACGAGCCTTACGACGAGGGCATGCTTACCGTCTATCCTACCGGGAGCAACGGGAACGTGGCGCCTGTCACCACCATCAGTGGCGCCGCTACGGGACTCGCTGCGCCCGCCGGTATTGCGCTGGATGCGGACGGCAACATCTATGTGGCCAACACTTTGACGGCCAATACCATCGGTAACCGCACATTTTACCCCAGCATCACCGTATATCCGGCCGGCAGCCGCGGTAACGCGCCGCCCATCGCGATTCTCCCCGGCCACAAGACAGGCCTCGGCTATCCAACATGCATCGCGGTGGATTCCAGCCGGAACCTGTATGCGACGGGTAATCCAACTTTCGACAGCTACAGCGTCAATGTTTACCCGGCGGGGAGCGCCGGCAACGCGTCCCCGATCGCAATCATCGCGGGCGCCCATACGGGACTTGCCCAGCCCTATGACATCGCGGTGGATTCCCATCGGAACCTCTACGTTTTGAACAGCGAGGGCGGTCCAAACAAAGCGGGCAGCATAACCGCCTATCCGGCCGGCAGTACCGGCGATGCAACGCCGAGCGTCACCATCACCAGCAATATCGCCGGCCTCGACTACGCTTCCGGCATTGCGCTGGATTCCATCGGGAACATCTACCTGACCAACGAGTTAGGCGGAGCCGGCAGGGACGACAGTGTCGCTATCTATGCCGCCGGCAGCTATGCCAGTGTTCCACCGATCGCCACCATCGCCGGAGACCACACGAAACTCAGGGCTCCCTTCGGAATCGCACTGGATTCCAGCGGCAACATCGCTGTGTTGAATAGCAACCATGCCGTGACCATCTATCCGGCGGGCAGCGCCGGCGATGCGATGCCGAGCGCCACGATCAACATCGACCGCGGCGGTTACAATGTTCCAACCGGCATCGCGGTCAACCCTCGCGGCAAGCTCTATGTAGCGAATAAACTCAAGAGATGTCCTGGGCCATTATGCTTCGAGACCGGCGCCGGCGACGTCGCTGTCTATCCAGCCGGCAGCGAGGGTAATGCCAAGCCCAGCGCGGTCATTCGCGGACCGAAGACCGGGCTTGCTTTTCCGTCGGCGATCGCCGTGGATCCCAGCGGACACATCTATGTGGCGAACGAGGGCCCACGGACATGCAACGCTTGCGGTTGTTTTCCAACCGGCCCCGGAAGCGTTACCGTCTATGCGCCCGGCAGCTATGGCGACGCCAAGCCCATCGCCACGATCAGCGGCCCGAATACCGGCCTCGGGCTTCCCTTTGGAATCGCGCTCGATTCAAGCGGGAACATCTATGTGTCGCAGTTGCCGGGTCCCGTCGATTATGGGTGTATCCACGGGGTTTCGGGCGCATGGGTGGCAGCTACAGACCAGCCAGCCGACAGCGTCCCCACGGCCAATTTTGATTTTAATTTCGGCGGTACTACTGGTCCTATTCTGATCTTTGCGGCCGGCTGCGATGGTGATGTCGCGCCGATCGCCGCCATCGGCGGTCCGTTCACGGAGCTTGGTTTTTTTGCGGGAGCGATCGCGGTTGGGCCAGCCGGCCCGTAACCAATCTCAGTGGCAACCACGAGATGCCGCCTATTTCAACCCGCGCGACTGACGCGAAAAATCTAAGTATGCGCAAGCCGACGTTGACGGTCTCACTCTTAGCGTCGATGTTCCTGTTCGCGTCGAACTCCCTGGCAGCACTGTCAGCGTTGACGTCAGCGGACTGGTCTGTAAACGCTCCCCACAGCCTTGCCAAAGAGCCCCCGTCGCGGAAGGAGGTGGAGAAGCTTTTGGGGCTTAGCGACACGGGCACGAACGGCGATTCGACCCTGTGTTCATTCACCTTCGTGGATCTGCGCCGGACAGACACCCTGTCCATGGTTGCCGCCTTCGATTCCAGCGGCCGCGGGTTTTGCAACAACATCGAGATTGTTGATCGCAGCGTCCGGCCTTGAAGACGCTATCCTTCCAACGACCGAGAGAGATCAGGGCAGTGACGTCAGTAAACTGATCAAGGATATCGCCGGTGATGGGCGACTTGAGCTCGTCGTTGACATGGAGATAGGTGTCTATCAGGGAGGCGTGCAGTGCGAATTGGGCTGGCCGGTCATTTTCGCCTGGACCGGCACCAGATATGCCGACGTAAGCGCTCAATTCAAAGGATTCTATCGACAAAGGCTACAAGAGCTGACCCGTCAGCTGACTCCCTCGCCGACGCCAACTGAACAAGCCGGAACGATCGAAATCCTGCCATCAACGGGCCCCGGACCAGTGAGAAGATTCATTGTCCGGCCACCGACGTCTCCACCTTCGCGATCCGAATCGTCCGAAGAGACCTCTGACGAGGGTGATAGGGACTGCCTGAAAGCCGAGGCAGCGAAGATTGAGCGCTTCCTCGGCATCTCAACTGATGCGGGGATGCTCGATGCGATCAAGTGGTCCGAGAGCGATAATCCATTCACACGAGAGTTTGCCATCAATGTATTCGCCGATATCGGCACACCCGAGGCGCTCAAGTATCTGAAGACTTTGGCTGCGGACCCAGATCCGTCGGTGGCTGTGAGTGCGAAAGCTAGTCTTCGGGACGTACAACGTTCGCCAACCACTACTTACGAAGTTGACTCGGGCCCATTGGAATAGCTTTTAAAAAACCGCCCCGATGAGCCTCACAACACCATTTGTGCTTTCGACGATTCAGGGGAGCTGCCAACTAAGGATACAGGCGCGCCATCGGCCAAATGATTGATGGGTCTCCGACGTCGGCCTCGGGCGACGACTGGCCCAGAGAACTGAGTATGCGCAAGAGTGTATTGCTAAGCGCGCTTTTGGCCTCGATGTTCCTGTTCGCGTCGAACTCCCTGGCGGCGCCACCGGATCTCGCCTCCGCGGATTGGTCAGTTAAAGCGCCGCACAATCTGGCCGCCAACCCGCCGTCCGACGACGTAATAAAGACTTTCATGGCCAATCTCAACGATGGCGACGCATATCCGACCGGCATCTGCGACGCGCACTTCGCCGACCTGCATCATTCAGACACGTTGTCATTGGTTGTCGCGGAAAACGATGGCAGGTTTTGCCATCCATTCGTGGTTGACAAAACTGCCGGAGGATTTCGGAAGTATTCTTTGGACAACGGCGTTCTTACGGGCGTTCCGGAAATTGAAGACCTCGGCGGGAACGGCCAGCTTGAGGTGATCGTGGAGACGGAAGTCACCGAATATCAAGGCGCTCAATACTGTATGGCGAGCTGGCCGGTGATTTACGCCTGGACCGGCGATGGTTACAGCGACGTTAGCAGCCAATACAAGGGCTACTACGAACAGCGGCTCGTCTCCCAGCAAAAAGACATCGCAGCGGCGGAGGCCCAAAAAGAGCGCGCGGAACAGGCGTCTGCCATTCAGGGCCGCGAGTCCGCGGAGAGCGCCGACAGCGAGGCGCCAGCCGGTCAGCAGCCTGGAGGTATGGACTACTCTCGAGCCATCCCACCAGTTACGGTGGAGAATGGGCCGAACGGCACGGTCCAATTCTTCCGCCTTGCGTCGCCACCCTCACCGCAGCCGCCCGCTACTCCTCCCCCAGACAACTTGGGACTGAATTGTACAAAGGCGGAAGCTGCCAAGATCGAGCGCTTCCTCGGCATCTCGCACGAAGCCGGGATGAGCGACGCGATAAAGTGGAAGAATAGCGAGAATGCCGATGACCGCTCATTCGCGGCGTGGGTGTTGGCCGATATAGGTACGCCTGAAGCAATGGAAGACTTGCAAACGCTGAGCCACGATCCTAATAGCGACGTGGCAAGCTCAGCGAAATACGCCCTCCAACAGGTGGGCCAGGGTTCGGTCGTGTATAAAGTCAGGGGGCAGTTCATTGCCGAAAGCGCCGTCTCGCCGGGCAAATGATCCGCGAGTGTCCGCGCTTATGTCCCGACCGCCAGCCCGCCAGACCGATAGTCGCTAGCAGCAAAAGCCGACAGCCGCACTAAAGTCCCAGTTGTTGTCCGACCAGGTGCGCATATAGCCCGCCCATCTCGAGCAGAGCTGGTGTGCGATCCGGTCTCGACCAGCGCTCCCAGGTCGATGACGAAAATTCGATCGCAATTTTGCACGGTCGATAACCGATGAGCGACGATGATGGTGGTGCGGCCGCGGCATGCATTGTCCAGGTTCGCCTGGATCGCGCGTTCGGATTCGGTGTCAAGCGCGCTGGTCGCTTCATCTAAAATGATCAGGTCAGGATCGCGAAGCAACGCACGGGCAAGAGCGACCCGTTGACGCTGTCCGCCTGAAAGGCTCATCCCGCGCTCTCCCACCTTGGTGTCGTAGCCGGAAGCCATATCACTGACGAAATCGTGGACGCCCGCAACTTGCGCGGCCGCGACGATTCGCTCGAAGTGAACGTCAGGATCGCCAAACGCGATATTCTCACTGATCGTACCGCTGAACAAAAACACGTCCTGGGGAACGACTCCGATTCTCCGGCGCAGGTCGCGCTTGGAGAGCGTACGGATATCGTGTCCGTCGATAAATACTCGTCCTTCGGAGGGTAAGTAGAAACCCAGGATCAGTTTGGCCAGAGTCGTTTTTCCAGACCCCGAACGGCCGACGACGGCGATCTTTTCACCCGGGCTGATCTCGAAGGACAGCCCGGCGAGCGTCGGCCGGTCCTGCCCCGGCGTATAACGAAACGAAACATTCTCGAACCTGATGCCGCCTTCGATTCGGGGCAAGGACATCAGCGAACGGGTTTGGCTCTCTTCCGGCGAAGCGTCAAAAATATCGTTCAATCGATGGACCGCATTTCTCACGTCCTGCAGGCCGGCCCATGAATCACTGAGTCGCAGTACGGGCTGTATCAGATTGCCGGCAAGCGCGGTGAAGGCGATCAGCTCACCGATAGACATTCTGTTTTCGACCACCTGGTGAGCTCCGTACCAAAGCATCAGGACCGACGCCAAAGTCGACAGGAAGCCTGAGATTACCGAGTACGCAGTTTCCAGATGAGCTTCGCGGCGACCGAGGATCGCGGAATCGACGAACAGGTTTTCCCATTTCCACCGGACCGAAGCTTCAACCGCCATGGTCTTGATGGTCGCGATTCCGGCGATCGACTCGATTAGAAAAGACCACTGTTCCGCATTTTTGGCGAACCATTCTTTGCGATTTCTGCGCATTGCCGGGGTAAAGGCCAGAGTGAGAAGAATGAAGAACGGAATCAAAGCCACTACTAGTAAGGTCAGTCGCAAATTATAGTAGACGAGAAAAATCAGATAGCCGAGGGCCAGAAAAACATCCAGCACCAATCCCGGGATAGTTCCAACCATCGCGCCACGGATTTTGTCGTTCTCTCCCACCCGCGAGACCACGTCACCTACGCGGCGGAGGTCGAAAAACCTCATCGGAAGACTCATCACGTGGCGCAGGAAGTCGGCTAACAGTGAGACGTCGACGTGCGTGGCGATGTGTATCAGCAGCAGGCGGCGAACGGCGCCGATAGCGGTTTGCATCAGCACGACCAGATAGCATCCCGGCCAGCAGCGTATTCAGCAGGTCGACGGCGTGCAGTCCGACGACGCGATCTATTATCACTTGCGTGAACAGTGGTAGTGCCAGACCGAAAAGGTTCAGAAAAAGAGAAGCTACTATCACCTCGACTCAGCAAAGACCTGTAAGGGCGGATTGCCGCGCCGAAACGAGCGTAGGAACTCGCGGATCGGCGTGACGCTTTTGAGGCGGGCGGTGGGAATGATTTCGAGTACGCGGCCGCTCCAACCTCTGCGAAATTCGTCCAGCGAAAGCTTGCGTATACCGATGGCGGGGTCGCCCACGATAACGTGCTTTTTCCCCGCTTCGTACAAGACCATGTAGTGGAAGCCTTCCCAATGGACGATCGCCGGCACGGTGATCTGCATCAGGGCGTCATAAGCAAGCCTGAGCCCTCGCGCGCGGAAACCGATCGACTCCGCCGCTTGCGCCACGGACCACAGGGAGGCGCCTTCCTGATCCGTGTTCGCGAGATCCCGCAGCCGCGCTACTCCGACCGGGGTGCCATAGTACGTCGTGAGCATAGCCAGACAGGCCGCTCCACAGTCCGTCTCATCGTGTTGCGCGACGAAAGGATATGCGCGAAACAAACGGCGCCAATAGGGAGTGGGTGAGGAAAGGCGGCCTTCAGCGTCGTCGCCGGTCAGATCGTTCGTCCGGCGGAAACTGGATAACATTCGGAGGCGAAGGTTCCCGGCGATCGCCCGTGTGAGTATAAGATGTTGCTACCTGTTCGAGACGGCGGCGGAACTCCTCAGACGCTTCGACGATTTTGAGGAAGGCTTCTCGCGAGAGCGAGTACAGCTCAGCTTTGGTTCTGGCGACCACGGTTGCCGAACGTCGTCCATTGTTCAAGAAGGCCAATTCGCCGAAGAATTCGCCGGGGCCGATCGAGTTGAGTAGTCGTTCCGCGCCCGCTTCACTCTTGAAGGCGTCGAGCATGCCTTCACGAACGACATAGAATCGGTCTCCAGGATCGCCCTCGCGGAATATTATCGTGCCAGCGGCGACGGCTTGTTCCTCCAGTTGCTCGAGTATTTGTCGTAGTAGCGGCGCCGGCACAGCGCCTAGCGCGGTAAAACGCTTCAAAAAGTCCCGAACCGCGAATTCCTTCAGGTAGCGCTCCAACGCAACGCGAAGTTCCGGGCGATCAGCCAGAGCATCCAGGAATTCCTTTCGATCAAGGCGCAACAGCACGAGGTCATCCGCCGCGCGGACGGTCGAACTGCGAGGCACGTCCAGCATCAAGCGCAACTTCGCCGAAATGCTCGCCGCGCTTGAATACCGCCAGCGACACCTCCCGATTCGCGGCGTCTTTCGCGACTACGCGCGCCCGGCCTGAGGCCACGACAAAAAAGGCATCCCCGATCTGCCCCTGCTCAAACACGGTCTCGCCGATCCTGAAAAAACATTCCGTCATCCGCGCGGCCAACTGCTCCAGCTCATCGCGGCCGAGCAGCGCGAACGGCCCCGCTGCCTCCAGGATCAAACATCGCTGGTCAATGTCCATCGCGCCAAAAGCCCTCCTGCAAAAAGCCCGAGTTTAACCATAAGGAATTTTACGAACTATCCGCTATCAGTTTATTAGAGCGCTTCCTGGCGCGCTATAGTTGCTCTCACCTCGTTAAGCACAAGAAAGCGCTTCCGAGATCATCCGTGCGCAGGAATATTTCAGTTGAGCGACGAAAAAGGAAATTTGCGACAGAAAGAGTGGTTGAGAGTATGCGGCGTCGCGGTCACCGATGATGCCGTGATGATGGAACTCAAGCTCGGGTCGGGCGCTCGAATTGCTGGAGAAACTCTCGCTGCGGAAGGCCGCCACGCGATCGCTCAGCGGCTGGGGATCACCAGTTCCGAGCAGGAACTGAGCGAAGCCGTTGGCGGCCTTCTACGCGGAACGCAAACTGTTTGACGGTCAGCAGATCCGCGGATTGGCTTCGATCGCTGCGGTTGGAGGAGGCCGCACTGCGCGAATACGTTCACGAAACGATACTGCTCCGCCTTTTGCGCAAGAGGCTGGTCTCGGACCAGGCGGTACGGGAACGCTTCGCGATGAACCCGCATCGATACGCGCGAGCGGAGGCCGAGGTCTTCAATTTTTCGAGCGAAGGAGCGGCCAGAGAATTCGTGTTAGCGGTTCGTGAGCAGGAGACCCAGCCCATATATGGAGCCAGACGTTGGATGGTTCGCTGCGAGACGCCAGACGATGCTGGGGCACTAATTTTTTCCGCACGGCCCGGAGATCTGGTGGGACCGGTCGAGATCGACTATCAATCCGGTACGAGGTCTATCGCCTTCTAGCTTGTGAAAACCCGACTCTGGACGTGCATCTGCAGGCCCAGATTCGAGACGATCTGTTCGATGAGCTTCTCAAGAGCTGAGATAGACCGCGACCCGCTTACCTTTCTCTTGTAATTCCTGTTTCGCTTCGAGGCGGCTACGACTGCAATCCCGCGGCCGTGGTCGACTATTGCGAGAATTGGAATCCCTGCTTAAAGCGCTGGAAGGGATCGAGCAGCACGCTCATAACAGTTCGGCGCTCAACCTCGATCTCCGCGGTCAGGGTCAAGCCCGGTTCTGATAGTTTCGGGGCCGTGCGAGCTTTGGATAGTGGTGGTGTCGGGCCTGATCCAGGCTCGGTAGGCGCCGGAAGAGTCGGCGTCCGGATCGACCGAAATCAACCTTCCCGATAATAGGCCGAACCGTTGATAAGGATACGCGTCCAATTTCAGGCGCGCGCGAAGCAAGGGCTTCACCTGTCGTATCGATTTGTTGGGTATCCAAACTTCCGCGAGTAAGGGCTCGTCGCTCGGAACCAGCGTCGCCGCGACATCGTTGGCGGCAAGATAGCGGCCCGGTCTCAACGAATTGACATAGCTGATCGTGCCGGCGATTGGAGCAATCAAAACCGTCCTTTTTTTCGCCTGGATGTCTCGCTCGAGCTCAATCGTCAACGCCTTTACTTTTTCGTCTGCTTCAAGCGCGGCCGACTGGTCTTTTCGGCGGTCGGCTTCCGTGCGGCTTAGATCCGCCCTCAGCTGAGCCATCTGCGACCGCGTTTGCGCAACGACGGCTTCCTTTTCCTGGACGTCGAAAAGCGACGCCGCACCTGCCTTGAAGGCCTCGTCCAATGCTTGGGATTGCTTCACCGCCAAGCCAAGAACTTCCTGTGAGCTGACGAGTTCCTGCTTGATGTCGGCGGCCGCGCTCGCGAGAATTCGGGCGCTATCCTTGTACCCGTCGGCTTCGGCCTTGGCCTCGTCCATCTGGTGACGGACCTGCGCGACTTCGGCGGTCTCGCGAAACGAATCTATCTCGAGGATAGGATCGCCTGCCGCCACCTTTCCACCTACCTGAACCAGCACGGCAGAGATCACTCCTCCCGCCGGCACCGAGAGGCGTACAGGCTCGGCACGAGGCGCCAACCGGCCTGTGGCGGATACGACGACGCTCACTCGTGCGATGCAAGCCCAGGTGAGCCCGGCAACAGTTCCGCCGACGATAAGATAAAACAGGGCGCGAGAGACAAGAATGCTTAAACGCGGCAGAACCTTATCTGTCGACACAACTTTCCACTGATTCGCCCAAGCGCGCTTCCATAAGCAAATCCTCTAATTGTGAGCCGTAGTCCAGAGCTGTGGGTCAGCATCTTATTTGGCAGAGATCTCGATAAGTCCGTTCAGAATACGCAGTAACGCTCCATTAATCGACGCTCATGTAAAGGAAGTCTAGCGGATCATATAATATCATCTTGAAAAGTTAATCAGCATCTCAATGTTGCAATCATAATTAGCTTTGAGCTAATCAAAGTCTTGGCTACGATACAATCGCAACAATTTCAACGTAGCCGATGAAATTTAAGGAGGAGAGAGACCATGGCAAAGCACGGTGAGTCAGAAGGCGAAGTTCTGAGCCGCGAGGAGATGAAGAGCACCAAGGGTGGAGCGGGGATTCCTGCAGCGGACCTTGCTGCAACGGCCTCCGAGCCCGCATTGAGCGCTGCGGAACAGAAAAGGCTGCAGAGCTTGGACCCGGCCCTCGATCGGAGGCGGTGAGTATTCAGGCAGCTTCGCCGGTTGTCGGCGTGAACGCTCCGCCGCCGCTGCCGAAGAGGTAACTCCGGGCGATTTGTGAACGTGCTGGGCAGCTCTGGGCTATTTGGCCCAGAGCTGCGACGCACCCTCTGCGGCTATCAAGGGCTTTTACCGATGGGGCAGGTTTGATTGGCGCCACTCTGAACGACCCGGCGGGTTACACAGGGTGATAAGGCCGAAAGACTATTAAGGAAGGATCCTGTTTCTAGGCTGGCCGTACCTCGTCGTTTGGGACCGGACTTGTCCGAGTGAGGCGAAGTGCCGTCGCCAAAGCACTGCCAAATCTGACGGGTGCCGCAGAGAATTAGAGCGGTAATACCGACATGATTGTAGGCCAATCAGGCACCGTAACCCTGTTATTCAGCGACCTGGTGAATTCGACCGAGCTTTTGCAGCAAGTCGGCGATGAAGCCGGGCAGCGGCTGTTTCAAGCCCATCACAAGTTGATAAGCGACGCGGTCACCGGTAGCGGCGGGGAGGAGCTCGAGTGGCTGGGTGATGGCGTGTTGGCTGCGTTTTCGTCGGCCGCCGACGCCGTGCGTTGCGCGATCAGCATCGAGCAGACGGCGCGGCGACCGGTAGCTGGCGCACGCTTCGAAATTAAAATCGGCCTTCATCTGGGCGAAGTTTTGCGTCGCGAGGGCGGCTATTTCGGGATGTCGGTCGTTACCGCGCGCCGGCTGTGCGATCGCGCCTCGAGCGGCCAGATCCTGTGCAGCAAAATAATCGCGGATTTACTGGCAGCGCGGCAAACGTTCAACTTCCGCGAGCTGGGCCAGATGAATTTGAAAGGCCTCGCCGCTCCCATGCACGTTTGCGAAGTGCTGTACGAACGCAACGAGCCGGCAGCGATGTTGAACCGGACGCCGTTCGTGGGGCGCGCAAAGCAACTACAACGACTCTCGGCCAAGCTCGAGGAGGCCTGCAACGCCCACGGCTCGATCGTGATGCTTCGGGGTGAACCGGGAATCGGCAAGACCCGCACGCTCGAGGAGTTTTCGGACCTGGCCAGGCAACGGGGAGCGATCGTTCTGACCGGAGCCTGCTACGACGGCGAATGGCAAGCACCGTATGGCCCGTTTGCGGAGGCGATCGTCGAGTGTTCGCGGCGGCTTCAACCCGCGGAGTTTGCGGCTGCTTTGGGCAAGCGAGCACAAATAATCGCGCGCATCGCGCCGGCACTGAATGACATCCTGGGGGATGTTCCGGAACCGCCTTCCTTGGACAAGGAAGAGGAACGGATGCGGTTGTTCGATGCGATATCGCAGTTGCTCATCGCGATTTCACGCAGGACGCCCCTCGTACTTATCCTGGACGACTTGCATTGGGCGGACCGTGGGACGGTGGCGATGCTGAGTCACGTCGCTCATTTCGTCTCCGCCAATTCGATTCTATTGATTGGCGCCTACCGCGACGCCGAAGTGGACCGCAAGCATCCGCTCGCCGTCGCCCTGCTCGGTATCAGTCGGCAGCGGAATTTTGAACAGTTGCCGCTCAGCGGCCTGGAAGAATCCGACCTCACCGACTTGCTCTGCATGATCGGGGACGAGGAGGCGCCCGACGCGCTGGTCAAGGCCCTGGAGAAGGCGACGGAAGGCAATCCGCTGTTTATCCGCGAAGTGCTCCTCCACCTCATGGAAGAGGGCAAGATACTGCAGCGCGGCCAAGGCTGGACCTGCCGGGTTAGCGTGGAAGAACTCGGCATCCCGGAAAGCGTACGCCAAATAGTAGGCAGGCGACTGCTGAAACTTTCTGACAACGCCAATCGCTTACTTGCGGTCGCTTCCGCCTTCAACGGCGAATTCTCGTTTGACGTCGCCGCAACAGTTGCGGAGTTGGACGAAGACTCCGCGCTTGGCGCAATTGACGAAGCGCTTGATGCTCAGATCCTTCGGCCCGGCATCCAATTCCGAGAGCTTTGATTTCAAGCACGCAGTAATTCGGCACACGGTATATTCCGAACTGAACTCGGCCCGGCGCGTGCGGCTGCATCGCAAGATCGCGGAAGAGATGGAGCGAGTATGGGGTGAGCGGGCGGCAAGTCACGCGGCCGAAGTGGCGTTTCATTTCTGGCGCGGCGCGGCGGCCTCTGGCGCGGAACGGGGCGCCAATTACGCGCTCGCCGCCGCTGACAACGCGGAAGCCGCGTACGCGCATGACGAGGTGGTCGCGTTTTTGCGCATCGCCCTGGAGTTGATTCCGGCCAACGATCCCAAGCGGCCGCGACTGCTCGCGCGTCTTGGCTTTGCCCTGATCTGGACCCTTGATGGTGAAGAGGCGGTCAAGGCCGCGACCGAGGCGGCAATGCTTATCGCCGCCGGCGAAGGCAACGATCCCGCGGCTGAATATCTCGAAGCCGCGGCGCGCGCGATGCTGCGGGGCGGACTCATGAGCTGCTCCTGGAAGTTGGCGCAAGAGGGCTTGCGCTACATTGGCGAGCGCCGCGACATCATCTGGGCCAGTCTCGACGAGATCGACACCTATCGCGCCGACGCCGAGAACCCGGACAATCCAGGTATCATCATCGATTCGCCGAGATTGCGCGAGCGCAGGAGGGTTCTCAAGAACATTTCGTCGGTCGAAGCCAAGGCTCGCAGGATCGATGAATATCCATACGATTCAAGAGAAGAAATAATACAAGACCCTAACTGCGACAATCTCGCACTGGTCTTCCTCGCGGGCGACTGCCGGCGAAGCCTGCCGCTCTGGCAGGAGCGGGCGGCCGAAGCGGAACGCGGCGGCCGGATCGCACTAACCATGGAGTCGTGGGCATTCGTCGCCCGTTGTCACCTCGCGCTCGGCGAGCTGGATGCCGCGCGGGCGGCGTATGACCGCGCGGTCTCGTTTGCCGGACGTTTCAATCGCCCGTCATTTCAACTCTTGAATGTGCTCGCCGTGAGAAACGACTTTCTGCTTATTCTCGACAGCGGCTGGGCCGAGATCATCGGCATTCCCAGAGAAGCGGATTTGCTCAGCAATCCTCCGCCCGAATTCAAGTGGGCTTTAGCCGCCTCCTGCGCGGGCACCGCCCACCTCCTGGCGTTGCAGAATCGAGCCGAACAGGCTCTGCAAATGCTCGCCATGGTTCCCGACGCATCTGCTGCGCGGAGCACCCTGGGGACTGGTGTATTCCTTGACCGCATGTGACGCCGCCTCGGTGCTCTGGCTGACTGAGCGCACGGACCATATCGAGGTCATCGAGAGTAGCTTGCTCGAGAAGGTGCTAGTTCCGGACTTCCGTTTCCCGATGCGTGACGCGCGCTTGTCCATGGCTCGTCTATGCGCACTCCAGGGCCGCTACGACGAAGCGACCGAGTGGTTCGCCAAGGCCCGCAAGGTTCTCGCGGAAATGGGCGCGCGCCCGCTGCTGGCGATCGCGGATTACGATGAAGCTCTGGCTCATTTGCGGCGAGGTACGGATAGCGACAAGTCGAGTGCGGTCCCGTTGCTCGACGCGGCCAGGACGCAGTTCCGTAGTATCGGCATGACCGGATGGACTAAAGCGCGCTGAACAACGTCTCGCCGGTCTTGCGATCCGAGATCGAGAAAACCCCTGCTCAATTGAAAACCGCGTGAACTCGCGCGTTTGCGGTAGCGCAAAAGATACGGCGACCGGATGGCTGCCAGGGGGAGCTGGAAGGGAGTCTGGTGCGTGCGACAACCAACTAGCAACTATGGCTCTGGACCATATCATGAAGAACCTGCGCCTGGACGCCGTCCTCCCTGATCGCCTGCGACCTCAAGCAGGAGACTTAAGGGCTATTCCTAAAGACATTCTCATTACCGGCGCCACCGGATTTCTTGGTAGCTATTTGCTCGCGGAGCTCATGGCAACGACTGAGGCAACGCTGCATTGCCTCGTGCGCGGCGAATCGCACGAAGACGCGAAGCAACGACTCGTCAACGCACTTTCAACTAAAGATTTGTGGACCGAGGCATGGGCGACGCGGCTGGTCGTTCATCGCGGCGATCTCCAGGCGGATGCTCTCGGACTTGATACCGAAACCGCCGCCTATCTCGCCGCAACCGTTGACGCGAATCTACCACTGTGGGGCGCAGGTCAGCTTCGCGATCCCTTACCCGGATCTAAAAGCGGCCAACGTTGGCGGCACCACGGCATTGATAGAACTGGCCTGCAGCGGACGGCCAAAGGCCCTGCACTATATCTCGACGCTCGGAGTCTTTGATCAGGTTGCGTTCTTCAACCACCGCAAAATCGAAGAGGAAACAATCCCGGAACTGCTCGGAGAACCGCTGACCGGGTATGCGGCCAGCAAGTGGGTCGCCGAGCAACTCGTATTTTCAGCGCGGCGTCGAGGGCTCGTCGCGACCATCCATCGTCCCGGGACTATAGCCGGCGCCTGCGACTCCGGCGTCTGGAACCGAACCGACTTGGTACCGAGAGCGGTCAAATCCTGTATCCAGCTCGGCGCGGCTCCCGATCTAGCTGTCAGCATCAGCCTTACCCCGGTCGATTTCGTCGCCAGGGCTATCGTGGCGGTCGCGCGTTCCGGTCCTCCTTATCAGATGGCCTACCATCCCATCGCGGATCAACCGGTGACGTTCGCCGATATGTTCAAATGGCTGCGGCTCGAAGGCTATCGGCTGGATACTTTGCCATATGATGCATGGCAGTCTCGGCTGCGCGAGGCACTTCAACATGGGCAGCGCAATGCGCTTGCCGCACTGTCCCGGCTCCTCCTGACGCCACTATCTGAGGCTCGCGACCTCACCTTGCCCGAACTTTTCATGGGAGGCCGAAGGCCATGGTTTACAAACGACGCCGTGGCGAGCGTGGTTGGCCGCGAAAGCATATCGGCGGCGGCCATTAATCAACGAATCTTTCTCGGCTATGCGAGACGTTGGCTCGCGGAGGGCTGGTTTCCCGCCCCAGGATGATTCTCAGCAGCTTTGCTGCCGTGATCGTGTTTCACTGGAAATTCGCGGCAAATTACGCGGCATACGGACGCCGCGCGAGATCCTTCGACTCCGCGCAAGGCGCTTCGCTCAGGATGACGGCCCTAGTGCGCAACTTACTAATGAGTGGTTACTAGCATCAGAGGAAATAATGTTTTCTTTTCGATGAACCGAGGTTTGTGCGACGAGCGTGGAGATGCGGTGTGGAAGCAATATCAAATGACTACATCATTCGGCGACTGACTCAGGTTGACGCCAGAGGCGTGCCGGATCTCACTTTGCGGGTAAACGGTCCAGGCTATTTTCATGATGAGGCCTACGATCCCGAGCGCCTTTTCCAGAAGAACCTATGCGGTGAACTGATTTCGGTGGTAGCCGTCGACGGCAACGGGCGGGTGGTCGGACATTGCGCGCTAGAGAGGCCAGAGCATGAGCGTTTTGGAGAAGTGGGGGAGGCGATGGTGCTGCCCGAACATCAGCAGCGCCAATTGCTCGGTAGAATGGGCGCCGCGCTTTTCGCCGAAGCCGCTCACGAGGGGCTCGAAGGGTTCTTCGCACAAACCGTTACCCATCATGTTCGCAGCCAAAGGAGCGTCGCGGCGTTTGGGGCGGTTCCCACCGGCATCAAGCTGGGCTGGTGGGTCCAATCGGGGTTTGGGTTGAGCGACTTTCCGCAACGTGTGACGCCCATCGTGTACCTCAGATGTTTCAGCCAAACGCCGCGGCGGAAGGTTTTTGTTCCCGAGCATCACCGCGAAATTGCCGCGCGAATTTTTAGCCAGCTTGGACGCGAGGTCGAATTCGGCGAGGAGAGCCGTTTCGATTCACCCGGAGAAATACTATCCGCTTTCGATGAAACCCACCGGATAGGGATGATCACCGTCGTCCGGCCGGGCGCCGAAAGTCGTAAGCAGGTTCTCGCCGCCCACCACGTGCTCACTCAAAAGTCGCGCGCCGATGCCGTCTTTGTTGATATTTTCATCGATCAAGCCGCCGCCGCCCAAGTTTGCGCGGAACTGGAGCAGTCAGGGTTTTTCTTCAGCGGGATTCAACCACACGTAAAATTTGATCGCGATCTGATGCGTTTGCAGATTCAACACACGCCGATCGATCTGGGGCTCATCCAAACCATAAACGATCTCGGCCGCGACCTTCTCGCTTACGTAGGACGGGAACGTGAGCGGATTTCAAAGTGATGGGCGGAGTCAGCGACCGCAGGCCCCAGGTGTCTGTTCACCGGGCCGCTCGACAAAGTCACAGCTAGTGAGGTCACAATGTTCTACCAAGCGGCCGAATTCCCGTTCATCAAAGAATTCGAGAAGCAATACGAGGCCATCAGACAGGAGTTTCTGAGGCTCGACCCGCGTGTTTTGAATATCCACCGCAACGGACCACATGAACAGTATGTGGCAGCGCTGATCGACAATAATGGATGGACTCCGTCGTGGCAGGTGAAATCGAAGCAGCCCAATGAGGGATGGCTGACCTACGGACTTTCATTCCGGGGTTTCTTTCCGAAGGAAGCCGAGACAAAATTCCCGCTGACGATGAACCTGCTGTCGCGCCTGCAAGGTCTCAGGGTGTGCGCCTTCTCGCGCATGGCTCCGCTAAGTTTCATCGCACCGCATCGCCATCCGGAGCTTGGCCGTGGTTTGCTCACTTTTCATCTTGGCATCGACGTGGCGCCTGGAAAATCGTTCCTGTTCGTCGACGGTATTCCAAGCGAAGAGGCAAACGCGAAATCGGTGGTGTTCGACGGATCTCACGAGCACTTCGCGGTCAACATGAGCTCTTCAGATCGTACAATCCTGTACATGGAATTCGACTCCAACGAAGCGAAGTTGATATGACCCGATGAAAGGCGGGAAGAAAGTCTGAAAAATGAAAAGCCGACGTATCGCAATTCTAGTTCTGTCGACCATGCTGTTTACGACCGTACAGCTTGCCTGCCCGCAGCCAGGTATGGCGCAGTCGCATCAAATGAAAGACGACCTCGAGCAGTTGGCGGTCGATATCCACGTTGGGATGGATCGCTCGACGCTCACGGAGCAGCAGAAGGCGCAACTGCGCGACGATTTTAAAGAACTGAGGGAGGCTCACCAGCATCATCGGATGTTCGCGGCCTTGCGAGCGGCACGGAGCATCCGCAAGGAGTTGGACAGCGGCGCCTTCAAGCCCGAAGACGAAAAAAGAATCAAGCAGGACATGGAGGCAATCAGAGAGGCGCGCGAATATCAGTCTGGAGCCGGAATGTGAACGGACAGTTTCGCAGGGGCGGAGAAAAACATGTCCGTGATGTCAGCGGTGGAACCTTATCGACAGCGAAGCGGCCAATGACCAAACGATGTCTGCTTTTCGCAACCTTGGTGCTCTGCGCCGCGGGATGCGTTAGCCAAACCCAACTCCTGGACAACAAACAAGCCATGGCCGTGCAAACAGCCGTCAGCCGCGCGCAATTCGAGATGAACTGTCAGTCCGCAACCGGAGACATTATCTCGCGTGAGGTCGTCCAACCCGCGCTGCAGGGGCCCTGGGTAAATGGCATCCAGCGCGCGGAGTACACGGTTGGAGTGACGGGCTGCGGAAAACGGCACATTTTTATCGTGATTTGCCCGGAAACGGGAGAGGGCTGTTTCGCCGCCGGTCCGGGCCGGTTCATCGGAGACCAATAGAGATTCGCGTCCGCCACGGCGAACCCCATCGCCCACGCATGGCAGGTCCAAGGCCCGATCGATGCTGAACGTATTCCTCGCCCTCGCCGCGATCGCCGGCGTGGGAGCCGCTCTCCATCGTCTGATACCTGACCTCGATATCGATTCCACTCGCCGGCAATGCGGCAGCCTGGTGCTCAACGTTCTGCTGCCTGCTTTGAACGTCGAAGTGATTTATAGAGCAACCCTCGGCAACGCCTTGTGGCGGGTTCCGCTCACGATGCTGACCGGCGTGTTGGTGTGTGTCGCCGGTGCATTGCTCATTTTCCGGGCGTTTGCGGTCACTCCGAAACTAAAGAGCTCGCTGATTATCGGCAGCGCTTTCGGCAACGTGACTTACCTCGGGATGCCATTACTCCGAGGATTGTTTCCGGCACAGTTGCTACACGTGACTGAGATCGCGATCTTGTGCGAGATTACCGTTACCTCGTCAGACCTCATCACCGGTTCATTGCTCGCAACGTTCTACCAGGACCAGCGGCAGGCCTCGATCAAAACGGCGCTGGCCCAAATAGTGAAGTTTCCTTTGTTATGGTCCGCCGGGCTCGCGGTCATCCTTCGAGTCCTCGGCGTTCCGTTGCCGCAATTCGTGTTGACGGCACTTCATCTGCTGGGCCAATCCGCTTCCGGATTGATGCTGCTGATTCTCGGGATGGCCCTAAAACCGAGCGCCCTGAGCAGAGCCTTTGACAACCTTAAGAACTGGTGGCCATTGTTGCTGATCAAACTCGGGCTTTCGCCGCTGGTCGTAGCATTCGCGGGCACGATGATTGGACTTTCGCATCTGAATGTTCACGCGACGACGATCGAAGCGGCAATGCCGCCGCAACTGTTCACTTTCATCGTCGCGGACCGCTTTGGTTTCGACACCGAAGTGCTGGCGGCCGCAGTCGCTTGCATGACCGTCGTAAGTCTCGTCACTGTCCCGATTATTAACGGCATCCTGACCTAGTATGGCGTCTCGCGCGCGATTGTTGTGAAGTACGGTGTATACTTCACAATGGTCGTCGAGGGATTGTGACCACCTCGAGACCGGCAAGAAGCAAACGGAGGAGAGTTGGCTCCGCATTCGCTCATCACAGTTCGCGAGACGGAGATCGCGCGGTCGAGGATCTCGGAGGATCTCGATCGTCGCCGGAGGGCAATAATACATGTTCACCGGAAGGGCTAAGCAGCTCACGATCTTCATGGGCGAGACGGATTCTTACCACCACCAGGGGCTGTACATGGCGATCCTTCAGATGCTTCGGCGCGAGGGATGCGGCGGCGCCACTGCCACTCGCGGCGTCGCGGGCTTTGGCGCCTCATCGCTGATTCATACGTCCGGGATCCTTCGACTGTCGATGGATCTCCCGCTCGTTCTCACTGTCGTGGACCGCCCCGATCGAATCGATCGCATTCTCGGCCCGCTGCAGGAAATGGCTCCCAGCGCTCTGATTACGGTTCAAGAGGTGGAAGTCGTTCAGTCGGGCGCTCCGTTCAAGGAAGGTTTGCCTGACGTAAAGGTTTCGGAGGTCATGCGTCGTGAGATCGCCACGGTTCATCCCGATAGTCCAGTCACGCAGGTTGTGGAACTGCTGCTGGACAAAGATTTCACGGCGGTGCCCGTAGTCGACGACCAGGGCAAGGTCGTCGGGATGGTCAGCGACAACGATTTGCTGACGCGCGGCGGGATGAACGTCACAATCAGTCTGAAAAAAGCCACCGATTTGGATTACGTGCGCGAGCTGCACGAGTCTCTTGGGAGTTCGAACCACAAAGTTTCAGAAGTGATGACGCGTGACGTGGTGACGGTCACTCCCGACACCATTTTGGGACGAGCCGCCAGGCTCATGGTCGAAAAGCATCTCAAGCGGCTTCCCGTGGTGGACAGCGAGGGAAAGCTGGTGGGCATCCTGGGCCGCCTGGACGTTTTGAACACGATTGCGGCGGTCCATCTGCCGCAATGGCATCCGGAGGCTCATCCTGTCGGCGGGCAGGCTACAGTCGCGGACGTGATGACCCGTGACGTTCCGACCCTCCATGAATCCGCGACAATAGATGAGATTTTCGATCTCCTCGTTTCGTCGTCGCACAAGCGCGTGGTGGTCGTCGACGAGCGACGGCATGTAGCCGGCATTATCGCCGACTCCGACCTGATTTCGAAGGTGAGCCGCGAGAGCTGGAAGAGCGTGATCGAAATCCTCATCTCCAAGGTCCCAATCGCCGCAATTAGCAGTGAGGCGCGCAAGCATGTCCAGAAGCTGCGCGCCCGGTCCGCGAAAGAGCTGATGACGCGCGACGTGATAACCGTGCGTGAAAAGATGCCAGTGGCGAGTGCGCTGGCCCTTTCCGCGGAAAAGCGGGTCAAGCGGTTGCCGGTGGTTGATGCCGAGGGCGAGTTGGTGGGGATCGTGGGGCGGACCGAAATGTTGCGGGCGCTGCTGGTCTGACGAAAAGCAGGGAAGGATTTAGAGGGTGCTGGGAGTATTGTTCGTCGCGCTAGGCGGGGCCATCGGGTCGGCGGCCCGTTATCTGGTGGGTGGATGGTTCGCGGCCCAGTTCGGTCCGGCGTTTCCGTACGGAACGCTGGTGATCAATGTGACGGGAAGCTTCATCATCGGGCTGTTCCTCGCCTTCGCACAGGAGCGCGTTTCGTTGAGTCCTTATTGGCGACTCTTCTTTGCGGTTGGGGTGGTCGGCGGCTACACCACCTTTTCGACCTTCGAGTATGAATTCGTTCGGTTGCTTCAGGAAGGTGAGATGCTGCTGGGGGCTAGCTACCTGGTCGGGAGCGTCGTGATCGGCGCCATCGGCACTATCGCGGGAATCGCAGTCGGCAGTTGGATTTGAGTTCGGTGCGAAAATTCATCGACGTTCAATCACGCTCTTCGATCGTCGAGCCGCAGTGACGGGGCGGCGTCTGCTGTGCGCACTCCACTTGCGAGCGCTCACCCCGCCGGCTGCTCGTTACGGACCTAACAGATTCAGAGTGTTGTTTCCGTCGTCCACGAAGTAGGCCCCTGTGGCGTCAGGCGTCACTGCCAGACCGAAGAGCGCGCCGGCGCCGTTGGGAGTGATCGTCTTGGTGGAGACCTGAGCGCCCTCGGGGCTCGTCTCGACCAGATTGCCGTCGCCGGCGTTGACGGTGAGGATGTCGCCGTTGGGCGCGATCGCCAGCCCCAACGGGCCGTTGAGCGCGCCGTTCGCACTGACGTCCTTGCCCGCGAACGCCGTCGTCGTGCGGTGCATAGCGTTGGGAATCGCCGAGATTCGATTGCTCTCCGTATCCGCAACATAGAGAGTGCCGTCCCTACCGAGTCCCGCGCCCGTCGGCCCAATGATCAAGGCGTTTGGATCTGCTATTTCGGCGAAGCCGGAGCCGATGATTTGGGCCGAATCAATCCGCGGCATCCCTTCCCGGATTTTTGGGACGTCGATCTCGATCCGCACGACCGTGCCTTGATTGACGACGTGCGGCGGGTTGGCCGTGGCGACGGCCCCATTGAGCACGTTGGTGACAAACAGGGTGGCCTGCGAGCCTTCGTCGAGCGCCGTCATGTCCCAGGGCCCGTTGATTGGCGGGCCGGAAAAGGTCTCAACCGGCGTGCCCCTACTGTCGAGCACTATTAGGCACCCGGCCTGCGCGGTCGCCGATGTGCCATCGGAGGTGGGCAGACTGCCCACGATTACCCATCCCCGCCTGAGCACTGCGAGCGCTGTCGTCAAGCCCACGCCGCCTGGACAATGTTGCTTTTTGCCGAGGGCAATCTGGGCAAACAGACTGACACCTCCGCCGGGGGTGATTTGCACGATGGTGGTGCCGGTTCCCTGCGAATTCCCGGAGTTATTGAAGTTGCTGACCAGGATGTCGCCCTTGACGAGATCGCCAATCGTCTCCGGAATGACGGCCACTCCGTATGGATTGAGGTCGCCGTTGGCGGGTTTCGTGGAAGCAATTTCACTCAATTTGCTGAGTGGGCCTGTAAATGACTGACCATTTGCCTTAGCGGGTGCGATCGTCAGTATACTGACTATCGCGGCTGAGAGAGTAAGTCGACTGATTGCCTTAAGCGCTTTCATCTATCTTTTCCCTCGAGGGTTAACGGACTTCGCTTCGCCGGATCTCCCGAATATCTCATGCGAATATCTCATGCGCCGCGCATTATCGTGCCTCGAAACCCGGCGGGCGAGGCTCCGGCGCTAAGCTCGGTCTGGATTGCTCCAATTGCTGATAACCGCCAGAAAAGTCGAAAGGTTCCCGAACGGACAGCACTGCCGTCGCCGACTGTTAGCGTTTTGTTGCCGGTGTGTTAAGAATCCGTTCCCAAGCGCAGCGGAGTCGGCCCGACAGGATTGCGGGGGCATTGCGAAAGCAGGCCGGTTTGTACTAAACGCCGGTGAGCGTTGGGAACCGCAAAAAGAAAATTCAAAAACAGGGCATCAGAGGGAGACATACCATGGACTACGGCTTCGCGTTTCTTTCCGCGGTCGACATTGACAAGGACGTGGCGCTGGCCGAGAGAAAAGGCTTCACCCACGCCTGGCTGTATGACACGCAGATGATCTGCGCCGATGTCTTTCAATGCCTGGCGCTCTGCGCGGTCAAGACCAAGAAGATCAAACTCGGCACTAACGTGACCAATCCGCTCTCGCGGATCGCGCCGGTCACCGCCAACAATTTCGCGACTTTGAACCTGCTCGCTCCGGGACGGGCGGTCATGGGTATCGGCACGGGCAACACGGCGCGCCGTACACTGGGGATGCCGGCGGCGAAACTCTCCGAGCTGCGCGAGCACGTGGAGATTTGCCGCGGGTTGCTCGCCGGACAAACGGTGCCGTATGAGGAGACCGGCCGGCGGCGGATGATTCGATTTCTCAATCCAACCGGTGGATGGATCAACCTCAAGAAAAAGGTGCCCATCTATGTCGCGGCCAGTGGACCCAGGACGCTGGAGTTGGCGGGTGAAATCGGCGACGGGGTGATCCTGTTCGGCGCCGTGGGCGACAGCCTGCTGGAATACGCCCTGAGCCACGTGCGGCGTGGGGCCGAGCGCGCGGGCAAGCGCATGCAGGATCTGTACATTTGTGTACTGACGGCCTTCCACGTGGCGAAGCCGGGTGAAAAGCTGGCCGAAATGCAACGTGCGGTGGGCTCTTACGTCACCTCCGAGTGCAACATCTTCGCGTTGTCGGTGAAGGATCCCAACGACCTTCCCGCTGACATTCGCGACGACATGATGAGGTTCCGCGACGCCTATCGCACGCCAGATGCTCCCATCGAAACCCGCCACCTCGATCTCTATTCGGGCTACGTGCATGAGTTCAAACAGGAGCATGCGCCGCTGGTCACTGAAAAGATCCTCAAAGAAACGACATTGACCGGCACTCCCGAGGAACTGGTGAGAAGGGTCAAAGCGATGCGCCGCATGGGGGTGAAGCAGATCGCGGTGCACGGCGGCACTCGCGCTGGAGCGCCGAAGGTAATCGCCGATTTCGCGAAGTATGTAATCGGGAAAGGCTGACCCTGTACCTGCCGAGAACTCGGCTTTGAAAAACTATGGTCGAGCGATTGCCTTTTACGGCCCTGGGATCGAGGATGTCGAACGTGCCGCCGGCATGCTCATCGGCGCAACGCGGGAGGTACGCACATTATGGATCGCCTCAAAGGAAAAATCGCACTGATTTCGGGCGGCGCCCGCGGCCAAGGGGCGGCCGAATCGAGACTCTTCGTTAGCGAAGGCGCGAAAGTGGCTATTGGAGACGTCCTCGATAGTGAAACGCGCTCGCTCGCCGAGGAAATCAACCAGCGCGCCGGCGCACGCGTCGCGCTTGCCATCCATCTCGACGTCACCCGGGCCGCGGATTGGCGCGCCGCGCTCGACGCCTGCGAGCGCGAGTTCGGCGGACTCGACATCCTCGTCAACAACGCGGGTATCCTCAACTTCAGCCGAATCGAAGACACCAGCGAAGAGGAATGGGACACCGTGGTCGCCGTGAATCAGAAGGGTGTATGGCTCGGGATGAAAACCGCGGTGCCCGCGATGCGAAAACGCGGCGGCGGCTCGATCGTCAATATCTCATCGATCTACGGATTGGTAGGCTCCGCAGGCGCAGCCGCCTATCACGGAACCAAGGGCGCCGTTCGCATCCTGAGCAAGGTCGGCGCGGTGCACTATGCCTCCGACGGCATCCGTGTCAATTCGGTCCATCCGGGAGTAATCAAAACGCCGATGACAGATGTCCTGCCGCCGGATCAACTCAGTGAGATTGCCGCGATGGCCCCTATGAAGCGGGCCGGCACACCCGAAGAAGTCGCTTACGTGGTGTTATTTCTCGCCTCCGATGAAGCGTCGTTCGTCACCGGGGCGGAGTTCGTGGTCGACGGCGGCTATACCGCCGTCTAGCGGCGCGCCGTCGCGCTCATAGTGTCTTGGCGAGGTTTCCTACTCCTTTACTCAAAGACCGTGTGTGTGTTACGGCAAGCACTATCCGCCGTCTCCCGCGGGAGGTGACCCAAACTCTACAGCGAAAATATCCCTTCTGACCATCCGACGCATTCCTCAGCCACCTGGAAAGTCTCCGAGAGGTCGTGGTCAGGCGAGAGAGTTTTGTCAAACACTATACCTGGCAGCTTTCGGCGAGGTTTCCATCGTCAAGGATGTTCTCACGGATCCGCTTGTGCGAGTTAGCGCAATGAATTGTCTCGAGGAGGTGTGCGATGCGTACGGCAAAAATTTCGGCCTGTCAGTTTCCGATTGCGCGTGGCGGCTTCGACGACTTTCGGACGCGAGTCGAGCAGGCTATGGCCGAGGTGCCACGCGACAGCGACTACGTGCTGTTTCCCGAACTATTCACGGTCGGCCTTGTGACGGTCTATCCAGACGCGTCCTCGGTCGCCGATCTGACACGCATCGTCGAGTTTACTCCGCGTTACCGGGAGTTGTTCCATCAAATCGCGATCAGCCGCAAGCAGTTCGTGCTCGCCGGTTCACATCTTGAGAAGCAAGGCGATCTCTACTTCAACGTGGCGCACCTCTTTACGCCCGAGGGTCGCGAGCTGACTCACAAGAAGACGCATATTTTTCCCGCGGAGTCACAATGGCAGACGACTGAAGGCGATACGCTGGAAGTCTGGGATGTCGGCCCGGCGAAAGTTGGCGTCGCAATTTGCTACGAAGCTGAAATTCCAGAGGTCTGCCGGATCCTCGCTTACAACGGCGCCGAAATTATACTTTGCCCCTCGTTCACGTTTTCAGAGGCCGGCTTCTGGCGGGTCAGACATTGTGCCCAGTCCCGGTGCATCGAAAACCAGATCTACCTGGTCCATTGCTGCACGATCGGAGACGCCGGCGCACCGCTACCGCCGGGCTATGGCCGCAGTTCGATCCTCAGCCCCTGCGACAAGCCCTGGAATCCAAACGGCATCGTCGCGGAGGCGACAACCAACAAGCAAATGGTTATAACCGCGGCTGTCGATATCGACCCGCTCTACGAAAATCGCAAAACCGGTGCTGCAACCACTTTCCGCGACCGTATCCGAAGAGCGCCCATGTATAAGCAATACCCGCCTTATAAACCGGAAAGCGGAAAGAAAGCGTCGACCAGGAGGAAATTGGAAGCTTCGAATACTCAGGTATGACGATCTACTAACTGGTAAGTCTTGGTCTGGATAGTTTTTCAAGCAACCATCATCTGCGAGGGGAGGAGTTACGATGCCTCAAGTATCCGGCAAGGTAAAAATCCCGAAGGGAAAGAAAGTAGCAGTTAACATCGGCTGCGACTTTGACGCTCAGGCGATCTGGATCGGCTCATTCAATCTGACCTCGCCGGCATACATGTCGCGCGGCGAGTTCGGGGCGGAGGTTGCCGTCCCGCGCCTGCTTAAACTGTTCGACAAGCACCGGATCAAGACGACGTGGTGCATTCCGGGTCATACCGTGGACACCTGGCCCGAACTCTGCCGTGAGATAGCTGGTGCCGGGCACGAAATCGGACATCACGGCTACGTCCATGAAAACCCGACGCCGATGAGCCTGGCGGAAGAAACCAAGGTCATGGAGATGGGCCTGGAGGCACTTGCGCGCATCGGCGTGAAACCGCGGGTGTACCGTTCGCCATACTGGGATTTCAGCCCCAACACGCTATCTATCCTGGAAGAGTATGGTTTCTCCGCCGACAGCAGTTTAATGGGTAATGATTTTCATCCCTATGTGATCCGGCAGGTCGAAATACACGCAGACAGGGGAAATGTCTTCGGCTCCTCCAGCAAGGTTCTTGAGATCCCCGTTTCCTGGTATCTCGATGACTTTCCCCCCGAGGAATACATCACTGGCAAGCAGGAGGGGATGAATCCCGCGATCGGGATTTTCGATCGCTGGAAAGCGATATTTGACTACGCGCTCAAAAATGAAACGGGCGCCTGCTATGTCGTGACGACCCATCCGCAGACCATTGGCAGGGCCCACATGATTACGCGGCTCGAAGAGTTGATTGAGTACATTGCGGACAAAGGAGGATGGTTCGCGACTCTGGGCGAGATCTACGACGCGACAGATATTGCCAAGTAGATCTCCGGGTCAACTTTTGCAGCCGCCGGCTTTCGTCATACCGGAAAGGGTTTTTGCCAGGCGCAGGCGCTTTGCCGGTCGCATCGAGTAGTCAGTCCAGCGTCTTGGCGAAGTTCTGATTGCGGCCGTAGCTCTTGAGCTTCGCCGGGGTCACGAAACGGTCAAGCAGATCATCGCGGATCGCCGCGTCGCTTCGCTTGCGCGGGTCTCCGTAGCCACCGCCACCCGGCGCATTCATCAAGATCTGATCGCCGCGTTCCAGCTTGATGTTGACGAATTTGGTTGGGCTGACCGTGCCGAACGCATCGACAAAGGTTCGAAACCGTTTTTCGCCGCGGCGTTTGATGAAGATGCCCGCGGGCTCACCTGGCTTACCGCCGCGCACGCCCCATGGGCCTTCCTCGACGCGGTCGAGCAGCGCGCTTAACGTCACCGAAGGCGCTGTCACCTCGAATACTCGCCGCACTCCCAGGCCGCCGCGATGGGTGCCGGGGCCGCCCGAGTCGGGCCGCAGCGAATATTCGATCACACGCAGTGGAAACCGGCTCTCGAATACCTCGATCGGCGTGGCTCGTATGGTGCTGCCGTGCGGGATACATTGCGCGCTGTTACCGTCTCGCTCCAGTCTGCCTCCCCAGCCGCCACCGTCAAGTTGATAGTGGGTCCAGAATTCACCCGTGTCGGGATGCGTGCCGCCCATCAGCAGGTTGCACGCGGTGCCGATCGCGGAGGCGCCCACCCGATCCGGCATCGCCTTCGCCATCGCACCCTGTATACAGGCGATCAATCGTGGCTGCCCCTCGGTGTTACCGGCGACGCAGGGTGCCGGAAAACTCGGATTGACCAACGTTCCTGGCGGCGCGATCACCTTGATCGGGCGGAAGACGCCGCTATTGAGCGGCACATCGTGTGTACCGATACTCTGTAGAATAGCGGTGCAGCAAGCGGCAGCGGTCGCTACGTAAGTCACGTTGATCGGCCCGAGCGCCTGCTTGTCGGACGCCGAGAGGTCGACGACGATCTCCTCGTCCATTACATGCACTTTGCACCGGAAGTAATACCGCTTGCGCACAACGCCATCGTCTTCGAAATAGTCTTCGAATTCGTAGACGCCGTTGGGTATCTTTCTAATCTGGCTGCGCATCCACGCTTCGGCGTGATCGATCAGCGCCTGGCAAATCCGCTCGAAGTCGTCGAGCCCGTAGCGTGTGACCAGCTCCTGGAGCCGCCGTTCCGCGGTCGTCAGCGATCCCATGATGGCGTGAAAGTCGCCCCAGGTGGCATCGGGTGTCCGATGGTTGGCCATGACGATGCGCCATACGTCCTTGCGGTATTCGCCCCGCGACATGAGCTTGACTGGCGGCAGCCGCAGACCTTCCTGAAACACCTCGGTTGCGGTGGAAGCGAACGAACCGACGGCCATCCCTCCGATCTCACCGATATGCGCGATATTGCCGGCGTAGCCGATCAGCTTGCCGTCGATATACACCGGCTTGAGCAGCAGATGTTCCGGCATATGGCATTGGCCGCGGTAGGGATCGTTGTGGACGATGACGTCGCCTGGCGCGAAGTCCTCCGCGCCAATCTCGGCGACGCAGTGCGGCACTGTATGGAGACCCGCGCACATGATCGCGGGATTCATTTCGGCCTGACCGATCATGCGCGCGTTGCGATCGAACAACAGGCACGAGAAATCGCGCGATTCGCTGAAGATGGGCGAATAAGCCGTGCGGACCATCGCGCTGCCCATTTCGTCGCAGATGTTGCTTAGCGCGTTGTTGACTACGGTAAGGGTCGTCGGGTCGTGTTCGGGCGCGATTCGATTCTTTGCAGCGGCTTGTGGGTGCGACACCGCTCCCACCTGGATGACCAGCGAGCCGTCGGCTCGTACCTCGGCGCTGTCGCCGGGATGGAGCAGGGTGGTTGAATCCATCTCTTCGACAAGAGCGGGCCCCTCGAGCCGCGTGCCTTCAGGCAGTTCGAGGCGCCGGTAGATGGGTGTGTCGAGGTTGCCTGCGCCGGCGAAATAGATAGCGCGCGTCGCGTGCCGCTCGGCCTTGCCGCCCACCGGCGCGAGCAGTTGTGCAGAAACGGTCTCTTCGCCAAGCGCGACCACGCGCACCTCGGTGACCTCGACCACCCGATCTCGCATCGAGTATCCGTAAAGCTGCTCGTGGCGCGTATGCATGTCTTCGACCGCGCGATCGAAGGGGGCCTGGTTCATCTCGAGCGAACTCAATTTGATCAGCTCGCCGAAGTTCTGGCCGAGATAGCGCATGCTGAGATAGCCGGCCAGCCCCGGCGCGCCCTTGAGCCCCTCGCGTTTGAGTTCGGCGAGCGCTTCGCGTGCAACGCCTTTGAGCTCCGCCGCAAGACGTTTCAAGTCGATCCGATCCGAGCGGTGCATCACGGTTCGCGCGCGATCGGCCCTGAGGTCGGTCAGAAGTGTGCCAAGCGCCGAACAAAGACCGGGATGCGGCGGCACCACGACCTTCGATATGCCGAGTTGCTGCGCGACGTCGACCGCGTGAAGCGGTCCGGCGCCGCCGAAACTGATGAGCGCGAAATCACGTGCGTCAAGCCCGCGGTCGACGGTCAAGAGTCGCGTCGCGTTAGCCATATTCGCGGCAGTCGTATTGAGAATCGCGATCGCGGTGTCCTCGACTGAAAGCTCCAGTTTGGCCGCCAGGCCTTGGATCGCGCGGTGGGCGAGTGCCGGATCGAGCGGCATCTTGCCGCCCAGGAAGAAGCCGGGATCGATGCGCCCGAGCACGACGTTGGCGTCGGTAACGGTCGGCTCGGTGCCGCCGCGTCCGTAGCAGGCAGGGCCAGGGTCGGCGCCGGCACTCTTTGGGCCGACACGCAAAAGGCCGCCGCTGTCGATATAAGCGATAGAACCGCCGCCGGCACCGATGGTCGTATAGTCGATAAAGAGCGCGCTCACCGGCACGCCCCATTCCAGTTCGTACTCGGTCGTGGAACCGAAGTCGCCGTCGGTGATCAGCCCTACATCGGCGCTGGTGCCTCCCATGTCGAGCGTTACGCCGTTGCCGCCGGCATGATCACGCGCAAAGCGCCGGCCCGCGATCACTCCGCCGGCCAGCCCGGAGAGCAGCAATTGCACCGGAGCCTGGCTGGCCGACTCGGCCGCGGCATTGCCGCCGTTGGACTTCATCAGGGAGAGCGGCGCTTTGATGCCGAGTTTTTTTACCTCGCGCGCAAGCCGTCCGCTGAACTGCGTGATGGTGCGTTTGATAAACGCGTCGGTGATGACCGTTGTGGCACGTTCGTACTCGCGCCAGATCGGCGCAACCTCGTGAGACAAGGAGATCGGCAGATCGGAAAAGCGCTTGGACAGATAGTCTCCGATCTCCCGCTCGTGGACCGGATTCACGTAGGAGAACAGGAGGTTCACTGCAATCGCCCAGTCGGTCGCGGGTTCGGCTTTCAGCCAGCGCGCCACCCAGTTGCCGAGGCGATGCAGTTCGGTCAGTTTCAGTGGCAGAAGAACGCTGCCTCTGTGATCCAAACGCTCGGCCACACCAAAGACGTGGCGGCGTCTTACTCCTGAGTCCGGCTTGGGCCACGCAGGATTGTACGCTTCCTTGCGATCGATGCGGGCGATGATAGGTACGTCCTCGACGCCACTGGTGCCGATGTAAAGCACGGTCGCGCCGCGCTTTTGCAACCGCGCGTTGGTGGCGAGCGTCGTCCCGATCACGATGCGCTCGACGTCCTCGGGCGCGATGCCGGACTGGCGAATCGCGGCGATCGGCGCATCCGCCGGCTGCATGGGCGTCGAGGGAACTTTGACGATAGAGACGCGGCCGCTGGACGGTTCGAACGCGACGAAATCGGTGAAAGTACCTCCGGTGTCGATGCCGATACGCAGCATTATCAGCCTTCCTCAGGTCGCCCTGCGTTTGCGGGCTTTGTCTTTCGAGTTTTCCAACTGAGATGCCAGGCGGCGCTTCACCTCGGCGCACGCAGGTTCGCAAAACTTCTCCGCAGGAAACAAATCATCGCA
Organism: uncultured delta proteobacterium; assembly: GCA_963832395.1. Taxonomy (GTDB): domain Bacteria; phylum Desulfobacterota; class Binatia; order Binatales; family Binataceae; genus JAKAVN01. The sequence goes on along the minus strand of CAWHTV010000010.1, from coordinate 141,214 downwards.
CCAATACTGCACGGCAACCATCTTGCCGCAGAACGAGCAGTTGAGGATCCGGGTTTCGTACCACGGAAGGTCAAGACTCACGTAATGGCCGCTCATATCTTTGTCACGGCCAAGAGCATGTTACCTGACCGGATCGAATTTCGATTGCTCAAAGGCTACGTTCCTCCTTCAGCTGAAACCCGCGCGGGATACTCTAAGACGGAGCGACGGCAGTGGCAAAGCTGCGCACCCGGTTTTTGACAGGTCACTGAACCATCTGGAAGTAATCGGTACACGCCGCCTGGTCTCCAGCTTCGCACGCTCCACGGCAGGCTACGCGGTCATGTGCGAGATGACACGCGGATTGGCAAACAGAAGGATCCGTTGGACACTTGATCGCAAACCACATGTCGCAAATCTGTGGATCGCGGGTTCGATCGCAAGCCGTGCGGCAGACTTGTTCGTCACCCGCGCTACATTCGGCGAAAGTGCTTGCCCTTGCCCCTTGGTTGATCCGCCCTGAAGAGACGGTACAGCGAAACACACCGCCGCCATTGTGCAAGCATTGCGAATAACCCGTACCACAGGAAGACAGGGCAAGAGCTATGAGGGCCGTTAGAAACCCCTGGGCTCCCAGGGAACACAAGCGCCGCCTCGCCTGGTCAGTCATAAGGGCATCACGCAAACCCAGCGGCTGGCCGGTGACGTTGTACGGATGCGTGAACCGGATCACTTCCATCAGTCGCTCCCCGATGGCGCTTAGTGAATTCAGTATGTGTCTGGGGTGCACTCCATCCATATGTTAGGTAAGTTAGAATAAAGTTTCACGCTGGCCCTGGGTTCGTTGTTCTCACGCCTATCGAGTCGATATTTATGTCTTCGATCGTCGACCTCAAAACCCGCACTGATGGCCGCGCGCGATGGCGCGGTCCTCACTACATGTTGGCGATCACGATCTTCGTCGTGTGCGCGGCGCTTGTCCCGGCCTTGAGGGCAGCGCAGGAAACAAAGGGCACCGACGTGACATCATTCTTTCTCGTTGCGATCCCCGACCTTCCCGACCCCATGTTCCAGAAGACTGTCATCTTGATGCTGCCGCCCACACAGATGCCACTCGTCGCAGGCATCATCGTCAACAAACCAACCACCATCGCGCTGCCGAAGTTGTTGCCCCGCGCTCCCGCGCTCAAGAATCAGGTGAATGCGTACTTCGGTGGTCCGGTGGAGATCACCGAACCTTCTGTGGTCCTGCGCGCTTCCGAGCCAACCGGGAACGTCACTCGGCTGTTCGACGATGTCTACGTGAGCACCGATCCCGATTCTATCGCGAAGCTCCTGAGGGACCAGCCTCAGCCCGCTAAAGACCTGCGCGTCTTTTTTGGACGCGCTCAGTGGACGCTGGATCAGCTCCACGCTGAGATCCTGGCGGGCGCCTGGTACGTCGTGCCGGCCAAGGCCGATCTGGTATTCAGTTCCGACCCAGGGCTGGTCTGGCACCTCCTCGTGGAACGCGCTCACCTTCATGAGGTCGATCTCACCCGCGCTCGAGGGTCAAACGCCTTTGCGTTGTTTTACTCAGCAGGCGGGTCACCGACAGCGTGGCCCTTGTTATCAATCCTGCCAACTTCCCAATTCGGAAAGCCTCTGCCCGGAGACCTGAATGATTCCCTTTACCGGTAGTCCGCTTGATCGTGCGAGCGAAAAACGCACCGATCCAAACTGGATCGACTCCAAACGGCGAGACGTGTCTTCGCTCGTACTCCCAATGTGGCGCCTGGAGCCGTTTCTCCTGGGGCCCGAAAAGTCCGACCCGCCGATCGAGCTTGGCCTGCTGCGGCCAGGGATTGCGGATTCGCTCGCGGATGCCGCAGCAGCCTGCATCTTTCTGGGTCTCGATGGCGACAGGGCGATCTTTGCTCTTGATGTGTCGGAAGCCGCCGATCCTGCGAACGTCGGACCGCTTGCCGGACTCGGCCATTTCCGTGACGCACGCACGGCGGCACCAATGGTCTCGATCAAAGACGCCGCAATCATGGGGCAGGCGAAGGCCCTGATCGATTGGCATCAGCGGCACGGCTTCTGCCCGCGCTGCGGCGCGCCGACGAAGGTGATGGACGCGGGGTATCGGCGGCTGTGCGGCAAATGCAACGCCGAGCATTTTCCGCGCGTCGACCCGGTGGTCATCATGCTGGCGACCGAGGGCGAGGCCTGTCTGGTGGGACGCGGTAAGCAGTTTCCGCCCGCGATGTTCTCCGCGCTGGCCGGCTTCGTCGAGCCCGGCGAAACCATCGAGGAAGCCGTGCGGCGCGAACTGATGGAAGAAGCTTCCGTGAAAGTCGGCGAGGTAACTTATTACGCGACACAGCCCTGGCCGTTTCCCTCTTCGTTGATGATCGGATGTTTCGCGAAGGCCGAAAGCCGCGACGTAAAGGTCGACGACAACGAGCTCGCCGAACTGCGTTGGATAGAGCGCAAGACCGCGCGCGAGCTAGTCGAGGGAAAACAGGTCGCAGGTCTGCGGGTGCCGCCGCCCATCGCGATCGGCTATCATCTGCTCAAAACCTGGGCCTTCGCTGAGAAATGAATGCGTAGCCGCCGGTCCGATTTCAGGCCGTCCCGGCGCGCCGCGCTCCGCCCTCTGACTCCCAGCTTCCGACAGCCCATACGATTAGCGCGGCGCCGAAGAACGAAGCACCCAACGCGCACACACCGTTCCATTGCCACAGGCTCCACGCGAAGCCGGCCATGAAAGTGCCGAGCGCGCCGCCGACAAAGTAGGTGACCATGAAGACGGTGTTGATGCGGTTGCGTGCTTCCGGGATCAACCTGTAGACGCGCGTCTGATTGGTGACCAAATTGGCCTGAGTGCCGAGGTCCAGAACGATGCCGCCGATGGCGAGCCCGGCAATCGTTCCTCCAACGGTCCACAGCAAGCCAAACGCGATCATCCCGATCAACAACGCGCATCCCGAGGCGAGCCGCGGGTAGCCGCGGTCGGAGAGCCATCCGACCGCAGGCGCGGCGAGCGCGCCCGCGACCCCGGCCAGACCGAGCAATCCGGCCATTTGCGCCCCATAGTGATAGGGCGGCTTCTCCAGAAAGAAGATCAACGTGGTCCAATAGGCGCTAAAGGCGCCGAAGGCGAAGCCCGACATGATCGCCGCCTGGCGCAACCCTGGTAGCTTGCGCGCGAGCGGAACTAGTGACGACAGGAGCTCCCGATATCGGATTCGTACGTCGGGGCGGCTGACCGGTAGCATCGCTCGCAGCAGTGCGGCCATCGCGATCATCATGACCGCCGCAACCGCATACATCGCGCGCCAGCCGAACCATGTACCGACGAAGCCAGCCACTGTGCGCGCAAGCAGGATTCCGATGAGCATGCCGCCCATCACGATTCCTACGGCCCGCCCCTGCGATTTTGGTTTCGACAGTGCCGACGCCATCGGCGCCATCACTTGCGGCACCACGCTGAACATTCCGGTCATCAGCGAGGTTGCCAGCAGCACCGGCGCGTATGGAGCCGCTGCGGTCCCCACGAGCGACACCGTCACGATCAGCAGCAAAGCCGTCGCGAGTCCGCGCCGCTCGACCATATCGCCCAGCGGCGCAAACAACAGAAGCCCCAGTGCGTAGCCGACCTGAGTGAGCATTGGGATATCGGCGGCCTCACGTACGCTCATATGCAGGCTGCCAGCGATCTGACTTAAGAGCGGCTGACAGTAGTAAAGATTTGCGGCAGTGACGGCAGCGGCTATCGCCATCGTGGCGAGTTGGAGGTTGCTCAGTCCACCAGCGCCGGCCACCGCAGGCTCGGAGATACTCGCGCGGATCGATTCGGACTTAGCTGGGATTTCCGTTTTGCCTCTCCGATTGCAACTCGCCTTGTAGACCAAACGATCTTCCGCCGCAAGGGTTCAGCTACCGTACCGGGAAATCGAAGTAAGTATTAGGATACGGCTCATCGCGCAGCGTGAAGTGCCACCACTCGTAGCGGTATCCCGCAAATCCCGCTTGCACCATGAGAGCCGCCAGCAGCATCCGGTTCGCTCGTTGCTGGCCCGTCAGCCCGGATGCCATCAAATGCGCCTTCGAGTCGAAGCAATCGTAAGCCGTTCCCATATCGAGCGAACCGTCTCGAAAGCGCAGCGAACCCCGTTCGTCGCATGCCGCCACTGGCTCGCCCGGCGTGTAGACGTCGATGTCGGACCGCGGCAACGGAACTATCGTCAGGTCCACGGTACTGCCCCGGCTGTGGCTTGACGGCGAAGCGACGTAGCCATCCTTGAACAGGTCGGTTTTTTTCACATGAGGATAAAATTCGCGCTTCATGGCGCTATCAGAAAGATCCGCGGCCCACTTCACAAAGTAGTCGACCGCGCTCTGCGGACGATAACAATCATAGACCAGGAACGAGAGTCCGAACGCAGTCAGTTTGTGTTGCACGCCGGCGAGCGCTTCGGCCGCGGGGCGAGTAAGCAAGCATTTGTCCGCATCATAATCTGGAACCGGCCGCCCCACGAAGTTGTGCGGGCCGGCGTAACGGATGTCGACAATAACCGACGGCGCGGCGGTTTTGAGGTCGACGATCTCCGCGGGCCTGATTTTCGCCGGAGTTGGCTCCCGTTTCTGCGCGTAACCCGGAGCGGCAAACGCCGCCACCGTCGCAACAGCGATTACCGCTACCACCCAAATTGTCCTCATCTGGCGCAACATCAGCAAAAGGCCGCTGGTCTAAGGCGTAAGACGTACCAGCATTTTGGAATCAAAGCGATCTTGAGCGGAAGCTCGATGATTACAAATCCTATTGCAACCAACATCCATGTCACACTGGGTTGGCCGGAGCTACGCCGACCGAACGGAGTGGCCTATATTGACTGGGTTGACGAGAATCGTCGCCGACGGAACAGTGCTCCATGAGCAATCGAATCAATACCGACGTGTTGATCGTCGGCGGTGGACCGGTCGGGCTGACCCTGGCGATAGACCTTGCGCAGCGCGGCATCGAGGTCACGGTCGCCCAAATTCGCGGCGCGGGCGAGCCGCCCAGCGTGAAGTGTAACCACGTCGCGGCGCGCACAATGGAGATTTTTCGTCGTCTCGGCCTGGTCCGGGCGGTGCGCCAGAGCGGCCTGCCCGCCGACTATCCCAACGACGTCGCCTTCCGCACCGCCGCGACCGGGATCGAGCTTTCGCGCATCCCGATTCCGTGTCGCGCGGAGCGCTACACGGCGAAGGGCGGGCCCGACACCTGGTGGCCGACACCCGAGCCGCCGCATAGAATCAACCAAATCTACCTGGAACCCGTATTGTTCGCGCACGCTGCTGCGACACCTCGACTTCGCATCCTGAGCCGCACGCGGGTCGTTGACTTCGTGCAGAGCGAGTCCGGCGTGCGTGCGACCGCTGAGAATCTCGACGCCGGCGGCGTCAGCGAGATTTTCGCCACCTACCTGATCGGGTGTGATGGCGCTCACTCCGATGTGCGTCACAAGATCGACGCCAAATTCAGTGGCGACGCGGTGGTGATGCAAACGCAGTCAACCTACATCCGCGCGCCGCAGCTGCTCGGCATAATACCGAGACCAGCGTGGTTAAGCGTTTCCCTCAATCCGCGATGTAGCGGCTACTTATTCGCGATCGATGGCCGAGAGCGATGGCTCGTTCACAACTGGCGTCCTCCGGACGAGGACTTGGCGACTCTCGACCGCGGTCGCTGCATCCGCCAGATCCTGGGCGTGGCGCCCTCTTTCGAGTTCGAGATTCTCGGACAGGAGGACTGGACCGGGCGCCGCATGATCGCCGAACGGTTTCGCGATCGGCGTGTCTTCTTATGCGGCGACGCCGCTCATACCTGGGTGCCGTTTGGCGGCTACGGCATGAACGCGGGAATCGCCGACGCCATGAATTTGTCCTGGATGTTGGCGGGCGTAATCAAGGGCTGGGCTGAGCCAGCAATGTTGGACGCCTATGAAGTCGAGCGCCAGCCAGTCACCGAGCAGGTTTCGCGCTATGCGATGAACACGCTTCCCGTACGGGAAGCGCTGCGCAACATGATCCCCGACAACATTGAGGAGCCCGGACCGAAGGGCGACGCGGTACGAGCGCGCGTCGGCAAAGACGCATACGAACTCAACATCGGCCAATTCTGCTGCGGCGGGCTCAACTTCGGCTATTTCTACAAGGACTCTCCGATCATCGTCTATGACGGCGAGGGGGCCCCCGGGTACACCATGTATGACTTCAGCCAGTCCACGGTCCCTGGATGCCGCACGCCGCATCTGTGGTTGCGCGACGGAAGATCACTCTACGACGCGCTGGGACCTGCATTCACCCTGTTGCGTTTCGATCCCGCAGTCGAGACCGACAGTCTCGTGGCGGCGGCAGCGCAGCGTGGGGTACCGATGCTGGTGCTCGACGTCGACGCGAACGAGGCCGCCGCGCTTTATCCACGCAATCTGGTCCTCTCCCGCCCCGATCTCCATGTGGCCTGGCGCGGCGATGAGCTGCCAGACGATTCGATGGGCTTGATCGACCGCGTGCGCGGTGCAGGCTCGAAGATGTAGTTGTCACGCGTCCGTGATTAAGCGCGCTACCCTTCACGCGACCCTTCAATGGATGTGCGCTGACAGAAGATCGCCATGGCGTCTAGCTGTTCACCCTGCGCGCAAGGCTAACTCCGAACTGTTCGGCGGCGTTGCCACCCAACATGCGCGCGAGAATGGATTCGTCGACCCGAGCCTGCTCGAGCGTTTCGATCGCCTCGATGGCACTGGTGGTATCGTGATGCGGATAGCGTGAGCCCCAAATTACCTTTTCAGCGAAGTCATCTGGCAGCTTCTGAATCAGGCGCTCTTCGGCATCGAATCCGAGCATCACCTGACCTTCCTTCCACGACTCCTCGGTGTCCGTGCGGACAGGATAGTAGTGGAGCAGCGGGATCGTGCGGGTCGAGGCCTCCATCTTCTCGAGCACTTCCTCCATCCATGAGGCCTTGCCATGGGCGACGACCACTTTCATCTTCGGATAACGCTGCATCACCGTGAAGCCGATCAAGGTCGACGCGACGAACATATGGTTGTCCAACCAGTACGACAGAATTGGCGCGATTGGATGGCCAAGGGGTGGCGACGCGACGAAAGTGAAACCCTGGTCTCCGCCGCCTCCGGCGTGTGGCCCGCCTCCCGCCTCTGCGACAATTGACCGCTGATTCAATCGGCGCTTTATCTTCTCGAAAAACGGTCCGTGCGACGTCCATTCGGGATTCCACAATCCAGTCGTGGAATGCACCGCCGCGGTGATTCCGAGGCTTTCGAGCTCGGCCCAGAGGGGATCGTAGTAGGGATGAGTGAAGTAGTGACCTTCGATAAACATCGGCCGGATGAATGCGCCGCGAAAACACGGGATCTTGGCGACGCGGCGAAGCTCCTCGACCGCGTGATCCATGTTCTGGAGCGGAACCATCGCCGCGCCGAACAGTCGGTCTGGCGCGGTCTTGCAAAAGTCCGCGAGCCAGTTGTTGTACGCGCGGGCGAGCGCATACGCCACGTCCGGATCTTCAACCAGATGGAAGCCCTCGGCAAACCAGGTCGGATAGAGAAAGGCCTGGTCGATACCCATCGCATCCATATCGCGCAGGCGAGCCTGAGGATTTGAGGCGCCCTCGGACATCGGATGATGCCGAGTCGGATCGAGCTCGCCGACTTTGTCCCAGGTCATCCCGGGCCGCCAGATCGCGTGGCGCGGGATATTTGAGTTCATCGTATCCCGGAAGACTCGGCCGTTAACCTTGAGATAAGAGCCGAGCTTCCCTTCTTCGCGCCAGAGCGCATGTTTGCCTAAAGTGCGGTATTCAGGCTCCAGGTACTTAGTCCAAAGTTCCTGGGGTTCGACGACGTGAGAATCGCCGTCAAAGACCGGGAAGCGCCTGTTCGCCATGACAGATTATCCTTCTCGATTCAGCGGCCGCTGCCGACGCCCGGAGAAAATTCCGCCTGGGTCCGCAGAACAGAGGCCTCCGGTTTGAGCGACGCTTTCACCTCTTCCTCCGTTGGCCACCAATCCGGCCGTTCGATTTCAGTTACGCGGTCACGGATGAAGTTTTTCGGCGTATCGATTTTGTAGAGCTTCCGCGCGTTTTCGCCCAGGAACTTCGCTTGATACTTCTCCGGAAGCTCGCACCTGCGCATGGTCTCGATCGCCCGCCACGCGTCGTCGCCATCGTGATGGTAGACGTCGGACGACCACGCCAGGATGTTTTCGTAAAACTCCGGCAAGCGCGAAGGCGGTGCTTCGTCGCCTTCGAAGCCGGTTACGCAATGCTCGAAAAAGGTCTCGCTCGGGAGACGCTTGAGAGGCGGCAATTGGCGCTCATTGCGGTAGAGCCGATAGTGCTTGTCGCACTCGTCCAGCATGAAGCTCAACCAGGTCGAGGAGGCCTCAAAGACCGCAGCCCTCAACTTTGAGTACCGTTCAAAGAAGCCTGAAATCAGCACCATCGCTACCCACAGCGACGCCTCCGCCTGGAAATCCTGCACGTTTATCAGGAAGGAGTGCGGCAGGCCGGAGGTTGAAGCGGTAAGCGCGATTAGCTCGGCGCCCGAATGCTGCTCGGTGTAGCCAGGCGGCTTCAGCGACCCGAAGGCCGGGAACGGATGCATCCCGTACACCACGCCCGTTTCTTCCATCGCGCGCCACACGCGATCGTACTTGGGCTGAATCGGATAATTGCCCATGGCATCGATTGGCCGGACCAGCCCGACGCGGCAACCCTTGGCCGCGACGCGATAGACCTCCTGTTGGGCGAATTTGGGGTCTTGCATCGGTAGCATTGCCGCGAAAAACAGACGCTCCGGGTTCTCCTGGCAATACTCATAAGCCCAGTCGTTATACGCCTTGCACATCGCCTTGGCGCCGACAGCGTTTTGCAGCCACGGATAGGTATCGATGTCGGTGGGAATAATCATCACCTGGTCGATGCCCTGAACGTCCATGTCTTTAAGGCGCGGCTTGGGTTCGTACGATCCCTTGTGGTCGAGATAATCCGCCTGTTCCGCGGTTAGCGCGGTGTCACGCTTGAGATTGCGCACGTTCAACGCGCGCTGAATGTCGTGCTTGAGGCCGGGTCCTGCCAGCGAGAGCACATTTACCGAGCCTGCCGCGCCATGAATTCGCTGCGATCCGAGTCCGGCTCCGGCCTTGCCATTTACGATTAGCTGCTCGCTCTCGGAGTCGAACCAGATCGTGTTCTTGAGCGCTTCGAGCTCATCCTTGGTAAGCCAGTCCTTGGCGCGCTCCCACAGCCACGGTGGCTCCGTGACATGAGCGTCGCAGTCGAAGATGGCGAAATTCTTTGTCATCGGTGCGAATTTCTGAATCGGCATCACATGCCTCCTTGGCCTCACACTGACTCACCCAGACTAGTCGATTGGGCCTAGATAGTCTCCAGCCACACATTTGGCATAGTGACCGCCCCATGCCGTGCGAAGATCGCATCGATCTCTTTCATGTCGGCGTCGGATATCGACCATCCCAATGCGCCGACATTATCGTCGACCTCCCCGGGATGCCGGCATCCGACCAGTGCGGTGCTGATCACCGGATTCGACAGCGTCCAGCGCAGAGCAAGTTGCGGCAGGCTCTTGCCGTAGCGCGTCGCTACCGCTTTCAGGTCTTCGACCGCCCGCAAATTCTTGAGGAAATGCTCGGGGCCAAACAGATGCTGAAACAGGTTCAGGTTCATCAATTGCCCGCGCTTGGCTCGCCAGTCACCCTTTGCGAAACTCCCTTCCTCGCTGAGCGTGCCGGTCAGCATTCCATAGGCCAGCGATCCGTAGGCCATCACCCCGATCTTGTTCTCGCGGCAGTAAGGGAAAATCTCGGTCTGCATCCGCCGATCGAACATATTCCAGCAATACTGCACGACGTCGACGCGACGCGCGGCCATGCAAGTTTTGATTTCGTCGAGCTTGAAGTTTGAGAGCCCGACCGCGCGAACTTTACCCTGTTTGACGAGGTCGTCGAGCGCGCGCATCGGCTCTTCGAAGGGCACCGTCCGATCGGGCCAGTGGATCAGGTAGACATCGACATAATCGGTATTGAGCGCCTCGAGGCTCTTCTCGATCGATTCCATCACGCGCTGGCGCGAGCTGTCGCGGTAGTTCGGCTTGCCCGGATATCCGACCCCGAACTTGGTCGTGATCACAGCCTCCTTGCGCCGCGATCCGAGCGCTTTGGCCAGCGATTTCTCCGACGCACCCATGCCATAGGCCTCGGCGGTATCGAAGCTGTTGAGTCCGACGTCGAGCGCCCGATTGATTGCTTTGACGAACTCGGTTTCTTCGATACTTCCGTAGCCGCCGCCGATTTCCCAGCAGCCGAAACCTATCGCGGAGATATTGATGCCGGTTTGACCGAATGGACGATATTCCATGTGTCGTGCCTCCCTTGTCGGCGCGCCGAACGAGCGCTCCGTCGCTGAACGCCATTATCTCCGACCGGCGCACGGCGCGAACGCCCCCCGTCGGCCTTCCATCGTTAGCGCTGCTTTTTGCGTCAGCGCTTCTTTTTGAAGCTGGGCAGAAGCTCCCGCGCGAAAGTCTCCATCGAGCGCCTGGCGAGGTTCGGATCGATGCCTGGGAAATGCATTCCCAGTACGAGATGCGTCGTCCGCACCTTGCGCGTGAACTGTTCGAGGCCCTCCGCGACATCTGTCGGAATTGCCCACGATCGGAGTGAACAGCAGCGGATCGGTTGTGTGGCGCAGTTCCGACGCCGGCGGCGGCTTGAACAGCGTGGGAGGGCCCTGAAACTCACCGGCGTCGCTCAACCATTTGCCATAGACCGTGAGCATCCAATGCACGTGCTCCTGGACCTCGTCCCAGGCTTGCTCTTTCGAGGGTGCAAGATGCACCCATACGAGTTGCGCGACGTTGAAGTCGGACGGATTGCGGCCGTGCCGCCGCAGAGCCTCGTCGTAAGCGGACGTATCACCGACGCCGAGGTAGTGGCAGCCGAGTCGTGCCGCGCGATCCACCGCCTTCGGATTGAGAGCGCCCACCCAGAGCGGCGGATGCGGCTGCTGCACGGGTTTCGGCGTAAGTCGGATGTCCTGCAAATTGTAGTGCTTCCCGCGGAAAGAGAACCCATCCTGGGTCCACATACCGCGCATCACGTCGATGCCCTCTTCGAAGCGCGACGCACGCTCCTTGCTCGGAATCCCGTAGCCGAGAAACTCGTGCTTCGCGTATCCCTTGCCGATACCGAGATCGAAGCGCCCCCGCGAGATGACGTCGACCGTGGCAGCGTCCTCTGCGACGCGAACGGCATTGTGAAGCGGCAACAGCAGTAGGAATGTGCCGATACGGACCCGGCGAGTTTTGGCCGCGACTGCGCCGGCGAGCGTCATCAGCGATGGCGAGTAGCCGTCCTCGGCGAAATGATGCTCGGTCAGCCAGACGGTGTCATAGCCGAGATCTTCGGCGAGCTTTGCCTGTTCGAGCTGCGATTCGTAGACGTCAGCCCAGGGCTTCTTCCATTTGGGAGGATTGCGAAACGAGAACATGAGTCCGACGTTCATACCAGTCGCTCCTTCAATCGATTGAGATTGAGATAGATGTCGACCCTGGACAGCTATCCAGGAGTGGTTACCACCGGTCTTGAGAACTCACCCACTCAATGTTGCAGTACCACACTCGGTTCAGCTCGTCACGCTGAGGCAGGGTTTCGGAAATCGGCGCGGCTCGAGATAGTTTGACGCTTACAGACGAGCAGATTGGCCGCTGAAAATTCCAAAAAGTGAGAAGCTAAAACCTGACGTGGCCGGCCTTCATCCAGGTACTACCCGGCAAGGCACGGCGCGCAGCGGCCAGGCGCCCATTATAGGATCGCAGTCACCGAGCTCGCGCCTGCGTGCAGACGTTGATGTTGGTATCCAGCACGCCGAACAGCCCCGGCATCGCGCCCTCGCGTTCTGGGTACCACCAGCGGTCGGCATGGATCACGCGCGGATGGAGTTTGTCGCTCAATCGCGCGATCTGCCTGACGGCGCCCACCGGCGTTTCGATTAGAATCCAGTCGCCTTCCGCGATGTCGAGTTCTCCTGGCGGTTTGTGGATGAATAGTGGCCTCGGGTCGTGGGTGTTTTTCGCGGAACCTGACCGTCTGTTGCGCGTTTTGATGAAATCCCTCGATCACCCGGCCTCCGGTGGTAAGCACCAATGGATACTCCGCGGCAAAACTCTGGAAGAGTTCTGGTTCGCGATGATTGGGTAGTGGATCGATACCACATTCTTCCAGGATGCTTGATTTGAGCTCGACTTTACCCGAAGGAGTGCCAAGGCGGCTCTCGCGGATTGACGGAGAGCCCACCCATGGTCCCTGATGCTCAGCCAGTTGATCAAAGTGCATTCCAGCGGGACACAACCATTCTTCCCACATTTGCTCGACGTTTTGCGGCCAAAAAGATTCCTGCCCGAACTTATGCACCCAAGTCGCGCCATAGTTCATAATCGCTTCGCCGCTCGAATTGCGTGGATACCGCCGCGGCGTTAGCGTCGGCATAGTCACCGACGAATCCCATATAAGCGTAGCCGGTCGAAAAAAATGGCTTCTCCAACCAATGGCTGGCCGGAAGTGCATAGTCAGCGAACTGCACGGCTGGCGACATGAAGATGTCGTGAACCACCAGCAGATCGAGATCGGGTGAAGTTAGTGCCTCCACAACCTGCTTCACGTTGGCGCTTCCGCCCACCGGATTATGGTGCTGGATGAAAAGCGCTTTCACCGGATACGGCTTGCCTGACGAAATTGCCTGCCACATCGCAGGCTCATGCGCGGTAGTCGCCCAACTTCCCACGTGGTGCTGGCCGTACCACGCCTTTGCCATTGCATCGTCCATCGCGCGGTAAGCGTGGCCGAGAATGCCGTAGTGGTTAGCGCCGAGCCGCTTGTCTCGCTGTTCGGGCGACAACTCATCTACCAGAACGGCGTGACCGTTGGCGATTATCTGCCGAGGCGGACCGGCCAGCTTGTGGGCGCCGGCCCGATCGAGATTGCCGGAGATCGCCACGAGGCAAGCCAACGCGCGTGCCGCCTGAACGGCATTCATGCCGATTTGGCAAAGGCCGTTTCCGGCGGCGATGATCGCGGGAGAATTAGTGGCGAAGCTCCGCGCCGCTTCCACTATGGCCGTTTCGGGGAGCCAGGTTTCGCGCCCGGCCACATCCGGCGTCCAACTTGCGACTCGTTCCGCCAACTCTCGAAATCCGACAGTCGAATCTCTGACAAAGGCGTGATCGTAGAGGCCCTCTCCGATCACCACGTTGAGCCAGCCCAGGGCCAGGGCCGCGTCGCTGCCTGGACGAAGCTGCAACCATAGGTCGGCCTGACGCGCCTCCGTCGTGAGCAGTGGGTCGACGACGATCAGCTTCGCCCCTTCGCGTCTCGCCTTTACAATCTGTGCCCACAAGAGCGGCATCGAGGCGCTCGGTCGCATCCCCCATAATACTATGCACTTGGTCAACCCGGGCACCGGATAAGTATAGCCAGTAGGACCGAAGCCGTAAGTCAGCATTTCGGCGATGGTGGCCGGGCCGTAACAAACCTTGTCCTGTCCCACGCTATTAGGGCTGCCTAACAGGTTCAGAAAGCGCTCGCCCAATCCCCAATCTGCGCCGTGAAATGTGCCGAAGCTCATAGCCACGGTCTCCGCGCCGAACTCTGCTAATCAGGGGCCGCATCCTTTCTGCGATCTCATCTATCGCCTGTTCCCAGGAAATACGCTGCCATTTGCCCTCGCCGCGAGCGCCGACGCGCTTGAGCGGCCAGTTAAGACGCTGCGGACTGTAATGGAGTTCGGCAGCGCGCGTTCCCTTTACGCATATGAAGCCCTGGCTGAATGGATGCTCCTTGTCGCCCGAGATTTTGACAATGACGTTGTCCTCGAGATGGACCAGCACGCCGCATTGCTGGCTGCATGCGCAACACGTGACGGCTTTGGTCTCGCTCTGTCTTTCCATCGCGATTCACCCCACCAGGGATATCCGCGAGACCGCTGACCTTGATTGCTCGCGCCGACGAGGTTCTATCACCAATACCATTGTCCGCGGTAGGTTGTGACCTTAAGGAATATCGGAAGTCTCCGTTTAGTAACTTCTATTGGTCACGCTGGATCAGGAGGGATAGATTGAGCGCTTACCGTAGGGCGGAATCTCACCGGGGGTCAGCACGAATGGCGGACAAGATGCGCTTTGGCATTTACTGCGAGATGCAAAATGGATTCGGGGTCGACTACGCCAAGAATGTCTGGGACGTATTCAGCCTGATCGAGAATGCGGATCAGCTCGGGTACGACGTCTTCTCGATAATCGACCATCACTTTTTTCAGGAGTTCAGCATTTCGGCGAATCCGCTCGCATTGTTCTCCGCCGCGGCGCAAAGGACCCGCAATATACGCTTCCGTACGCTGTGCCATACGCTGCCGCTGCGCAACCCCGTGGTTTACGCCGGCGAGATGGCCTTTGCGGACATTTTGACGCAGGGGCGGCTGGACCTTGGCGTGGGACGTGGACACGCGTGGGAATACCCGCCCGCTGGCATCCCGATGGAAGAGACCCAGGGGCGCTACGAGGAGGCGCTCGAAATCCTGGAGCTCGCATTCACCCAGGAGCGGTTCTCGTTTCGTGGCAGATACTATCATTTGGAGGACGTTTCGGTGGTCCCCAAGCCGGTTCAGAAGCCCTATCCGCCGGTGTACATGGTCGGTACCAGCGGAGCGGCTTTCGAGATCGGTGCGCGCAAGGGATGGGCGTTGGCGTTCGGCGGTCCGGCTCCGGTGGCGGCCTTCAAGCCGGGCGTCGATCGTTACCGTGAGGCCTGTGCGAAGCACGGCACCAAGCCGACCGTGGCCTGCGTGCGCGCGGTGTATATCACGGAAGATGAGCGGCAGACGCAAGCGGAGTGTGAAGGCGCCTTCAAGCGATTTTTTGCCTACAACTCAACCGCAATGCCCACCCTGCGTCGCGATCCGGACATGAAGAAGCGTCTTCTGGAGAGCAACTATGCTTTCTATGCCGGCGAGATTATGGAGCTTCTGCCGCGCCTCAGCTACGAAGAAATCGTGACGCAGGGCTACGCGTTCGTGGGCACGGCGGAGCGCGTGCTCGAGCAGTGCATCGCGCTCAAGCGCGAGATTGAAGTGGACGAGATCCTCATCATTCCGCACTATGGCGATATCGAGATTTGGAAGGCGCTCCGAACTCAGGAGCTGTTCGCGCGCGAAGTGATCCCTAAGCTGCGGGCGATGTAGAGGGCTAGGTGCTGCGCAGTTTCGGCACGTTGTAGGCGTCGAAGGCGATAAGCGTCTTGGTCTCGCGCAGATGCTGCACGCGCTGAATCCGATCGACGACCAGTCGTGCCAGATGGTCGAAGTCCTCAACCCTTACCTTGACGATAAGATCGTAGTCGCCCGCGAGCGAATGCATTTCCTCGACGATTTCCATTTCGACTAACGCTTTGACGACGTCGTCAATGTGCGCGGGTTCGGTTTTCATTAGTACGAACGCTACGAGCATTGGCGTTGTCCTCCCAGATCCAGGGGATCCTCAGACTCTTAACATCATATCCGCTGCGCACGGCGTGAAGCCATGAATGTCTTCGGCTACGCCTCCGGGGTCCAGTCGATTTGCCGCTTAACCTCGGTGCTGGAGATTTTGTACCAGGAAAAAATTTCGTTGCGTCCGAGTGGCATCGTCGCGCGATGCGCCATATTGTCGATCCATGCGTTCAGGGCGCGCTCGTCGCGCCAGTACGATACTTCGAGCATCACCCCGGGCCGCGTCTGACTCTGAAAGTTGTCCATGGAGATGAAGCCGCCGATCGCTTGAATCTCAGGGACCAACGCCGCGAAAGCTTCTTCCAGCTTGCCTTCCATCCCGGGCCTCACGCCGTATTCGATGATGCATACGATCATTGGGGTCTCCTAAAAAAGCGCGCTGCGCTGCTACCTTACAGCTAGCTGGCGGACCGGTCACCTACCTCGGTGCTCGCGCCTATGGCGGGTGGCGCGCGTGGCGAGTGTCGCTTGACAATCGTAGCCCTGCTGACTACGCGGTTGATCTGAATCCTTCGCTGCCGATGTCCCAGGGAAATCGAGGAGCGCGGACAAGATGCGGGTTGGAGCAGGTTTGCCGGCGGGCGTGCCGGGCGCCGACGGCCAACTGATTCTCGATTGGGCGCGCAAGGCCGACGAGGGTCCGTTCACCAGCCTTGCCGTAGTCGATCGCTACGCCTACGACTGCTTTGACGCATTGACGACGCTGAGTGCGGCCGCGGCGGTGACCAGGCGCGTGCGGCTCGCCACGACGATCGTGATCGCGCCGCTGCGCAATACGGCGACGCTGGCCAAGACCGCCGCTACGGTGGACGCGATTTCCGGCGGCCGTCTCGTGCTCGGCCTCGCCGTCGGCGCGCGCGAGGATGACTACCAAATAGCGAAGGTCGACTACCATCAGCGTGGCAGAATTCTGACCGAGCAGCTCTCTTCGCTGCGCAACCTGTGGGAGAGCGACAAGTTTGGTCCGCGACCGCTCCGGGCCGGCGGACCTGAAATCCTGGTCGGTGGCCTCAGCGATCAGACTTTCACCCGAGTCGCGCGCTATGCCGACGGCTACGTCCATGGCGGCGGACCGCCGCGCGCTTTCGCCCGTGCCGCCGACCGCGCCCGTGCCGCGTGGCGCGACGCAGGCCGGCCCGGTCTGCCGCAGCTCTGGGGACAGGGCTACTTTGCGCTCGGTGATGGAGCGGCCGACCGCGGCGCAGCTTACCTGAAGGACTACTACGCGTTCACCGGACCGTTCGCCGACAAGATAGCAGCTGGCCTGCTGGCCACGCCGCAGAGCGTCATCCAGTACATCCGCGGCTACGAGGAGGCCGGATGCGATGAGCTCGTGTTGCTGCCGACCATCGCGGAGCCGAGCCAGCTCGACCGTCTGGCCGAAGCGGTCGCTCTGCTCTGAGCGCCCCAGCGATGAAAGAACGAAGCGCAGGCGATTGACGTCGTGAAAATCCTGATTCTCGGCGGCGGCCCCGGCGGGCTCTACAGTGGCGCGCTGATAAAGAAAACTCATCCCGACTGGGACGTCACGATCCTCGAGCGCAACCCGCACGACGCGACCTACGGATGGGGCGTGGTCTTCTCGGACCGCACGCTGGCCTCGTTCCGCGAGGCCGACTACCCAAGCTACCGCGACATCACCAGCCGCTTCGTGCTGTGGGACACGATCGAGGTGCGCTACGGCAGCGAGACGATTCGCGTCGGCGGCAATGTCTTTGCCGGCATCTCGCGCAAGGTCCTGCTGATGCTGCTGCAGGATCGCTGCCGCGCATTCGGCGTCAAGCTCGAGTTCCTGACCGAAGTCAACGACCTTTCGCTCGTGCGCAACTACGACCTGGTGATTGCCGCCGACGGCGTCAACAGCATCGTGCGTCGCAGCTTCGCCGATCACTTCAAGCCGGCCATCGTCTATGGCAAGAGCAAGTTCGCCTGGCTCGGCACGCGCAAGGTGTTCGACGCCTTTACCTTCTCCTTCCGCCGCAACGAGCACGGCCTCTTCCAGGCCCACATTTATCCCAACGACGGCCTTGCCAGTACGTTTATCGTGCAGTGCGATCCCGAGACCTGGCGGCGCGCCGGGCTGGATCGCATGACCGAGGCCGAAAGTGTCGTCTACTGCGAGAAGGTTTTCGCCGACGATTTGGGAGGAAAGCCGCTGCTGGCCAACAAGTCGGGCTGGATCTCCTTCCCCACGGTCAGCAACCGCGCCTGGCGCTACCGGAATATTGTATTGCTCGGCGACGCGGCGCATACCGCCGACTTCACCATCGGTTCAGGCACCAAGCTCGCGATGGAGGACTCGATCGCGCTGGCCAACGCGTTCGAGCGCTATGGCGAAAACCTCGACGCCGCGCTCAATGACTTCGAGCTCGAGCGCCGGCCGGTGGTCGACGGCCTGCAGCGCGCCGCGGCCGAGAGCAATCGTTACTTCGAGACCACCACGCGCTACGAATACTTCGAACCGATGCAGTTCGCCTACTACCTGCTCACCCGCAGCGGCCGAATTTCATATGACGAGCTACGCCGGCGCGATTCCTCGTTCGTCGACGCGATGGACCGCTGGTTCTTCGAAAAGGCCGTGGGCAGGACGACCCCCAACCTGCGCCTGGTGGCGCCGCCGCCGATGCTCGCACCGCTTTCGCTGCGCGAGCTGACGCTTCCCAATCGCGTTGCGCTACCGGGCTCGGCGACCTACGCCGCGCGCGATGGCGTTCCCGACGAGGGCTACACCGCGGCGCTGCGCGATCTCTCCCAAAGCGGCGCTGCGCTGATTGTCACCGATCCGCTGGCGATCGCCCCCGAGGCGCGGATCACGCCGGGATGCGCGGGGATCTACCGGCCCGAGCATGGCGCGATCTGGTCGCGGCTGGTGCGGATGGTGCACGAATCGCAGACCAAAATCGCGGCTCGTCTCGGTCATGCCGGACGGCGCGGCTCGACCCGCCCGCGCAACGAGGGCCTCGATCTGCCGCTCAGAGAGGGCGGATGGCCATTGCTCTCAGCCTCGCCGATTCCCTACCTGCCCGGCGGCACGCTACCCAAGGAGATGGACCGCGCCGACATGGAACGGGTGTGCGACCAGTACGTGCGTGGAGCCAAGATGGCGAACGAGGCCGGGTTCGACATGCTCGAGCTCTACTTCGCGCACGGTCACCTGGTGGCGAGCTTCATCTCGCCGCTTACCAACCATCGCCGCGATTCGTGGGGCGGTGCGCTGGAGAACCGGATGCGTTATCCGCTGGAGATCCTCGACGCCGTGCGCGCCGTGTGGCCCGCGGACAAACCGCTTTGCGTCGCTCTTTCGGCCACCGATTGGGCGCGCGGCGGACTGGAGCCCGACGACGCGGTCATGATCGCGCGCGCGATCAAGGAGCGCGGCGCGGACCTCCTCGACGTGCTCGCCGGCCAGACGACGCTCGCGTCGCAGCCGGTTTACGGTCCTTACTTTCTCACCTATTTCAGCGATCAACTTCGCAACGAGGTGCGTATCGCCACGCTTACCAGCGGCGACATCACCACCACCGATCATGTCAACAATATAGTCGCGGCCGGCCGCGCCGATCTGTGCATGATGGAACCGCCGCGTCTCAACGCGCACTATCGGATAATCGGTTCCGGGGTTTCCCGCGATGGCCGCTGACGGTTCGTTTCTCGCAGGCAGGAAGGCGCTGGTCACCGGCGCGAGCCGCGGAATCGGCCGGGCGATCGCGCTGGCACTGGCCGAAGCGGGGGCCGATGTCGCGATCGCCGCGCGCCACCAGCCGGACCTCGACCAGCTTGCCGCCGCACTCGGCAATCGAGGCGTGCGCGCGCTCGCCTGCCAGTGCGACGTTATCGATTCCGCTCAGGTCGAGCGTATGGCCGCGCGGGTACTGGAGGGCTTCGGT
Organism: uncultured delta proteobacterium; assembly: GCA_963832395.1. GTDB lineage: Bacteria > Desulfobacterota > Binatia > Binatales > Binataceae > JAKAVN01. The sequence goes on along the minus strand of CAWHTV010000010.1, from coordinate 121,735 downwards.
GGGCTTGATATCCTGGTCAACAACGCCGGCGCGGCGAAGAGTCAGAGTTTCCTGAACCATCCCGACGAAGTGTGGCATCAGATGCTCGCCGCCAACATGACGTCGGTCTACTACGTCACCAAGGCGTTCGTGCCCTCGATGGTCCAGCGGCGCAGCGGGCGGATTATCAATATCGCCTCAACCGCCTCTCACGTCGGCGCCAGCTACGTCGCCGCCTACACCGCCGCCAAGCATGGCGTGCTCGGACTGACGCGGGCGCTCGCGGTTGAACTGGTCGGTCACGGGATCACGGTCAACGCGGTGTGCCCGGGCTTCGTCGACACTCCGCTTACGCAGGCAGCGATCGATAATATCGTCAAGCTCAGCGGCCGCGCTCCGGCCGAGGCGCGCAGGGCGTTGGAGCAGAAGAGCCCGCAAAACCGCCTGATGACACCCGAGGAGGTCGCCAGCGTGGTGGTTTTCCTGGCGCGCGATTCGAGCGCGGGCATTAACGGGCAGGCGATCAATATCGACGGCGGCGCGGTGCAAACTTGAATGCGAGGCGAGGATTTCCGAATCGTTTACGAGGCCTTCAACAAGAAACAGAAGCCGAAGTTCGTCGGCCGCGAGCCTCCTCGACCGACGCGCGGGAGAATCATCGTGGAAAAGCGACTTATCAATCCGCCGGGACTGCCACAGCCACGCGGCTTCAATCACGGCGTGCTGACGAGCGGCGGCCGCCTCCTGTTCATGGCGGGCCAGGACCCCAGTGGCGCCGATGGCAAGATCGTTTCGCCCGGAGACCTGGTTGCGCAGTTCGAGCAGGTGATACGCAACCTGAAGGCCGTCGCCGAGGCGGCCGGTGGCAGCATCAGCGATATCGTCAAGCTCAACATCTTCGTCAAGAGCCGCGATGACTACAAGGCCCGGCTCAAGGAGCTCGGCCGGATCTACCGCTCGTATTTCGGCGACTATTATCCGGCGATGGCGCTGTTCGAGGTGGTCGACTTTTTCCAGCCCGAGGCGCTGGTTGAAATCGAAGGAATCGCGGTTATCGCGGAATCATGATTCGTGGCACGAAGCCGCCGCGCTAACACTCGCCGGCCCGCGTTCATACTATATAGAGGAGCCGGCACGTGGCCGTTGCGCAGTAACGGATAGCCATGACGGACAGTCCCTACTGGAATCCCAAGAACGAGACGATGCCGCGCGAGGAGCTGCGGCAACTGCAGCTTCTCAAACTCAAGCGGATGTGCGAATGGGCGCACGCACGCGCGCCGTTCCATCGGCGCCGCTTCGAGGCCGCCGGCGTCCATCCCGATCAGATAAAGTCGCTCGACGACCTGCGGCGGCTGCCGATGATGACGCGCGATGAGTGGGTGGCGTGTCAGAACGAAAAGCCATTGTGGGGCGACCTGATCGCGGCCGAGCCGCGCAATGCCATCCGCTATCATCTCACCTCCGGCTCGACCGGCCGCCAGCCGCTGCGCGCGCTCGACAGCACCAAGGACTGGGAATGGATCTCCGAGATGTGGTGCTACGGCGCGTGGGGTTTCGGCGTGCGCCCTGACGACGTCGTCTACTTCGCCTTTGGCTACGGTTCGTTTATCGGCTTTTGGGGAGCGCACTACGGATGCGAAAAGATTGGCGCGCTGGTCGTACCCGGCGGAGCGCAGACCACCGAACGCCGGATCGAGCAGATAGTCGAGCTCGGCGTCACGACGGTCTTTTCCACCCCGACCTACGCTCTGCGCCTTTGGCAGGAGGCGGTCGCGATGGGCGTCGACCTGGCCGCAACCAAGGTCGACAAGGTGATCGTTTCCGGCGAGCCCGCTGGCTCAATTCCCGCGATGAAGCGCCAGCTCGAGCACGGCTGGGGCGCCGCGATGCGGCGACACCGCCGGGATGACGGAGATCGGCACGATCTTCGCCTTCGAATGCGCCGAGCAGCCGGGCGGCACGCATATTATCGAGGACCATTTGTACGAGGAGGTCATCAACCCGGCCTCGGGCGAACCGGCAAAATACGGCGAGCTCGGCGAACGCGTGGTGACCTCGTTCGGCCGCGGCCTTATCCCGCTTATCCGCTACCGCAGCGGGGACATCGTGATGCGCGTCCCGCACAGCACCTGCCGATGCGGGCGTACCAGCGATATCTATGACGGCGGTATCCGCGGCCGCTGGGACGACATGAAGCTCATCCGCGGCACCAACGTCTATCCGCGCGCGGTAGAATCGATAGTCCGCGAGCACGATTCGATCGCCGAGTTCCAGATCTACGTCTGGCGCGACGAGAGCAATCTTCGCGACGAGATTACTGTGCGCCTCGAGCTCAAGCCTGACACCCAGATCGGATGGCCCGAGCTCAGCGAGCGGCTGGGCAAAGATCTGGCAGGCGCGCACGAAGGGCTGCGCTTCAATCTCGAGTTGATGCCGGCGGGCAGCCTGCCACGCTACGAGCTCAAAGCCAGGCGCCTGGTCGACGCGCGCCCGCAGGCCGGCGGTCTCAGCCAATAGGGAAATCAAGATGCAAGAAACCGATCTGCTCGGCAATCGACTGAGTGCTCAGGAAGAGCGGCTGCTGGCCGCCTATCGCGATCTCAAGCACCTGGCCTCCCAATCCGATCTTCCGCCATGCGCGGCGCGCGGCGTGCGCAAGGCGCTGGCCTGTATGTGGCAGGTGATCAACGACTTGGACCTCGAGTTCGAACAACTGTACGACGTCGGCGTCTAGCGGGCCGCTGCCTAGGTATCAACGATGGGGTCATTGCTGATTCACGATTGCACTCTTATCGATTGCACCGGACGCGACCCACGGACGCATGCCTGGGTGCGGGTCGAGGGCGAGCGCATCGTTGGCATCGGCAGCGGCGCTCCGCCGCGGGTTGATGACGTCATCGAAATCGAGGCGGCGGGACGCGTGTTGATGCCGGGGCTGATCGATGCGCACGCGCATTTGAGTATCGTCGGCAACATCACCGAGCAGAACCGCGGACCGCTGCCGGTCCGCTTCCTCAAGATCGCCCGCGAAATCGAGGAAACCCTGGCTGACGGCTTTACCACCGTGCGCGATGCCGGCGGCCTCGATTGGGGCTACAAGGAGGCCCTTCGACAAGGCCTGCTGCAGGGTCCGCGGCTCTTCGTCAGCAACGGTGTGCTCTCACAGACGGGCGGCCATGGCGACCTGCGTCCACGCACGATGGTGGATCCGGAATCGCAGACGCCGGGCCTCTGGTCGATAGGGATTGTCGTCGACGGTCCCGACCACGTGCGCTGGGGCGCCCGAGAGATGCTCCGGCGCGGCGCCGATCAGATCAAGGTGATGGCGAACGGTGGATGCGTTTCGCCGGCTGACGAGCTTACCTCGATTCAGTTCACGGTTGCGGAATTGCGCGCCGCGGTAGAGGAAGCGGCGGCGCAAGGCAAATACGTGATGGCCCATACCTACACCGCCGCGAGCATGACGAACTGTATCGACGCTGGCGTGCGCACGCTGGAACACGGAAATTTCATTTCGAGCGAAGTCGCCGAACGGATGGCGCGCAATGGAACGTTCCTGGTGCCGACGATCGCGACTTACGAATTGCTCGCTGCCGACGGGCGCTCACTCGGCTATCCCGAATACATGATTCAAAAGATTGAACAGGCGTTGAAGGGCGCCTACGAGGCCCTATCAATCGCGCGTCAGGCCGGGGTCAGGATTGGCTCGGGTTCCGACGTCCTGGGCGTGCAGCAGCGCAAGAAGGCTTTCGAGCTTGGATACAAGAGCAAGGTCATGTCGCCGATGGAAGTGCTTATCGCGACGACGATGACCAACGCTGAGATCGTCGGTGCGCAAAACGACCTCGGCAGCATCGAGACAGGAAAGTTGGCCGACCTGCTGCTGGTCGATGGCAACCCGCTGGACGACTTGTCGATCCTGGCGGACCGCGCACGTATCCACTTGGTGATCCAGGGCGGAACGATCGTCGCCAACCGCTGCCCATGAACGATGCGGATTGGTCACCGGCTCGAGCTTTGACTCAACCGTTTTCCGGCAGAAACAGGGCGGCGCCGAGCAGGAACAGAAATACCGCCGTCGAGCCGATCCATTCCCAAAATCCCAAGTGCCACCACGATCGATTTTCTATCGCCAGATAGACCGGGTTCGCCCATTGAAAATGAGCGGCAGTCAGCAACCGCAGTGCAACGACTAGCAGCGCCGGTGGCACCGTCAGACTCCATGCGAGAAAGATCCGAAGCCGGGCGCGCCTTTCGTTTTGATTCTCGGGGCTTGGAGGGACCGAGAGTCCTCTAAGGGCGCACCAGTAGAACGCCAGCATCCCCAGTCCGAGGCAGATCCCTGCGCTCCGCGCGAATATTTCGTGCAGAAACGGCTGCAACACTATCAGCGCGCCGAGAATCAAACTGATAGCTCCCGCGCCAAACGAAAGCGCGCCGACCTCTGCCGGTGCAGGAGAAACGACCCGCAGCCGTCTTCCGATGTAACCGGCGAAGGGCAGCGTCAACAGGCCCGTCACGGCCACGCCAACGGAGCCTATCGCGTGAAACCGCGGATTGTTCCTGGGATAGAGAAGCTTCGACATCGACCTGGTTCGCCAGTCGAATGGACCGGGAAACATCCAGATTGCGAACGTCAAACTGCCGAAATATGACGCCAGGATAAGCGGGATGAAAATCCACAGGAGAGTCCGCTGCTTCAGCCTGCCGCAGCAGAAATCGGTCAGGTGCGAAATAGCAGTGGGCATGCGATTTAGAGGGTGACGTCAAGGATCGGCGATTCCGCAGCGCCGCAGCCCTTAGAGTCTGACGCAGGCCATGAAATCGAAGGATGCAGTTTATTTTAAGGTCGTCAAAACGTTAAGCTAATGAGGCTGGGCCAATATATGGAAATTCCTGTTCATAGCCGCGCGGCCACGATGCTTCTGGAAATCTTCGTGTCAGGCCGGCCTCTGGTCTACGTGCGCTCCGCGGAAGAGGGTCGGGTCGACCGATCTTCTGCGCAGCGCGGGGCGGCAATTACGCGCCTCGAAACCGTTGCCCGTTTGGACCTGGAGCCTCACGGAGGGCTTATCTAGCGACGAGCGAGAAGCGCAGGCTGCGTGGTCGCCATCCCGGCAACGCGGGCAGAAGCCCGCGCGCAGGATCCGCGAGAGGTGCTGGATTTCATCGCAACGCACAGCGATCCTGCGATCTTTCACCTGAAGGATTTTCACGAGCCGCTGCGGGACTCCGCGGGCGTCCGCCGCCGCCTTCGTGACCTCTACCAGATCTGTCTCGACCGGCAAAAGTTCATTGTCATCACTTCGCCGTTGCGAGACATCCCGGAAGAAATCGAGAGGAGCTCTGGCGGTTATCGATCTTCTGCCGCCCGATCTGACTGAACTGGTGGAATTCCTGCGATCGGAAGCCGATCAAATCACCGCGCGCGGAGCGCATGCTGATACAAGTGAAGAAATCTTGTATCAACTCGCCCGCACCTTGCAGGGACTTACTCTCGACGAGGCGCGCCACGCCGTGCGCCGCGCTCTCGCGACCGGCCAGAGTCTCGGCGCCGAATCCGTACCAGCCCTGCTCGAGGAAAAGCGGATCGTGACCAAGCGAAGCGGCGTGATCGAGTACGTGGCCAACAGCACCAGTCTCGGAGAAATCGGAGGTCTCGAAAGTCTCAAGAAGTGGCTGCTGGAGCGTCGTAAATTGTTTCAGCAGCGCGATACGTTGAGCGCCGACATCGTGCCCAAAGGGGTGCTCGTGATGGGAATCCCTGGTTGCGGCAAGAGCCTGTCGGTGAAAGCCATCGCGTCGTGCTTCGAGCTTCCGCTCTACCGGATCGACATGATCGAGATCTTTTCCGGCAGACATGGCAAGCCCGAAGGCGCGTTCGTAGAAGCGTGCCGTACGCTGGAGAGCATGGCGCCCGCCATCGTCTGGTTCGACGAGATCGAGATGGGCATCACGTCGGCGGATGCCGGCGGCCAGCAAGGCCGCATTTTCGCATTTTTCCTGACTTGGATGCAGGAAAAGAGCGCCGGGCTGTTCGTCGCCGCCACCGCGAACCGAATCGATCTGCTGCCTGCCGAGATGATTCGCAAGGGTCGTTTCGACGAGGTTTTCTTCGTGGACCTGCCGCACGATGAAGAACGGATCGCGATTTTCAAGGTCCACCTCGCCCGTCGTGGCGTGGATCCCTCCCAGTTTAACTTCCAACCAATCATCCAGTTTACCAGTGGCTGGACTGGCGCCGAGATTGAGCAGTGCGTGATATCCGCGCTAACCAGGGCGCGTCTCGAGGACCGGACGGCGACCGAGCACGATCTGGTCAACGCATCAGTCGGGGGAGTACCGCTCTCGCGCGCGATGAAGGAGCAGATCAATCACATTCGGCAGTGGGCTTTCCAGCGCGCGGTGCGAGCCTCGCCAGGTCCCGTCGCTCGCTGAAGAGTGAGTGGCGCGATCATTCACGACGATTCGGGCACGCGGATGCCTCGCTCGTCCGTGAGTCGCCGCAGGTTTCCGTTATTGTGGCGGCTGATGCGAGCCTCCTATCCGCATTCAGATTTCATCTAAGGGGTGCCAGCAGGGAAGGTATTCTTCGCTTGACCCATCCAGTCGCCTGCTCGTAGGCGTATGCGAGCTGCAGGCAGCTCAGTTCCGAATGATTGGGCCCGACGATCTGAATACCCATCGGCAAGTCGCGTTGATCGAAGCCCGCGGGGACGTTTAGCGCAGGGCATCCGGACATCGTCACGGGAATCACGACCTCCATCCAGCGATGATAGGTGTCCATTGCTACGCCACTGATCTGTCTTGGCCAATGGGTTGACGCATCGAACGGAAAGACCTGAGCCGACGGAAGGATGAAGTAGTCATAGGTTTCGAAAAATCTGCGGACCGCGTGATACCAGGACGTGCGGACCGCGCTCGCATCCGAAATATCGTAGGCGCTCAATCCGAGCCCCTGCTCGACTTCCCATTGTGCTTCGGGTTTCATCAGTGCGCGTTTGGCGGAGTCGCTATACGGCGTCTTCAGCAGGGTGCCGACTTGCCAGGCCCGCAATTTAAGCCAGTTCCGCCACACCTGCTCGACCGGGAAATCGGGCTTCGCCTCGTCAATCGTGCAGCCCAATTGCTCGAATACCTTGAGCGCGCTCCGACACAAATCGAGCACGCCAGGCTCGAACGGCAGGTAGCCGCCGAAGTCTCCCAGCCAGGCAATGCGGGTTCCGTTGAAGTCGCGTTTGAGTGGCTCGGCGAAGCCGCTCGGATCCTGTCGGATTGACAAGGGTGCGCGCGGGTCGTAGCCGGATTGCGTGGTAAGCAGCATCGCCAGGTCGGTCACCGTGCGCGCCATCGGACCGGCAACGGCCAGCGTTGGCGTGAACGCGTCGCCCCGATCGACCGGAACCCGGCCGTACGAAGTCCGAAAGCCGAGCACGTTGCTGAAGGCGGCCGGATTGCGCAGCGATCCGGCATGATCGCTGCCGTCGGCGACGGGCAACATCCGCAGCGCCAGCGATACGGCCGCCCCACCACTGCTGCCACCGCAGGTCTTCGATTGATCGTAGGCATTGAGCGTGGTGCCGAAGACCGGATTATAGGTCTGCGACCCGAGCCCGAATTCGGGAGTGTTAGTCTTGCCAATAATGATTGCGCCCGCCCGTTTGATGCGTTCGACCAGGATCGAGTCGGCATTGGGCACGAAATCGCGCAGCAGCGGCGAGCCCATCGTGGTGCGAATGCCGGCGGTTGCCTCGAGATCCTTGATCGCCAGCGGGAAGCCGTGCATCCAGCCAGCGTATTCGCCGCGAGCGAGCTGATCGTCGCGATGGCTGGCCTGCCGGAGCAGATCGTCGCGGTCCTGAAGCGAAACGATCGCATTGACGAGCGGATTCAGACGATCGATATGGTCGAGATACGCCTGCATGACCTCGACGCACGAAACCTGCCGCGACTTGATCGCGCTAGCCAACGCAGCGGCATCGAGCATCACGATGTCCGATGCACGAGCGGTCGTCGTCTCGCCTCGCGGGCGTGAATCATTCACGTTCGTGCGCAGCCGTTGGGCGTTGGTGGTCGTAGAACATGCGGTTCGTCAGTCATCAGGTCATTACTTGAAAGCAAAGGTCGAGTAAATCCCTGTGAAGCGCCAGCCAAAACCGATCGAGATTGATCCAAAAAGGGCCGAGCCTTTCGAGCCCGGCCCCTCGCCTCGCGTCGCGGCCGGACTATTTCTTGAGCTTCGCGTTCCTCGCCCGTGCCGTGTGGACGAATGTACTGCTTGCTGGCGCGGCGATGGCGTAGAATAGCTATAATCAAGGTTTTGCATGATTGAGGTTTAACGACGGATTATCGCGGCAACTGACAGGCCAACTGCTCTAAAGGAGAGAACCCAATGCCGGCCGAGAAATTCTTTGCTGATAGCGCTGCCGAAGTCGGTCTCAATCGGGACAAGGTGCAGGCGCTCATGGATCGCGCCGAGCGCGACGTGAAAGAAGGCGTTCTTCCAGCCTGTCAGGTGGCGATCGCTCGCGAGGGCAAGATCGCGGCGATGAAAACTTTCGGCCGCGCGGTGCAAGGTGGGGTGGAAAAGCCGGCCACCGACGAAACCGTTTTCGTCGCGATGTCTGCGACCAAGGCGATAACCTCGTCAGCCTTGTGGCTTCTCATCCAGGAAGGGAAAATCAGTCCTGCGGACAAGATCGTCAAGTATGTGCCGGAGTACGGGACCAACGGCAAGGAGTCCACCACGATCGAGCATCTGCTGATTCATACCGCCGGTATTCCGGCTGCGCCGGGCTCCTTCAAGGATTGGGGCGATCGCAAGCAGCGGCTGGAACGCTTCGCGCAGTGGCGTCCCCTGCATCCGCCGGGCGAGAGGTTCATCTACCACATACACGCGAATTACTGGCCGATTGCGGATGCGATCGAGCGTATCACGGGGAAGCGCCTCGGCGAGTTCGTGCGTGAACGAATCGCGGAGCCTCTCGGATTGCCCGATCTGCGAATCGGACTGCCACGCTCGATTCAACCGCGGATGGCCGACGTGAAATGGGTCGGCGAGCCGGCCAAGGAGGAGGAGTATCGGAAGCTCGGGGTGACGCCCCCGCGCGCCAACCTCGAGTCCATCACCGAAGACGCGGTGCTGGATATGAACGACCCGAAGCTTCGCGAGATGGATTTTCCAGCCGGTGGCCTGATGACCACGGCTGGCGATATCGCGCTCTTTTACCAGGCGTTGCTCAACGACGGTAAAGCGTATGACGGCACACGTATCTGGCAATCGCAGATGCTGCGTGAGGCGCGGCGCATCTGCAGTGGAGATTTGATCGATCCGGCGCGCGGCATCACGGCGAATCGGGCACTCGGAATCGTGATCGCGGGCGGCGACGGCAAGGCGAATCTGCGTGGCTTCGGACGCACGAACTCGGCGGAAGCGTTCGGCCATCCGGGCTTCGGCGGGCAAATCGGATGGGCCGATCCGGCGACCGGAATTTCCTTCGGCTATCTGACCAACGGGTACGACCGCAATGATCTCCGCGAGGGCCGCAGAAGCGTGGCGGTGTGCAGCTTGGCGGGCGCCTGCCGAGATTGAGGCTTCACTACGTAAATTGAATGCGCGCCTTCGAAGCGCGCATTCGAAAACGCGTACGATCTCCGGCCGTGGCTTTCGTGCGAGGACGGTCGATGTTTAGCCGCTTGACGCATACGAAGACGTCAACGACGCCACTGCCTCGCCAGGTAAGGAAGCGCCTCACACTCGGGCGATGACGCGAATTTCCACCATGAAGTCTGGCAGTGCCAAGCGCTGGATCTGAACTATCGTGGCGGCAGGGAGTATCGCCTGTCCGAAAACCTCATCCTTGAGCCGGCCGCGAGCCTTCATCGCCGCGTCCATGTCGACCACAAACAGAATCTCGTCCACAATGTTGTCCATCGTAGCGCCGAAGTGGGCGAGGACTTTTTTGACGTTGGCGTAGGCCTGTCGCATCTGGGGTTCCATGTCTCCGGGATAGAGCACCTTTCCGCCTTCGTCATGGTCGACCTGCCCGGATACGTAGATCGTGTCGCCGACCTTCACGGCCTGGGAGTAGCCGTATCCCGATTCCCAGGGCATTCCCATATTGAAGATCTCTTTCTTGATAGCCACGTGCTGACTCCTTCTTCAGGTTTTTGCTTCGCCGCATCCACGGAAACACAATTTGGAACAACCTGACAAGATCGCTCGACGGGCTCTCGTATGGAGCGAGCGGTCCACCGGAGCGATTGACGCACGCCGGCGAGGGAAAAGGAGGAATCTAATGATAGATTTTGCCGGTCACGTTGCGATCAATAACCGTTCCCCGTCATATCATCTAACGGTACCGGCGGCCTATTGTCATACCTCGCAGCGTCGCTATTGTCCAGCGCTTGCCGGACCTCGATATAGTTCACCTGATGGCCCTCTTCCATCTGGTCGACAAGGTGGTGGACCTGCGAGCCCTTGGTGACGTAATAGTTTCCCAGCTTTCGATTGCTATCTTCAAAAGTCATCGCGGTCATATAGTCCTGGTATTCCGCCGATTTAAGCTTCTCTAACTGCTCGTAGTTTATTGCAAGGTTGGATTGATTGCTTGGACCCTGCGCGGACGAGAGCGAAGAACACGCGGCCAAGGATGTGACCGTCGACAGTAGGATGATGAGACTCGCCAATCCATTTCGTTATAAATGAATTGCTAAATAACTTCATATGCCACCTTAATTGACTATTCGAGGCGCAGCAGACTCTTTGAATACTCGCGATTGCAGCACTCTGGTTTGTCCGGACATTCTGCTTGTCATCTCAGAACGCGATCTGCACCTGCGACTCAAAGAGGCTTTCGTTTGGCCGGTCTTTCGGAGCAGCTGCCGTGCCAGCACCGCCGTTGAAGTAGGTATTGGCATAGTCGAACCAACATTTGATGTTGTTGTTCAGATACCAGTTGACGCCGAGCGCAAACTCGGTGGCGGTCTCTGCGGCTACGCCAGGGTTGGCGAAACCGAGCTGGAACTGCCGGCTTTGCGCGGCGACGTTGCTTATTCTGGCCGCCACCTCCCATGCGCCCCAGCGTCCGTTGCGCGGGTCGAACGGGCGCAGAGGCTTAACCCAGCCGAAGGACGAATTTTCGCCAGTCAAGTAATAGGAAGCCTGCGCCATGTAGCCGGTATCCCTGAAAGTATCAGTCCGGTTAATGCGCTCCCTTTGGTCGTAGTCAACAGGTTCAGGGATGCTCGTCCTGCGCATATTCAGTCATCAATCCCAAGTGGCGCCAGTAGTAGTAGGCTTGTGGGTCGACATGCGTGCGCAGACCGGACGCGGTAACCCCGCTATTGTACGAGAACCAGGTGCTCTGGCCCCACGTCCTGTAAACCGAGGTCGTAGTGCCGCGCTCGTTGCCATAGGTGCCGCCGAGGCCAACGCCAAAACCCTTTATCCATTGGTTTTCGCTGCGTCTGTATGGCGTCAGGAATACGCGTCCCATGAAATCCTTGCTGTCGTTATTGTCAGTATCCGCCGACGCGGTGTTGTTCGGCACCCCGTTCATAAGAGCAATTTGATAGTTCAGCCGGCCGTCGAAGACACCTCCCTGGATTTCGGCTCCGATATCGCGGTTCGGGACGAGGTTCTGAACCTCGGAGCGCTGGATGAATTCTATGTAGGGATCCGACTGCAGACGTTCAAGATTTACGGGCGCTCTTGTACTTGCCCAATCTGCAATTGCTCCTGCGGAAAATAGGCGATATTCAACCAGCCGTCCTGCAAGGTTACCCTGCCCTGTCCGAAGTCGGGCATGATCTGAAACTCGTAGTACTTCGCCACTGCGCCGCTGAGAATCGGGCGCACCTTGTTCAGATAGAAAGTGCTGCTGATATTTTTGTCGTCGCCGCTGGTGAAGAAGCGGCTGTCGGCCTGGATGTTACCGGCGAACCTGATCCTGTAGTTATCATTGGGCGTCGAGAACTAGAAACCTTCGTCGCTCGCTCTGACGATCGGCATTTGTAGAAGCTTAGTCTGCTCGATCTCGGCCTGCACCTTTTGCGACTCCCCCTGCGCCTCCTGGGCCCGCTCCTGAACCTCGAGTTTACGGTCGATTACTCTGACCCTCTGGCCCAGCCTCTCCAGCGTGTTAACCCGCTGCTCCAGTTGCGCTGACTTCCGACTTTAGTAATTCGATTTCCTGGTCCTTGATGGCGGTCGAAAGCTGCCGATTGCGCATACGCCGGCCTCGCCGGAAGAATCGCCGCGGCCAACGCCGCCGCCAGCACGCTTGACAGAAATGGCGTCGTGCATGTTTCTCATGTCTTGAATTCCTCCCCGGTTTGACTCTTTCTGAATGACCGGTGATGCCATCTTACAAGCGCCATGACAAGTGTTATGGATCTGAGCGTGACAAAGCCGCATCGCACCCGATCTGATGCAGTGCGAGCTGGGCCAATGTTGGGATGCGAGCTGGCGGCGCCCGTGACTATGCCGCAGAGGGCGCGTGCCCTGGCAATAGCCGATCCAATTAGAGAGGCGTTTTCAGAAATCGTGAACGGGACAAATGGTTCGGAGGCGCGTGCAGATTTCAATCATGCCCTCGACGCGCTCGATCTCAGTCGGGCGCATCGCAGGCTGATGCGAGGTCAGCGGCTATCCAGAGGTCGCAGCCGTAATCGCTATGCGACTAACGGAGGTCGGACTAAATACCTCTCTTCGTACTTGAGATATGGTTCGCGGTTAGTCTTTTTGAATCATGACCTCGGTCGCCTTGATGACCGCGGTCACCTTGTCGCCCTTTTTGAGTTTGAGCTCCTCGGCGCTGTGCTTGGTGATGACTGATTCGATCACGTCGTTGCCTACTTTGACGGTAATCAGTGCCGTCACGGTCCCGAGTATCACGTCTGTCACTTCACCTTTTAAATGATTGCGCGCACTGAGTGCCATTGTTCCGCTCCTCTCGTATTCGGTCTGTTGAGCTAATCCACTCGTTCGTGTATTTCGCGGCTCGGCGAGAGACCTATACACGAGTAGTGACGCTACTGTTCATCGGTGGAGACTTATGCCATTGTTCCGGCGGCTTGACAAGTACTATAGCGATGATGCTTCAAGCATCGAGAATACGGGAGACGATTGGTGAATCAAAGGCAGGATAGGGCGCTAACACCGAGGGTGAGGCTTTCGCTGATCGCCTTTCTGGCCTGTCTTTACTTGTGGCACCCGGCAGAGGCCGGTGCCCGGGAAATCAAGGTTGCGGCGGCGTCAGACCTGACGTTTGCGTTTAAAGACGTCGTCGCCCGATTCGAAAAGCAGACCGGGAACAGGGTTAGGCTCACGTACGGTTCGTCGGGAAATTTTTTCTCACAGATTCAAAATGGCGCGCCGTTCGATCTGTTCTTTTCCGCCGACGTAAGTTTTCCGCAAAAGCTCGAGGCCGCGGGCCTGACTGAACCCGGCTCGATCTACGAATACGCGAAAGGAGAAATCGTCATTTGGGTCCCAAACGCGTCCAAGCTCGACCTGGGCAAAGGCCTGGCAGTACTGCTCGATCCAAGTATCCGGAAAATAGCGATCGCCAATCCGCTACATGCGCCGTATGGCGCCGCCGCGGTGGCGGCAATGAAACACGCGGGTATTTACGACCGGGTCAAGGGCAAGTTTGTGCAGGGCGAAAACATCTCGCAGACCGCTCAGTTTGTTCAGTCGGGCAACGCTGACGTCGGCATCGTCGCACTGTCGCTCGCGCTTGCGCCGGCGATGAAGAGCAGCGGACGATACGTGGTGATCCCGCCGGAGGACTATCCGCCGCTCATCCAGGCCGCCGTGGTTCTGAAGTCATCGCCTGAAAAGGAACTCGCGAACCAGTTTCTGAAATTTCTCAAAGAGCCCGGAACGGTGACGCTGATGGAGGCAGTATGGTTTCGTGGTTCCCAACGACGCCGCTGCGGCACGCGGCGATAAGTCCGCGCCGCAATAGACTGCGAATGGACTGGAGCGCGATTTTCCTGACCCTGCGGCTCGCGTTGGTCGTCTGCACAACTGAGTTGATTATCGGAACGCCCATCGCGGTATGGCTCAGCTTCACTCGCTGGCGATGGAAATTCCTCGCCGAATCCATCGTCGCGCTGCCGCTGGTATTGCCGCCTACCGTACTCGGCTTTTACGTGCTGGTCGCGCTGGGCTCGAACAGCCCGATCGGCCGCCTTTGTGAATCCCTTACGGGCCACCGACTACCTTTCACGTTCCAGGGTCTGGCGGTCGCATCGGTTATTGCCAGCATGCCCTTCGCCGTGCAGCCGATGATGGCGGCGTTCTCGCAGGTCGATCGCAACCTGATCAACGCGTCGTCGATGCTGGGTGCCTCGCGGTTTCGCACCTTCGTGCGCGTCGTATTCCCGCTTTCGATAAGCGGCGTGGTGACCGGCTTCGTGCTGAGCTTTGCGCATACACTCGGCGAATTCGGTGTGGTGCTGATGGTCGGTGGCAACATACCGGGCGTTACGCGAACCGTTGCGATCGCGATTTACGATCATGTGCAATCGTTTGACTACGCCGGAGCCAATCGCCTGGCGCTGCTGCTGTTGGCGTTTTCGTTCGTCACGCTGTCGATCACGTATTCGCTCAACCGCCGCATCTGGACGGTCTCGCCGACGCAGGGCTAGCGATTTGTGGGAACATGGCATCCGGTGAAAGCACTACAAGCAACGGACTTCTATCGGTCCACATCACGCGCCGGCTCTCGAACGCCTTCGCACTCGAGGCTGAATTTGAGACGTCGGCCGGCTTCACGATGCTGCTCGGTCCGTCCGGCTGCGGAAAGACGACCTTGCTGAATTGCCTCGCGGGATTCGTGCGGCCGGATGCCGGACGGATAACTCTGGGTGCGCGAGCGCTCTTCGATTCGAGTTCCGGCATCGACATGCCGGTGCCGGAGCGCCAGTTGGGGTACGTGTTTCAGAATCTCGCACTGTTTCCCCATATGACGGTCGAGCAGAACGTTCAATACGGGATCGTGAAGCTGCCCGCCAAGGAACGTCGCGCACGAATGATGGCGATGCTCGAATCGTTTCGAATCCCGCACCTGGTCGGGCGCAAGCCGGCTCAGATTTCCGGCGGCGAGCGTCAACGCGTCGCGCTTGCGCGATCGCTGGTGACCAATCCCGCGATGCTGCTGCTCGACGAACCACTGTCCGCCCTCGATACCGCCAGCAAATCGAAAATTCTTGGATGACCTGCGCGACTGGAATGCGTCCCACGCAATTCCAGTTTTGTACGTAACGCACTCGCCCGAAGAAGCCTTCGCAGTTGGCGAGCATGTAGTGGTGCTCCAATCGGGACGCATTCTCGCCCAGGGAACGCCGCAAGACGTACTCTCGACGCCACGCCACGAGACGATCGCGCAAATTGTCGGCTTCGAAAATGTTTTCGACGCGACGGTGCGGTCGATCGATGAGGCCCAGGGCACGATGATTTGTCAGTTGGACGAGAGCGCGACTCAAGTGGAAGTGCCGCTAGGCCGCGCGGAACCGGGCGCCCGGGTGCGGATCGCGATTCGCGCCGGCGATATCATCCTCGCCACCGAGCAACCGCATGGTCTCAGCGCGCGCAACACTTTCCGTGGAAAGGTCCTATCGATGCGTCGCGAGGGCGTGACCGCAATCATGATGGTCGAAGCGGGTGCGACCTTCGAGGTTCACCTGACGCCTGTGTCGGTCGACGAGTTGAAACTGAAAGCCGGGACGCAGGTCTGGGTGGTGATCAAGACCTACTCGTGCAACCTGGTCGAGTGTTCCCCGGGCGTTGCTGTTCCATCGCGAACGAGACGCGGATCGGCCAACGACCGCTCGGAATAGTGAACAGGGCGAGCTTTCCGCAGTCGGCTCGACGGACGCTCATTACGTATCAAGTGTTGTCCGAGTGCGCTTGTCGGCAAGGCCCTCAAATAGTCTGGCTCCCTTTACGATCAGCCGTTGTCATGATACGAGCATTTTTGCTCGTATGATAAATGGACTAACCACGAGGCAGAATCATGGACAAGCTGCAGATGTATATCGGTGGAGAGTGGGTGAACCCAGCTTCCAACGAGTGGTTCGAAACGTTCAATCCCTTTACCGGCAAGCCGTGGGCGTTGGTCGCTCGCGGCACCGCCGCGGACGCCGATCGCGCCGTTGAGGCAGCCTACAGCGCCTTCACCGAAGGCGAATGGCCCAAGCTCAAACCCACCCAGCGGGGCCTCCTGATGCGTAAGCTGGGCGATCTCATCGCGGCCAATGCTGAACATCTGGCGCGAACTGAAGTGCGCGACAATGGCAAACTGATGGCCGAGATGCTCGCGCAAACTCGCTATCTGCCTCAGTGGTATTACTACTTCGGTGGCTTGGCCGACAAAATCGAAGGCGCGGTAATTCCCATTGACAAGGCCGACACTTTCAACTTCACCCGGTTTGAGCCGCTCGGCGTATGTCTGGGAATCAGCGCCTGGAACTCGCCGTTGCTGCTGTCCAGCTTCAAACTCGCGCCAGCGCTGGCGACAGGCAATACTTTTATTTTGAAACCTTCTGAATATACTTCCGCTTCGGCCCTGGAACTCGCCAAACTGGTGGAACAGGCGGGCTTTCCGCCTGGGGTCTTCAACGTTGCTACTGGATTTGGCGCGGAGGTCGGGGAGCCTCTGGTAGCCCATCCAAAAGTCGCCAAAGTCGCATTTACCGGTAGCGATACGGGTGGACGTCGAGTCTACGAGGCAGCGGCGAAGACGTTCAAGCGGGTTACCCTCGAACTGGGCGGCAAATCGCCAAATATCGTATTTGATGACGCCAACCTCGAGGACGCGGTTAAGGGCGTCATTTCCGGCATCTTCGCCGCCACCGGACAGACCTGCATAGCTGGTTCTCGACTCCTCGTGCAGGAGAGCATTTACGACGACTTTCTGGATGCTGTCGTGGCATTCGCCAGAACTGCCAAGATGGGCGACCCTGCGGAAATGACGACCCATGTCGGGCCAGTCGCGACCATCCCGCAATACGAAAAGATCCTTAAGTATATCGATATCGCCAAGGGAGAAGGCGCGCAATGCGTACTGGGCGGCGGTCCGGCCAAGCGGCCCGAGTGCGGCGACGGATGGTTCGTTGAGCCGACTATCTTCAAGGGCGTTACGAATCAGATGCGGATCGCACGTGAGGAAGTGTTTGGACCTGTGCTATCGGCGATCAAATTCAAGGACGAAGACGAAGCGGTGCGTATTGCCAACGACACGCCATATGGTCTGGCGGCTGGCGTATGGACTCAGAGCATTCGACGAGCGTTGTTGATGTCGGAGCGGCTGCAGGCTGGCACCGTGTGGGTCAATACTTATCGCTCGGTGAGCTACATGTCTCCATTTGGCGGCTACAAGCACAGCGGCCTTGGTCGGGAGAATGGCCTGGATGCGATCCGAGAGTATCTGCAGGTCAAGAGTGTCTGGATAAATACCGGCACCGAAGTGCCGAATCCTTTTATCATGCGTTGAGATTTGCAATCGGGCCGTTTGCAACAACGATCCCGAGACGTCAGTCAGCCTGTTAGAATCCTGGTTCTCGAGGAGGGAAAATACGCAGCAATTGCGGCGCTGCGTGGCCCGATTTGTTGCGGTCGCGCCGTTGGAGTCAGCTTACCCGCCTTACCGCAGGCATGAGCGCTTCAGGTGTGGAGAGGGCAACGGGGATCGGTGGCAACCATCTGAGAGCCAGCCGCCGCTCGCCGGCATTTGCTTTCGGACCAAGCCAGAAGCTATGCCAGTGTGCGCGACGAATATGTGGAACTGGCGAGGAGCGACTTGCTCCCGCTCGTCGAAACGCCACCTGCCTTATCGCACAGCGCAATGGAGCCCCCATCCGGTACCCGGTTTCCCAAATCGTGGGGACGTCGGGTGGGAATATGCGAAGCCCGTTGCGCGTATGAACCGGGTTAGGCCTGCCGGGCGCATCTCTGATCGCAGCCGAATCCCGGTAGTCGGCGCTTTCGCTACATAGGTAGAGCAGCATTGAAATCAGCGGGGCCAGGCTGGCGGCAGCGTCAGGAGGATTAGCTGCGAGCAATTGCTCATTCGATATGTTGACGGCAGCACCGCTGGACCAGGATATCTTCTGCTCGTAGTCAGCGCGGTCGACGGACGCAAGTCGGCAGGCTTCTTCAAGTGTCGACGCGGAAAGTGGGACTGCAATCGAATGAAGAATGCCACTCGGATCGTCGAGAAGAAGATGAAGCTCGGGAGCGTCGTCACCGGAGCTGGTATTCAGATGGGCAAAGAATCCTTCAAGACGTTTACCGCTCGATAGACTCCTTCCCGGAGTCTCGATATACACGCACCATTCCGGCAAGTGAAAAAGAAGTTCGACCGGAAGCTGGCCTTCGATCGGCGTATTCCAAACCGCTTCGGCAACGTCCGGATCGATTCTGTAAATGCCCTGGGTGACACGCCAGGTGGCCAAGGGGACCACCATGCGCCCGAAAGACTCGACGGAATCGAAGGAGCGCGAATTTGCCGCTTCGTTGCCGAACGGGCAAACGTGCTGGATCAGAAAGTGCCCAGCAGTGGTTGAGAGGTAACACCAGTTCGGCCACTTCGGGAGTTTTCCGCCGCGTTCGGCACGCGCAAGGTCCACACACTTCCATAACGTCGGCCACTGGCGGCCGCATTTAACCAGAATTTGCTTGGGCCTTGGCCAGTTCATAATTGATTCGACGACTCAGATCAGACGGCGAGCCGCATGGCCTCTGAATCTCGGAGTCCGCGGTTCACTTTTCATCATGTCGGACCTTATGCCATTATAATGGATATCTGACAAGTGACATGGCGGAAATTGTTCTGCCATGGATTGCTGAGGTCGCGACCCTTCCGAAATCGCAGGACGAAATCAGTACCACCTTGTTTGCGCCAACTCATCGAACAAAAAGGAGCTGAACTAATGGCCGCAACAACACCATCGGTAGAGAGGGCGGGCAACGTCGCGCGGTCCAGCGCCGCGCTGGATTTCCTCAAGGCCTCGCCCAAGAAGTTACTGATCGGCGGCAAATGGGTCGCGCCGAAATCCGGCAAGACTTTCGAGACGCTGAACCCGGCCACCGAGGAAGTCCTTGCGCTGATTGGCGAGGGCGACAAGGCCGACGTCGACGAAGCCGTCAAGGCGGCGCGCAAGGCGTTTGAAGAGGGCAAATGGTCGAAGATCGGGCCCCATCAGCGTGCCCGCTATTTGTTCAAGATTGCCGACCTGATCGACCAGCATGCGGACGAGTTGGCCGAGCTCGAAACGCTGGATAACGGCAAGGCGAAGACCCAGGCGCGCGCGATTGACGTCGCAGGCGCGGCCGAGACCTTCCGCTACTACGGGGGATGGTGCACCAAGATTTATGGCGAAACCAATCCGTCCGATCCCTCGATGTTCAACTACACGCTACGCGAGTCGACCGGCGTGTGCGGACAGATAATTCCGTGGAATTTCCCGCTGCTGATGGCGGCGTGGAAGCTCGCGCCGGCGCTCGCTTGCGGCAACACCGTCATTCTGAAGCCGGCCGAACAGACTCCGCTAACAGCGCTGAGGCTGGGCGAGTTGATTCTCGAGGCTGGGGTGCCCGACGGCGTGCTTAACATCATCACCGGCTTCGGACCTGGCGCCGGCAGCTCGATCTCCGAGCATCCCGATGTCGACAAGGTCGCCTTCACCGGCTCGGCCGAGGTGGGCAAGATCATCCTCAAGGCGTCCGCGGGCAATCTCAAGCGCGTGTCGCTGGAACTCGGCGGCAAGTCGCCCAACATCATCTTTCCCGACGCCAACATGGAGCAGGCGGTTCCAGGCTCGATGATGGGTGTGTTTTTCAACTCGGGCCAGGTATGCGCGGCCGGTACCCGGATTTTCGTGCAGCAGGACGCATACGACAAGTTCAACGACCAGCTCACCAAGTTCAGCGCCGGCATGACGATGGGCAATGGGCTCGATCCCAAGACGAAGATGGGGCCCCTGGTTTCCAAGGAGCAGTTCGACAAGGTCAAGGGCTACCTCGAACTCGGCAAGAAGGAAGGGGCCAGAGTCACGATCGGAGGCGAGGCCGGCACCGGCAAGGGCTATTTCGTCAAGCCGACGGTCTTCGCGGACGTGAACAACAAGATGCGGATCGCGCGTGAGGAAATCTTCGGCCCCGTCGCCGCGACCATTCCATTCAAGGACGAGAACGACGCGGTGATTCAAGGCAACGATACCGACTACGGGCTGGCCGCCGCGGTTTGGACCAGCGATATCGGCCGCGCGCACAAGGTGGCGCGTGCGCTCAAGGCCGGCACGGTTTGGGTGAACTGCTATGGCGCGATCGATCCGATTTCGCCCTTTGGCGGTTACAAACAGTCGGGCTTCGGCCGCGAACTGGGCAAGTACGCGCTTGAGCTCTACACGCAAATCAAGACCGTCTACGTGAAGCTGTAAGGATTTCCGGGCCGAGGGAAGGGCGCTCTGAAACGGATGCTCTTCTCTCGCGGGCCCATAATGCGCGTCTGACTAATGGCTAGAGCCGTCGCGCAAAAGTTGGAGCTTAAATGTCATGACCGACGCGATCGAGACCCCTGGCTTTAGAATCATCGGCAGCCGGCCTGTTCGCCATGACGGCGTTGACAAAGTCACGGGTCGTGCGAAATACGGCGCCGACTACGCCTTTCCCGGGATGCTGCATGGCAAGGTTCTGCGAAGCCCCCACGCACATGCGCGCATCAAGTCGATCAATTTCGAGAAGGCACTGAAGCTCCCCGGGGTGTTCGCGGTCGTAACCGGCGCGGACCTGCCGGATATCGCGAGCAAGACGGAGCAAGTAGGCGAGGGCGCGGTCAATCCCCGATACCTCTCGATGAATATTCTCGCGCGGGACAAGGCGCTGTATGACGGTCATGCCGTTGCCGCCGTCGCAGCCAGCGACCGGCATACGGCGGAAGAAGCGCTGCGACTGATCGAAGTAGAGTATGAAGTGCTGCCGCCGGTAATGACGGTTGAGAAACCATGAAGCCGGACGCGCCTATTCTGCTCGCGGAGCTTCGCAACAAGGAAGATGGGCCGGACAGACAGACAAACGTCGCCAATCACATCCAGTTCAAGCGCGGCGACTTGACCGAGGGCTTCAAAACGGCCGACTACATCATCGAGCGTAACTTCCACACCGCGATGGTCCATCAGGGCTACGTAGAACCGCAAAACGCGGTAGGCATTTACAACGCCGATGGATATGCGACCATCTATTGCTCAACGCAAGGCACCTTCACGGTGCGTTCATTGACCGCGCAGGTCCTTCGGATACCTGAAGGTAAGATCAAGGTAATACCCGCGGAGATTGGCGGCGGGTTCGGCGGCAAGACGACTATCTACCTTGAGCCGCTGGCAGTTCTGCTCTCGCAGCGGACTGGCAGGCCGGTCAAGCTGGTGATGACGCGCGGCGAAGTCCTGCGCGCGACGGGGCCCACCTCGGGATCGACGATCCGCTGCAAAATGGGTGCGGCCAAAGACGGCAAGATCGTCGCCGCGGAAATCTGGATGGCCTACGAAGCCGGAGGATTTCCAGGCTCACCGGTCGGCGCCGGCGCGATGACGGTAATCAACTCGTATAATATTCCGAACCTCCGAATCGATGCCTACGACGTCGTTGTGAATCGGCCAAAGACGGCGGCCTACCGTGCGCCCGGCGCCAGCAACGCGGCCTTTGCGTCCGAGACTATCGTCGACGAATTGGCGGAAAAGTGTGGGATGGATCCGGTCGATTTTCGCGTCATGAATGGAGTAACAGAGGGAAGCGTGCAGACCGTAGGCCCTCCGTTCAAGCGGATTGGCTTCATCGAAACCTTGAATGCGATTAAGAACAGCCCGCATTACAAATCCGAGCTCAAGGGCCCAAACCGTGGGCGCGGAGTCGCTTCAGGATTTTGGTTCAACGCCGGACTCCAGTCGTCTGCGATCGTCAACATTCATGCCGATGGCACAGCCAGCGTCGTAACAGGGTCGGTCGACATCGGAGGCTCCCGGGCCGCGATGGCGATGATCGCGGCGGAAGTCCTGGGACTCGAGGTCGATGAAGTTCGGCCGATGGTCGCGGATACCGATGCGATTGGCCACACCGATGTGACTGGCGGGAGCAGGACGACATTTGCCACCGGGATGGCGGTATTCGAGGCGGCCCAGGATGCCGTTCGCCAACTCAAAGAACGTGCGGCAAAGCTGTGGGAACGGAAGCCGGAAGAGGTCGAATTCAAAAATGGAACCTTCAGCGCTACGGGCGAGGGCATAGCGCCGATGACGGTGAAGCAGTTAGCGCCTCGCATGGCGCGCCTCGGCGGTCCCGTCGCCGGACGTGCAACCGTCAGCGCACGCGGTGTCGGGCCGGCCTTTGCCGCGACTTTGGTCGACGTCGAGATCGATCCTGACACCGGCAAAGTCCAGGTTCTGCGCTGCACGATTGCCCAGGATGTCGGTAAAGCGATTCATCCCAGCTACGTCGAAGGTCAGATGCAGGGCGGCACGGCTCAGGGCCTCGGCTGGGCCCTAAATGAGGAGTACGTATACGATAGGAAGGGCGTTATGCGTAACACCGGCCTCCTCGACTATCGGATGCCTACCTGTCTTGATCTGCCGATGATTGAAACTGCGATCGTCGAGGTTCCGACGCCCGGCCATCCCTTGGGCGTTCGAGGCGTGGGCGAGGTTTCGATAGTCCCGCCGCCGGCGGCAGTCGCCAACGCTGTTTACCGTGCGGTAGGTGTGCGGATGAATGAACTTCCAATGTCGCCGCCGCGAATACTCAAAGCGATCCTGGAAAAGCAGCAAGCACTATTGAACAGCCAGGCTGCGGCAGCGGATTGAGTTCGGCACCGAAGATTATTTCGCTCCTGTACAAACTTTCCTGTCTTATACAGCTATCGTATCCTGTCACCCCGGACAGGTGTTCGATAGCGACCGGTAAGCCACACAATAGGTCCGGTGCTACGCGCCAGACGGCGGCGTCGCCGATATAGTGATGAAGGGCCGATAGGTGGCACAATAGAAAAGTGGAGCTCTCAAGGGCTTTTGAGCGCCCACAGTTTGATTCGATATTCCGGTCGGAGAGCAATCCCGCTGCGGCCACCGAGCCCGTTATGACCGTCGAACACTGTATCGACCTGAGGTGCCATCCGTCGACACGCTCAGAGGCGGTGCGCGCCATCCAGGTGCTCGTACGCCGATCGGCAAACGCCGAACTCCAGATGACCTTCCGCCTCGACGGAGATATTTCCCGGATCCGGGTCTCTTCGCCGGGCGTGCCGCGCATCGCTACACAGCTCTGGCGGCACACCTGCTTCGAAGCCTTCATCGCGGTGGAAGGGCAACCGGCGTACCACGAGTTCAACTTCGCCCCGTCGGGGGAGTGGGCCGTCTACGCCTTCTGCGGCTATCGCAACGGCGGTCCTCTCGCGAACGAAATGATGCGCCCGGACATTGCCGTGCGCTCTACTGGCAATCGGCTCGAGCTCGACGCCCTTGTCCGGCTCGATGCCCTGTCTGCCATCCACCCGCGCGCTTCCCTCCGTATCGGGCTCTCGGCGGTCATCGAGGCGAGCGATGGGCTCTCGTACTGGGCGCTTCGCCATCCGGCCGACAAACCGGATTTTCATGACGCCGATGGATTCGCCCTGCTGCTTGAGCCGCCAAGCCTCGAGTGGTAGGTCTCGACTGCCGTGAAGCAATGAAAATCTGATGAAGCACGCGCAACCACGAGGTCTCAGCCGGCGGCGCGTGGAGCAGCTTCTATCGAAAACGAAGTATGACCGTTCCGCCGGTAGCCGAATCGACGTTCTCTCCCGCCACTTCCTTGGACATTCCTACAAACCAAATCCGCTGATTGGATCGGCCGACACAGCCGAAGTGTTCACGGCTTCCTTCGATGGATTCGACTGTGTCACGTACATCGAAACAATTGTGGCGCTCGCCCGCGCTTCCAACGTTGATGACTTCACCGAGTGGCTGCGAAAGATTCGGTATGAACAAGGCCGCATTCAATGGGAACGGCGGAATCACTATATGACGCTCTGGATTCGCAACAATGTACGCGAAGGGATAATCAGGCCGGTTTCAATGCCGGCTGTTCCGATACTCAGCAGGGAACGCGTTCTGAATGTCGTACCCGGACTCGCTGCACAGCGGACTCGCGTGAAATGTGTACCGAAGGCGGCAGTGCCACGGCTCGAATCGCATTTGCAAAGCGGTGATCTGATTTTTTTTGTGTCCACACGCAAGAATCTCGATGTGTTTCATGCTGGAATCATCGTGCGCGATGGCAAAAGAATCCTCATGCGTCACGCGTCGCGCAGCCAGGGCTTTGTCGTGGAACAGGAATTGAGCGAGTTTCTCAAGGCAAATCGGATGGCTGGCGTCATTGTCGTGCGGCCGCAAGGGGTGACGCGACGCATTGCGGCGAGTAGTTAAGATGACGCGGCGGAGTGAAATGTGAACATCGTCTATCCAAAGGACTACTCGTCCGCGAGTATTCAAGGACTCGTCGACGCCGCCGATTCCGATGTCCTCTTTCTCGGCGATCCGCGTGTGAACATCGAACCCGGGCCGCGCATGTTCGATCGAATGGCGCAGGTCATACGTGAAACCGGCAGCGGCTGGGTTTATGCCGACGCAGCAGGCCATCCGCGTATCGACTATCAAAGCGGGAGCATCCGCGACGGTTTCGACTTCGGCCCGGTAGTTGGTGTGTCGGTTCAGGCTGCGCGTCAGTCAGGAATCGACAGCGCCTGGAAATGGGGAGGACTATACGACCTGCGGTTAAGGATTTCGGAAAAACACGCCATCGTGCGGATTCCCGAACCGTTGTACAGCGCGTCGACGATTGATGCGCGGCCGACGGGTCAAAAGCAATTCGACTATGTGGATCCGCGCAATCGCGATTACCAAATCGAAATGGAGCGCATTGCGACGGCGCATCTCAAACGAATCGGCGCCTGGTTGCAGCCGCACTTCGAGAAAGTTCCAGCCGCAGCGGAAACATTTCCAGTAAAAGCCAGCGTCGTCATCCCGGTTCGGAATCGCGAGCGGACAATTCTCGACGCCGTTCAAAGCGCCCTCGCCCAGAGCGCTGATTTCGAATTCAATGTGATCGTCGTCGATAACCATTCGACGGATCGGACGACGGAAATCCTGCGCGGTATCAGCGATTCGCGTTTCAAACACATCGTTCCCGAACGCCGGGACCTTGGAATCGGCGGATGCTGGAACGAGGCGATTTACTCCAAGGACTGCGGACAGTACGCCATCCAACTTGATTCCGACGACCTGTACATCAATGACGGCGTCCTTCGCCGGATTGTCGCAGAACTTGAAGCGGGACCTTATGCGATGGTCGTAGGCTCCTATACGATGGTCGATTTTTCGTTGAAGGAGATTCCGCCCGGTCTTATCGACCATCGCGAGTGGAGCCGCGAGAACGGAAGAAACAATGCGCTCCGTGTCAATGGTCTTGGCGCGCCGCGCGCATTCAATACCTCGGTTCTGCGCCGTATCGGATTTCCGAATGTCAGCTATGGCGAGGATTACGCCGTAGCGCTGCGCATCAGCCGTGACTATGAGATCGGCCGGATCTACGACTCCGTTTATCTTTGCCGCCGTTGGGAAGGCAATAGCGACAGCGCGCTGCCGCTCGAGGTTGCGAATCGATACGATCTATACAAGGACTGGCTCCGAACTATCGAGATTCAGGCTCGAATGCGAGCGATGATTCACGAAATCGAAGAACTGTTTAAACGGCAGTTGCGGACATGGCCGCAGCTCGCGAAAGGCATTGAAGGCCTCGCGCGGGCGAAGACACGGCCGGTACGGATCGATTGGTTCGACATCTTCATCCGTCACATTCCCCATCGTGTGGGCAGTACAACGGCGTCTGTCGACCGGGAGTCGGTTGCGAAACGCCCCTGCTTCCTATGTGCGGGAAATCTGCCTCCGGAGGAAGAGGGTGTGCAGTTTGATGAGGACTTCACGATCTACTGCAATCCGTTTCCGATCGTGGATCATCACCTCACGATCGCTCACAGAGAGCACGGCTTACAGCGCATCGCGAACCAGTTCGGAAATATGCTGGACCTTGCCGCAGCCCTGCCTGGATATTTCGTCATCTATAACGGTCCGGAATGCGGAGCGTCCGCACCAGACCACATGCATTTTCAGGCGGGCTCGCGAGGATTGTTTCCGATCGAGAAGGACACCGCTGGACTGACTGGCGTTACCGTGCCGAACTACGGAAGAAATGTGTTCTTATTTCGTGGACGGGATCGATCTGCTTTGATCGATCGAATGGATCGTGCCATCGATCTGCTCGCGGAAACCACCGGCAAACGAGCGGAACCGTTGGTCAACATTGCGGTCTTTCATGAGAGAGGGGAGTGGGTCACGTATCTGTTTCCCCGAGGAAAACATCGGCCAGAGGTGTTTCACACGGGCGAACTGACGGTGAGTCCGGCATCGATTGATTTGTGCGGAATATTTGTCGTGCCGCTGGCGCAAGATTTCGAAAGAATCACGGGCGACGCGATCGCCGCAATTTTTCGAGAGGTCACTTTGCCTGACGGTCAGTTTCGGGAAGTCGCCGAGAAGCTGGAGAGTGAGCGTTGAACGTATCTGTAGGGCTGATTGAAGAACAATCCGCCGTTGAAGTCGAATTGACGGGCACGTTTACCGATACGTCCGGCACGCCTTACACTCCCGGGCGCTACAGATTTACTTCTGAAGTTACGCTTACTCCGTCGGACCCGGCATCGTGCGCGTTTGCGCTGGACGACGTCACGATCGGAATCGGATTTCATTGGGAACGCAAGGAGCGCCAGGTATTCCGTGGGGCTTTTCGCCTCGTGAAACGAGAAGCCGGGCTGACGGTGATCAATGATGTTTCGCTCGAAGAGTACGTCACGAGCGTGATTTCATCCGAGATGAGCGCGTCCTGTCCTCTCGAACTGCTGAAAGCTCACGCGGTGATTTCGCGCAGCTGGCTGTGGTTTCCGAAAGCAAATCCCGCTCGCTCCGGGAGAGAGCGGAGTCAGGCTCTCGATTCTCACGAAATCCTTCGCTGGTACGGCCGCGAAGCGCATCCGGATTTCGACGTGTGCGCCGACGACCACTGCCAGCGGTATCAGGGCATCACGAAAGCGTTCTCTCCAGCCGCAGCCGAAGCGGTTCGCGCGACGGCCGGCGAGTTTCTCCGTTACAACGGCGCCATCTGCGACGCACGGTTTTCCAAGTGCTGCGGCGGAATAACCGAGCGCTATGCGACCGCTTGGGAAGATGAAGATATTCCCTATCTTGAGTCTGTCTACGACGGTCCGGCGCAATCCTGCTCTTACAGTCCCGAGACATGGATACGCTCCAACCCGCCGGCTTACTGCAATACGCGACGATTCGGAGCTCCTCTCACGCGTTCTCCCGGGATTCGATCAGGAGACCCGCGATTTCTATCGCTGGCGGGTCGCGTACACGCCCGAAGAACTCGCCGATCTGATCAGATCGAGGCTTGCCGTGGACCTTGGTCCGATTCGCGACGTGCAGGCGCTCGCTCGCGGACCTTCAGGCCGAATATATCGGCTGAAGATCACCGGGGAACGCGATTACATCATCATCGGTAAAGAACTGGAAATTCGCCGCGCTTTGTCGCGCACGCATCTTTACAGCTCCGCATTCGTCGTAGACAAAGAGTCTGGCCGCTTTGTCTTGAGAGGAGCCGGCTGGGGACATGGTGTCGGCCTATGCCAGATCGGCGCAGCAGTCATGGCAAATGAGGGCAAGACTTACACAGAAATCTTGCAGCATTACTATCGTGGGACCACTGTCAGCGTCTGATGTATCCTCCGAGACCTTGAGGCCCTTGAGGGCAACCTGACGACCTTGGGACCGCGCGGCGCGCCGGATGATCGTCTTCGTGGATTGTTTGATATTCGCTGCTATTTTCGATTAGGAGATAGTTGGCAGGGCTGTTGAGGTTACGGCAAGCGAGCGATGCGTCATCGTCGACCCGTTTGAAGGAGTGTGTTGATGCCTCTCAAAGCTATTCCGGTCATCGATATTTCGCCTTTCAAGGACGGCGACGCGACGGCCCGCAAAGGCGTGGTTGAGAAAGTCGCGCAAGCGTGCGTTGAAATTGGCTTTCTGATCATTTCAGGCCACGGTATACCATCGAGCACGATCCAGAATATCGTGACCACCACGAAAGACGTTCTTTGCACTCGATCCAAGGGAGAAGAACAAGGTCGCGCGGCCGCGGCCCGAAATCATCAGAGGCTACGGCGGTATGGAGTCCGAGGGACTTGCGTACAGCCAGGACGAGGAAACGCCACCGGATCTCAAGGAAGTCTTCGACGTTGGTCCGACGGATGTTCCCAACACTGAGTATTACCGAGGCGCGCCCGCAGGCGTGCACTTCGCCGACAATCTCTGGCCCGGCAATCCTTCCGATCTCAAAGAAATCTATACGGATTACTTCCACCGCATGGAAGATCTGTCTCTCGACATGACGCATATTTTCGCGACGGCGCTGGGCCTTCCGATGGATTTCTTCGACACCAAGCTGGATCGTCACATCAGCATTTTACGCGCCAATTACTATCCGAAGCTTTCCCGTCCGCCGCGAGCAAAGCAGTTGCGCGGCGGCGAGCACTCTGACTATACCGCCTTTACGATCCTGTGGCAGGAACGCACCCCGTCGGTGGGGCTTCAGGCGCGCGGTCCCGGAGGCGAATGGCTCGACGTTCCCGCGATCGATGATACGATGGTCGTCAATATCGGCGATACGCTGATGCGATGGACGAACGACAAATGGATTTCGACCCAGCATCGGGTCGTCAACCCGCCATTCGAGGTTGCGCGAGAACACGATCGCCTGTCGCTAGTCTATTTTGTGCAGCCGAACTATGACGCCGAGATCAAATGTATCGATAGCTGTCAGAGCCCCGACGAGCCCGCTAAGTATCCGCCAGTTCTGAATGGCGATTACCTCTACAGCAAGTTTTCAAAGCAATCCAACATGGAGCTGGAAGCGTCGTAGTCGTGCTTCCGTCGCCAGCATATTGCATGACCATTTGTCGCCAATCTTAGGTGGCGGAAGGTCGCACGCGCCCGCGAGTCGAGTCCCGGTCGGAAGTATGCGCAGCAGGTATTGCCCTATCCTATTCGGTAAAATGTGCGCGCGTTCACGCAGAGCACCTTTTCGATCGACTCCGCCGGCAGGGAAGATAGCCGTTCGCGCGCCGTACGAACTGGATCTACGAAGCCCTCGGCATGCGGGTAATCCGAGCCGATAAAGAATTTATCGTCGCCGGCGAACTGCACCATCAAAGGCAGCATCCGTTCCTCAGGATCCGCGCTGATCCAAATATTGCGCGCGAAGTACTCGCTCGCCGGACGCTTCATCCGTGAAGTGTGTTTCATGTACTTGTAGCGGTAGTCGAAGCGTTCAAGCCATTCGCCCACCCATCCGGAGGCTCCTTCGATCGTGGCTACCCGCAGCTCCGGAAAACGTTCGAACACTCCGTCATAGACCATCGTGGCGAGCGCTATTCGGGGATCCTGGATCACATTCATTGAGACCCACATGAAACCGGGATCGCGGTCGCGGAAGTATTCGCTCCCGGGGTAATGTGAATGGCCGACCAGGTGCAGTCCAACCGCGAGGTCGAGGTCCTGCGCCGCGGCCCATATGACATCGTAAATGGGATCGCCGAAGCTTTTGCCGTCGCAGGGCGCCGCCCCGACAAATACCGCGTGGCATCCGAGCTTTGCGACCCGATTCAACTCGCGAACCGCCAAAGCCGGATCGCGCAAGGAAATATGCGCGGCGGGGATCAGCCGGTCCTTGTGGGAAGAGCAGATTTCGAGTGCCCACGTGTTGTATGCGCGGCAGAGCGCATCCGCGAGCGCGGGATCTTTGACCGCGGCCTCCCACAGCAGGCCGACCGTGGGGTAAATCACCTGTGCGGCGAAACCTTCCTGGTCGAGAAATTCGACGCGCCGATCCATATTCTGCCAGTCGGCGCTGTTAGGCAGGTCACGATCAAAGTTGCTGAGATCGTGACCACTCTCCTTCTGGCCGTAGCCGCTGACCGCGCTCAACAGTTCCTCGGCATCAAGCAGGCGCAGCGGTTTGTTGTCGACTACCAGCAGCCGCTTGCCGGTGGCCGGGTCCTTTTCCACCTTGTAGGCGCGGTCGCGAAAGCGGGCGTCGATACGCCGCTCGAAGAGATCAAAGGGCTCAACGAAATGGCTGTCCGCGTCGATTGCGAGCATGCGAGTTCCTCCTCGAGAGGATTTTCGAGTGGCAGGCCCCAGCGGACTTGCTAAACCGATCCGCGGTCCCTAATCGCTCGGCCCAAACCATAGGCTCAACTTTGTTTACTGGCAAGCGCCGGGCGCTGCCCTGCGCGGCACTTGACGCGAGGGTTAGACCGCAGCCATCGCAGTCTTGAGCATTCAGTGCAATGGTGGGCGAGCGGCGTCGTCACTGCTTTGGGTTCATCCTTTGGCAGGCAGGGGGCAACGCGTGGCCCATGCGGTATAGTCGCCACAGGAAACACTCGCGGGAAGTAGTTCTCAATCTACCGGTTATTTTTCAAAGGAAAAAACGCGATGCATAGCGAAGAAGAGCTGGTCTCACGCGCTATTGAGCTTCGCCCGCTGCTCGAGCGCAACGCTGCTCGGACCGAGGCCGCGCGCCGGGTGGTCGAAGAGAACATGCGGGCGCTTGAAGCGGCCGGCCTGATGGATCTGATACTGCCGAGACGCCTGGGGGGACAGGGTGCCTCGATGGAAACGATGCTCAAAGTCTCGGCGGAACTGGGCAAGGGCTGTCCGTCGACGGCCTGGGTGCAGACCTTGATGAACGTGTCGGCGTGGTTTGCGACGCGCGCCTCGCCCGAGGCGCAGGAGGAAATCTTTGTAGGTGGCGCGCGGCCCAGGCTCTGTGGCTCGCTCGCTCCGACCTGCACGATGCGAATGGTCGAGGGCGGCGCGCTAGTGAGCGGGCGCTGGGATTTCACTTCCGGTTGCTGGCACTCGAACTGGTGTATTTGCGGAATTCCGGCGCTCGAGAGCGACGCCCGTACGGACGAATCCGGATGGGCCTTCATCCCGATGTCGCAGCTGACAATCGAGGATACCTGGCATGCGGCAGGCATGAAGGGCACGGGCAGCGCCACCGTGGTCGCTCATGAGGTCTTCGTGTCGAACCATCGCCTGATGTCGCTGCGTGGCGAGCATGTCGATGAGAACTGGCGTTCTCGACGCAACCTCGAGCAGTGTGACTTCTGGCCGCTAAAGACGGTCCTGGTGCTGGTGCTGATCGGCCCGGTGCTGGGAGCCGCCGAGGCAGTGCTCGAAGCCGTTGCACCCGCGACCCACCAGCGCGGGATCAAGTACACGGTCTACACCCGCCGTTCACTCTCGCCGGTTGTACAGCGAGATTTCGCCGCGGCGGCGCTCAAGTTGGATACGGCCCGATTTCATGTTTTGCGCGCAGCCGCGGATGTTGACCGCGCGGGCGCGGGTGCGCAGATGGACGGCCTGACGCGCGCGCGGGTGCGCGGCGATTGCGGTTATGCCGCGGAGATGGCGCGCGATGCGGTCGAGGTGCTGGTCTCGATAGCCGGAGGGACTGCCTTTCCGGAGTCGAATCGGATCCAGCGCCATTGGCGCGATGTCGGCGTCGCAAGCCGCCAATC
Organism: uncultured delta proteobacterium; assembly: GCA_963832395.1. Classification (GTDB taxonomy): domain Bacteria; phylum Desulfobacterota; class Binatia; order Binatales; family Binataceae; genus JAKAVN01. The sequence continues at coordinate 90,020 of CAWHTV010000010.1, read as the reverse complement.
GGCCTTGATTACGGCCACCGACCTCGAGATTTATGGCAGGGCCCTGCTCGGCGTCGAGTCGAACATCACGACGGTCGTATAACTTGCGGCCGATGCGGCTCGAAGACTGTTGAGGAAATTGGTACCTGTCGAGGCTTATCGACTTAGACAACGACCTGAGGAAGACGAAAGATGAAAATCCAGGCTGCGATGTTTCGCGCGCCTAAACAGGCGCTCACGATCGAAGAGGTCGAGATCGACGACCCCGGCCCGCGCGAGGTCCTGGTTCGGACCGTTGCCAGCGGCGTTTGCCACAGCGATCTCCACTACGTCCATGGGCTGCTCCCGCTAAAGCCTCCAGCGATTCTTGGGCACGAACCGGCAGGAATCGTCGAAGCCGTAGGCAGCGACGTGACCTCGGTGCGGCCGGGCGACCACGTGATTGCGTGCACCTCGCTATACTGCGGCAACTGCACGCAGTGCCTGTCCGGACGCCCATATCTGTGCGCCAACCGCGCGGACTGTCAACGGACTGCGGGCGAGCGGCCGCGGCTCTCGCAAAAGGGATCTCCGATCCATCAGTTCGTCGATCTGGCGGCCTTCGCGGAAAAGATGCTGCTGCACGAGAGGGCCGTGCTCAAGGTCGCTGACGATATACCGCTCGACTGTGGAGCGCTGCTCGGATGCGCCGTAACCACCGGCGTCGGCGCGGCCCTGAATACAGCGCAGGTCGCTCCCGGCTCCACGGTGGCAGTGTTCGGAGCAGGCGGCGTCGGGCTTTCAGTCATCCAGGGAGCGCGAATCGCCGGCGCCCGGCAGATAATCGCGGTTGATCTACTCGACAACAAGCTCGAGATGGCTAAACACTTCGGTGCCACTCACACAGTCAACGCCTCGTCGAGCGACGCGGTCCGGGAGATCAAGCGTCTGAGCGAAGGCGGCGTCGACTATTCCTTCGAAGCGATCGGCAACAGGCAGGTGGCCGAGCAATGCTTCTACTGCCTGGCGCCTCGCGGCACCGCCACGCTGGTCGGGGCTATTCCGTCAGGACAAAAAGTGGAGCTCAACGCCGGCCACTTCTTCGTCGAAAAGAGAATCCAGGGCTGCTACATGGGCTCCAACCGTTTCCGGCTCGACATGCCGAAGTACCTGGAATTCTACCGGCAGGGTCGCTTGAACCTTGACGACATGGTAAGCCGCCGCGGACGGCTCGAGGACGTCAACGAGGCTTTCCGTGCGATGGAGGCGGGCGAAGTTGCACGCACGGTGCTGATGTTCGATTGATCGGCCCGGAACGTTCTCCGATCCGGGGCGCGACAATCCCGTTTCAGCTTGGCCCCCGCGTAGGCGATTTGCTAACAGAATATGTCTGGTGCGGGAGTTACCCTATGCGCTTGACTCTGACGGTAAACGGAAGGAGGCGCGAGGACGAGGTTGAGGCCCGGATGCTGCTGGTGCACTACCTGCGTGACGTAGCGGAGCTCACCGGCACGCACGTCGGCTGCGAGACCTCGCTCTGCGGCGCATGCACGGTGTTGGTCGACGGCAACGCGGTCAAGTCGTGTACGATACTCGCGGTGCAGGCTGACGGCGCTAAGGTCACTACAGTCGAGGGGCTGGCCCAGGACGGCAAACTCCATCCGGTGCAGCAGGCCTTCTGGGAAGAGCACGGGCTGCAGTGCGGCTACTGCACACCGGGAATGATAATGGCCTCCGTCGATCTGCTGAGCCGCAACGCCAAACCAACCGAGCTCGAGATTCGCCACGCGCTGGAGGGCAATCTCTGCCGTTGCACTGGTTACCAGCACATCATCAAGGCCGTTCAGAATGCCGCCGACAAAATGCGTTCCGGCAACGCGGCGGCGTGACGCGCTCATGGAATGGCCCGGGCTCATATCGATTTCGTTAGGCATTTCATGCAACTCGACATGCCGTTCAAGCTCGAGAGAATCTGGCGCACGCTCAAAACCGGCACGGAAAAGCTAACGTTATGTTCCCGGCAGCATTCGAATATCATCGCGCCGCTTCCGTCAAGGAAGCGCTCGGTTTGATCCAGCAATACGGCGACGAGGCCAAGCTGCTCTCGGGCGGACACAGCCTGCTGCCGATCCTGAAGCTGCGCCTGGCGCAACCGCGCCATCTGATCGACATCGGGCGTATCGCCGAGCTCGGCCAAATCGCCGACCATGGCGGCAAGCAGGGCGAAAAGATAAACATCGGCGGCGCCGTGACGCACAACCATGTCGCGACCTCTGATCTGCTGCGCAACAAGCTCGGATTGCTCGCCGAATGTGCCGGCAACATCGGCGACGTCCAGGTGCGCAACCGCGGTACGATTGGCGGCAGCCTCGCCCATTCCGACCCCGCGGCGGACTATCCGGCGGCGGTGCTTGCGTTGGAAGGCGAAGTGCGCCTGGAGAGCGCCACCGGCGCGCGGATAGTCAAGGCTGAGGACTTTTTTGTCGACCTGATGACGACGGCGATCAGACCGGGCGAGATCCTGACCGCGGTTAGCTTCGCGCCGATGGCAGCGGGCGCGGGTTTCGCGTACGTCAAGCATCGCCAGCCGGCCTCCGGTTTCGCGATCGTCGGGGTGGCGGCGTGCCTCACGCTCGACAAGGGCGGCCAGTGCCAGCGCGTGCACGTCGGGGTGACGGGTTTGGGAGCGAAAGCGTTTCGCGCCGAAGCGATCGAGAACGGGCTCAACGGCAAAATCCCAGATGCCAGGCTGCTCACGGATGCGACCGCGCATGCCGCCGACGGCGTCGATCCGCTGTCGGACATGCATGCCTCGGCGGATTTTCGCGCGGAGCTCGCGCGCGTGTACACGCGCCGCGCGCTGGAGAGCGCGATTGCGCGAGCCACGCACTGACCTGCGCGGGCCGGAGCATCAGGATTTGCGATTCGACGAGACTCCGATTCGGTGAGGTTTCCTGTAGCTTTTCCTAGGGAACGAGAAGGAGAAGGCTATGGCGGCCGTTTCCAAATTTGTCGGACAGCGAATTAAGCGGCGAGAGGATCCACGCCTTATAACTGGAACGGCTACTTACGTTGACGACGTTCGGCTACCGGGAATGCGGTCGGCAGTTCTGCTGCGTAGCCCACATGCTCACGCGATTATCAAATCTATCGATCTTACTATGGCGCGCAAAGCGCCGGGTGTGGTCTGCGTATTAGCCGGCGCGGACGTCAAGGACCGGATCGGTTCACTGCCCTGCGTCGCGCCTGCCGAACATATCCCGTTTCATTCTGTGCTCGCGCTGGACAGGGTTCGCTATGTGGGTGAGGCGGTAGCGATCGTGGTTGGGCACGACCGCTACCGGGCGCAAGACGCCGCCGAGCTGATCGAAGTCGATTACGAGCCGCTCGAGGCGGTAACCGATCCCGAGAAAGCGCTGGAGCCCGGCGCTCCGGTGCTGCATGAGGAGTTCGGCAATAACCTGGTGGCGCGTATGGAGATGTCTTCGCCGGCAATGGATGAGGCGATACGCCAGGCCGACAGGGTAGTGCGCTTCCGTCTCGTCAACCAGCGGCTGGCGCCCATGCCGCTGGAGCCGCGTGGCGTGGTCGCCCAGTTCAATCCCTGGGAGCGTCATCTTACTCTATGGTCGTCGACGCAGATCCCGCACGTTTTGCGCTCGCGATTGGCTGAGATGCTCAAGTTGGGCGAGAACCAGATCCGTGTGATCGCACCTGAAGTTGGCGGAGGCTTCGGATGCAAGCTCAACGTATATGCCGAAGAGGCTCTGGTCGCTTATCTCGCGATGCTGCTGGGCGAGCCCGTCAAATGGATCGAGAGCCGGCGTGAGAATTTCGCTGCCACCACGCACGGTCGTGACCTGATCACCTACCTTGAAGTCCCAGTAAGGAACGATGGCACAGTACTGGGTATCAAGGGGCGCTTCGTGTGTGACATGGGCGCCTACCTGCAGCTCTTTACACCGCTGATACCGGGCTTCGCGGGTTTGCTCATGAACGGCTGTTACAAAATGCCTGCGCTGAGCTTCGAGCAGGTTTACGTATTCACCAACAAGATGGCGACCGACGCATATCGAGGTGCCGGGAGGCCGGAGGCTTCCTATATCGCGGAGCGCATGATGGACCTGGTGGCCGCGGAGCTGCGGCTTGACCCGGCCGACATCCGGCGCAAGAACTTCATCCCCAAGGAAGCATTTCCGTGGACGACGCCAGCTGGGCTTGTCTATGACTCGGGCGACTATGCGCAGGCGCTCGACAAGGCGCTGGCGATGGTCGACTATCAGCTGCTGCGCATCGAACAGCAAGAGGCGCGCAAACAGGGCCGCTATATCGGCATCGGGATCTCCTCGTACGTGGAGAGCGGTAGTATCGGTCCGTCATCGATAATGCCGCCTAAATTCCAGGGGTGGGAGAGTGCAACGGTCCGCATCGAGCCCGACTGCGGAGTCACAGTGCTGACTGGAATCTCTCCACACGGCCAGGGTCAGGAGACGACTTTCGCCCAGTTGGCCGCCGATGCGCTGGGACTCGACGTCGACGACATAGTAGTCCGGCACGGCGACACCGCCATGATCCAATATGGCTCGGGCACGTGGGGCAGCCGAGGTACGACGGTGGGTGGGATTGCCCTGATGATGTCGGTGGGCAAGCTGCAGGATAAGCTGAAGAAGCTCGCTTCCACCATGTTGGAAGTACCCCCTGACCAGCTCGCTTTCGTGAACCGCACGATCGCGCTGGCGAGCGATCTCAGCCGATCGATTCCGCTCGGACGGGTCGTTACCGCAGCCTATGACTATAAGCAGCCGATCCCTGGGATTGAGCCCGGGCTGGAAGCGACTAGCTTCTTCGAGCCGAGCGGATGTACCTTTCCCTTCGGCACTCACGTCGCGGTTGTCGAGGTCGACCCGCGGACAGGCACGGTCAAGTTTCTTCGCTACGTGGCGGTCGACGATTTCGGTAATGTGATCAGTCCACTGTTGGTCGAGGGACAGGTGCACGGCGGTATCGCGCAGGGGATCGGACAAGCCCTATACGAGGAGGTGGTCTACGACGAAAGTGGTCAACTGCTGACCGCGACGTTGATGGACTACGCGGTACCGAAGGCCGGGATGCTGCCACTCTACGAGTTGGCCGGCACGGTAACGCCCTCACCGCTCAATCCGCTGGGCGCCAAGGGTGCTGGCGAGGCGGGCGCGGTCGGGGCGCCCCCGTGCGTAGTCAACGCGGTAGTCGACGCGCTGTACCCTTTCGGCATTCGCCACCTCGATATGCCACTCAAGCCCGAGAAGATATGGCGCGCGATCCTACAGGCTAAAAGTCGGTCGCAAAACGTGGATCGAGCGTTACGACAACCTCCTTTGGAGTCTGCAGACTAGGAACGGAGTAATTCCGATGAAAACTGACATGAGTAATCATCGCTGGGCAAAACAGAATCCGGATTTGGATACCGCACCAATACCAATCGAGCCCTGCTGTTCGGAGGAGTATTACCAACTGGAGCGTGAAAACATCTTCAAGCGGTTGTATTTGATAGTCGGCCGTGTCGAAGACGTGCCTAAGCCGGGAGATTTCTTTGTCCATGATCTGCCAGTCGCTGACACTTCGATTCTGGTCGTTTGCGGGAAAGACCATAAGATCCGGGCATTCCACAACATGTGTTCCCATCGCGGCAACCGGCTGGTGTGGGAAGAACGCGGACATTGCCCCGGCTACTTCACTTGTAAATTTCACAGTTGGGCCTATGACGCTACCGGTTCCCTTCGCAGGGTGACCGACGAGGAAAACTTTTTCGATCTGCGCAAGGACGAGCTCGGCTTGACCGCGATTGCCTGCGACGTCTGGGAAGGCTTCATTTTTATCAACCTGGATCCGCATCCGAAACAAACCCTTGCCGAATATCTGGACGGAGTACCCGGCCAGTTAAAGGGCTACCCGTTCGAGCGAATGCAACTGGCATATGGCTACTCGGTCGAAGAGAAAGTCAATTGGAAGGTGCTGATGGACGCACAGAATGAATCCTATCATCTTCCCTATTTGCATGAGGCCACGTTCCCGGACTACTTCGCGCTAAATGACAAGAAGTCTCTCCGTATCTTGGGCTTCAAACGCTTCGGCCGGCATTCCGTTTACTCGACCGAGGCCAATCCGAATCGAAAGGCGACCGCGGCGGAACAATCCGCGATAAGCATGGACACGAGTATAATCGAAGCCGCGCCTACGATGATCGGTGTCTTCGATTTTCACCTCATCTTTCCGAATTCGGTGATAGCTTTTCTCGGCAACTGGTATTTTCATTATCGTCTCTGGCCGCTGGCGGTGGACAAGACCAGGTGGGAAATTCGGGTCTACTTCCGCCCGCCTGAAAATGCGGGACAGCTGCTGGCGCGGGAATACATGAAGAACAAGCTGCGCGACGCGCTGCAGGAGGACGCGTGCACCCACGAAAAGATTCAGTCGATGTTGAAATCCGGGGCTAAAAAGTTTTTCATGATGCAGGACGACGAAGCTCAGATCAGGTTTTTCCACAAAGTTGTCGAAGAACACGTAAGCGCCGGCGAACGCTAGGATGCCGTAGGGAGAGCGATAGCGATGAGTGGGGGATTGCCGAAGAACTTCTCAGATCTGGAACCGTTTATGGAATGGTGTCTCCCGACCGAGGCGCAGCGAATAGCTATGCGGCTCGAGCGCTCGGATGAAGAGTTGCGGTCTTTCTACAATGCAATGCTGCCGAGACTGGATGACATTGCCCAATATCTCAATCAATTTCCTCTCACGCGGATGCCTGGTGAGGCGGAGCATTTATTGGACCTCGCGAAGTCGTTCATGGAAGTGGCCGGGAGCGTGGAGTACGGAAGATCGGCGGTCGCCGCGCATTTCGACGTGTTCCGGTTCCTGCCGATGCACGAGAAGCGGCCGTAAGGCATGTTGTGCCTTCGCTGCTGACAGAAAAGGTGGCGCTGGTCACGGGCGCCGGCTCGGGTATCGGCCAAGCTACGGCGCTGAAGATGGCGCGCGAAGGTGCGATCGTGGTGATAGCCGACCGCGACGAAGCCGCTGCCGCAACCACGCTCGAGATGATAACCGGCGAAGGCGGCCGCGGGCTGACTATGATCGTGGATACGTCAGAGGCGCGGGGGATCGAGGCGCTCGTTCGACGAGCGGTCAATAGCTATGGACGGCTGGACTGCGCGGTGAACAACGCGGCAGTCCGAGGGCCGGCCGTTTTGACCGCCGAGTACACCGAAGAGAACTGGGATCGCATCGTTTCGACCAACCTCAAGGGCGTCTGGCTATGCATGAAGTTCGAAATCGGCCAGATGCTATGCCAGGGTGGCGGCGCAATCGTCAATATAGCGTCGAATTTTGGTCTGGTAGGGTCACGCAAGATGTCAGCCTACAGTGCCAGTAAGCACGGTGTCATAGGCCTTACCAAAACCGCCGCCCTGGAATATGCCCGCCAAAATATCCGAGTGAATGCAGTTTGCCCCGGGCCGACCAGAACTCCGTTTATGGAGAGCGTGCTCCGAGAACACCCCGAAGCTCTCCAGGACATGGAAAGCACGCTGCCAATCGGACGAGTCGGACAGTCCTCCGAGATCGCGGAAGCGGTCGTTTGGCTCTGTTCCGACCGGGCAAGCTTCGTCACCGGGGCGGCACTTCCAGTTGACGGAGGATTTCTCGCTCAATAGGCGCTACGCCCGTTACGCCCACTCCTTGGGCACCGCTTGCGCTCGCTGATGGGTAAGCAGCTTGGAGCGCCGCGTCCGCTCCTCGGCTGTGATGGTCGCCGGGTCTTCGCGATATTCGGGGCCTGCGGCCATCGCCTTTTTTACCGCGGGACGCTCGCCGATCTCATCGAGCCAGCGCTTGACGTTGGGAAATTCGATAAGGTCGATATTGCGGTTCTGCCAGGTGGTCGCCCATGGATAGCAAATCATGTCGGCGATCGTGTACTGACCGGCCGCCAGAAAAGGCTTCCTATGCAGGCCCAGATTCATCACTCCGTAGATTCGATGGACTTCGTTATCGAAGCGCAGGAGCGCATAAGCCTGATCGCCGTTTTTCGGATCTTGCGAGGCGCGTCGAAAGTGCCCCTGTTCGCCCATCTTGGGCCCCTGGTTGGCCATCTGCCAAAAGACCCATTGTGCGACTTCGAATTTCTGATGCGGTTCCTGCGGCCAGAACTTCCCGCTCTTCTCGGCCAGGTATTCCATGATGGCGCCTGACTCGAAGATGGTGATTGGTGCGCCGCCGCCCGTCGGCTGGTGGTCCACAATCGCCGGCATCCGGCCATTCGGTGAGATGTGGAGGAAGTCGGGGGTTAGCTGGTCGCCGCGTCCGATATTGATCGGTTTGACGACATAAGGGATGCCGGTTTCCTCGAGCAGGATCGTAACTTTTTTTCCGTTTGGAGTTGGCCAGAAGTACAGATCGATCATTTTGTTCCTCCTTGACGGCATCGTGTAACGATCGCCGGCGACAAGCCTTTTCTATCGCGATTGAACAGTAGAAATGCACGAAGCATTCTCAAAGGAGACAATCATGGTAGCCGTGACGCCTTGGAACACCGGGTCCGAGTCGCCTGCGACACGACCCAGCCGTACCAACTGGTTCATCTTAAATGCGGCGCGGAAGCCCCCAGCAGCACAAATCGTCAGGCTATATGCTCATTATCGACTACGATAGCGCCTTTCTGGATTACCATTGATAGTTTCCGAAGATCACCGATAGAGGTTGCTGGATCACCCTCGAGCAAAAGCAAATCCGCGAGCTTGCCGGGCGCCACCACGCCCAAGTCGTCCAGGCCTAAGTGCTCGGCGGCGTCCTTGGTCGCCATCCTCAGAATTTGCGACGCCCCGATCCCGGCCTGTGCAGACCGCTCCGCTTCTTCAATCGTGTCCTCGCCGAACTTGCTCAAGCCGCAGAAACTGTCGGTGCCAAGGGCGACTCTGACTCCCGCATCGACGACCTGCTTAAGATTGGCATATCTGACCTCCGCCATCTGTTCTTCCAATTTGATCAAGCACAGGGTCGGCACATAGGATGCGCGATTTCGCAACAACAGCTCGACCACCCGATCATCTTTCAGTCGATGCTCCATCACCCCATGTTCGAGGCCGTCGGCTCCCGCTTCGAGCGCTTCGATTGCGGCCTCTGCATCGACGGTATGAACGGTAGCCTTGAGCCCATGCCGATGCGCTTCATCGATGATCGCTGCGAGAACCGCCTTCTCCAGCTTCAGAATCTGGACATTGATTCCCCATGACTCGACCTTGAAGAAATAAGGTGAACCATGCTTGCAACCGCCTTGGTGAACGACCTTGACAGCATCGACTTTCTTCGCGGCCAAGCGCCGCACCGCTTCCCGCGCCCGTTCTGGCGAATCAGTCTCGATGGCCGCGCGAGACCGGAGCCAAGGGTTTTGGGCGAGGAGCGTGGTTGCGGGGTGACTGCCGGGAGCGCAAAACGCTGCGCCGGTTGCCAGCAGGCGGGGACCGGCGAGTTCGCCGCTGGCAAGCCTCGCGCGCACGCGCAGGATGTCATCCTCTGAGTCACCAACCGATTTAACGGTCGTCACACCCGCTGCGAGGAAGTCGTTGAGACGTTTGGGCAATTCAGTTTCGATATCGGCCGCCATCGTCGCCTCGTCTTTCGCCGTCCAAAAATTGAGAAGATGAATGTGGCAGTCGATGAGGCCTGGCATGAGAAATCGCCCTCGCGCATCAATTTGCCGACTTCCAGCAATTGGCGAACTGCTGACGGACCTGATTCTGTCGCCCGCAATTCCGACATTGTGCGATCCCTGAAGTACGGCCGAACCGTCGAAGATTCTCGCGTTGTTAACTACGAGTTCGCACGCATTATCGTCGCTGGATTTCATCTTCGGGCTCTCTCTTCCGCGCCGTGTCAGCTAAATCGAGAACATCAGCACATGCTCGCCGTTGGCGGCCGTGCGCGAGCGCTTGAGAACGTCGGCAAAAGTTGTCGAGTCGAGAATTGCCGCAGTCGCGTCTCTCACGTCCTTCATCAGAAGGCGAATTCCGCAAGTCTTCTCGTCGCGGCATTCCGCGCATTTCTCGTAAGCCGTCTTGCTGACGCAGGGCAGCGGAGCCAGAGGACCCTCGAGCATCCTCAGAACCCGTCCGACCGACAGCAATTCGGGCGGCTTGCTGAGGGCATAGCCACCGCCCTTGCCCTTCTTGCTGCGCAAAACTCCGTGATTCTTCAACTCGAGCAGAATCAATTCCAGAAAGCGTTTCGGGATGCGCTCGCGTTCGGCAATTTCCGAAATCAGCAGCGACCCCTTGCCGTACTCCTCGCTCAAGACGAGCAACGCTTTCAGGGCGTACTTGGATCTGTGCGAAAGCATGTCGATGGATTATATCGTCAACTCACCATAACGCACCACATCCAATTCACGACCGCAACCTTTGACTCTCAACCTACGTGAGTTCGGAGATTCCACCAGGAGCGCGATCGGAATCGTCTGGCCGCAATCCGATGCGTTTCATCTCGTCGGCGGTCCGGTCCGCGGCGGCCTCGCCAGTAACCGTTCCTGGGGTGCTGATTTTTCTTGGCACCTGTTGAGTGCAGTGCCGCGCATACATAGCTACACGCGCAAAAAAATCCCACAAAATAGCCCTCGCGCTCTTGGCATTGGGCTTGCTGTAGTCAACCTTCGAGCGACTCGATTCAAGCGGAAAGGAAGCAGAGTATGAACCAGCGCCATAATCCGCCGGAACTGACACTCGTCGATAATCGGGTAGCCGCCAGACACGGGAGCGCAAGGGCTCAGTTTGGGCTCGGCGGCGGGTGGTTTCATTTCGTGCGCGTCACCGATTTGTAAGCCGGGGCGAAATCACCGACCAACCATCGGTTTGTGTCGGCTTTTGTCAAATAGTCACTAGATCCAAAGGAGGAAACGAACAATGGGAACGTGGGCACCGCTTACCAATCAACCCCCGAGCAGTTTAAACTCGGACAGTATGATTCTGCTGACCGACGGCTCGGTGCTCGTGCATAACGCGTACGGCGCCGAATGGAGACGGCTCACCCCAGACCCGCAAGGCAATTACAGCACCGGCACCTGGTCCTCGATAATTGCCATGCTCAACAGCCGCCAGTTTTTCGCTTCGGGAGTGCTGCGAGATGGCAAAGTATTCGCGATCGGAGGCGAATACTCGAACGCCGGCAGCGACACGCCTCTCGGGGAGATCTTCGATCCGCTGACGAACACCTGGTCCAAGCTGGCGAAGCCGCCCGCCTTCGACTTCATCCACGGCGATATTCCCTGCTCCGTGTTGGCCAATGGCCACGTCCTGCTGGGATGCATCGACGACGCACGGACTGCGATCTGGAATGCCGAACACGACAACTGGCGCGAGGCCGGAACCGCCTTCGGCACCACCAACCCGACCAAGATTGGCAAAACGAGCGAGGAGACCTGGACCATGCTGCGCGAATGGCAGTGTGCTGACCGTCGAGGTTTCCAATCCGTCAGCGGCAGAGAAATACCTGCCCGGCGACGACATCTGGGTTAGCGCCAGCACGACGCCTCAGAGCCTGATCGAAACGGTCATGCAGGAGATCGGACCCGCCGTGCTGTTGCCCGATGGCCGTGTCTTCGCCATCGGCGGATCGACGCATACCGCTCTCTACACCGAACCTCACCATCACAAGGATCCGGGCAGTTGGGTCAACGGCCCGGAGATGAAGGACGCCAGCAACAATCCCCTTACGGCGATCGACGCTCCGGCGGCTCTGTTACCTTCGGGCAAGGTGCTGTTCTCCGCCGGCCAGCGCCACCTGGAAGTGGTGAGTGGCCAGAACGAGTACTGGTCGGGTCCGACGCTCTTTTTCGAATACGATCCGATTAGCAACGGCATTGTGCCGACGCTTAACCAGCCTTCAATTAGCGGCGGCACCGACACTTGGACGGGGCGGCTGATGCTGCTGCCAAATGGACAGGTGTTGTATACTGCGGAACAGAATCAAATCTGGGTGTACACGCCTGATGGCGCGCCGCATCACGACTGGCGCCCCCGCATCACCGAGCATCCGCATCATCTGCATCGAGACGAGAGCTACGAGCTCAAAGGGCATCGCTTCAACGGACTTTCACAGGCGGTCAGCTATGGTGACGACTATACCGCGGCCACCAACTATCCGCTGGTGAGGCTGAGAAAAGGCGCGAAGGTGTCCTACTGCCGCACACACGGCTTTTCCACCTACGCCGTCGCGACCGGAGATCGCGACGTCCACACGCGCTTCTTCGTGCCACCCAGTGCGCCGACCGGCGACTGCGAGCTCGCAGTAGTTGCCAACGGAATCGCGTCCGAGTCGGTGCACGTTCACATCGTGTAGCAGATTCGGTTCGCTTATACCGGCAGGGGATGATTTATCCCCTGCCGGACTGAAGCCGGCATCCGTCACAGTTGCCGCCATCGCAGCCATACAGGCGCAAGGTCCGACGCACGTGGATCTGGAGGCCTTCGCCCTCCGTCATCATCTGCTCATGTGGGAACTCCTCTGAAACACGACGAATTCGGTGTCGCGGAGGCCGTGGTGAAGGCCAGATGCCGGCACATGAACGCTTGCTCGATCGCAACGAACCATCGCGCGGTCGATCGATCCTGCGTCGCAACGGAAGCTGCCAGTTGCCAAATGAGAGCTGGTGCATGTGGTCAGACCAAGGTAGTAGATAGGATTGAGGCGAACAACGACGACCCGCCGACAATTGAAAGAGGGAAGCCATGAGCAGTTACACGATCATCGACGCAGATACCCATGTGACCGAAACGCCTGACCTGTGGACCAGCCGCGCGCCTGCCAGCATGCGCGACCGCGTGCCGCACGTAGTGACCGGCGCCGATGGGACTCAGCGGTGGTTGGTGGGAGTAGGCCGGCCCCTGGCTAATGTCGGTATGACTGCTACCGCCGGAGTCGGGAAGTTTCAAGCACCCGCCCAAGAGCTACGAAGAGATGCATCCGGGAGCATACGATGCCAACGCGCGGCTGAAGTACATGGACGAGATGGGTATCTGGGCGATGGTCATGTATCCGAACGTCGGCGGCTTTGGGGCTCAGCAGTTCCTGAAACTGAATGACCCTGAGCTGATGCTCACCTGCGTGCAAGATCTATAACGATTGGCAGACCGAGTGGGCGTCCGCCGACGCGCGCCGCCTGCTGCCCATCACCTCAATCCCGTTCTGGGACGTCGCCGCGGCGGTGAAGGAGGTGCGTCGCTGCGCCGCCATGGGCCACAAGGGCATTCTCTTCACCGGAGAGCCGCAATACTTCGGCAAGCCGCTGCTGGGCGACGCGCATTGGAATCCGCTTTGGGAGGTCGCGGTCGAGTTGGATCTGCCTATCAGCTTCCATATCGGCTCGGGCGATATGGCCGAAGGCCTGCTGAAAAATCGCGTAACGACCTACGGCAAGATGGCGGCGTTTGCGGAACTGGCGGTGGATATCTTCCTGCGCAACGGCGTCCAACTGAACGACCTGCTGATGTCCGGGGTGCTCGTGCGCTATCCGCGAGATCAAGTTCGTCTCGGTGGAAAGCGGCATCGGCTGGATTCCCTTCGTGCTCGAAGCGATGGACTACCAGTTCCAGGGTAATAGCGTGGCGGAAGAGCATCCGGAATTCGATATGCTGCCGTCGGAGTACTTCGCGCGCAACGTCTATGCCTGTTACTGGTTCGAACAGACCGCGCCGCGCCGCCTGATTGATAAGATCGGCGTGGACAACATCCTCTTCGAGACCGACTTTCCGCATCCGACCTCGCTCTACGGCGACGAGGTGCACGCCCGCATCAAGGGTGGTCTCGTCCGACTGTGAAGAATCGGTGCGGCGCAAGATCCTATGGGAGAATTCACAGAAGCTTTACAAGGTCACCGGTCCTTCCGCGGCCGACGAGGCGAAGCGCGTCGAGGCCGGCGCGAATGGGTAACAACGAGTGAGGTTCTCCCGTTTCCTTCGAATCACGCTTGAGCCATGCGGACGCGCTGGCATATTTCGGACACGACGCGATGGGCGGAAAGTACCGCGCCCTCCTGCCAGCCGTTGACATGGCTTAGATGCTCGCCTGCCAGATAGATTCGATCATCGGGCTGGTTCAGCAGATTGTATTCCGCACTTGGACCGTCCGGCCACATGCACCCACGGACCCAGATTGAAGGGCACGTTCTGCCAGGCGACGGCCACCGGATGGAGCAAGGTCGGCGCCATGCCCGGGATGGAGGTCATTCACGGCAGCCATCGATCGACTGAATTGGTCGGCAAGGGGCAGCGCGCCGAATTTCTTCGCCTCATCGCCGGTATTGTAGCATCCGAGCAGGATTCCATTCGGATCCTGGAAGCCGTCGCTCGGATACCAGACCAGCCTGGTTTCGCCCTTGACGAACGAGATTCCGCCGTAGATGTGATCCCCGGTCTCCCAGAAGCGAGGAGCCTGCCATGCGACCTTGACCGCGTTGTCATACGCGATATTCGCAATCGAGTAGCTGAAGGGCTGCGAGAAAAGTCATTTTCGATCCCGGCGAGCACTGGCAATGGAATCGTCACGATCGCGTACTCGGCGGTTATCGCGATCGGTCCGCCGGCGCCGCGGTCATGGTAGATAATCCGTACTCCGTCCGGCAGCTTGCGAATCTCGCTGACCTGCGCCCCGAGGCGAATTTGGGACTGAAGTCGCTTGTGGAATGCCGCGGGAATCCGGTCCATGCCACCAACCGGCTGCATCATCGTCGCCTGCATCACGAACATGTCCTCGAACATACACGCCGGTCCACAGATTCTCGTCCAGCAGCAGGCGGAGATCGATCGGGTCGCGCGCCACGCCCACGTCGAAGCTCGCGCCCGGCAGAGTGCGAAAGCCCGAGCGGGTCGAGCCTTTGTAGAAAAGATCCGGAGAAAGGTCGCCGTAAACCCGCAGGAACTCCACCACTCGCTCTTTGTCGGCGGCCGTCATCTCCTTATCGAGCGCACCGCGCTTGATCGCTTTCGCCAGCAATTCAGAGACGTGACCTCGCGTGTCGTTGATTACCTGCCGCTGCTGGAGTGGCCGTCCCTTGTTCACGCTTTCGTTGAGTAACAGCGCACTGCGGTTGCTGTTTACCTCGACCTGCAGCTCGACTCCGAATTCGCGGCAATAGCCCAGGACCGCCTGATGATGGCTGGGGATGCGAGCCGGGCCCGCATTGAAGTATAGGCCGTCATCGAATGTGCACTGCTGATCGGTGACCTGATTCAACTTGACGCGTGTATCGCGCCGGATCGTCCAGTTCCGTCCGCCGACTCGATCGCGAGCCTCCAGAATCGTAACCTCGTAGCCGGCCTTGCGAAGTTCATAGCCGGCCGTAAGCCCGGCGATTCCCGCACCGAGAATGACCATCTTGATCCCCTTGCCCGACTCGGGCGGCAGCGATGGCGGACCCGCGTAAGAGACCGGGACAGGCGCCAGGCCAAGAGCCTCCATCGCGACGTGAGCGGCGCCGACGCCGCCCAAGATGCCGACCCGCCGCACAAATTCCCGCCGCGATATTTTCATTTCACACGATTTTCGCAGGCAACGCCGAAGCTGTCACCAAAGATCAAGTGTCCGGTTTTAGCAAGCTGGCAACGGTAGCCCGGTCTGTCGGATTGTAGCTGCTCGGTAGTTCCCAAGGGTCAGGCCTCCGATTCTAAGCCGAGCTGTTGTGTCTATAATCTATTGAATATTGTGTCGGCTACATCCAGATCAGACTGCGGAAACGGCCTCAAACGGAGAGAGAATGGATTTCACTCGGAAGACCGAAGCCAGTACCGCCGGGACCGACGGCACTCGAGCTCCGAACGTCGTTGACATGAAGGCCAAATTAACCGAACTGCCATTGCTTGCCGGAATCGACTGGCACTTGCTGGACACGATTGGCTCGGAGTTCGAATGGTTCAGCCTGCCTGGAGGCCAAACTCTATTCCACGAGGGCGATACCGACGATTCACTTTACATCCTGTTGTCCGGGCGGCTTGGAGCCTTCGTGCGCAACGAAGACGGTAAGGACACCCTGATTCGCCAGATGGTAGCCGGAGAGACGGTGGGTGAAATGGCGCTGCTCTCTGGCGAACCGCGTTCCGCCACGGTCGTGACCCTGCGCGATTCGGAACTACTCCAGTTGCGGAAGCCCGCCTTCACGAGACTTATCGAGGCGCATCCAAAGGCCCTTCGCTTCATTACCGACTTGCTCGTGCGGCGCCTGCGGGAGCCGCGCAGTACCGGGGCGAGTCAAGCGCCAAAAACGATCGCGGTAATCTCCCTGGCGCCTGTACCCCCTAGCACCAGCTTTGTTCGTTCCCTGGAAAAGGCGTTCGTAGAGCTCGGCACGAAGACCTGCGTACTCGACAACGCCTCGAGTTCGCGGCCGATCGAGTGGTTCAATGCGTTGGAAGAAGCATTCGGCATGGTGCTGTATCAGGCTGATTTCGAGCCGTCGGCCTGGAGCCAGCTATGCCTGCGCCAGGCCGATCGTCTGGTACTCCTAGTCCACAACACTCAACATCTCAACGCCTACTCGTCTCTTATTGAGTCGATACTCCAAGATCCGCGGCGGACGCCTTGCGAATTGGTTTTGCTTCACGATGGAGACCGCATAGCGGGCTCGACCGAAACCGCGACCCTGCTGAAGCGATTCGACGCGCTGATGCATAACGTTCGCGCCGGCGTCCCTCGGGATTTCCGGCGGCTCGCGCGTCAGCTCAGTGGCCGAGCGATAGGTCTGGTTCTTTCAGGCGGAGGGGCGCGTGGCCTTTCCCACATCGGCGTGATTCGTGCGCTTCGCGAAGCCGGGATGGAGTTGGATCACTTCGGCGGCGCCAGCATGGGATCGATCATCGCAGCTGGGGCCGCGCTTGAATGGGACGATCGGGAGCTTAGCGAACGTATGCGCGCCGGCTTTTCGGGTACTAATTCGTCTAACGATTACACGCTTCCAATGATTTCGTTGCTTCGCGGACGCAAGTCCTCCCGATTCTTACGCCAACATTTCGGCGAACATCAGATCGAGGATTGCCCATGTCCGTACTTCAACGTGTCGACCAATTTGAGTACGGGCCGGCTCAAAGTACATCGGACTGGACCGCTCTGGCGCTCGCTCCGGGCCAGCACGGCAATTCCGGGGATGTTGCCGCCAGTAGTCGACGGGACAGAAATACTCGTCGACGGCGGCTTGCTCAATAATTTGCCCTTGGAGATCATGGACGAGATGCATCGTGGGCAAATCGTCGCGGTCAATGTCGCAAGCGACCGTTCAATAAGGGCCAGCATCGACGAACTGGAAGATCGCCCGCTCTGGGAGCTCGCACGGCACGCCCGGCGCGGCACTCCGAACATCTTCACTCTGTTAGTATCCGCAGCAAGCCTGAGCGGGATGCGAAAGTCCAAGTCGCTGCAGGACTCTGTCGATTTGCTCATCGAGCCGCTAACCCCAGCCATTGGCATACTCGACTGGAAGTTATTCGACCTCGTGATCGAGATGGGTTACCGGCGCACGATCGAGATTCTGGAAAGGGATTGGTTGCCAACCCGTTCATTGCGGCCAGGCCCTATGTGACCTTCGAGTAGGCTGTGTTTGAGAAGGGGAGCGCGAGGGGGACCTTCCCCCTCGCCGCACCGTAAGACACGTTGGTCGGCTGAAAACCTGATAGTGGTGTCACGGGCGGCGCCGAGATTCTCGTTGCTATGGCCATCGCCTCTCCGATCTGAGAAAGTCGCGCAATGGGAATCGAGGAGAACAAGGTACTGTTTCGCAAATACCTCCAATTGCTCGCGACCCCTCAACGCCTTGACGAAGTCGTCTCCGCCGACTTCGTGGGACATGATCTTCCGCCGGGCTCACCTCGGGGAATCGAGGGCCTGAAGACATTCCGGCGCACGGTCATGAAGGCATTTCCCGATCAGACCACAGAGATGCGCGACATTCTGTGCGAGGGCGATAAGGTCGCAGCCAGAATCTGGATAGAGGGTACGCATCGCGGCGACTTCATGGGATTTGCTCCGAGCGGAAAACGGACCGGCGCTTATGTGTTTGAAATCGCCCGCATCGAGAACGGCAAGGTCGCCGAGCGCTGGGCCTTGCTCGACAGGGCAAGCTTGTTTCAACAACTCGGCGGGCCGCCGCAATCCTCCGCGGACACACACTGATCCGCACCTACCGTCCAACGCTTCGCGATTTTGCTCGAAGCGCCGAGCACTCCGGCCGTGCGCCTGGCCTTGAGCCTTAAGCTCTCGCCGTTGATGCTGGCGATGATCGAGTGGCGATGGATGCGATCGAGCATCGCCACGGTCGGTACGCCATCGCCGGCGAAAGCAGTATCCGAACTGCAGAAGGTCAGATTCGAAGTTGTTTGAACCACTCTTCTCAGCCATTCGGGGCGTCTCGCGGCAGAGAATGTCGATCCAAAAATAACCATGCCTTGAGACACCAGCCGGGGAGCGGATCCTCGTGAGAAGAATCGACCCTTTCGGGAAAAAAGTTAATGAACAGAAGAGCATTCTTGAAAGCAATCGGATCGGCCGCGCTCTTGCCGATTTTGCCGCGCCGCCCGTCGGCGAGCACGAGTTTCCGCCGGCGCCGTCCTTCCGATGCCGCGTGGCCATCGCAGTCGGCGTGGAAACGGCTCGATGATGCGGTCGGCGGAAATTTGATTACTGTAAACTTTCCTCTTTCGCTATTCAAAACTGATCCGGCGGGCGCCGCAGCCAAGCTTCTCTCGGAGGACCTGAGAAATCCATACTACATCAGCGATCAGCCGGGACTCACGCAGACCTTGGGATGGGTCGACGCATGGGCTACCAAACCAAGCGTTTACGCGGTCGCGGCAAGAAATGCCCACGACATCGCCGAGGCAGTGAATTTTGCCCGCGAGAATGACTTGCGCCTGGTGGTCAAGGGCGGCGGCCACAGCTACCAGGGCACGTCCAATGCGGCTGATTCGCTTCTGATTTGGACCCGGCACATGAACGATATCGCGATGCATACCGCATTCGTTCCGCAGGGATGCGAGCATACCCTACAACCGCTGCCGGCTGTGACGTTCGGCGCCGGAACGATCTGGATGCAGGCATACGACGCGGTTACGACCAAGGGTGGAAAATACGTTCAGGGTGGCGGATGCGCGACAGTAGGCGTGGCGGGTCTGATTCAAAGTGGTGGCTTTGGAAGTTACTCGAAGCACTACGGCCTTGCCGCAGGAGGTTTGCTGGAAGCCGAAGTAGTCACTGCCGACGGCAAGATTCGCGTCGCGAATGCATGCACTAATCCCGATCTGTTCTGGGCGCTGAAAGGCGGCGGAGGCGGGAGCTATGGGGTGGTGAGTAAGGTGACGCTGCGTATTCACGATCTTCCCGAGTTCTTCGGCGTCGCCAACTTCACGATCAAAGCGGCGTCGGATGATGCCTATCGGCGCCTGATCCGCGAGTTCGTGAGCTTCTACCAGGAGCATCTCTTCAACGACCATTGGGGAGAGCAGGCCCACGTGAACCCCGACAACTCACTCGTCATCAGCATGCTCTCTCACGCGTTGGACACTGGACAGGCGAAAAAGGTCTGGCAGCCGTTTCTGGACTGGGTGGCGCGTTCGCCCCAGGCATATTCGGTTGAAGGGCGGATGGTTATCGGTAGCGTGCCGGCGCGACGCTGGTGGGACGTGCAATGGTGGAAAGAGCATTGGCCTGAATTGCCTTTTCCGAATCCAAATGCCAATCCCCTGGTCGCATTGCTTGATCATGCCCTCGTATACTTGCATCGGCAGCCCATTTTCGTCGTCGACCATCGGCCTGGCGCGGCACCCAATAACGCGTGGTGGACCGGGGACGCGGGGCAAGTTGGCTGGTTCATCTGGGGTTTCGAGTCGCTATGGTTGCCTGCATCGCTGCTCGAGAATACCGCGCAGCAGCGTCTCGCTGACGCATTGTTTGCAAGCTCTCGGCATTCAGGTGTCGAACTGCACTTCAATAAGGGACTCGCCGGAGCGCCCGCCGATGCGATCGCCGGGGCGAGGGACACCGCAATCAATCCAGCCGTGCTGACCGCCTTCGCTCTGGCGATCGCAGGCGACGGCCAGGGACCCGCATATCCAGGAATTCCCGGGCATGAGCCATCGGTTGTGGCAGGCCGGAAAGCTGCGGAGCGCGTTGATCGATGCATGAATGAACTTCGTGCACTCGTACCGTACCCGGCATCGTATGTGAGCGAGAGCAATTACTTCGAGAACGGATGGCAGCACTCGTACTGGGGGAGTAACTACTCTCGCCTCGCTGAAATCAAAAGAAAATACGATCCGGACGGTCTGTTCTTCGTCCATAACGGAGTGGGCTCGGAACAGTGGAGCGCGGACGGCTTCACAAAGCTGTGAGCCGCGGCGCCTCGGATCCACGGCGAGTTTCTCGGATAACTCGGCCTTCGCTGACCCGCCGACACCGCGTAGTGCCTGGCAGCTCTGGGCCAAAGCGCCCAGAGCTGCCCAACGCATTCACAAAGCGCCAGAGTTACTTCTTTCCCAGAGTGGGCGGCGGCGGCGGCGCGTTGACGCCGACAACCGGCTGGCTTATCGGAATGGCATTCACCGCTTCCATTTGAAAACTGGTGTCGACAAGAGTCTGGTCCAACGTCTCCCGTGTTTTCAATCCCGCCTCGGCACTCGCCACTGCACCAGCACCGGCCCCTCCCTTGGTGCTCTTCATTTCCTCTTTGCTCAGAACGTCTCCCTCTGACTCACCGTGCTTAGCCATGGACCTCTAACCTCCCTAGTTTGCATTTCCCCGCTTCTGCCGGGTACCAAGACAGACAGCAAGAGTGATACCAGCGCAGGCTATAGGAGTTTCAAAGGGGTTTTTCGGAGCGATGCTACGTTTGCTTAGCAGCTCGCTCGCGACGTGCAAACAATAGTTAGCGCAGTCGATATCTTTTCATCTTTTTCTGAAGAGCGACGCGGGAAACACCGAGCGCGACGGCCGCGTGCGAGACATTGCCGTAGTGTTCGCTCAAAACCTGCGATATAAACCGTGCCTCGAAGGCCGCTCGCGCTTCCTCCAAAGAGGTTGCCGCGCGGGTATTGGGTTCCAAAGAAGCCGGGCCAGGTGACGCTGATACGTGGTCTTCTCCGCTCAGGGTGAGCGCGGCGTGGGTGTCGGCCGATGCGCCGTTGGAGGCCTTGACCGCCCTTAACCCTGGTGAAAGATGGTCGGCCGTTATCGTTTCGCCGTCCACGGCCAACACGACAAGCCGCTCGATCTCGTTCTGCAGTTCGCGGATGTTCCCATCCCAATCGGCATGCGAAAGCATGTCAATCGCCAACGCATCGAAGCCGCGCAGACTCTTATGATGACGTTCGGAGGCTAGCTTAAGGAACCGCGCCGCGAGAAAGGGAATATCCTCCCTTCGTTCACGCAGAGCGGGAAGCCGAATTGGGAAGGCCGCAAGCCTATAATAGAGATCTTGCCGAAAGGTGTGAGCGGCCGCCGCCGCCTTGAGATTCCGATTGGTCGCGGAGATCACCCTTACGTCGACTTTAGTGGGTTTCGTCTCGCCCACCGATGTCACTTCACTCTCCTGAACCACGCGAAGCAGCTTGGCCTGCATGGTGAGCGGCATCTCGCCAATCTCGTCGAGAAATATGACTCCGCCGTTTGCGGCTCTGAACAGGCCCGGTTGATCGTCGGTCGCGCCCGTGAATGCGCCGCGACGGTGTCCGAAAAGCTCGCTCTCGAGCAGTGCCTCCGGCAGAGCCGCGCAGTTTACGGCTACAAAGGGAGCAGCAGCGCGCGAGCTGGCGCGATGGATGCCGCGAGCAACCAGCTCCTTGCCGGTGCCAGTCTCGCCTTCTATCAAAACGGGAATCGAGGAGAAGGCACACCCTTCCATCAGCCGGAAAACCTCGACCATGGCGGGGCTCACCGCGATAATCTCCGTAAACCGATCGTGGCGTGCCAAATCGCGACGTAATGCGCCGATCTGGACCTGGAGCTGCTCGGCCGATGTCTTGACCTCGCCGAACCGACGAGCGTTCTGGATTGCAATCCCAATGCTGAGCGCCAATTTCTCGAGAAGCGCGAGGTCAGCATCGGTAAAGGGGCCCCCTCCACGATGGTTCACCGCCTCGATGACGCCCAAGCGCGCATGGCCAACCAACAGCGGAGCTGCGAGTAGCGACTGGGTGGTAACTCCAGTTTTTTGATCCACGCCGGAATAAAAACGACCATCGGACTGCGCGGCATCCACCTTCTCGGCTCGGCCGCTGCGCAACACCGCACCTGCAAGCCCCGTATCGGCCGGAATCCTTACTTCGAACAAGCGCCGAGCGACTTCGGGGTCGTCTTCCGAGACATAGGGAAAGTAGAGCTCATTCCGATGTTCATCGAGCAGCAGCACGGAGACTCCGCCCGCGTCCAGCACTTCGCGACATTTGGAAATGACCAGCGGGATGACCTCCTCAAGACCAAGATGTGCCGTGAACATGTTGCCAAGCTCATAGATCATCGCGTGGCGAACGCTGTCATTCGAAAGGTTCATCGGGAATCGCGGTTCTAAGAGTTCACTCAAGTTGAACGCTCGGCCCTAAGTCACAGGTAAGTTAATAAGCCTCTATGATTCGGATCGACTTCATCTTTTGCTGGTCGCCCCATTGATTAGTGGAGCAATTACATCTCGTACATTATTTAGGCGATTGTACAGCAGTGTCAGCTCGCCATACAAACACATAGGTCAATTCTCCGGCTGGCTGGTCTCGGGCCTATATACGGAAATCCCGGCTTGTTCGTGTATACTGCCGATTCGATCGTCTCCGTACGGGGTTTCCGCACCTCATAGGCCGTCGCGATCGCGATGGCGTGCCACGGTTGGCAAGAGCGCGCGAGCCTAAACCGCACAGGTTTTACGGTTCGATTTAACGATCGCCGGAATCGCTGATGGATATGAATCCGAGCCCCGCGACGCTGGAGAAATTCATCGAGGAACTCTACGCCCGCGGCGTCATCCACGGCGAGGACGGGACGGAGTTCGAGATTCTGCCGACGAGCCTCGCATCGGAACGCGGCGCCTTTTTAAGAGACGTATGCCGGGCGGAACGGCCCGAGTCCACCGTCGAAATCGGCCTGGGGTATGGACTTTCCACCCTGTTCATCGTTCAAGCGCTGCTCGAAAACGGGGTCACCTCACGCGCGCATACAGTGATGGATCCATGTCAGACCAGCATTTTTCATGACGCCGGGCGGCGGGTCATCAAAACGGCAGGCGTCGAACAGCTGATCGATTTTCATCAGGACCATTCCGAATACATTTTGCCCGGTCTAGTTCGCGAAGGTCGCTATTTCGACTTCGCGTTCATCGACGGTAACCATCGCTTCGACCATGTGTTCGTAGACCTTTTCTACATCAATCTACTACTCAAGCCCTCGGGCGTGCTGATGCTCGACGATTGTTTATCGGATTCCGTGCACTTCGCCTGCCGTTTCCTGCAAACCAACTACGAGTATTCGGTGGTCGCACAATTTCCGGCTGGCGGCAGCGCGCTCGACGACGAGACCTCGCCCGCCGAATGGCGGCCGATGATGCGGGCAATGCGCAAGCCGGCCACGCGGGCGCCAAGCGGTTGGTACCACTTCGTGCCCTTCTTTCCAGTGCCTGCACCGACCGATCCGGCGCGAGAGCAACCGGCAAAGGATATACACTCTGACGTCCCTCCGCAGGCACCTTCGCCCGCGGTGAGGGCCAGCCGGCTGCGTCACGAGGCACTGGCGGCGCTCGATAGTGGCGACCGCGGCGCGGCCCGCGCAGGCTTTGTCGGCGCGCTCAAGCTCGAGCCCTTTCATCTCAAGACGTATCTGCGGATGTTGCGGACGTTTCTTCCGCCGTCCATGATTCGTCTGCTTTCATCGTCCACCCGTCGGCGCGAGACAAGTGGCGACGAGTGAACTATTTCACTTTTGGTGAGCTTACCGCTGCGAATCGCGACGGTCTGAACGAGCGGATAGCCCGGTCGGAGGATAGCAATGAAAAGGCAGTTGCTGACCGAAAAGATCGTGACGCTGAAGCACGTCAAGGGACTATCTTGGAAACAGCTCGCTGAGGCGATCGGGTGCTCACCCGGATTTGCCACCGCCGCCCTTTTGGGTCAGATGCCGCTAAACAAAGACGAAGCGCAGAAGACCGGACATCTTCTTGGCCTCAACGAAGATGAGGTCGCCCTGCTGCAGCAAGCGCCGTACCGCGGCTCTCTGCCTACGGCCATCCCCACCGACCCATTGATTTATCGCTTTTACGAAATCACGCAGGTTTTCGGCACCACGCTCAAGGCGCTTATCGAAGAAGAGTTCGGCGATGGCATTATGAGCGCGATTGATTTCGAGTTGAGCGTCGATCGAGTTTCTGACCCCAAAGGAGACCGTATCAAGGTGACGTTCAACGGTAAATTTCTTCCTTATCGGAGGTACTAGGTCGGGATGCGTTCGCGATGCTGGCGGGCATCGTATGGATGCCGGGCCGCGACACGTTGTTAAAGTCGAAGGTCGGGACGGTCTTGCCAACTCGAATCACGAGTTTGTTGTCGAATAAGCTCTCCCGCAACCAGAGTTCGGTTCGACGGCATAGTAATCACCATCGGCGATAAGCGACAAACGCGACGTCAGGGTCCTTTCATCGGGTCGGCGCGGAAGACGCTCTTCACGATCGCGACCAGGAGTGTGATTGCAATGATACTCCAGATAATCAACATCAACGACAGGCCCAGCACCAGTATCGCCATGAGGATGGTGAGTGCGATAGCCAGAACTGCAATAGCCATCAGCAGACGTTTGAATGGCCCAGGTCGCGACGCCGGGTCATTGCCATGGAAACGTATTATGATCTCGCGTTTCACGCTCGTTCAGTATACGCCCAAAGCAGCAGGAAGGCTCAACGGAGCCTGCGACGTTGAATCCGCACTGCTTAGTCGGGCGGCTTGGTCAGATTGCGAACAACATCGAAACGCAGACCTGACCATCCCGGACCCTTGCCACTTCCAGAAGTGCGCGCCATCCATAGGAAGGTGCTGCCGTCCGGCGAGCGCGTCCGGCGGAAGTAGCGATCTACCTGCACGCCCGCACGGGGCAGCACGCGGTCGGCGAGAAAAAACGGGTGCTGCGGTTCGAGGATTTCCGCCCGCGCCTTGAGTTTCTGCAGTCCCTCGGATGTGGGAATTTCCATCGTTCCGCGTCGCAGCAGTAGTTGTCCTTGCGGCGAACGTACCGGCACCATCGGAATCCAATTGTCAGGCACGGGGGTCTCGATGGTGTAGTAGATTTTCGGCCCATCGGCGGTAGCCACCGGAGGAGCCGGCGGAGGATCGTCCTGGATACGCGCCAGGTACATTTGGTATGCGTCGACCGGCGCGTCGAGGTCGCTCTGGAGCGAATGCTCTACCGCCCATGCCATCGCCGCCATGTCATCGCGCAGGAACAGGACATCCTCGATCGGTGTCGCGTCGTCGGTGAGACCCAGCGTCGGCGCCATCGCGATAAAGTCCGAACGTGTGCCGGTCCCGGAGAGCTTGTACATTGACCACGGAGTTTCACCGGGGTTCACGACGGTTTGCTCGGCCGGGCGAATCAGCGTTCGTACGCCAAAGGTGTCGGAAACCACCAGCGTGGTGACTCGGCCCAGCGCGCCGATTTGCATCGGGACCGGAATCGAGAACCAGTCGTTGTTATAGACGAACGCGAATTCCATCACCAGCAGCTTCGCCAAATCGACGTGTTCGGCATCGAGTTGTCCGAAGTCGGTGACGCTATCCTCGAAATTCCACCATCGCGGATCGGGCATTCCACGAAACGCGACGCGATTGGGCAGCATGTCGTAAGTCAGCGGTGTGATCTGCGCGGGGTTAGTGGCCGAAATCTGATCCGCCGCGGCATTTTCAAGCGAGAACGAATACCAATCGAGATGACCGCCGGGAAATTCGGGGGCTCGAAGCTGGAGATTCTGACCCGTAATCGGAGAACCGATCGAAAAGTCGTAAGCGAGTTCCGGCGACTCCCAGGCGGAGTCATTCGACGGCTCTGAAAACATTCCGTTGCGGTAGGCGACCAGGTTCGACAACAGCGCGGCCATTCCTGGATTCGCCGCCTCGGCCGGTATTGGAGGATTCGCGACCTGCCCCGCTGCGGCTGCTTTGGCGGATCGATAGAGAGCTTCACCGTCGGTTACGCGCCCGGCGGCGATCGACCGAAAACGCAAAGCGTCGGTCGGCGCCAAACCCGGGTCGGGCGGCGCCGCGGCGATCGGAAACGCCTTGCGGAAAGCGGCGATGACGGTCGCAGCATTTGCGATCCCGCCCCTGCGCACGAGGTTTTCGAAGTAGAGCCCGAGCTGCACCGATCCGCGCATGCGCAGCGCCACCGGCTCGCGCTCGACCTGCACCTCGATCGGAAGTTTGGGATCGATGGGAATGGAGTTGCCGCTTGCGGGCCGGTAAGTCGTGATGCTTCTCAGTTCGACTCCGAGAGTCGCGTCGACCGGCGATCCGGCGTCGTCACCGAGAAATTCGCCGAGCTGCCATTGCCGCGCGATCATCCATAGACCATCGCGAATCTGCGCCTGCAGGCTGCGCTGCATCGAGCCTTCACGCGGCAGCGGCTCGAGGCGTGTCCACGTGGTGATCGACGGAAGCGCGACGAGACTAGCCGCGATGGATTGCAGCGAGGGCAATAGCGGCCTCCTTGATGTGCGAGATGAAGTCGGTGGAGATGGTCGCGCTCTTCAGGTTGAGCGCGAAATAAAGCCCCGGCAAAATCTGTCCGACCTGCTGCACGCTGTCGAGGTCGACCGTTCGAATTCGCGCGAGGTCGAGCGTTTCGGTCAGGGTCGCCGTTATCAAGTCGTCATCCCACGTGGCCCGCGAATCGGGACATACCGCGAGCAAGATCGCCTGCGGCGCTCTCGCGTCGGGCTGATCGTAGTGAAACGCCACGGCGGCGGTCTCGCTGGCGCTGGGAATCCGTTCGTTCCATTCATCCAACAGAATCCCGGCATAGGTCTTTTGCGCCGTCGGATCGCCGGCCGCGATGCATGCGAACGCGACGCGTCCCTTGCTGGGCGGATTTGCGGGATCGATGCCGAGTCCGAGCCATTTGTCGCCAGCCATCGCGGGCATCTGACCGAGCGTCAGATCCTGCGGCGCGACAGTGCTCGGGCCGAGCACTTGCGCGAGTGTGAGCGCCGAATCCAGGCGTGAAATGACCGGCCGCAGATGCGTCAGTTGCATCAGCCAGCGCGCCGGCGCTTGCGGATCGCTCGCCACGAGCGCCGCGGACTGTCCGAACGCGGATTGCAGCGAGGCGAAGTCCGGCGGGGTGAATCTCGGCAGCAGGACGAAGTCCGCGCCGAGCATCGTCTGCATCGTGGCAGTGAGATCGGCGGCCGACGCGGTCGCTATAGTCAGTGCCGAAGCCTGCGCGATCCGCTTATGAAGCGCCGTCGAAACCGAAGTGGCCTGTCCTGACAATCCCGCGTCGGGCCCGCTCGCGGTCAAGGGGATCGATCCGCTGATGCCATAGTAACTGCATTTGACGAGCGCGGAGCGCACCGGCGGCGTAACTCCGGGCAAACCCGCGGTGACTGCGTCGAGCGCCGCCACATCGGCGGTAAGACTTGCGAGCGCGGCCGTCGCGCGGCTTCGCAGGTCAACGAGATCGACCGCGCCACCATGGTCTTCCGCTTTCTTCTCCGGAAGGCTCAAATCCTGCGGCGTGAGCGCGCGTCCAGAGCCGACAAGTTCGCGAATCGCTTTAGCGAGGTACAGAAAGTCTGGAAAGGAAATCGAGTCGGCGGGAAGCACGCTCGACTGATAGTTGATCGCTGTGCCGACCGCGTCAGGCGCGAGCGCCGCGCGGTACAGGATGCGGTTCTCGATCTCTCCACGCTGCGCAATGTCGGCCGCGGCGGCCATCGCAAGGCAATCGAGCGGCCCGACGTCGAGATCGCTGAGCCGTACGATTTTCGAGTGATTGCCCGCGGCATCCTCGTAGGTAACCTCGCACTGAACGGTCGCCGGATCCGGCAGCAGGTTACCCAACCAGGTATTCAACCATGGCTCCGCAGCGGCGCGAGGATGCGGGGTGATGCCGCTCCATCCGGCGTTCGGCGCGGGATTTCCAGCCAGGAGAATCGCAACTCGATGGGTGAGGTCGGTACCGCCGCGCGGCGTATTCACGATCTCCGGCTCCGGTGGCCGCAGGCCTTTCGAAATCGCATCGAGCGGGCTGCCGGCGCGTCCGAAGTTTCCACGGATAATCTGGAAGACCGCCTCGGCGATGGAGACGTCGCTCAGCGAATCAGCATAGTCGTCGATCGACTTCAGCAGCGTGACGATATTGTTCTGATCCGCTCCGGGGCCCGGCAGGCCCGTACCCCAGTTCTGGCCTGCGTTGAGCTGTCCGGCGTCCCATGCGGTTCGCAGCGCGACGCCGTCGACGACGTTCGACGCGGCCACGGATTCGCTCGGATCGCTCGAAGGCGTCAGCTTATCGCCGACTATCGGAAAGCGGTCACGAAACGGTTGCGCGTATTTGTCGAGATTCAGATCGTGCAGACCCGTTTCGAAGATGTAGCCGAGCAGTGCGCCGAGCGTCTGGCCCTGCCGGATTCCATCGAACAGGGAGAGCGCCTTTCTTACGCGCTCCGACGACAGATCGATCGAGAGCATCGGCTCGTCCGCCGTACCCTTGTGAGTCATATAACCGCTGCGCAAAACAGCGGCCGCCGAAGCTTGTGCGAGCGAGGGTGCGAAAATATAGCCGCCGCTATCTTCCATCGGCTGCAGCGGGGTTCGCGGCACGGCGCCCACCGCAGCGCTGGATGCCGCCGCGGTCGCCGCCACCCCAACGGCAGTTGTCGCGGCTGATCCTGCTGGAGTCGTAGCTGCCACGCCTGCTGTCGCTGCCGAGCGCATGAGCGCGAGGTCCGAAGACGCGACACTAACGCCTCTTGCCCTGCTCTGCGTCGCAACCTCGATCGTTCGCTGACGCAAGGCGTCGAGGTTTTGCACCTGCTGCAGTTCCAGATCGCGCACTGGAGCGCGCGCGGCTGCCGGGCGCACGTCTTCGACCCAGCCGAAACAGCCGAGATGACTGGTGTTGATTTGCGCGGCCCGGGCGCGGTTCAAAATCGCATGCGCGATCGCCGAAACCCAGACGTCGAGGCGATGACTGCATGCATCGAGCGTCTCGGTCAGCAGCCGATCCAGTTCCGCGGTCGGCAACAGCGCGAGCCGATCGAGACTCGCGCGCATCTGCGCCAGTCGCGCGAGGTTCGCCACCTTGCCGGCGTCGACGGCAACCAGGTAGTCGCCGTACGTAATCCTTGGATTCGCAACCGAGGGACGGGCCAACACCTCCCATGGGCTCACCGCTGCCGTCTGCGCTGCCGCAGGAGGCTGCTGGATACCGACGATCTCGGCTTCTTTCATCTGCGACGATTGCAGGCGGCCCGCACTTATCTCGCTGGCGGTGGCGGTGTTCGCGTATTCCTGCAACATCGAGATTCGAAGTATGAGATAAAGCAGAGCGTTTGGTTTCGTGCCCGGATAGTTCTCCGATTGCAGATCAGTGATTGAAGCCTGACGGATCCACTGTATGTAGTTGCCTTTTTTTCCTCCGGTCAGATTCGCGTCGGCCTTGAGCGGATCGGTTTCCGACAAGGCGCCCGGTTGCACGGTCGGCAGATTGACGGGAAAGCTCGTCGCGGGCATCGCCAGGTGAATTACCCGCGGATCCCACGAGGTCTCGCCGTAGGTATCGAGCAGTTGGCGCCCACGCAGCAGATGATCGGCCCACCACTGGTTGAGCGTCACGTACGATATTCCAAGGAACGAACTGTAGTTCCATAGAAAGTTGTCGCCGAGAATTTGTCGGCCCCGGAACGTCATCGAGCTGGCATCCATACCGAGGACGCCGCTGAGTTCCTGGTCGGGATCACCGGTGCGCTGAAAATGCGGCGCCGTCGCAGAGCTTGCGAGCCAGGTAGGCCATAGCTCGTGAACCAGCTGCACCAGGGCGGCTTCGGTCGAAGGGGTTGGGGGTTGCGCTGGCGCCTGGTACCGGCTTGGCGCGGTCACCGGGATCACACCGTAGGGCGTCCGTCCAACTCTGAAGGCCGGAACGGCTCCCCGCGGAATCGCATTCGCCAGAATATACTGGCGAGCATCTTCGATCTGGGTGGGTGTGAAAACATCGGCCATCATCTGACCCAGGAAATATCCCAACGTGCCCTGCCAGGTCGCCGTCAGCATGTCGATTCCATTGAGGACACCGGTCGTGTCGGCATTTTCGACATGCGCCAGGTAGGACGGATCGATTCCCGTCATTCGCGCAAATGCGGCCCCGTCGCTTTGCGCGTTTGCATCGAGCGGATCACCGAGTTCGGTCGCGAAGCTCCGCTCGTAGCCCGGATCTTTGCGTGAAAACGCGGAGCTCGCGTCGGGAGTGTTGTTGGTCGGCGAGCCCTGCGGAACCAGCGCGAAGCCGTCACTATAATGATGCGCGTCGAGCAAACCAGCGAGCACCGCGCTGCCGCTCTGCTCGCCGCGCAATCCGTACACCAGGATCCGATCGAACCCCGCGGCGCGCTGCGCGGCCGTAAGCGAAATCTTCAGCGCCATGCCCGCGGCGAGCGCGGTATCGAAGTCGACGATCCATTTCATACCCGCGTCAACCGGTGAGCCGGGAGGAAATGCGCCCGCCCGCGGAGTAGGTCCGATCGCGAGGCCAGCAATAATCGGCGCGCCGTGGTACCTGTTGGTCTGATTGCCCGCGATCGTCACCACGGTCCACGCGGCCGGCAACGCATCGGCAACCGACGGCTTGTCCCATGAACTTTGGCGCGTCGCCGGCGTGGGATAGATCGGCAACACCGACGGCGCACTGCCTGCGGGAGTCGGCGCCGCCGGAAGGACGGACACATTGACGGGCGTCATCGCACGCGCGATCCACGCTGCGCGCGACGATCCGTAAAGCGAAGCGAGGCCGCGCCACGGCGCTTTGATACTCTCCGGATCCGCGGGAGACTTGCCCGCGCTCCACACCGCGTCCCAATAGGTTTTGCCGTCGGCGATTTCTTGCGCGGTCAACGCGGGATCGAAAGAATTGATCGCGAGCTGATCGGGATAGATTCTAACCCACAGTTCGGAGACGGCTCCGATGTCCATGAAGCGGGTCTCGATATTGACCGGCAGCATGCAGAGCGGAGTGCGCGCGTCGAGTCCGGCAATATGGATCGGCGGTCGCGGCAAGCGTTCTTCTATCAGGTTGGTCGAAGCGCTCATGATGAAGGCAGCATCAGATCCGCGTGGATGAGGATCCTGAATGGGAGACGTAACAGGATGTACGCGGTCTGCGCACTGTTGACGCCCCACTTGTTGTTGGTGTCGTCGGGATTCTCAGCGTCATTTGCGATGGCTATCGCGCCTGGATCCGCGGAGGGGCTCAGAAAGTTCGGCAGCGTAACCGTGGTGGAAATCAACGAGAGCATTCGCGACGCGAGCCGCCAGGGGCTGTTGCGAATCAAGCTGCTCTTGTCCGCGCGAGCGACAGCGGCCGGTACCACGTTGGGTGCCGGTCCGCCGGCGGCGAAGTTGGTCCATGCGAGATCGGACCAATGCGTGATTGGGTTCGTATCGGCTGTGGGCTCCAGTCCAAAGCGTGGTTCTGATGGCTGCTGCTGAAAGACGAAGAAAAAACCTTCCGGTGACTGCGCGGTACCGCCGCGCGCGTCGGCAACACTCAAGTTGAAACCGAGAAACGTAATATCGGACGGGAGCGTGCCGCGAAAAATAGGATATCGTTCGTCGGTATCGTCGAGGATCCGGGTGCCGTCGGCGGCTTTCTTGGCTTTGCCCGCATATACGATCGCGTTGGGATAGCGCTTGAACAATTCGCCGCGCATCAGCAGTACGATATTGTTCGCGACTACGTCCGTTCGATTCGGATGTTGCCCCAGCGGAACGCTCTTCGGCCAGGTGTGAATCGGTGGAATATCCTTGAGCAACTCGGCTAGCTTCGCCGGATCACTGGGGTCGCCCGGCTGCGGCACGTACGCGCTCACGTCCCAGAATTGGCGGAAGTAACTGCCGCGTTGATCGGTTGGATAGTCATTCCACAGAAGCTGGCGCGCCATCTCATGATTGAGACCCACCATGTAGGATTCGATGAACGCATGATTGGCTATCAGCAGGCCGAGCGTATCTGGCTGGATGAACTCGACTCCCGGGAGCACGTAATCCGACGAGAGATCGCGCAACGGGACGTACATCGGTTGCGGAAACTCCGGCGCCGCCATGATCGGGTCAATCGGATCCAGCGGCTTCCAATTGATAGCTGAGGACGGGCGAATCAGCGACTGAGTACGCCGAGCAACTGTCGTGGACGGGTCCAGCCGCGCCATGACGGTGGTCTTGAGGGTCGCGATGTCCAAAGATGTGGCGATCGGCGGATCGACAGGTACTACCTGGTAAGCGGTAAATAATTGGTCGACCGCGGATCGGAATCCCGCCGCCTGCGCGGAATCTTTCACCGGACCAGCCGGAGCGGTCTGCGCCGGCTGCTCGACCCCCGGTGCGAGAATCTGGAACGTCGGATGCGGAGCGATGTCCTTGATCGCGAGCGGCGTGAAATTCGTCGCGCGCAGTTTGTCCGCAATGCGCGCGCGTTCGCCAGCGAGCGCGCCAGCGTCGACAGCCTGCGCAGGGGGCGTCGTAGTTGTGGTCTTGGTGAGTTCTGCTGGATGGGTGGCCGCCGCTGGCGTTTCCGTCACGGCTGGCCGCACGGTTTCCGCGACCTTGATAGTTGCGGTCGCCGAGGTAGCCAGAAGCTTCCCGGTAGCTACCCGATTCGAGATATCTTCAATCGATACCATCCCATCCGGCGCCTTGGGGGCCGGGACGATCAGTACGTCTCCCGAATTTACTCGCGCCAGCAGCGGGGGCTTGGGCGCCGAGACGTTCGCGCCGATACCAAACCGGGGCCGCGCTATCAGCCGGCGAAATGTTCCCGACATCAGTCGCTCGGGCAGGCTGCTGGCGCGCACGGTGGCAGCGACCGTCAAGGGACTCGCCAGCATGCGCGCGTGCAACGGCGCCGTCACTGTCATCAGTGTTTCCGGCTGCGTCGGCATCAGGCGCCGCTGATGAATCCGCTGTAGCGCCGCGCGCGCGAGTTGCGCCTGGCGCAGCAACTCGTTGGCGCGGAGCACGCCATCGACCTGCTGCCACGCCGACGCCATCAGCGCGGTGCGCTCTTCCTGAACGACCTGGGTGCCCATGCCGCCGCCACTGCGATTGCGCGGGTCAAGATTGAGATCGTTAATCCAGCCTGCCGCGGTCCGGTCCACTGCCGGTCACCGCCGCATGCCATCGTCCATAGATGGGCGGCACGACGACCGGATCATCCGGAGCGGGGTTCGCGGGATCATCCACCGTCGGAGAAGTTTCGTTGATCCAGGGTTGGACCGCGGTTTCAAATGCGGTCTTAGGCGGATCGTTCCACGGGGTATCGGTCGTGCTGATGCTGCGAATGGCGCCCTCGAGTCCGAGCGGTGGACCAGCGGAAGGAATATCGGCAGCCGGTTGCGAGACATCCATCGCGCGTTGCCCAACCGATGCGGGTAAAACACGCGGTGTGAGTCGGCGAACCAGCGACTCGAAATCACCGGCGTCGCTCGTGTGAAACTCGAAGCGATAGTAGAAGGGCAGGGTTAGCGGCGCCGCGGTATTGCTCGTCCACGCGGGATCCGCGTGAGCCATCGCGGATACGTCCTGACCCAGTCCCGCTTGCCTGCCTATTTCGAACGCCGGCACGACAAACGCGCTGTACGAGGTTTCCGGCTCGAGTCGGCGCGGGCACAGGAGGCGCGAGATGACATTTCCCGGAGCGGTCGTCATCGAGTCCGCCAGCGACGTATCGCCGCTCACCTGGACATGCGCCCAGTTCCACAAGTCAGCGAGATTCGGCAACACCGCGATGGCCTTCACGGCGATAGTCGGCAGTGGATTCGGTGCGGCCGTCAAAGGGGTGAATTCGTCGGGCGTGAGCACGATTAGAGCGATCCATGGGCGGATACGGTCGCCGTTGGGCGCCGCCGGCGTGAACATCCAGGGAAAATCCGGCGCATCGAATTCGATCCCACACAGATAATTGGGCTCGAAATTGGAGGTGAAGGGACGCGGTTCGGTCCGCACAACATGTCGAGGATCGATTCCGATGACGTCACCGGGACCGAACATCTGCACCGGCATCGGAGCGGGTGTGACCGGGTTGGTTGCGCCACCTTGCTGCACGCCCAGTATGAGCTGCACGTTGAGCGTCGCCCGCGCCGGCAGCGAACCGGCGTCCGGATTGGTCAGGCTCGCGCTGATCCCGCGGCGCGACCAGGCAAGGAAATGATAACGGCCGAGAGCAGGGTCGCTCATGCTGCCAGAGCCTCGTGCACAGGGATGATTTGCAGGCTTGCCGCCTGATCGGGATTGGCAGCCGCGAATGAGTCGAGCGCCGCGCGCGCGGCGAAGTAAGTGGTGCCCGTGCTCGACACGATGTCCGTGCGCAGCGCCAGATCATCGATTCCCGCCACCACGTAGGCAGGTTCAACGTTGGTCACTGGCTTCGCCGCGACGGGCGGATTGAACTTCGCCAGCCCGGTGTTCTTGACCGCCGACAGGTATCCGGCGCCTTGCCGGACCAGTGACGCATGAATACTGGCGCTCATCGCGTAGAGGCGGCCGAATCGCGAGAATCCGGACGGCGTGTCGATATAACGCTCTTCGTAAACAACGGTCCGCGCGGAGTCGGCGCCGGCGGCGATCGCATCGGAGGCGATAGTCTTGCCGGCGTCGAATTTCTCGAAGCTCGGCCGGCTCATCTTGTCCGCATCGCTGAGCGTGAGGAATTGGGCCGCACCGAAATATTCCGTCAGTTGTGAGGTCGGCTCAGCCTGGCCATTGATAGCGACGCTGTTTATCGAAAAGTAGGTCCCATCCGATGGGGTCGCGTTTCCGTACTTGGTTATCTGGAGATCGAGAGGCACCACGTTTTCGCGGACCGCCAGTTTGCCAATCGGATGCACGCGCAGCGTTTTGTCATCCGGCTTCGGCGCCGAAAAAGACACGGCCTGGGTCGTCCGATCAGGCAGTTGCGCGCTCCAGTTGCGCGGGTCCTGCAGTGCGGCGATCAAATCGGGCAGAACCGGCTTCGCTGGCAAAACGACCGCAGTGGGATCGCCCCAGGTGATATCCAACGAGACACTGACGGAGAAGAACAGGATCTGGATCGACGCGTCGCCGTGAATATGCCACGGCCGCGGCCCCGACAGTACCCCGTCAACCTGCAGGCCGAGCAGGGTCAGCCCTTCGAACGAAACCTGAAAGCCGGCCGAGAAATCGAACTCGAACGAAAACGGCGAATAAATAATCAGGACATCAAATCCGAGGTAGCCGTGAATCGTGAATCCGGCCGCCGATGCGTAGGCCTCGACGTTGGCGCCGAACTGGAGCGAGTTCGAGGTGATTGCGAAGTAGGCGTTGGCGCTGATACGCGGGTTGTCGCCGTCGCCGATGCTGACCGACATGCGATGCATGTTCGCGGGCACGTCGAGCCCCGCTGTGTTGAAGTGCGGATTGAAGCCGCCGAGCGAGAAGACGAAATTCGGATCGTCACCCCATGACAATCTGAGTGCGAGGTCTCCGGCCAGCGCAAAGATCAGAACGTGAGAATCGTACAGCGACCCGTCGATCGAAAGCTGCTTGGTGCCGAAGTCGACGGTGCCCAGTACGTCGATGTGAAGCTCGATCAGGGCGGCCTCGGTCGTCGGCAGACCAGCGTCAATCAACCCCAGAATGGCCAGCCGTATCGGATCGGGAACTTCGAGGATCACGCCCACCGAGAGCGTTATCAAAGTGGGCGTTCCCCATCCGAATTCGAGCATCGGGCCGAACAGATAGCGGCCGTTCGCGGGCGGAAACAGGTCGTGGATCTCGCTGATGATCTGCGGCGCGTTCTTGACCGGATCGGGCGGGAACATGATGTTGTTGAGCGTGTGCGCGCGGAAGGCCGCGTGCAGCGCGTCAATCGACATCGTGCGGTTCACCCCGCCGATTCCGCCGACGCCGTTGAGCGTGAAGCCGAGCCCAAGCTCAATCGGCGGAAAATCGAACGTGATGATCAGCAGTAGCGAGTAGCCTTTTGAACCGTCCGGCAGTTTCGTATCGAGAACGCCGATCACCTTGACCTGCACGATCTCGGCGAGCGACACGTCGAGCACGCCGGCGTATTCGCCTTTGTCGGGATCGAATGAAATGTAACCGCCACCGGCGACCACTCCAGCGTCGATCTCGAGACCGAGTCCATTGGGGGGCTTGAATGCCACCGAGAGATTCGCGCGGCCGAGGTTGCCACCGTGATCCGGGAAACCCAGCAAGGCTTTGGCGCCAATGCGATCGACGGAGCCCGCGATCGGGCCCAGGGTGATGCCGAGCGCCACGGATATTTCCAGCGTCAGACCGTCATTGCCGAGGCCGCCGACCAGATACAGCGTCGCAATGGTGATCGGACCGAGATCCAGATGGAGCGGCAAGTCCACCTCGATCTGCGCGCCGCCGGTTATGTGCACGCCCGTGTCGGGCTGCCAGTCGATATGCAGATCGAATCCGGCTTCCACGTGGATGCCCTGGGTGACCGCGCCGATAAAGCCGTCCGCATTGCTGGTATCGATCACCGCGTTGCCGCCGGTGATATCCACGCTCGCGGTGGGCTCCGCCTTCGCCGTCGAGGTGGAGGGGTCCCACGACGCGGCGAGCCCGAGCGCGGCGCCCATGCTCTTGGCCTCCAACCGGCTGCCCCCGGTCTGCCCCAGGAGAATTAGAGGAGTTCCGTCGGCATGCTGCGCGAGCAACCCGCCCTTGGCCGTGATGTTCACCGTGCCGGACGGGGGCCGCAGCGTCACGCTGAGCAGCGGGGCGATATCGGCTTCCATCCCCGCGCCAAAGCGCGCGCTGACGCTGAGTGCCAGCGCCCACAACGCTCCGAGTTGGTAGTTCTGGCTGAAATCCTCGGTCGCATCGATTCGGATTCGCGCCGCCAGTCCCGGCGGCGATACCGATTTGTCCGCGGTCAGGCGCAACAGGAAGGCCTCCAGGATCGGCGGCTGACCGGGCGCGCGGATGATCGTAACCGGCAACCTGGAAGCGCTGATGAGTGAATCGACGCGCGGCAGAAGCAGCGACCCATCGAACGATGGATCGCCCCATCCGAAGGTTTCCTTCAAATAAGTATCCGGATGAAGCAGTAGATCGAAAATCCGATCGAAATGCAGGTCGTGCTTCTGAAACGGCGGCGCCGTCGGGTCGCCCGGAGTGCCCGGATCGATCTCAGTATCGACGAGACCGATCAGGTTGAGCGTCGGGATGACGCCGGTGCCCTTGGTTTTGAGGTACTCGATGACCGCGTAGTCGAACAGTTTGGTGGCGAGCTCGAGCGCAAGCGCCTGCAACTGCGCCTGCTGCGCCGGCGTCAACCCGGCCGCCGATGACGCCGCGGCGTGAAGGGCCACGCTCACCTGCGAAAACGCGTCGAATACCTCGCCTGCTTTGGCCAGCGCTTGGATCGCGGTAGAGATTATCTGAGCGGTGTTATCGGAACTGATAGCGTCGGCAAGCTGCGCTATGAGTGGAGCGAGTTCACCGATTTTGGTGGCAGCGTTGCCGACCGCACCGATGAACTGAGCTTCGCTCGCAAGCGAGTCGGGCAGCGCTATCCCGAGTTCATGGAGGAAGCCGCGAAACTGGCCCGCCGCCAGACGCTGTTCGAGAGGCTGCAGCGCAAGGCCCAGTTCCTGGGCCAGCCGCTCAAGCGTTCCCGGTTGCGAAGCCATCGTCGACTGCCGTCTTTTTCTCGAAGGTGATGAAGTTATGAGCGCGAAGGGCGGATAGGGTCGACCCAGGCAGCGCGAGCATCAACGGCTCGTAGCTTGAAACGTCATCACGCAAGCTCTTGCTGCCGTAGCGCTGCAAGAGATTGAGTAAGCGGCCGAGCGGCTCCGATAGTTGTTTGCCGGTGAGTCGGTCCGGAACGACGGGACGACCGTTTGCGCGCGGGTCAGAGCCGATAAGTACCGAGCGCATCATGGCCGGGCCATTCATGCGATGCCACATGGTGGCGACCCGCCGATTGCTGTGAATCAGCCGGTACACCTCGTCGATGTGAGTACTAACCAGTGCGGCCAGCAGTTGTGCGGCGGGATTGTCCCGGTTGCGCACGATCATCTCATTCAACTCGCGCGCGATCGGCAACGCTCCGGGCGCGAAGTAGCTGTTTGTCGCTGGGGGCTTTTCTTTCGAACCTTCCACCAGCGCGGCGGCAGAAGGCGATGACGGCGCGAGCTTGAACTTGCCGAGGGGCGTCGGCACGGGAAGCTCGATCGATTCAAGCGCGATCGACCCTCCACCGCCGCCACCACCACCGCCCGCGGGGGCAGCAACATTTGTCATCGCCTGCTGAGCGTCGATCTTACCGTAGCCCCAGTCGTTGTTGGGTCTGGCGACGCCGCCGCCGGGATCGCGCGAAGAGGTTTGAAGGGCGGTCTTGATCTTGTCGAAGGTGAGCGTGGGATCTTTCTGCAGCATCAGGGCGACGACGCCGGTTACGTGCGGCGCCGCCATGCTGGTGCCCTGCATGCCGACATAGAAATCCATGCAACAGTCACAGCAATAGAAGACGCCCCTGGCTTTCGACTTCGGAGCGACGATTCCGCTGGCCGGAGCGGACTCGAGGCCCGGCGCCGCGATCTCGGGCTTCTGGCGATTGTCGGCGGCCAGAGTCGGACCGCGGCTGGAGGAATCCGCCAGGACTCCGGTTTCAGAGCCGTAGGACGCGACCGTGATCACGTTCTTGGCGGTCCCGGGGCCGGTGATAGTGCGAGCCTGGACACGCTGTCCGTATACAAAAACGGGGTAGGGGTCCTGATGGCTGGTCGCGATCCAGATGTCGTAGTCGACGGGATTGCCGGAAGCTTCTCTCAACGTGATAGCCCATTGGCCGGACGTTATCGCGCCGCCGGCGGGTGGAGAAATCGTCAAGAAGAACTGGTTGCGCCGTGCCAGTGGTATCGCGTCGATTGTGACGGTGTTGCCGGCGAGGGGCGTGGCCGTACCTGCGCCGGCGTTGTACGCAATCGGTCCAACCGAGGTGCCGCCCGGTTCGGTCACCGTAAATTGGAGTTGACCCGCGGACGAGTAGCGAAGATCGATAAAATCGGCGGTCTTATCGTTAGGCGGCACCATGAACTGAAGGGGCTGCGACGTTCCGTTCGCGGCGATGTGGCCGGAAGTGTGGTTGCCGTGTTTGTACCAACCGGTCGAGATATCGTCGATCGTTCCCAGGCTCCCGTCGTTGCCGGCGGAAACGACTATTACCCGGCCGGCAACCGGGCCTGCTGCCGGGGATAACAGTCCATCGAAAAAAATATCCTCGGGATCGGTGCCGT
Organism: uncultured delta proteobacterium; assembly: GCA_963832395.1. Classification (GTDB taxonomy): domain Bacteria; phylum Desulfobacterota; class Binatia; order Binatales; family Binataceae; genus JAKAVN01. Next base: position 50,527 of record CAWHTV010000010.1, on the reverse strand, counting down.
CATGCGAGCCGGTCGCGTGGCCGAGACTCATATTGACCACGCACGGTTTTCCCGCCGTGGTGGCCTGATTGAAGATGTATTGAACCGCCTTTTGGATGTCGGTCGCTTTGTTGGCGCTGTTCGGATCGGGCAGAGCCTTTACAATCACCAGGTCCGCTTCCGGCGCGACGCCGCGATAAAAAAAGGCGGTATGGCAGTTGCCCGACTGCGAGCCGTTGCCGGCCGCTATTCCCGCGACATGAGACCCGTGACCGTTAACGTCCTGATGACGAAACGATTCGTTCTTTGCTCCAATGGCGGCGTTGATTTGCGCGGAGGTGAATTCGACCCCGAGAGTGCCGAATCCGGCGGGCGCGGTTTCTCCCGCGGCCGCAACCAGAGTCTGGTCCCACAGAGCGAGAATCCGGGTGGTGATGTTGTCCGCCTTGCGAAAATTGTTGTGCAGGATGTCGATCCCGGTGTCGACGATTCCGATGATTATCCCGGCCCCGGTGTAGCCGGGAACGCCGGTGCGGACCACGTCGGCATGGATCTCCGGGACGCTGGTATCCAGATGAGCGTGGACGCGTGAGGGGGCGTGAATCGCTTCGACGTTGTCGAGCGCCGCCAGGGCTTCGAGCTGGTCGAGCCGGATGTCGCCGATGGCGATGCCGCCGGCATCCCCCATCACGACCATCCCGCACTTGCGAAGACTCTCGATGTCGCCGGTGTACTTGACCGAGAGGCCGACGACCTCATCTCCCCTGGTGTCGGAGGAAGGGTCGCGCATCGTGCGGAGCATGCGCTCCAGAACTGGATCCAGCCTCGCCATCGGAAGCGTGCCCCCCAACACGCTGTCGACACTCGGGAACCTTAGGGCCGGTACATAGCTGTGTCAATGTGAATAAGGTAAACCCCGTATGAATCCTGTTTCCGTCTCTTATCCGGCGGTTTTGAGTGAGCACGAGGAGAACGGCAAATGAACAAGCCTGCGGACGATATGCTCGACCTTGACGCTGCGGTGCTGAGAGTTCGAGGCGCGCTGGCCTTTACTGATGCTACCAGACCGGGCGCCGGAGCGATTGCCGACGTTGCGATCCTGATCCGAGACGGGAAAATCGCTAGCGTGGGCGCAGCCGCTGATCCGGCGACGGCCGACCCTCGGGCGCTGGAGGTCGGCGGCGACCGCTATTGGATTATCCCGGGGTTGGTCAACGCCCATTCGCACGGGCGTGGGCTGGGATGGTTCCGGTTGGGCGCGGTCGATGACGCGTTGGAGCCTTGGATCTGCCACATCCTGGCGCAGCCGGGACTCGACCCTTACCTCGACACGGTCTATCAGAACCTGCGGCTGGTCGCGGCGGGCGTCACCACCGTGCTGCACAGTCACTACCCGCGTAACCCCGCCGATGCTGAAGAAACGGAGGCGACGCTGCGCGCCTATACCGACACGGGATTACGGGTCGGTTTTGCGGCGAGCTTGTTTACCCGCAATTTCTTCTCGTACAACGACGCCGCGTTCCTCAAGCTTCTGCCGGAGGACTTGCGCGAACGCGCTGTACGCCTTAGCCAGGAAGGCGCGACGGGCGCGGAGCGGTTTTTCGCCGAAGTGCGCCGTCTGACGGCGCGCTACGCCGGCGGCGGCCGGGGCGCTGCTGCGGTGCGTATACTGCACGGACCAGTCGCTCCGCAGTGGGTCATGCCCGAGGAGCTTGCGCGGTGCCGGCGGGAGGCCGACGAGCTTGGCGGCGGACTTCACATGCATCTGCTCGAGACCCCGTACCAGCGCGCCTGGGCCTGGCGCGAGTATGGGCGGCCATGGGCGGTGGAACTGGATCGCCAGGGAATCCTCGGCCCCAACGTCTCGCTGGCCCACGCCGTGTGGACCGAAGACGCCGACCTCGCCTGCATGGCAGAGCGCGGGGTGACGGTATGCCACAATCCCAGCTCGAACCTGCGGCTTAAAAGCGGACTCGCGCCGGTGGCCCGAATGCAAGCGCGCGGCGTGCGGGTCGCCTTGGGCGGCGACAACTCGGTTCTGGGCGGCGAGGAAGACATGCTGGCCGAGATGCGCCTGTGCGCCAATCTCCATCGTCAGCCCGGTCTCGAGACAGCGGCTCCCAGCGCGGAAGAGGTTTTGGCGATGGCCACCGTCGCGGGCGCGCACGCGGCCGGCTTCGGCGACACGATCGGCAGAATCGCGCCGGGCGCGGCGGCAGACCTGGTGCTGTTGCGACACGAGCGGATCACGAATCCTTTTCTCGCGCGAGAGATGCCGCGGATCGACGCGCTGTTGCACGTCGCGAGTGCGCGGGATGTCGAAACCGTGATCATTGGAGGCCAAGTCGTGTATCACGCCGGGACCTGGCGAGGCTTCGATCGCGCGAAAGTAGAGACTGAGCTTGCGCAACAGGCCGCCGCGAGCCTTCCGCGGCGGGATGAGTCAGCCGAATTGTTTCGGGCGATCGTGCCCTATCGGCGAAGGTTCGAGGAGCGACTATTCGAGGACCCGGCACACTACCGTTACAATGCGGTTATGCGGTGACTGGAGTTCACTGCCCGGCCGCAGCTTGCGCGGGCAACTCTCCGCTCGCGCCAGGTCAATATCAATCAGCCGATGAGAGCTAAAACTAGAAGTCGACTATTTGGAGAGATAAAGTGGCAATCCTGGATAAATTATGAAAACGACCGATGAATTGGTGCGTGAGCTCGCTGATCGCGAAGCCATCCGCGATCTTCCCATCCGCTACTCCGACTGTTTATGCCGAAATGATCTGGAGGGCCTGGTGAGCCTCTTCACCGAGGATGGCACTTTCATCGCGAAAGATCCCGAGAATGAAGTCGCCACGCGTGGCCGCACCGAACTTAAGAAAATGTATGAAAATCTGGTCAGCACCGTGCAGCCCCGACCCTACATCCACACCCACGTCGTCGAATTGCACAGCGGGAACAGCGCGACCGGCCGATGCTACGTCGAGATGCGCAGTGCGAAGATCGACCTGCAATGGATCGGCTCAGGCTGCTACGAAGACAACTACGCAAAAGTACGGGGGGAATGGAAATTCGCCTCTCGCCGGCTCATCGAAATGGCCACGCCGTTAAGAAGCTTCATGGCGGGTTAGAGGTCTCGATAGTTATGACCGTGCGAAACATACGGTCACTTCACGGGTACTCATATCGCGGACAATACGCGGGCGGATGCGGCGCGGATGCCGGGATGAAAATTCAAACGCCTGTCGCCTAAGTGCGCGTATCGAATACGAACAAGTATTAAATTCTGCGGCGCCTGCGGAGCTGCGCTGGGTACGACTAGATCGTCTATCCACGCGGCACCTTCACTAAATCTCTCACACCCCGAATCTTTCGTCAGCGGCCGCTACAAAGTCATTCGATTGATCGGCGGGGGAAGCAGTAAGATCTATCTCGCGCACGGCAACAAAATCGGTCGCAACGTGGCATTTTCGCTGATCAGAACCGAGACACTCAACGCTTCCGGACGCGAGCGCATCAGCCGCGAGGCGCACGCGATGGGCAAGTTGGGCGACAATCCTTCTCGCGCGAGGGACGCGCCGCCCCGTGACGCTGCTCCGGGCTAGAAGAGGTGGCCCACGTCGATCCAGAGCTTTCCGTTCCGTTCAATGGTGTACAGCTCCCCGTAATCGCCGAACTGAAACGATCTGGCCGCTGAAACATCGTTGAAAGAGAGTTTTGGGTTGAGCTTGAATGTAGCTCCAAGCTCTCCATGGACGAGGTTCAGTGTGTTGGTATGCGCCGTGTCGATGCCGACACCGACCATGAAGGACTTGTTAGAGAGGAGGCCGAAGGGCCCCTCAAGCCCGGGATTGCCGATCGTCTGACTCTGCGCAGTGGTGGAACCAGGCAGCAAATAATTGAGGCCCGAGCTGAGCGGAGTCGTCGGAAAATTCGGGCTCCAAACATAAAAGTTCAAGAGGGTGCCGCCGGAGAAAAATGTATTCGGCGGGAACTCATTCACGCTGTCAGTGCTGGGAAATGTGTTGAGTACTGTCGGCGTCGCGTTCCACTTACTTCCGAAATCCGTCGAGAAATTCACGAACTGGGTTTGGGTGAAGCTGTTCTCGGACGACCCAAAATCAAACCACACCGCGGCGAGCGTGCCGGGTTTGTAGGCGACGTTGGCTAAACCGGTGATGTTGGTGCTAACCCCGACGTTATTGTACGTCATCCAAGTCCCGGTCGGGTTGATAGTTCCCATGATTTGAGCGCTGCTTGCGCCCTGCACGCTGAGGAAATACCATCCGTCGCCCGCGGCCAGCGACTCCACAAATCCGGAGCCGACAACGACGGGTGTGCCCGGCTTTTTAAACGGCGTGAAGGTGAACACCTTGACCTGGTTGCTTGTCAGGTCGGAATACGCCACCACGAATCCCTTGCCGCCCTGTTGCGGAACGATCAGCGGCGATTCATCGTCATGGCCGTCGCTGACGAGGGTCCAGGGCGGGGTAAAGGTATTGCCTCCGTAGGTCGAGGTTACGTACCTGATTGCTGTGACGCCCGTTCCGATATCGAAGTTGTAAGCTGCCCCGAGGTAGGGTCTGTTGAACGCGACCTCCGCGTTGTGGCCTTTCCCTATCTTGATTGGCGGGTTCCAGGTTGGCGAGTCAGAGAGCACGAGGAAATTCGTTTGAAACAAAACTATTATCGTGATCGCATGCAAAACGATCGCGATTCTTGTTAGCGCGATTTTGGACTCGCCTTTTGGACTCTCCAATGACGGCAATCAGGGAAGTCAAATTGTATTCGGACTATAAGAGTCCTTTCGCTTATCTGGCTTTCGAACCCGGACTCGAGCTGGAGAAGCTCTACAAGGTCAGTGTGCGCTGGATACCGTTTCAACTGCGGGTCAAGGATAAAGGCGAGCGCAGCCTTTATTCGGACTACAAGACCAGGTATTCGTATCTCGACGCACGACGTTGGGCCAAGTCACGAGGCCTGGTGATTCGCAGTCAACTCAAAGTTTATGACACGCGTATCGCGCTGATCGGGGGGCTGTTCGCGCAAAGGCACAACCAGTTGCTGCACTTCAACCTCAAGGTCTATGAACTCTTCTGGAAACGGGAACTGTTGCCCGATGATGCCGATCAGATCGCGTCGGTGGTATCGAGCGTGGGTCTCTCGGCCGAGCAATACCATTCCTATCTCGCGGGCGAAGGCGCAGCCGATTATGAACGGGCGCAGCAAGAAGCCGCCGCCGACCACATCTTTGGCGTGCCGATATTCGTGTTTGAGAGTGAGCCGTTTTGGGGCCATGACCGCCTTCCACTCCTGCAGCAGCGGTTAGAGGAGGCTGGACTTAGAATTTGATGTTGCGGATCGTGGTTACGTCAGGGCAGTTGCGAATCGAGTATCATCCGGCGAGCGACGGCCCGGCGACCAAGACGCCGGACGATTTCGTGACGGTAGATCTGAAAAATCGCAAGCTGGTGCATTTCAACGCCAGTGACCTCGGGCCACCGTCAGCGGCTCGGCGGATTGCTGATCAATGAGGGCGTCCGCTTGAAAAGGAAGCGGTCTCCCTAGCAACGTCTGTTTGACAAGTTCAGATGGCTTACTGATCGACCACAAAGTCGCCTGTCAGTTCGAATCCCACCCGCTCCGCCAACGAGTCCTGGTCTCCGGGGATTCTCCGCTCAATTGGCCGAAATAGCGCGCGTTTACGGCTTCATTCGGATGTTCGACGGCACCGGAGAAAGGCACCTTCCGGTAGTTTGCGGGCAACACGCGGCCGATTTCTCTGTTGGCGAGTGAGGCGGTTCCATCCGTGCTTGGAGGCACAAGGCACTCGATTCCGAACAACGCGGCCGGTCAAAATGTGCGTAAGTGATCGAACCTGCGCGGACTATCAGACGCCCACGGCTTGTTCTTGCGCGGTCCACAGGAGAGGGAGATCGATCCGTTCGGCCAAGGCCTCGGCGGTCAGCTCTGACGGCTGCCTACCGGCGGCGATCATCTCGACGATCTTTGGCGCCAGGAACGCCAACCGCATCAATCGTCTGACGTAGCGCGCGCTGACCCTTTCGCGCTCAGCGATTTTCGCAATTGACGGCACTCGACCACTCAGCAGCTCGTCCGACCAATGATGCGCCCGGGCTACGGCTTTCAAGAGTGCCAGATCGGCTCGTGGCGCAGGCGCGCGATTACCTTCGATGACCAGACGCATTTCGATACCACGCCGCCTGATCTGAATCGGAACGTCGCGCCGGATTATCAGTTCGGCGGCGTTCACAACGGGCTGCCCGCCGCCGTCGGGTATCGGCATTTTGAGCGATACGCAGATGCCCGAATCGCGTCAAGTCGACGCGTTGGACCAAAGTAGTCAGGGCCGCTCCGGCTTCGACTTCCGATTGCAGGCGCTGTCTCCAAGTTTGCGGCCACCGAGAAGACGGACGGAAGTCGATTCTCAGCAAGACCAGTCGCCTGAACGGCGGTTGCGATTGCGGCCTGGTCACTCAACATCTTGCAGGCCGCGGCGGCCACACTCCGCTCGATCTCTGGTGCCGGCAAGCGCCAGCCGCGTCCTGTCGAATCCGGTCGTCCCTTTGATCAGGCCGCGCGACACGTAATAGCGGTATCTCCGCTCACCCTTCACCGCATGACTCGGCGTCAGGCTCTGGCCGCTTTCGTCAAACAGCTTACCCGTGAGTGGACTGGCGACTGATTTCGTTGCTCGCAGCGTATGTCGAACCGCGTGGCTCCGCAGCAGCAGCTGCGTCTTCTCCCACAACTCGCGGTCGACGATCGGTTCGTGCAAACCTGGATGGCGGATGCCCTTGTGACGAACCTCACCCAAGTAAATGGGATTCGAAAGCAGCACATAGAGGGCACCACGGAAGAACGGGTTCCCGCCGGACTTCCGTCCGTTCTTTGCGACCCGGACTTTGGATCGGATGCCGCGGCGATTCAGATCTTCCATCAAAAGCCGGACGCAGCCGAGCTCTCCAGTAGCGCCGGAAGATCTCTCTTATCGTCTCTGCTTCCGATTGGTTGACCACCAGGCGACGCTCATGCACGTCGTAGCCGAGCGGGACCAGACCACCCATCCACATTCCCTTCTGCTTGGAGGCGGCGATCTTGTCGCGGATCCGCTCGCCCGTCACCTCGCGCTCGAACTGGGCGAAGGACAGCAAGACGTTGAGCGTCAGGCGTCCCATCGAGGTCGTCGTGTTGAACTGCTGGGTGACCGCGACGAACGACACTCCGCGTGCGTCGAATACCTCGACCATCTTGGCGAAGTCGGCCAGCGAGCGCGTAAGCCGGTCGACCTTGTACACCACCACCACATCGACCAAGCCCTGGTTGATGTCAGCCAGCAGCCGCTGCAACGCCGGCCGCTCCATCGTCCCGCCGGACAGGCCGCCATCGTCATAGGCGGTCTTGCACCAGGCGCCAGCCCTCACCGGCCTGACTCTTGATAAACGCTTCGCACGCCTCGCGCTGCGCGTGCAGCGAGTTGAAGTCCTGCTCCAGCCCTTCTTCTGACGATTTGCGGGTATAGATCGCACAGCGTCGAATCGGAGTCTTAGGGCGTTCCATGGTTGTTCTCCATCGCAGGCAATCGCAGCCCGAAGAACCGCGGCCCCGACCACCGACTGCCCGTGATTTCGCGCGCGACCTCGGAGAGCGAACGGTAACGCTTGCCGTTGAAGGACACGCCGTCGCCGAGCACCGTGACCCGGTGCGCGTTCCCTTGCCATTCGCGGACCAGGATTGTTCCCATCCCCGCCTTTCGAACCGGCGGGCGCTTCGGCGAGCTCCCAGCCGCAGCCTCTTCGGCGACCCTAGCGAGCAGGCTTCGGGTCGAGGGCTTGAGACCGCCGAAAGCCTGTTCCTGGAGGCGGTAAGCGATCGCCCTAATCAGAAAGGACCTGCCGAGACCGCCGGAGGTCGGCTTACCGTAGAGGTTTTTCCAGCGCCCGCGGAGCTCCGCGATACCGGCCTTCGAAAGGCCCGCAATTTCCTCAGCGAGCGCTGCTCGGTCGAGACGCCAGCGTCCGCCGCTTCATGATCGTCTCCCGCCGTATCTTGCAACGACTAGGTCGATCTCAAAGCCCATGTGTGGTCCTCCTCTGAGCGGGCAGTTTACCACCCCATGACACACACATTGCTCGATTCGCGCCGCGTAGCCAGTCCTGCGAACGCTCGGTTTTGTTCGGATAATGCCTCAGAAAATGGCGATTTTTAGAGCTCACAAATGAGGTTGGCTGGGCCCAAGCGCCTGTCAACTCACAAGTGCAGGCACGGTAGGGCCGTCAGATCTGACTGGCGGGAGCAGGACGACGGTTTGCCTACCCGATCTACTCGCGTAACCATGCCAGCGAGGTTCGCCTCGTCAGAGACGTGTTGACGAGAATCGCCAACCTCACGTTTTTGAGCGCGTCAGGCTTTTCTTCTACAGTCGTCTCCACTACCAGCTCCTCTTTAGCAAGGACTAGATGGTGGATCGTCAGGGTTCGGATCGTAAGAGATGCTGTCGGGCCAGCCGGCTGAAGAAGCCCGCGCCGCGCTGAGGCTTAGGATTATCGTTGATGCCGTCCTCGATAAGCGCCATCCGCGTGACGCTAAACGCCGCTCGACGGGCTTTGCTCGCTTAGATTGCGTCTTCGGCCAGTCCGCGGCGAAGGGTGCACGCGTCCGATCCCAACTCTCGGCCTCCTGTTCGCCACCTCCTGATGCTACTCGGAACCAGACCGGCAGGCGTTACAAATCGCGCTTGGTGACTTGCATTCTCATCATCGCATGCGCAGCGGTAAATAAGATCCTAGTCCGATGCATCCCGAGCGTTTGCGCCGGGTCGATCAAACTCGAACCGAATCCGACCAAGGTCTTATTTCGCAAACGTCACAGTCTGTTCATGCTGAAGATGGCGTCGGTGCGGCCGTGACAAACCGTTCGCCCGGAGACGATCCGCTTTTTTGACAACCGGAGCGAAATCCGTCCTGATCCTGGTGGAGGACGATTCGTCGGTTCTTCGCGCGCTGCGCAGATTGATGCTCTGTGCGGGATTTCGAGTCATGGCCTTTGATTGTCCGCGCACAGTCCTCGAAAGCGAACTTCCGGAAACCGACGCCTGTCTGATAGTCGACGTAGATCTTCCCGGGATAAACGGGGTGCAGCTCTGCGAAACCCTGGCCGCCTCCGGGTGCCAACTGCCGGTGATAATGATGACCGGCCACCTCGACCAGGCCACGCGCGAGTTGACCCAGCGCTCGAAGGCTGTAGCGGTTCTGTTCAAGCCGTTTACCCGCGACTCGCTACTGGAAGCGATTTCCGAGGCTCTTGCGGCTGGCAAAAACACTTAGGTTCTTCACCTAGGTCGCTAGGGCCGCCGTTGGTAGAATGGTGGAGCGATTGAAGCTAGAGTTTGTTGCGTTGTGCCGCGAACCACGCCTTCCAGACCAGCGGCCCCGCGCCGACAATCCAAGCGATCCCCTCGCTCTTCGTCCGATGAGACGCGCCAGTTCGAGGAACTCGTCATCGAGTTGGCCGGTGCGTTCGTGCGGGTCACAACCGACAAGATCGATGGAGAAATCAACCGCTGGCTGGAGCGGATAGTTCTGACATTAGGCCTGGATCGCAGCACGATCGCCGAGATCAATCCTTCGGATGGTTGGGCTACGATTAGCCACGGCTGGGCCCGTGAGGAACATAGGATATTTCCCAAGTCGGTGGACGCCAACGCACTGTTCCCTTGGCTGCGGGTCAAGATGCTTGCCGGGGAAACCGTTGCATTTTCGAATCCCGATGAACTGCCGGACGAGGCCGCACACGATCGTGAGACCACGCGGCGCTTCGGCCCCAAATCCAACGTCACGGTGCCCATAAGGGTGGGAGGCGTGATCGTTGCGGCGGTTGGCTTCGGAACCTTGTACCACGAGCGCTCCTGGCCGCCGCGGGTCGTCCGGCGACTCCAGACGATAGCGGAGATTTTCGGATATGCGCTGGAACGAAAGCGTGTGATACTCGAAGTATTCCAACTACGAAACGAGCTGACCTATGTATCGCGCATCAACACCATGGGCGAACTGGCGGCTTCGCTGGCGCATGAAATCAATCAGCCACTGGCGGCAATTCGGAGCAACGCCGAAGCGATCCAGAGCATGCTCGAGGCGGAGATGCCGGACCTCGACGAAATCAAGGCTGCGGTCGCCGACATCGTCAGCGACGATGTGCGGGCGGGGGAGACGATTCGCCGCTTGCGTGCGCTGTTCCGGCGCGAGGAACTCGCCCGCACGGAAGTCGACCTCGGAGATTTGTTGACAGAGGTCAGCCGGATCATCAGGAGCGACGCGGTAATTCGCAAGGTTGCGCTCACTCTCGACCTGCGCCAGCCGCTTCGCGCTATCCTCGCCGATCGGATTCAGATACAGCAGGCGATAATCAATCTTCTCCTGAACGCCTTCGATGCGGTTTCCGAGGCGGAGGAGCGCTCGCGCCGCGTCACGCTGTCCGTGCTGACGGAAGATTCCGGCTGCATCAAAGTACTCGTGCACGATTCGGGCAAAGGAATCGAACCTGACGCTCTGCCTAAAATTTTCGACGCCTTTTTCACTACCAAAGCGGGCGGCATGGGAATGGGGCTGGCTATTTCCCGATCGATCATCGAGGCACATGGCGGACGCCTTTCCGTATCGTCAAATCCCGGTCACGGTTCGACGTTCGAGATTGCACTCCCCTGTCCGGTGTGAAGCATCCGTTCGAGAGCGGACCAGCTCGGCTATAGTGGTTCTGTTCAAATTCGTATCTGCCCCTGAAGGTCGGGCTGTCCTCAAGGCGCATTTTGCGGCGATCGTAGAGGTGGGTAGTAGAGACGGTGGCCTGGTCGAGCCATTCCTGGACCTTGGCGACGGCCGTTAAAATCCTACAAATCCTTCTGAATTCATGCGCGTCTAAAATCGCGATCAGGTGCCGCCGCGCGCGGCGTGCTGCAAGCCGATCGCGATTTACTTAGCCAGGCGCGTGAGGTGTTATGGCCACACGCAGAGGAGGAATCGCGATGAGCCGAACGGATTACGATATCGTCATTGTAGGTGGGGGACTCGGTGGCGCCGCCTTCGCTGTCGTGATGGCGAAAATAGGCGCGCGAGTGTTGGTCGTCGAGCGCGAGACGCGATTCCAGGATCGCGTCCGCGGCGAATTCATGGAGCCGTGGGGAGTCGCGGAAACGCACGGGCTCGGAATCTACGACGCGATCCGCAGCGCTGCCAACGACAATCCCTTTTGGCAAATCCACATCGGCGAGATGAAGCTGCTGTCGCTACTAGAAATTCCATCGGAACCGCAATTTGAGCAGGAACGAGCATTGCCAATGAATTGGTGCAAGAAGTGAATCGGTTTGCGATCTGAAAGACATCCTGGTCGGCCTCTTGATTGAGATCGAAAGGCCTCCCATTCAGAGAGCTTCAAACGACGGCGTATTGGCCGCGGCACAATCGTTGGTGAGGAGCTGTTACGAATCAGGCGGCGAGACGTTCGTAGCGGTGATGCAGGCCACTGACTTGCGGGATGGCGACGATCTTGCCGATCTTGCGTGGCATGATCGGTCGTGAGTCGGGGCAATCCTTGTCGAGCGAAAGATGGGTACGGGTGCTTTGGTAATAGTCGATATGCGAGGACAGGACGCGACGCAGATGGCGCTGGTTGAAGACCACGATGTGATCCAGACATTCGCGACGGATCGAACCGATCACGCGTTCGACGAAAGCGTTCTGCCAAGGTGAGCGTGGTGCGTGACGACTTCTGTGATCCCCATCGCATCCACTCGTCTACGAAAGTACTGGCCATACGAGGCATCGCGATCGCGCAGCAGATAGCGTGGAGCAGTGTCCCACGGGAACGCTTCGGTTACCTGACGCGATAACCAAGCCGCGGTGGGATGCTCGGTGACGGCCGTGTGAATGATCCTCCTGCGATCGTGGGCGAGAATGATCATCACATACAGCAGCCGAAACGATGCGGACGCCACAACGAACATATCGATCGCAGCGATGCCGGCGGCCTGATTGCGCAGAAAGCTGCGCCAGGTCGGCGAAGGCGTCCCTGGTCTTCGCACCATGTATTTGGCGACCGTCGCCTGGCTGATCTCGATGCCGAGCTTGAGAAGTTCGCCGTGGATCCGAGGCGCGCCCCAGAGCGGGTTGGCGGCGTTCATCTGCCGAATCAAATCACGAGTCTCGCCATCCACCGACGGCCGTCCGGATCTCGAGCGCCAGCGCCAAAACATGCGGAAGCCCTGATGGTTGTCCCTACTGAAAACTCCGAAGGCATGGAAAAGTCTAGCGATTTATCTTGCCCGGCCATAGGTCACGGGCATGCTCGCATTCATCTCGGCGCTTCTTTCATGGCTCGCTGGTCGGTTTCGCAGCCGCGCGGAATTGGAGCTGGAAGTCATTGCACTCCGCCACCAACTGGCGGTCTTGCGTCGCCAGCGTCCTGGCCGCGCCGGGCTCTCCCCGCTCGATCGCCTACTTTGGATCTGGCTTTACCGGGTCTGGCCGCGGTGCCTGAACCTCATGGTGTTGGTGAAGCCGGCCACCGTGGTCCAGTGGCACCGTCAAGGCTTCCGGCTCTATTGGCGCTGGCGCTCAAGGTCTGGGCGGCCGTCAGTAGGTCGCGAAGTTCGTGATCTGATCCGGCAGATGAACAGCGCTAACCCACTGTGGGGTGCACCCCGCATCCACGGCGAACTCTTGAAGCTCGGCATTGAGGTCAGCCAAGCCACGGTCGCCAAGTACATGGTCCGACGAATCGGAACGCCTTCGCCGACGTGGCGTAGCTTCCTGCGCAACGAAGCAATCGGCATCGCCGCCATCGACATGTTCGTCGCGGTGTCGGCCTCGTTTCGACTGCTCTATGTCATGGTGATCCTGGCTCACGGTCGCAGAAGGATCGTGCGGTTCGATGTTACGCAGCATCCCACAGCAGCGTGGCTTTCGCAGCAGGTAATTGAAGCGTTTCCGTGGGATACCGCTCCTAGGTTTCTGCTGCGTGATCGCGATGCTTCGTACGGCTCGGTGTTCACCAGACGGGTCGCGGCGATGGGCATCACTGAGGTCGTCACCGCACCACGCTCACCGTGGCAGAACGCTTACGTCGAGCGCGTGATCGGCTCGATCCGGCGCGAGTGTCTGGACCACGTGATTTTCTCTAACGAACGCCATCTGCGCCGCGTGCTCTCCGCGTACGTCGACTACTACCATCGAACCCGAACCCATCTATCACTCGGCAAGGATTGTCCAGACTCGCGCCCGATCCAGCCACCAAGGATCGGACGAGTTGTCGCCTTTCCGCATGTCGGCGGCCTGCATCATCACTACGAACGCCTCGCCGCCTGACTCTTCCCAGCTTCCGCTGACCGATAAGCGCCCTGCACCGGTTACGCTGTCATCTGAGGATCTCTCTGGCACAGGTTGTTCGATCTCGATTCAGGTCCGACCGTTTTGAAGTTCAAATTGCAGCCCGATTCACTTCGGCGCACCAATTCGATTGCAATTCTCGCCGCCGCCGAAATTGCAGCTCCAATGGAATTTCTAGCACGGACACCTCGAGCTCTTATTCCGCGCGGCTGCGAAACCGACCAGCCATGAAAGAAGTTCCGAGATGAATGCGAGCATGCCCGTGAAATTACGGCCGGGCAAGATAAATCGCTAGACTTTTCGAGGCTTTCCGAGTTTTCAGTAGGGACAGGGCAACGGTCGCCAAGTACATGGTGCGACGAATCGGAACGCCTTCGCCGACCTGGCGTAGCTTCCTGCGAAACGAAGCAATCGGTATTGTCGCCATCGACATGTTCGTCGCGGTGTCGGCCTCGTTTCGACTGCTCTATGTCATGGTGATCCTGGCTCACGGTCGCAGAAAGATTGTGCGGTTCGATGTTACGCAGCATCCTACAGCAGCGTCGCTTTCGCAGCAGGTAATTGAAGCGTTTCCGTGGGATACAGCTCCTAGGTTTCTGCTGCGTGATCGCGATGCTTCGTACGGCTCGGTGTTCACCAGACGGGTCGCGACGATGGGCATCACTGAGGTCGTCACAGCCCCGTGCTCACCGTGGCAGAACGCTTACGTCGAACGCGTGATCGGCTCGATCCGGCGGGAGTGGATATGCCGCTAAAGAACTGATCCGTTTACCGCTCTAAAAATGAGCCACCCCCGGCCATAGACTCCGGCAGGAAGCCGGAGGGCGGGGATGCTGAAGATGGATCAGGTGCACGTACTGCGACACAAGGTACTGAACGAGGGGCAGAGCATCCGGCGGGTTGCGCGGGAACTTGGCTTAAGCCGCAACACGGTAGCCAAGTATCTGGATCAGCCCGAGCCGATTAAAAGTTCTCGGCAAGCGCGCGAGCGGCCGGTATGGGAAGCGGTGCAGCCGCGGCTGGAGGAGTTGGTGGCGGAGTGGGAGCCGCGCACCACCGCCAAGCAACGCCTCACGGCGATGCGGCTACATCGGCAGCTCAGGGCGGAAGGTTATCAAGTCGGCCGGACACTGGTGGGCGACTACTGGCGCGAGCGGCGGCGGCAACGCGCCGAGGTTTATGTGCCGCTGATTAATCGCCCAGGCGAAGCGCAGATCGACTTCTTTGAGGTAGTGGTAGAGGTCGGCGGCGAGCGGCGCAAAGCCTGGGAGTTCCTGATGCGGCTGATGTACTCGGGACGCGAGTTCGCCTGGCTCTACGAGCGTTGCGATCAGCTGGCCTTTCTCGACGGCCACGTGCGCGCGTTTGCCCACCTGGACGGCGTCGCACGGCGCTGCGTCTACGATAATCTCGCGGCGGCGGTGCGCAAGATCGTCGGCGCACGGCGCGAACTCACGGGCCGGTTCCTCGCGCTGGTGAGTCACTATCTGTTCGAGCCCGACTTCGCGCGCATCGGTGAAGGACACGACAAGGGTGGCGTCGAAAGCCGCGGCAAGGCGATACGGCTCGCGCATCTCACGCCGATCCCACGCGGCGACAGTCTCGATGCGATCTCACGCCAGCTACTCGGTGACCTCGACGCGGCGTTCGCGGCCCGGCACGATGCCGGCAGATCGAGCAGCGAGCTGTGGGAGGAAGAACGCGGGCAACTGCTGCCGGTTCCGGCCACGAGCTTCGAGGTGCGCAAGCCAATCCCGGTCGAGATCAGCTCGCGCGCGATGGTCAGGATCGAAGGGGCCTGGTACTCGGTGCCGTCGCGCTGGGCGCGCTTGAACGCGACTGCATACCTGGGCGTGGACGATGTCCGCATCACCTGCATGGGCGAGAGCGTGACGCATCCGCGGGCGCGATTTGGAACTCGCCAGGTTCGCTACCGGCATTATCTGCCCGAGCTTTCGCGCAAGCCTCACGCCGTGCGCCAAGTCGCGCCGGAGTTGATCGCGGAGTTAGGTGCGCCGTGGAGCGGATTGTGGGGGCTGTTATGTGGCACCCATGGCGAACTGGAAGCGGCGCGTGTGCTGGCGCGGCTGCTCGGCGCGGTCTGCGAGCACGGCGAAGATCGCGTGCGCCTGGCGCTGGAGGCGGCGATTAAACAACATCGCAGCGAAGCACCACATCTCGCAGCGGCCGAACCGCAAATCGAGAACGTCGCGGTGCCCGAGGCGCTCGCCGCCTACGTGGTCGAAGCCGGTCACGCAGCCGATTACGATCATCTGCTGGCCGCCGGAGCCGTCCATGAGTAACGCGGCGTGTGAGGCGGTCATCCAGGAGTACTGCCACGAACTCAAGCTCGCCGCTGTAGTGCGTGATTATCCCGCCATATGCCGGCGCGCTCGCGATGGCGGCTGGCCCTACGAAGATCTGCTGCGCGAACTGCTCGAAGCCGAGATCAACAATCGCCATCAAAGCACCGCGCGCCGCCTGCTGCGCGAGGCGCGCTTTGCCGACGTCAAGACCTTCGACCAGCTCGATTGGGCGGCGCTTAAGGGCGTGTCACGGCCGAAGCTGATGGAACTGGCGAGTTGCGACTTCATCGGGCGCGCCGAGGATGTAATCCTGGCCGGCCCGATCGGCACGGGCAAGACGCATCTGGCGATCGCGCTTGGACTGGAAGCCACGCGCCGGCGGCTGCGAGTTCACTTCGCGCGTGCCGCCGATCTGGTGCAGAGCCTGGTTGAGGCGCGCGACGAGCGGCGTCTCACTATGCTTCAGCAGCGTTATCAAAAAGTCGCGCTTCTGATCGTCGATGAACTGGGATTGGCCACGAGGCGCTGATATACCGCGAGGAAAAGACTCCTCCCGCGACCGATGCAGCGGTCGCGAGAAGCTGAGGGCAGGTTGAACGTGGAGATGCACGGGAGACCGGGAGCAGCCCTGACAACGTAGCGGCGCGGCGGCACTGCCAGACGCCACGGCCGCGCAAGCGAGACGGAAAGGTACAACGCAAGTGAATCGGCGTCGGAGGCCCCTCGATTCGTCAACCAGCTCGAATCTGGCGGATACGGGCTGGCGCAGCGCTGGATGCGTGGAAACCCATCGCGCATTCGCTCGGTTGGGTTGCAAGCCGATGGCTCAACCGTGGCTGCACACAGACTGCGATGGGTGTGTAGCGATGCTGCAGGGGTATAGCCGGGTACCGTCCCCGTCAGGCGGAGATCAGTGAACGTGGGAACCGTGACCATGTCGCCCTGCTACGAACTAGCAGGGCACGTCCATCGTCGATGTACGACGCGGTCGTGGGACGGAGTCTCCGTAGTAGTCCGAGGCCGGGAAAGCCGGCCACATGGCGAAGGGAGACAGCAAGTCAGCAGCACCAATGGAAGGGAGGAAGTGGCGTTGACAACGACACCCTGTGGCCGAGCGTCGCCGACGCAAAGGTGCGGTACTCAGTATCCAACGGAAGCTGCATCAATGGTCGAAGGCTGATAGCGAGAGGAGGTTCGATGACCTTTACAACTTAGTGTGCGATCGGCCACGCTGCTGGTGGCGTGGGACCTTGTGAGGAGCAACCGAGGTCACGAACGGCTGGCTGGATGGCTGGACCCGGTGGCACATTGAGCACGCATTGGTCATATCGTTTCTGGAGGAGCTTCGCTCCCAACTGAAAGCGCGATCTTATCGCCCGACTCCCACAGGGAGCGCGGTATCTCCAAGCGGGCGGCAAGGTGCGCTATTTGGCATTCCAACCTCGAGACCCGACCGTGCAGATGGCCCTTAAGCTCGTACTGGAGCCGATCTTCGAGACGGACTTTTACCCTGCGAGTTATGGTATCGGCCAGCCCGAAGAGCCCAGGATGCATCGCGGAGACGCGCGCTACATCAACTCCCGCTCCTCGTACGAATACGTCGTCGAGGTGATATCAAGGCGTCTTTCGACAACGTGCGGCACGGCATTCTGATTGCCAGATACTGAGGCGCATCAGTGACCCCTGGTGCTGGCGCTGCTACCATTCCTTGGTGCTGGAGTGATGAAGGAGACTGGCGCTCGCGCGACTCTCACGGGAACGCCACAGGCGGGATCATCTCGCCGCTCCTCGCCAACATCTATTTGTCGGCGTTGGATCGGTACTTCGAGCGAGTCTGGAAGCATCAGACCCGCTATATCGGATGCACCACTTATTACCGACGACGCGGAATCGCGCTCACCGCTCATTAGATACGCCGATGATTTCGTCATTTTAGTGCGCCGCGCTCGGGAACAAGCGGAAGCCGTTCGAGACGAAGCGGCTCGGTACTCCGCGACGAGCTGGAGATGGAGCTGTCAGAGGAGAAGACCGTCGTCACTCATGTGGACGAGCTTCGATTTCCTCGGCATCGGATTCGAGGCGCCTGGCGCAAGAGCAAGTGGCCTTTACGTCTCCGAGCAAGCGCAGTGTGGAGGCGATCAAGTACAAGTCAAGAATCTCACCACGCGTTCGACGACTCACCTAGCCTCAGAACTGCTACTTCGAGTAAACTCGGTATTACGAGGATGGCAACGTACTTCCGCTACGATGCGAGCAGCGAACGCTCGCATACGTCGATTATTTCGCATGTGGCGGTCTTCCGCTGGCTGCGGAAGAAACATCCCAAGCGAACCTATCGTACCTGCGAAACAGGTATTGCGCGCGCTGTGGATTAACGATGATGGTGTCGACTGTCCGGCCCGCCAAGTCAAGTGAACGTTACCGCTATCGCGTACACGCATTCTCCTGCCATGATGATCGCTGGAGCTCAATAGTCGTCGTTCGCCAAAACCGATTACGACGACATCAGCATCGCGCGCGTTGGACGAGTCGCTCGCAGTCCCATGACTATCGATGCTTGTAAAGCCATGCGCGCGACTGCCCTTCCGAAGCAAACAACCATAATTCTCACCCCCCCCTTTCGACCCGTCGTGCCGTTCGAGCGCACCGGCGGCGAGTTGCTCTTCAATCTGCTGGCCCAGCGCTACGAACGCCGCTCGACCATCATCACCACCAATCTGGCGTTCTCGGAGTGGGTCAAGGTATTCGGTGACGAAAAGCTCACCACGGCGCTGCTCGATCGCCTCAGTCATCACGCCCACATACTCACAACTCGCGGTGATTCCTTTCGCAGCCAGCGAGGAATCAAAGTCGCCGCTGCTGGCGGCGCAAAGTAAGAAAGTCCATGCCAACGATAGTGCTGCGCGTTAGTAATGCTGGCGCACAAGGTACGCGCTGGCGCGCGACACCTAACGCGCACCGGCGAAAAGATCAGACGGTTAAAATCTCAGAAAAGAGAGAGGAAACAACCAGCCAGAGGTGGCTCATTTTTACGGCGGTAAACTGGCTCAGTTTTATAGCGTTGCAAACAGGGAGTGCCTGGATCACGTCATCTTCTTTAACGAACGCCATCTGCGCCGCGTGCTCTCCTCGTACGTCGACTACTACCACCGAACCCGAACGCATCTATCACTTGGCAAGGATTGCCCAGACTCGCGCCCGATCCGGCCACCGAGGATCGGACGAGTCGTCGCCATTCCGCATGTCGGCGGCCTTCATCATCGCTACGAACGCCTCGCCGCTTGACTCGTCCCAGCTTCTCGCTGACCGATGGTTGCCCTGCAGCCGGTTACGCTGTCATCTGGGTATCACTGTAGCAGAGGTTGTTCGGCCTCGATTCAGAGCCGACCGTTTTGAAGTTCAGATTGCAGCCCGATTCACTTCGGCGCACCAATTCGATGGCAACTCTCGCAGCTGCCGAAATTGCGGCTCCAAATGGAATTTCTAGCACGGACAACCACCCAGCGGCTCCGCGGCGCGCTGTGATCGTTTGTGATCAAAAACCTGAGGCTTTTGATTGGCCACGAGGCTCGGCGCTTCGAGTTTCTGATTAGGTCAGCAGATCGCGCAGTTCCGCACGCAGCGTTCAGAGCCACAGCGGGGAATTGTTCAGCGAAATTTGACCGAGGTCGAGGAAACATGGCTGCCCGGCCTGCCCGGCGACCGGACAGGCCACTACATCAACTTCAGCTTGAGGGCCTTCGCAACGGTCGCCTCATCATCATCAGGTCCGACCGCGCCGTAACTTGCCCAAACCAGCATATGACGATTTTGAAACCTAATGAACGAGAGCTTGCGCTCGGGGTCTTTGTTGTTTTTTTCGATCCCTTTCAAGATCGCATTGATCTGCTGGGTGGCTTGTGCGAGGTCGCCATCGTGGAAGGCTGACAGTTCCACCGCTCCCCACAATTCACTTACAGTCTGGTAACTTTCAGGCGCAGCAAAACAGGTCAGGCCATGAGTATCCAAAACCCACGAATATTTACCTCGCCCACGAGCGGGCTGCCGTTCGACAGGCATTTTCACCTCTCCCTTGCTCTACTGTAAGCGTTAGCGTCGAACCCCCAAGGCTCGGCTGGCCAGGGTCACCTCATCTTTAGTTTGAGAGCCTTCACAATGGTCGCTTCATCATCATCAGGTCCGACCGAGCCGTAACTTGCCCAAACCAGCATATGACGATTTTGAAACTCGATGAACGAGAGCTTGCGCTCGGGGTCTTTGTTATTTTTTTCGATCCCTTTCAAGATCGCATTGATCTGCTGGGTGGCTTGTGCGAGGTCGCCATCGTGGAAGGCTGACAGTTCCGCTTCCCACAATTTCATAATTGTTTGGCCACCGACCCGCGATCTAAAACAGTTGACTCCTTTTGGATATATTACGTACGACCATGACGTCGTCGGCGCCCTAGGCTTGACAGGCATTTTCGTCTCTCCTTTGCTTTGTTGAGAGTGTTAGCGTCGGAACCCCGGGCTCTCGGCTGGCCAGCGTCGTGTCGGCACCGGCTTCGGTTTATCTTTGGTAGGCATTTGATCCGGGATTTCCGTTTTACTCTCCAAATCCAACCCGCGGTATAGACCAAACGGTCTCGGCCTTCAAGCCCTGTTTGCTCGACCCCGGTCGAATGTCGTTGGTCTCTTTGCCACCTGCCTGCGTGCTCCAAAGTCCTTCCTCCACGAACCGATCTGCGCTCGCGCAAGCTCGTCTCGGCCATCCGAAACGCCGAGACCTCGGGCCAAAGCGCTTGGCTTCTTTAAGCACAAACGATCACAGCGCCCTTGAACCGCTTCTCGCGCAGGCACTTCGAGCGGAACATAAGATTCCAAATCACATGCGCCCGAGGTCCCAAGGCGCTCTTTGCGACCCTCACCGCCGCCCGGTTGCTTGCCGGGCTTCCACCGAACCGCGACACTTTCCCCATAGGTCAAAATCGGGAGAATTCTCGGAAATCGAATCAGATCGAAACACCTCGACCGCTCTGTCCCCCAGATTCGAGCGGAAAGGTGCCAGCATTTGCTCGCGACTGTGAATGAATGTCGCCGAATTCCTCGCCCACAGAGAGAAAATCGAATTGACGCGGCATGCCTCGACAAGTGAGACGTTCTCCGGTGCCGATGGGACGGGCGCATCGCTCCGCACGCGGGCTATTTCGGCGTGTTAAGCGAATCAGCTCCGGAGATAGCGACTCGTTGGCGGAGGGAAGTGAATTTGAACTGCCGGTTGTGCCTGCTCAAAACCTAGACCCGGACGTATTGTTGATGCAGTCCGCCAAGGATCGGAATTGCCGCGATGGTGCCGAGCAGTGAAGGGCGGCTAAAATCCGGCGCATTCTTATCTAATGAAAGAAGAGTCCGGACCTCGTTGTAGTACGAAGCGTAGGCCTTGAGGATATGGCGCAAGTGGGCTTCGCCGAACACGATGAGGTGGTCGAGGGATTCGCGACGGATCGATCCGATGAGCCGCTCAACGTGGCCGTTCTGCCACGGCGAGAGCGGTGCGGTCGGATGATCTCGGATCCCCATTGAACGAATGCGATGGGTGTAGGCTGGGCTGAAGACCCCGTCGCGGTCGCGAATCAGATGACTTGGCGCTTCGTCCCAGGGAAAGGCGTCAGTCACCTGGCCGGCAATCCACTGGGCAGTCAGATTGGTAGTGACGCTGATCGTGATTAGCCGCCGACGGGCGTGACGCAGAATCACCAAGCCGTAGAGCAACTTGAACGAGATCGTGCGTACGACGAACAGATCCAGCGAAGCGATGGCCAGCGGCATGACTACGCAGGAAAGTCTTCCAACCTTGGGACGGTGGTCGGCGGCGGCGGACCATATACCTGCCGACGGTTGATTCAGCGACCTCGATTCCAAGCATCAACAATTCACCATGGATCCGCGGTGCGCCCCACAGTGGGTTCTCACGGCTCATCCGCCGGATCAGCGCTCGCAGCTCGGAATCAATCCGTGGACGGCCGCCGACGTGGCGTGACTTCCAGCGCCAGTAGGCGCAGAAACCGCGTCGGTGCCAGCGGATCACGGTCTCCGGCTGGACGATGATGATCGCGTCGAGGAGCGATGGGTGCAGGCGATACAGCCACACCATCAGCAAGCGATCGATGTTCCACAATAGCACACGCTTTGGGTGTCGGCGGCGTAACACTATGAGCTGCTGGCGCAGGATGAGATTTTCGGCCTCAAGCCGCGCTCGTCGCGTGAACCACGACCGGATAGCAAGCAGCAGCTGGATGAAAAACGCGACTATCGGCCGCCTCCTCATCATACGCTCATCCGCGCGTCACCCCGGATAGGGTTTTCGGGAGGCACAACCGATACCACCGTGTGGCGCGACCCGGCCCAGCGCTGAAAACGCTGGCTTGCCTCGGACTAGAGAGCGTCGAGGACTCGATACCACCACCCAACGAACGGCAGAAACCAGGGCCTGCCGCGATAGAAAAATCTCGTTTCGAACGGAATTCCTGCAAACGGCGGAGCGGGGGCTTCGTCGCTGGCGATCATCGCGCCGATTCGGGCACCGAGGTAGCTTCCCATCGCAACTCCGTGCCCGCAAAACCCCATCGCGTAGTGCATGCCGTTATCGTGGCGCCCGAGGTGCGGAAGAAGATCAAAAGTGAAAGCGACATTGCCCTTCCACGCGAATTCTATCCGCACCCCTTTAAGCTCGGGGTAAACCTTCGCGATAGCACGCCCTAGTATTTCGCGGCTGCGCTCAACACTCGTGGGAGCAAAACTGGCTCGGCCGCCGAACAGCAGCCGGTCGTCGGCAGTACGGCGAAAGTAATAGAGCACATGCTTGGTGTCGATGATCATCCGGTCCTTGGGAATGACGCGCTGCGCCACTGCCGGATCGAGCCGCTCGGTAGCAATGATATAACTGCCCATAGGAATGACGCGTCGCTGAAATTCCGGGAACACGTCGCCGGTGTAGCCGTTGGTTGCGACCAGAACGTCGCGCGCGTGAATCTCGCCACGGATGGTGCGAACCGAGAAGCCGCCGGCGACGCGTTCGATCGCAGTGACCGCCGTATATAGGATGAAGAATCGCGCCCGCTCGGGAGGCCAGTCGGGCGATCCCGGCAAAATACTTTGCGGGATGCAGGCCGGCGCTGGACTCATCGACCACACCCCCATGATACAGGGGGCTCCCCAGTTCCTCGGAGATCGCACCAGGCGGTACCAACCTTGTGGCGTGCGCGAAACGATGCTCCAAAAACTCTGCTTCACGCTCGAGAGAGTCGTAGTCCCTCGCTTTGAAGGCGGCGGTAAAGTGGCCGACACGGCGGTACTCGCAATCCAGACCCTCGCGCGTTATCAGTTCCTCGACGTATCGATTGGCGTCAATCGAGGTCTCGAACATTCTCCGTCCGAGTTCCTCGCCATACTGTTTGACGAGCACTTCGGGGCCATGCTTGAGGCCAACGATCATCATGCCACCGTTTCGTGTCGATGCGCCCCAACCCAGGCTTTGGGCATCGAGAACGGCGACCGAGGCTCCGCGTTCCGCCAGGACGCGAGCCGCCGAGACGCCAGTGAACCCCGCGCCGACGACAACGACATCTGTTCGTGAAGGAAGTTCGGCCGGCGGCGGCTCGAAAGGCTTGGCAGTGGCCCGCCAGTATGATTGCGCTTCGTGTTCCATCTTGAAGACTTTCCCCTGGCACCTGTTCCCGGTCAAGACGATTTGTGCTCCTGATTGGCTCTGCGACCTCATAGTCCATTGCTACCGACACTAGTGGAGCATCGCCAGCCCCTCTCCGGCGCATTGCTCGCCTCGTCCTGCGGCGGCGCATCCGATACAGCCGCGAAGTATCAGCAAAGTGATCGCTATTCCGCAGTTGGCGGACTGCACCATTGCTAAGAGCGTCTGGGCGGATGTTCGGCATCACTCGATTCCTCGCATCGGCCTGGCGAACGAAGAGAACCGCGGAGACGAAACAGAGCCGAATTCTCGGCGAACAAATTCTCTCCAGCGCGGATACTTTTATTCGGGCTGAATAGTTCCGAGCCAGCGCGAAAAAAATGATGCCCCGAAAATCGAGACCCAGGATGCAGACTGCAGGAGCACGAAGGGCGCCAACCTTTCTACCAATTGGTCCCTCCCAACTCTCAGCGGTGGCAAAATTTGTATCTTGACTCCAGACGAAGGCCGCGCGACGCTCGAATGTAGAGGGGAATTTTTATGGAGCAATGGACGGCTGCGGGAAACTACTTCGAAACCTGCAATTGTGAGACGGCCTGCCCTTGCGTGTTCCTCAGCCCGCCGACGACTGGCAAGTGCACCGTCCTCATTGCGTGGCATATCGACGCGGGCCGCTTCGGTGCTGTTGCCCTCGACGGACTCAACGTCGCGCTTGCAGTGGACTCGCCCGGCCCAATGACCCAGGTGAAGTGGAGCGCCGCGCTTTATTTGGACTCGCGCGCGACGCCCGAGCAGCGCGACGCCCTGATGCGAATCTTCTCCGGCCAGGCAGGCGGCCATCCCGCGGTGCTCGCCTCGTTCGTTGGTCAGCTCCTTGGTGTCAAAAGTGCGGCGATCGACTACCAAGCAATCGGCAAAAAACGCAGCATCAAAATTGCGGGGGTGGCCGAAGCGGAGATCCAAGCGCTTCAACCGCCCGACGCGGCCGATACCATCATCAACAATCACCCGCTCGCTGTCGCGCCCGGCCATCCGGCAGAAGCGCTAGGTCCACCAAGCTCAGCTATCACGACTTCGGCCTTACATGGGAGCTGTCGAGCAAGAACGGCTACTACTCCCCCTTCACCTACAAGAGTCCCTGAGCGTTAGCCTCGGCCGGCGAGTGATTCGGTTCGCTTACCGTAACTGCCGCTTTCACATCGATGCTATCGACAACTGGCTGTGGCTACTAAAAACTCCGAAAGCGCCGAAAAGTTTAGAGTTTTGGGATGGGCGCCATAGTGTTCTCGGCATGCTTAAGCTCGTGCGTTCCATCGTCTCGGTTCTTACCCTCCGATTCCGCAGTCGGGCGGTTGTGGAACTGGAAAACCTCGCCCTTCGTCACCAGCTGCACGTTCTTCGTCGTCAACGACCAGGTCGGCCCGGGATATTTACGATAGATCGCTTGCTCTGGGTCTGGCTCTACCGATTGCGGCCGTGTTGCCTGGACGTGATGGTGTTGGTCAAGCCGGCGACGGTGATCCAGTGGCACCGTCAAGGATTTCGGCTCTATTGGCATTGGCGCTCAAAGTCTGGACGACCGTCGGTAGATCGCGAAGATCGTAATCTAATCCGTGAGATGAGTAGCGCCAACCCGCTCTGGGGCGCGCCGCGGATCCATGGCGAACTTCTCAAGCTCGGCATCGAGATCAGCCAAGCGACGGTCGCCAAGTACATGGTGCGAAGACGAGGGACGCCTTCGCCGATCTGGCGTAGCTTTCTCCGCAATCAGGCCACCGGTATCGCTGCGATCGATATGTTCGTTGTGGCGTCCGCATCGTTTAGGCTGCTGTATGTGATGATCATTCTGGTCCACGATCGCAGGAGGATCATTCACACGGCCGTCAGCGATCACCCCACTGCGGTCTGGTTCTCGCGTCAGGTAACCGAAGCGTTTCCGTGGGACACTGCTCCGCGCTATCTGCTTCGGGATCGCGATGCCTCGTATGGCCAGCACTTCCGCAGACGGGTCGATGCGATGGGGATCACGGAAGTCGTCACGGCACCATGCTCACCTTGGCAAAACGCATACGTCGAGCGTGTGATCGGTTCGATCCGTCGCGAATGTCTGGATCACATCGTGATCTTCAACGAGCGCCATCTGCGCTGCGTCCTGTCCTCGTATGTCGACTATTACCAAAGCACCCGTACCCATCTTTCACTCGACAAGGATTGCCCCGACTCACGCCGGATCATGCCACGCAAGATCGGAAGGATCGTCGCCATCCCAAAAGTCACCGGCTTGCATCACCGCTACGAACGTCTCGCCGCCTGATTCGCACCAGCTCCTGCTCACCGGTGGTTGCGAACAGCCCTAACAGCGTCCTTTGAGGACCTCTTATCGGAGATTGCTCGATCTCGAACCCGGATCGGTCGCTTCTTGGTTCAGCGCGCAGTCCATTTCCACTATTTCCTTTCAATGCGATATCAATTCTTGCAACTGCTCAAATTCCGGCTCAGATGGAATTTTTAGTAGGGACAGGTGTCATAAGGGTCTGAGCAGGGCACTCAGGGCGCGCCAAGCCCTACGAGGCGGACGAGATGCGTCGATTGGATACCAACCGTTGCGAGGACATGTTTCTTTCTCTGACGCCCTCATTAAGGCAGGGAGATTCTCAGGCCGTGCGGGCCGCCGTTCAGGTACTTGCGTTGAAGGCCGGATCGACGGATACGGGAATCGTCTGAGATGGAGGTGAGGGTTTCGCCGGCCTCGGGAGAGGGATTGGGCTGGCGCGCGGTCGAAAAGGGCAAGCACATCATCCGCATCATCTTGGATAAGCCGAGACCGTTTCGCCGGATTAAGCTTGAGTTTTCGGAGACGGAAATTGAGCGAACCCATGAATTCACTCTTCGATGGTCGGCCGAGCCAGGCGGGCCATTCAGAGATATCGTTCGCCAGCAATGGACGTTCAGCCCGCAGGGCTCGACAAGCGAAGTTGAAGATTATCAGGTCGATTTGGATAGTGTCTCCGTCTTGGAGCTGTCTCTTAAGCCCGAACTCACACCAGGAAATGCATTTGCAACCTTGGCCAAGTGGCGCGTGATATAACCAAGAGTTGGCGGTGCAACACAGTAACGGTTGGCTAGGCTTTCCCTCAGGTGTTCGGCCCGTGAGACTTTCTCGCTCTTGAGGCTGTGGGAAATCTCTCCAGGAGGTTTGCTGAAAGGGTGCGCGGGATCCAAAAGGTGAAAGGTAAAATGTCTCGGGTGTCTTAGAACGCAGCGAAACGACTGGTCTTTGAGGGAAGACTACGCGCACATGGGGTCCCAACGGAGTCATTCAATGGTAGCCTGAAACATTCCTTCCCGGCAGCCAGTATAACTTTTGCTCGGGACATAAGTAGGGAAGGACTAAGCATCTCCCACGCGCCGGCGCGCGATTTGGCCGTGTACCATATCTCACGTCCTTTTTCGACGCAGCATTCTCGCTGCCGTCCAAGCGATAGAAATAGCTGTTAGGAGCAAGTTCTCTGTGCCAACGGGTCACTCATGTTACTTAGACCAATTTGCGTCTTGAGTTTCTCTGCTCGGAAGGCCGTTAGCAAGACATGACTATCCTCTACCGGTTTGACGATGGCCTCTCCAGGAGCCAGATATTCTGGATAGCTATAGTAGGTTTGGGTCTGCCTAGGCGACTCAGCCACAGCTGAGGCAAAATCCCATTCGAAAGATACGGTACCATCGGTCGACGCTGTTATATTCTTCACACGATCGGTCGAGCCAGGTGTGTTGACCGGCCCCACCGGATGTCCCGCTCTTTCACAAGGCGGAGCGGGCGGTGCATCGGAGGCATACAATGAAGACTCGCCGAGCAAAGTTGCCTCTTCCAGTTTATCTTTGTCGGTTCCGCTAGCATACAACCGGTTAAATGTCAGAAGAGCATGCAGGCTTGTGCACGCAACCGCGGCATGAATCTGCTTTGTATTCTGATTGGAATCCCAAAAATAGTGGGGTGATTGTGAGTTGGTTAGCCGTAAGACAGAACATCCACTAAGTCCGAGCGTCACAGCAACAACTAGACCCCATGCCCGGATAGTGGCAGGGTTAAGAAATATCTGATTGAGCAGATCCATAAAACCGCGTGTCACTTCCAGCTTGCTATAGTCCTCTATAAACCGGACTGAATCGGCAGGCTTTGGAACTTCTTGAAATTCTCCGCGAGGGCATTTCACGCCGGCGGCTCCTAAGAAAGCATTACGCGCGTACTTCTCCAAGAAGGCGTGGCCCAATCTGCGTGAATCTTCTGCGCCCCATTACTAGTTAGAGGTTTTTGCTCTTTCATCGCCTGCGCTCCCATTGTTTGAGAAGCGTCTCGAGACCGCGTGGCCCAGCAGGGACACGATCGGGGGGCCCGACGGCCGAGAGGTAAAGCCGTGAGCCGATAACAAAGCTCAGCGCTACGGCCAGACATGGTCGCCTCGATTGGATAACTCTCTACCAGACGATCAAGACGCAGTCCTCCTCCGGATCCTCAGCCTTGCCTACGGCAAAGCCGCGGACATGTTCAAGACCCACGACCGCCACCGGCGGGGGGTGATGAATTTACGAAGCCGGGAGCGCGAACATTCGCCTCGCCACCTCCTCCCAGCGCCACGCTCGCCGGAGCGCCGCCGTAGTCTACTGCCGATGCGCTCGTTTTCACCCATTTTTGCTCTGTGCCTACGGACTAGTCGTAGTGGTCGTAATCCTCTCGGACGACGGCTCTCCGTCGTTCCAGGTCGTCGTAGTCTGGTTCTGAACCTGACCATCGACGGATGTCGTCGTCCTCTTTTGCTCCACGGCTCCATTACCCCAGCTCGTTGAGGTAGTTGTTTGGCTCGCCTCCGATACCGGTGCGACTGTGACGGGAGCCGGAACGCGCACAACAGGAGGTAGCACCTGTACCACCGGAGGCGGTACCTGCACCACAGGTACCGGCACAGATACCGTGTCCACTTCCTTCGTGCTAGAAAAACATCCCGAAAGGATTCCGCCGATAGCGAGTGATATCATCATGGATCCAAGACGTGAATATGAACGCATGACCTTTACCTTCGGTGACGTCAACGCGATAGTGTTCAGCAATCATCGTGCCACTTATAGATCCAGCCAATTCGCCTATCGCGATGTTCGTCAGTCTCTCTGACCATTCGCTCGAGCGTTAAGAGAACAGCCTAAAACTTCTGGGTTTTCCGCTATGGCCTTAGTGTCGGTATGTACTTGGAAGAATCTATTAAGATCCGACTGGCTTCGAGGTAAAGCAGATCATCTATCAAACGTGGCTCATATGCCCAGTGCGCGTGCAATTCCAGAATGCGTGTCGGCAAAATCTTCCTAGGTCCGGAAGCGAGCAGTGTCAATGTCACGGCTGCGTGAAGTCTCGACACACGAGGATTTCGCTCCTCTCTCCAGAGAATGTCAAATATCGAAGACTGGCTGGCGGAGAAGCAGAGGGATTTGAACTCTCGAAAAGCCTTCCAGGTTCGTAGAGGCTCCAGATGCGCTAGTGAGTTTCAAGCTGAAAACCCTCCACTTCACGGAATCTTCCGAAACGCTATCGTGCCAAGTATCCACGTTGGGGTCGGCGTGACAGGTCGAACAGTCCCATAGGCGGTGGACTCGCCGCAAAGTAGGACCGCCACGCCTCAATCGTACGGTCTCTCGTTTTCTGTTTGTAGGCGGCCTCTCTTCTTGTCTACAAAACATTAGCGCCGATCACCATTTGAGGTGGTTCTTCACTGCGACGACGCCGTCTACATTTGAAGCAACTGAAACAGCGTGTTGAGCGTCAGCCGCCGAGCCGATTGCTCCTGCCAAGAGAACGGTATCATGATCACAATCAACCACGATCGCATGTCCGTCGGTTACGCCGTCGTTAGCCAGCGCGGTTTTGACTTCAGTGATCAGTAGCGCGTCTTTCGCTCGGTCGGCTTCAGATGAATAGCGATGGGTCGCCTCACTATGCGCGTGATCTTCCTCGGACGAGTGGGACTGATAAGTGGACACCGGGGCCGAAGGAGGCGAAACATCTTGTTGAGCGTTTACTGGAAGAGCGCGACACGGCGAAGTCGCCGCGGCTGCGCATGCTGATATGGCGGCGATTACAAACGCGCGACGCGAAAGAGAGCTTTTATCGACCAGCATAACAAGTGACCTCAGCTTTTTAGTCGCCCTACTCGCGCTGTCACTCGGAGCGGAGAGGCACGCTGGCCTCTCCGCTCCGTGAACCGTGATCCGCTATGATCGCCGCCTCTGTTGGGATCCCAACACCGTTACTTAGACCGTTCAAAGGAACGCGCATTACTGTGGGCTGACAGTTGAAGTCTCGCTGTGATAGCTCGACTGGGATTGGTCTATAGTTCCGTTCGGGCTGTACTCAGAACTGCTCGAGTTAGTCTTCTTTTCAACGGTCGTGCTGGTCGTGGTACTCTTCTCTGTCGGCGGCACCACTACCGGGGCAGGAACTACGACTACCCGCGGCGGTGGAGTAACAACCACCTGAGCCGGCGCTTCGGTCGTAGGCACGTAGGTCGTTGTCCTGGTGGTTTCTTCCTTGGTCGTCGAACAGCTGATAACGAACGACATGGCAATGAGGCTTAATCCCGAGATGGCAAGACCTCGTAGTAGTTTCTTCACAGTTAGAACCTCCTTAGCGGCCTATAAAACGCAAGCCATGTGCCAACAAAACGCAAGCCATGTGCCAACCGATATGAAACAGGCTGACCAGAAAGCTACCCGATCGACGCTGTAAAAACGACAGCTTACTTGGCTACCATGTAAAAATGACACCCACTTGGTGGAAGCTTCTGCGTGGTGATTCAGACTTTTCGGTACATAAATTGTCTTTTGTCGATCCAATTTAACCTAGTCGCGAAAACCACCTGTCGAATAAGGGATGCCAGGCCTGTCCGCGCCCGGGTGCAGGGATCCGGTAACCACAACCGTTACCGGACTTTCACTGCGCCGGTAGTTTCTTCATTCCGCCATCTACGCAATCCTGAAGCAAAAGCTGGATTTCGCCGGTAAAAACTTCGCCATCTCGACGGACGAAATCTGCAACTAGTGAGCTCGTCGCGCCTGTATGTTGTGGGCGGCGGTAGCGGCGTTCGGCTGGACCGCGCGATCGAATCCGGGAAGTATCGCCTCGATAAACGCATTGTGCAGCACTTGCACGATCGCCTGCCAGGTGGAGACGTCCGGACTCGTGAGTTTTCCCTTGAGGTCGACCTCGGTGGCGACCCGCTGGGTGCTGGAATTCTTGAAGAGATGAGAGGCGCCACCTATCACTAGTTCTTTCGCCTGATGCAGGACGTCGGTGTTCTTATCCTTCTGGTAGTTATAAACCTCGAGGTTTGCGAACATCGGCTTTACGTAGCCGTTGATGTCGCCGTCTTTGATGCTGACCTCCGAGAACACGGAGAACTGGCCGGCCGCCACGTCGAATCGCCCATAGGCGCGCAGGATGTCGTTCAAAGAGGGCAGGTCCGTGTTCTGGATCGCGACCTTCACGTTGAATGCGGGTCCGTGTTTGCTAGCCAGAAAATTCCCCGACACGCTGGTATCCCCGCTGCCCATGAACTTGCCGCTGAAGCGTCAGATCCGCTGGCCCCTGCTGCTGATGATTGGACAGATTCCTGAGCGCGATGTCGGCTGTCAGTGAAAAACATCCGATAGTTCGGGTCCTTGGTTTTGTCGGTGTACGAGAAACTGCTGTGGGTGATGTCGAACTCACGCACGCTGATATCGACCGCCGCGCGGTTGTTCTGCTTCTCGATCTGCTTGCCGGTCTCTTTTACTCGTTGCGCTTCCGCTTGCCGAGTCGCTGGCGAATGAACGTAGCCCACGCCTACTCTATCGATGCTCGCATTGTCGACCTGACCCTGGTTACCTTTGGCGAGTATTCGATCAGTCCGCTGCTGAACAGCCGGCCTCCGCTCACCGCGATATTGATCTGGCGGATCTCGGGATCGAACGCGTTCAGCGGCACGTTCTTAATCGTGAATTGCGCGCGGGCACCAGGGAAAGGCTCTTCGAGATAGTTGGCATGGCCGTCGATGGTGGCCCGGCCGGTGCCGAAGATCACCAAATTAGCGTGCAACCTGGACGGGTAAACATTGTTGGGCGCGTGTATATTGCGGATGTTATCGGTCGTGAAGTTGAGATTCGCCAGATGGAGTGGCGGGTTTACCGCATCCTGGATATAGACGACATCTCCGTCCTCGATAGTGAAACGGTTGATCTTGAACGGATAGGCGGCCTCG
This sequence comes from uncultured delta proteobacterium, assembly GCA_963832395.1. Classification (GTDB taxonomy): domain Bacteria; phylum Desulfobacterota; class Binatia; order Binatales; family Binataceae; genus JAKAVN01. The sequence goes on along the minus strand of CAWHTV010000010.1, from coordinate 18,886 downwards.
AGCGCATCCTGCCAGCCTTTCTGCCTCAACGGGACTCGGTCGTTCTTTTCCGACACCAACTGGGTCTTATCGATGTGGACCTTCGGATGCGAAAGGAGACGTCCGCCACCACGCGTCGTGAGAGAAGCTCCTTCCACTCGATGTGGAAGCGCATCATCGGAATGTCGGCGACCGCGGGATGCGGATGTGCCTGCTGAATGATCTTAAGGCCATTCAGCGTGAGAAGCCCGCCAACCAGTTGTAGGTGCGCACGGGCAAGCGCCACATGGTAGCCCTTGAGTTTCTGGTTCATCGCCGCTTGGGTTCGCGCTCGGATCATGCCATCGAGGAAGAATGAGGCGATGAATAACGCCACGATCAGGGCCGCGAATATCCCTCCGATCCAGAGAAGAAGCCTGTGCTTCCGATAAGCGCGCGCGGATGAGGAAGAAGAGGCCCTACGCACCCTTGGAAGCTCGGCCGTTGTTCGCGTGCTCATTACCGCTAACCATTTTGGGCGACACGTGTACAGCTGCTCAACTCTTCAAATCGGCTGAGTCTGCGCCGCGTGTTCCCGTGCCGTGGTTGTGATCGCTCTTTAGTGAATGTCACGGATGAAGATCGGGGTCATTGCGAGACCGATACCGTACAGCAGATGCGCGATGAAGTACGCCAGCGGCATAAGCGCAATCCGCGCCGCCATCGTCGGGTTTGTGAATGGCAGCACGAACAAATCCATCGCTACCCAGATGGCGATTCCAACCACGATCCCGGCAAACAGCGCCGCTACTGTCGATGTTCTCCGGGAAATGAATCAGCGCGAACAAAATTCCGAGCACGATCGAAAATCCGAGTTGAATGAGCGCTCCGGCCAGCATCGCCGCTGGTCCAGCGACCAACGCTTCAACCCCATATACGAGCGCACCGAGCGCCTTGAGAGGCATGGTCACACCCGCACCGGTGACACCCGCGTAAGCCATCATGAATCCCATCATGAGGATGCCGCCGATTATTCCTGCGGCGATCCCTGCGGCGAATCGTGCTCCCGCCGAAGCGCGCGCGCACGTTCCGCTCGCACTAAATTGCGCTGTCTGATCTTCAGTCATGGTTCTCGATTGGCCTGGCTAGGCCTTCTCCTTCTTCATTAGAATTTGCGCGAGCTCTTGGTGCTGTTCGAGGATCGGCATCATCTTGTCTATCAAAGCCTCAAGTTCATCGTCGCTGGCATCCTGGCGATCCTGCTGGAGCTTGCGGATTAGTCGCTCGTGATCGGAGCTAGTTTGCTGCAGGAACAGTCTGTCGAAATCGAGACCACTCGCGGACTTCAGTTTCGATTCCAGTTGCTTCTCTTGCGCAGCCTCATGTCGACCATCTCGAGCTGCGTCCGCGCCATCTTGCAAATGCGCGCCGCTCTTTTGGGCCATCGCAACTACCATCTGATCGACATTCGTATGATCCTGGACCAGCTGATCTGCATAGGCTCGAACCTCGCTGATGAAGCTTTCTCCTGAGCCATCTTGCCGAGCGCTATTTCCATCAGGTTCGTCTGGTGCATCTGCGAGAAAACTATTGCAGTGCTCAGCTCGGTCGAGGCTACCTGCGTTATCCGAGGACGCATTGTGGAAGGTTTGGAACGAGCCTGGTGCGTGCTCGACGGCGCTGCTTCAGGGGATGAAGCAACCCTGGCGATCGCGATTGGCCCTTGATTCTGCGATGTACCGCAGCCAGCCAAGGTCGAAACGAGCAGCATCGCTATTGTAGCGAGTTCTCTTTTGCCTGGACGATTTTGCAAAATTTGCAGTGCACTGTTTCAAGAACTCATTTGTTTGAGGTGCTTGGAACCGGCGATCACATTCGCGAGTGCGAACCTGAAATGCAGAGAATGACGCCAAAATGCTTTCTGCATTTTTAGTCTTAAGATTAAAATACACAAGAAATATGCCCTCAAATTCCCGAAGCAAACGGACGATCACCAAGACGGAGCGCGTGGTGTTGTGCGGTCGGCGGTACGAACATCACGCCGGGCGGCAAGCGCCGCAGTCAAGGCAGGCGCCGAGTTCGCCACAGCGCCAATCGCACCGTCGAAGTACTACCGTTCAATTCCCGGCGCCGACGAGGTCTTATCCAGTTTGCCAGTGTTCGTTCGAGCACAATTCTCAGGCGAAGTCATAGCTAAATCCGCCGAGGCGATCCTTTCATCGCTCGTGGCACCGGCTCATCGGCAACGGATAGTCTCTCGGACCCTAGCCGAATAGCGGCCCACCGCTCTTTGCTAGTATGTGTTGTTAGAAATGGCATCTATCCTCATCGATTTCACTGTCGTCTAGTTCACGCCTGACAACAAAAGCCTCGTTTCACTCAGTTCCGGCATTGGTCTGGTATTGGTTGCAGTTGTTAGCATAGGAAATCGTGAGGCCAAGGCATCTTGCAAAATGCGCTGTTCGACGAATTGTTGCCACGAGGGAATAGAAATATGAGTCAAAGCAGACGTACATATCCCGAGCAGCTCACAACAAGCAAAGACAGAGCAGGTAGCTCCCGCCAGCAATAGCAGATTTAGGTTTCGCATCTGATCAACTCTTTTCCGGAGAGCCCAAGGTTTCCCGCCCTCCAACGGAAATAGTTCTGTTTTCATCGATCTGTGCTTCGTGCCTACGGACTAGTCGTGGTGGTAGTCGTAGTCTGGTTCTGTACCTGACCATCGACAGAGGTCGTCGTCCTTTTTTGTTCCACGATTCCATTGCCCCAGCTCGTCGAGGTAGTTGTTTGGCTCGCCTCCGATGCCGGTGCGACTATGACGGGAGCAGGAACTTGCACCACGGCAGCCGGTACTTGTACAACGGGGGGAGACGGTACCTGCACCACGGTTGCTGGCGCAGGTATCGTGTCTACCTCTTTCGTACTTGAATAGCATCCAGACAGGTTTCCGCCGATGGCGAGTGATAAAATCATCGATCCAAAGCGTCTATACGAATGCGTATATGAACACATGGTCTTCGTCTCACCTCCGGTAATGCTACGCGATGGATGTGCAGCAATCGTCGTGCCATCCATGATTCCGGCCATTTCGCCATGACTGACTTAATGTTTAATTTCAGGATGTGCTCGGAACGCATCAAGCTTCGCATGGGCTTGATGAATAACGCGGATCATTGTCGGAGATGGCTTATAGGCCAAAGTGCATGCAATTCCAGAATGCGTATCGGGCAAAATCTTTCCACGTCCGGAGGCGAGCTATTCTAATGTCACGACTGTACTGAGAGCTGTGCGAAGAAAAGGCCAAACTTTGACTGAATTGAATAGCCGCCGCCGGCCATTCGATGCAATTGGCAAGATATGTGGGTCCGCGCCTTTTCTAGTCAAAATCGGGAATGTTCAAGCTTTGCACGCCTGATGGCTATGTCTCGTCTCGAAACCGCTTATATTTATGGATCTGGGCCGGCAATTTTACCTGGGCAACCGGTAAGATTTCCAAAATGCCTTCCATTGCTTTACCGAATCGGGGTTCTTAAGGTGCGCCCGACCACCGCGAGGCCTCCGAGGCGGTCGGTTCTCGGCAATGGTGCGGTCCCCCGGTTCCAGTTGCTGCTCGCTGAGTCAAAACACTTGGGTGGGTATTAGACAGGTTCAGGCTTTGACACCTTGACGCCGATTGGCACTTGGTATGCAAGATCAGAATCGCGTTGGCCGTCGCGTTCCAACTGCAGCCGAAGGGGCTCGCCGCTACGAATAGAGGAGGCACCAGAGACATGAAGCTTAGAATGATGTTTGGACTACCAGGGATCGCGGCGATCTATCCAGAGGAGTGCCTGCAGCTCTGGCCGTGCAGTTACATCGCAGGATGCTCAGCACCAGGATGCCGTCGACGCGCGACTGCGATCCTGCGCTGTTTCGACAGTAAGGGCCGATTCGGCAATCAGACGCACGTTTGCGAAGTTCACGCGAACGAGCTGTGCGCTGCGTTCCGTCTCCCGCAGTTCGGTTCGTACTTGGTTCCCCGGAGTAGGGTCGCATCCGAGTTACAGGGGCTACGATCTTGAATGCGACAATCGCGAGATGTAGGGATGGCGCGGCTGAGGCGGCGAGGAGTAGGCAGCACACGGCTGCCTAATATCACAAGGAAAAGTGCCCGAATTGAGGTGGCGTCACAATCAGCGAGAGAAACTTCGTCACCATTTTATGCGCGGCTGAACAAGTTTGGTTCGCAACGTGCTGGCGTGACCCTTTGGGCCGGATAAGTGTACAATCGAAATGCGAGACCTAGTCATACGAAGAATTGGTACGAGGAACGGCCGACGCGGTGTGCTATGCTCAGGACATCGTCTTGACTCGTCTGTCACCCGAGCCGCAAGTGTCGTCCAAGACGAGAGGTGTCACTATGGCATTGGAACTCACGTCGCCTGCGTTCACCCACGAGGGAGAGATATCACAAATGGCATAGCTACGAGTGGTGGCACGAGCACCGTCCCGGATGGTTCTGGCAGCATCATCCGGAATGGGCCGAGCATCATTCCGACTGGCGTTTTTCAGATGGCGACTGGGACGACCACCATCACTGGCACGACCGCGACTGGTGGTTCGACCGCGACGCGAAATGGGTTGAGAAACATCATTTTCATTGGAGCGATGGCATGACGACCGCGACGATCATGGTCATGGACACGGTTAAATCCGGGATCGCGAATCGTCCAACGTAATACAGGATCCCCTACACCGCCGGGCGGGCCGCCTCGATGAGTCATTCAGTTTTGATGAATCGACCACTGATAGTGGCTCGACACTCGGCGTGTACGTGTGCCGCGGCTCGCCGGATTGCGACGTTATATGGTTGCGGCTCGAGCCACGCTATGCGGATGCTCAAGGGCGATGAGCCCTCCAGGGGAACGATGGGGCGCGGAGCGTCTTTTCGACACGGACGTTGTGGCTGATGTGCGCGCCGTTGTTGCTCGGCGGATGGTCGGCTGACAACGCTGCGAATTTCGCCCCTTCCGCGCTTGCTGTCGAGCCGATGCCCGTGTCCTTGGCAGCAGCCCATGTCACGCTCGCCTCGTGGTATGGCCCTGGCTTCATCGGCCGGCACACGGCGAGCGGCGAAGTCTATCATCGCGACGAGCTCACGGCCGCATCACGCAACCTGCCGCTCGGCACGCGCGTGCAGGTCATCAACCTCAACACCGGGCGCGCGATAGTAGTGCGAATCAATGATCGCGGACCATACGTACACGGCCGGGGCACCGACCTCTCGCAACGCGCAGCAGAGCAGATCGGGCTTAACCACAGGGGCGTCGCGCGAGTCTCGATAACCCGGCTCGACGCGACGGCCTCGGTTTCACCGTCTAAGGCGCGCGGTCGGGAGCAACCACGGAAAAAGAAAGCGCACAGCGTGACGCGGTCAAAGGGCTGAATAATGACAACAATAGAGAATAATCTGAAAACACTCGGAGAAATCCGCGACGAGATAATAGCTAGACTGCAAAAGAACACCGCAGATCAGCAAGATGTCCAACGAGACGTGAACAATGCGCTGTCGGACGTAACTATAGAGGGCGACAAACACAAAGCTGCTGTCGGAAGTGCGAAATTGGCTCTAGAGCGAGCTAGAGATTTTAGTTGTTTTATACGAAAACAGGGTGATGGTGGTAGTACATTCCAACATGAAAAGCTCAAGCAGCTTGAGGATGAGGCTAAACGCTTAAAGTCCGAAAGCGACACAGCCGAAGGTATTTTCAAGCAATCTGAAAAGGTATTGAAAGAGGCGCAGACAAAATTTGACGCGCTACACGAGAGCGTGGAACCCTGATCTTAGAGCGAGATCGGACGCTTGCGGATATTGAACGTTTAATAACACATTAGCAAGTTTCGACCCGACACGGGTTTGGACAAATGAAGCAAAATCGAACGCTGAATTTGATGCTTCTACTAAATTCTCCGCTCGATGTCGATAAGTGGCTGACTAGCATGTGGATGATCGCAAACCGCAAAAGCGGGATTAGTTTATTGAGAGATTCACCGCGCATAGGTGATCGCGGCCGTCGGCCTGCAGTGGACGTTTGCACTCACGACAATTCCGATCAATTTGTCGGCGTTGCTCATTGCATTCCTCGTTGACGAGCGCGATCACAGTCCGCAACCGCAACGGTGTCTTCTCTCCGCCATTGCTTCCCTTGTGGCTTCTGAAAACTTGAGCCCACGGATTCATTGATGGTGACAGTCTTCCCTGAAAAGTGGTCCAGCGACAGAGTGAGGAATCCGGCATAATCGAGCCCCGAGGAGGGGCGGGATGCCGATGAAGAAGAGCCACTTCACGGAGGAGCAGATCGCGTACGCGCTGAGGCAGGCGGAGACCGGGACCGCGGTGACGGAGGTTTGCCGAGCGATGGGGGTAAGCGAGCAGACCTACTACCGCTGGAAGAAGCAGTACGGCGGATTGGGTGTGCAAGAGATTCGACGGCTTAAGCTGCTCGAGGAGGAGAACCGCAAGCTCAAGCAGTTGGTGGCGGACTTGAGCCTCGACAAGTTGATGCTGCAGGACGTGCTCGCAAAAAAACTTTAAGGCCTGGCCGCCGGCGCGAGCTGGTCCGGTATCTGGAGTGGACGTACCGGGTGAGCGAACGCCGAGGATGCGTAGCGCTGCGGTTCGATCGATCGTCGCACCGCTACCAGTCGATCCGTGGCGACCAGGCCGTGCTGCGCAAACGCATTCGGGACCTCGCGGCGGCGCGAGTGCGCTATGGTTACTTCCGGCTCTACATACTGCTCAGGCGTGAAGGCTGGCGGATCAATCATAAGCGCGTATACCGGCTCTACCGCGAAGAAGGGCTGAGCATGCGGCTTCGGCGGCCGCGGCGCCACGTAATGGCTGCGCACCGGATCGCCCGGCCTGCGGCCGGGGCAGTTAACGAATGCTGGTCGATGGACTTCGTCTCCGACGCGCTCTTCGACGGCCGCCGCATCCGCGCGCTGACCGTGGTCGATAACTTCACCCGAGAAAGTCTGGCAATCGAGGTAGGACAAGGCATCACCGGCGAGCAGGTGGTGGCAGTGATGAATCGGATCGCCGCGGTGCGTGGAGCACCGAAAAGCATTCGCGTCGACAACGGCCCCGAGTTTGTTTCGCGCGCACTCGACCAGTGGGCCTACCTGCATCAGGTCACGCTCGACTTCAGCCGTCCGGGAAAACCAACCGACAATGCCCTGGTTGAATCCTTCAACGGACGGCTTCGCGACGAGTGTCTGAACACCAACTGGTTCCTTTCCCTTGACGACGCCAAGCGCAAGATCGAAGCTTGGCGCGAGCACTATAACGAGAGTCGTCCTCACACTGCTCTGGGCTACGTTCCACCCAGGGAATTTGCTCAACAGGCCGCACGGAACGCCGGCCCATGAACCCGGATTTTTCACTCTCCGACTGGATGAAGAATTGGGGGACCCTCAACGCCCGAAAAACTCTCCGCGCCCCTGGACCAGTATCGGGGGAACCCTCACTGCGGTGCCTAACTCAACTTATCCGTGGCTCGCTTTTCGGGTTTTGGGTCAGGAACAGCGTCCTACCTGGATGGCGGTTCCAATGACCACCTGCCGCAGCACTGTCACGATCTCCTCTGCCGTGTACCTGCGCTTCCCCATTCTCGGGTCCCTCATGTGTTAGCTTTTATTAACAAACTTCCCCGCGCATTCCAGGATGGCGTGCGCAGTCACATTAAGCTCGAGCATGACGAAATCTTCAACGTGGGGCGGGCAGGACTAGGCGATGAAAGGCTCAGGCAGCTCGGCGCGCAGATCAAAAGCCTCAAGGAATCCGAAAAAACAAAATGTAGGTATGCGGGACCTCGACGCAGAGTAACTTTGGTCGCACCGAGTAAAAAATTTTCCCGCGTGTCATTTTTTCAGGGTCGTGCGGTTCGATCGGCCGGACAAAAATCGCTTGAACCCTAAGTTTTTTTGAGACTGTAGGCGGCACGACAATTGCTTGAACATGGTGAATCTTCTGTTGTTTCCGATTGGGAAACATGCTTGAGAACTTCGACCAGAGATTATCGCGGTCCCAGCTTCGGCCCAGGAGCTCGAACGTGAACGCGAGCAATCAGAACGTCAGCGCACTGTAATTCCGTCGCCGCAAGGCAAGCCCCTAAGTGATGAAGAAATCCGCCGCACACGCGAGCGGCTTATAGATCGGTTGCAATGGTGCTGCGGCGACGAGCGCGAAATCATCGTCAATTGGTTAAACGCGCAGGGACTGCTGTAGCGTTCGTACTGTCGCCCGGGGAATCCGGTTGATGCGCGCGAAGTAGGCCATCCCCATACACGCACGCAATCGCAGCTTGCGTCTTCGTTCGCTTGCCCACGCTCGAACGATCGAATGATTCGGCTCCTCCGGTTCAACCGCGTCGACGCCGGTCAAAGAATTGAGGGTCCGTGAGTGAGTACTTCGAAGCCACCGCGAAAACTCATGTCTGCGCTTCGGACTCGACGCGGAACGCGCACCACTCAGAGGCGATTCACACAATAGGAGCAAGCGTGAGATTCCCGTCCTGGGCTGCGACACGGAGGTCGAAATTCGTGTGAGACTTGTTCTTGCCGAATGGGCAGATCGGATGGGGGCCTCGCCAAGAGCGACCCCAAGGGACTGCTCGCGGTGATGGACGAGATGGCGCGTTCGGATAATAGGGTGCAGGAGACTCACGCCGATTGGGCCACGCTGATCGCGCGAGCAGCGGACGACGTATCACGGATGGTTCGCTCCGAGTCCCATCTTCTGCAAATCAGCCTGAGTGCCGCGCTAAAGGCGCCGATAGACTATGCGCTCGCGGTCTTCGCAATGGTCATAGCGCTGGCTGGGCAGAGGGCGGACTCCGAGCTTTCGAATCAGCACCGAGTGCCGATTCCTGAGGGAATGGCCTCAGTGCGAAAGGTCATCGAATCCTGAGAGCAAGCCATCGAGGGCCTCGCGCAATCCGGTGTAAACGGAGCATTTTCCACCTACGAGGCACATAGCCCGAAGGCGCCGCCAGTCATTGCCACGAACTCCTCGTGGGTAGCCGTAGGGACCGCATTCCTCCGTAGCGGTGGAAAAAGGATTTCATTCTGCGAAAGAGCATTGAGTAAAAACAGTTTGATGCGCCATAAACGTACTTCACTCCTCATCCGCTGCGCGCTCGTCTCGATATGCGTCGCACTGTCTTATCCTGCGCTTCGTGCAGTTCGACCAAACTCCTGCTCAACGGCGGCGAAAGGCAAGTCAAACATCATCCTCGGCCGTCCGAGCCGGGTCCGTATGTTCTGGTATTTGCTTTTGACGGCGCCGGTTACGATCAGTTGATGGAGGCGATTCAGTCGGCAAGGCTCCCGCGATGGCCGGGATGCTCGGCAAGGAAGAGGGACATGGATTGTACGAGCACGCGTACTCCGTGCCAAACGCCGTCAGCATCCTGCCCTCGACCACAATAGCCGCCTGGTCGGCGATCTTCACCGGCGCGCCGACGGCCTGGAATTGGGTGCCGGGCAACGAATGGTTCGTGCGCGAGGACATGAAATTCTTCGCGCCCGTGCCGGTGTCGGTCGAAGAGATGGACGACAACCGCGCGATGATAACCGAGGGCTGGTCGGCAATCGCTCAAGAGCCCGACGCTGTTTCAGCAGGCCGGAGTGAAATCGGCGGTCTCGCTGAATCCGGTCTATCGCGGCGCCGACTATTTTACGCTTGTCGATCCGGTCTCGATGGTCCGCTGTTTACGGAATTCGTGGCGCGTGGCGAGTGAGCGAGAATTCGCCCGGGAAAATCGACATCTACGAGCAGCTCGACAAGGATCAGTGCCGAAGCTGCTCGCTTCCATGGAGGACCACGGCGTTCCGAAAATTCAAGTTGTCTACTTTCCCGGGAATCGATTTGTACACGCATCTCGCCACCGATCCGTTGCCGATGGAAGTCGCCTACCTCGAAACAGTAACCGATCCGCTCGTTGCCAAAATTCTCGACGCCTACCGGGACTATGGCATTCTCGATCAGACCTACGTCGTGGTGATCGCCGATCACGGCCACACTCCCGTGCTGAAGGACCCGCGTCATGCGCTCGGCGCCAACTCCAGCGAGGGGCCGGCCGCAGTCGTTGAGGCTGCGGGATTCCGGCCGAGAAAATTTGTGCTGAATCCCGGGCCCAAGGAACAGGACTACCAGGCGGCTTTTGCATACCAGGGCGCGATCGCTTACGTCTACCTGGCCGACCGCTCGACCTGTCCTAGTCCCGGCATGACGTGCGATTGGAAGCGCCCACCTCGATACAGGGAGGACGTGCTGCCCGTTGCCCGCGCGTTTTACAACTCGAACAAAACCGGCAGACCGGTGCCGCTGATGAAGAACACGCTCGACTTGATCTTCGCGCGGGTCCCGACTCCGCCGGGAAAAAATACGCAGGAGTACGAGATCTTCGACGGCCATCGGCTGGTGCCAATTTGGGAATACCTGATAAGGCATCCGCGACCCGACCTGATCCAGCTCGACAAGCGGATGGGATGGTTGAGCACGGGGCCATACGGCAATCGCAGCGGCGACATCCTGCTGCTCACGCGGTCGGGACTGAACCGCCCATCCAGGAACGTTACTACTTTTCGGCCCCGTTTCACTCGTGGCATGGCAGCGCGTCGCCGCAGGACAGCCACATACCGCTGATCGTCGCGCGCAAAGACTATCCAGGCACCAAGCTCAAGAAGATGGTCGACCAGGTCGTGGGATCGCAACCGTCGCAACTGGCGCTGGTGCCGCTCGTTCCTCGACTGCTCGTTTCCGAACCGCCGTCTGCACCCGCCGTCCCACCCACGAAGCCGGGAGCGGACCAGTCAGCGACGCCCGCTGCGAAATCTCAATGAAGTTGCCGTCGGGTCGCGATGAATGAAATCCGTGTTGAATGCGATTCGCGCCTTCATCCTCGCCGAGTTGTTGCCCAGGCAGTGACCCAAAAACTCGAAAAGCGAGCCAGCGATAAGTTGCGTTTGGCGCGGCAAGCGTGGTCCCGTGGACGAGTATCGAGGGACTGATAGCCCGGGGCGTTGTTGCAGCCAGTTACTTTGCCAACGCCCATCCCTCGCTGCCCAACTACCTGTGGCTGACCACTGGGGTAGGTTTGTACACCTTCGATCCTTGCCCAGAAACACATCCGGTAGATGTCGATAACATAGTTCGTGATATGAATACCGTCGGAATATCATGGAAGTCTTATGATGAATCGCTCCCTTCCGTTGGGTTCATGAGCTGTACTAGCGGAAACTATTCAGCTGACCACAATCCCTTTGTTTACTTTACTGACGTACAGAACGATCCGGCTCAGCAGCTAAACATAGTACCATTCACGCAGTTCGCCATAGATTTGGCTGCTGGCAATCTTCCTCAGTATTCTTTCCTGTTACCGAATGAGCAAGATGACGCTGCTGACGGGACCATTGCCCAGATGGATGCCTGGCTCCAAGTCAACATCGATCCACTGCTCCACACGCTAATGTTCCAACCGGGAGGCGATGGTTTGCTCATCATTTTGTTTGATGAGTCGGGCAACGACGACGCCCATCGAGGCGGTCAGGTGATGTGGCTGGGCATCAGTCCCAAGTTCAAGGCTGGCTTCGTTTCGAACCTCTTTCATCAGAATCAGGACACGCTGCGCCTGATGATGGAAGGTCTAGGGTTCACATCGTTCCCTAACGGAGCCGCAAAGGCGTCGGGCATGAGCGAGATGTTCAATTGACGCCGCCAGTCGATGCTCTTCCTCAGGTTCGAGCTTGTGTGAGGCAGGGTTCCGCCCCACCTCACACCTGGAACAAAGGGCCCCTGGCGGGTTTCAGGGCGGAGCCCTTTGCTTAAATCCCGCCTGATGCAGCGCTCAAGGCCCGCCCTGGGCTTATATCTGCGGGGCGGGCTCGTCCAACGCCAGCCGCTTCACCACGTTATCGAGCATGGTCCAGGCGCTGTTGTCGTAGCCATCGTGCGAGAGACTGCCAGCAAACGAGATCGACGAGACATTGAAGACCCCGCCACGCTGGTGGGTGCTGAAGTAAACGATGTCGGTTTAGCGGCGGTCGCCCAGTAACACTCGGACTCCAGCCAGGCCACGCGTTGTAAACGACCTCAATCCGCATCTCATCAACTTCTATCGCTGGGTACGCCGAAGACTCTCAATCGAAATAGCGATAAAGCACAACGAGCGGAGCTAATGACCGGGCCCGGACACGCTTCAATCTTCTGCTCGCAACGGGCCAAGCGCATAGCCAGAAAGCGGCAGGGCTTTTCCACTATCTGAACCGGACCGGTTACAACGGCTTGCACGCTTTAATCAGAAGGGCGGATTCAATGTGTCCTTTGACAAATCCCGCACCATCGGTACGGCGCAGCACAGGGCCATTAGCGGTTGACTCAGCGCGATGCGAGCCTTTTCGCGGCTGTGATCCCGAGCCGATGGCTATTGAATTACTAAACTCTATTAGTATCATGAGACAGAGACCTTGAAGTGCTTGAAGATCGAGTATCCGTTGTGTGGCGTGATGCCGCCTAACAAATCCTGACGAAGATCATTTCCTTAAGGAGACTGTGGCATGTCACGAGGGAAAGGCGCCGGAACGACCGCGTCCTTGGTCCGCCAGGTTCAACTGCATGCGAGCTCTGCGCTAGCCGAGCTGCGCAAAGATATTCGCGCCAAGGAGATCGAACTCGTGACGCTCAAGCGCCACCAAAAGTCGTTGAGCCGGCTGACTGAACGCAGCGCCGATGCCGGCGGTGGCGCGCGCGTCGTGCGCGCGGCCGGAGGCGGCGGCAAGCGAATCAATTGGCGCGATGTACTCGCGCAGTTGCCGAAACAGTTCAAGGCCTCCAACATCCGTCAAGTGCGCGGGCTTAAAGACAAGCGCCCGTAGAAATCTTCTCCGCGATCACCCGCTGGATCGAAGCCGGACTGGCCAAGCGCAAAACACGCGGGCTCTACGAGAAAGCCTAGCGCTCCGCTTATGCTTCCTGCCGCTACCGAAAACCTCGTCCGGGGTGACGGAGTGCGATATGTCTGCTAGTGGAAGGCGCGATGCTCGAGTTCTTCACTAAGCTCCTGCTCGTCGCGCGCTCCCGACTGAAGTCACGGGCGAGACTGAGGCCGAAACCCTGGTTCTGCGTCAGCAGATGATTGAAGTCCTCGTCGCGGGTGCTGTGCCTTCTCAAAACCTGATCCGCGCGAGAGTAGCATCCTGAGTCGTGCGCGATCGCTGCCTTGGTGAGGTCCGAGCTTCATACGGTGGACTTCGCATCGAAACGGAGACAGGAAAACGATCAGTTAGCACTTTGTGGAAACCACCAAACACTGCGGCCAGCCGATGCACTCGGGGTATACCGGCTCGGTCGTTACTGAGCGGACCGCAGACGAATTCTTCGAGCCTTCAAAGCGGGCTGCTGTCGGCCTAGGTTACGCCCGAGCCCAACACCTGCTGCAGCAACCTGCGCAGCCGCGGATACCCTGAGCTTGGCCCAATCGGACGACCATGCAGGCCCGCGTATTCCCTCGACCTCTCTTCGGTATGCTGGCCGAACGCACTAGCTTGATTGCGAAGAAAGGTCCGCCACGACTGCGTTGGCCGTCGGCTTGATGCCGGCAGGTGACGCGATACGGTGGCCTGGGAGACGCTGAACCCCAGCTTCTAGTCGTCGGCGCTCATATTCTAGCAGGCTACAAGGCTTGATCAGAGGAGACTAGGTCCTGGGCCTCGCGCGCGACCTCGCCGCGGGCTATGACCCCCTTGCAATGCGCTGGAGCCGTGTCCATATTTTGAACGATTTCGACCTGATTCTTCATTGTTCCCTATAGGAGGAGCGACAATGAGCGACACAGGCTGGAACGGACACGGCTGGCTTCGACAGAATGCTCGCCAAGTAGAAGTCGAACCCGGGTATCCGGTCTTACAACGCCACCGTCGAGCCTTGGGGTAATGCCGAACCGATTTTGCGAAACATTACGGAGGAAGGGTCATGGCAGAGAATCATTCGTCATTAAGTTGGGGCACCATCAGTGGCTGCAACGCAGGCCTCGACGCTTCGAACTCGAATCCGGGCGATCAGTTTTGCAGAGGCGCTGCACTCGATGCGGCCGGGACTTTGTACTCGACCTCTCCCCTGGCGCCTGTCACGCCATCCAAGTTTCAATTTTCAGCTTCTATCGGCTCCGTGACGAAGTGACTCGGCGCTGGCTGAGCGAACCATGCCCCGGCGAGCGCTTGGCGGCCGATGAGGACGACCGACAGAAGCACAGCGCTGAGCTACGGATCTCCTGGGAGCGAATGCGCGAAGGAAGCCCGATTCCTAAAGAAATAAGCGCCCTTCTTATTCGCTTCGGCGTCAATCTTTGCCAGGTAGGCTGTGCACGACTTGGCCCGCCCCCCATCTCGCGCGCGACCTGGGCGCCTGGACAGCAGCGCCGGCGCGGTGGTAGTCTTCGATCGTCGAACGTAATTCTGAGCCCGAGACGCGTTCGGCATTTCCGTTCTGAGGCTCGACAGTCCGGCTGCCGTCGGGCCTTTTGCGTCAAAGCCGGACCTGCTTCAGCAGCCAAAGATTTTCCGGTGATCCTGGCCGGCGTGCTCGAGAAAGGCACTCATCACACAAGAGGCCGAGGAACGGCCTATCGCTCCTTTTTCCCTTGAGCGTCTATCAGATAGAGGCCGGCATGCACCTGCGCATCCGGTTTTACGATGAAGCAGCAATCGCATATTGGGGCTCCCCTTGCCATTGCTCCTCATAAAACGGTAGGGCCGTCGAGCAGTGGGAGTCAAGGCGCAAGGTTGCACTCGGACAGCCTGGCCTCGCGGCGACCTCGGCGCCTGGACGGGAACGCCGGCGCAGTGGTTACGCTAATTGAGCCAAGAGTCCGTACGCGTGAACTCAACGCGCGCCGCGTCGTCCATTTGACCTGCCGCTATATCTACCGCCTCAGTCTTCACTGTCGGCGGCGATGGTCATTGAACGAGATGGTAACGCATCGTCCCAATTGTCGAAAAAATATAGCTGCCAAGTTGTCTTCATTAGAGCGCTACGCAAATTTACGCTTCGCTCATGCCGAGCATTTCCAACCAGGCCGCGTATTCTTCGGCTAGGTGCCGGATGAGGTCAGGTTCCTTAGACATGACGCTGCTGCCGATTGCCCTCGGCGAGATCGATAAGACGCGCGCACTCCAGCAGGATACATAGAGCCACAGGCGTAGCCCTTTCGATTGGGCATTAGCGTCCATAGCACCTTGCCCACCACGTCTCCACCGCGATGGCACCCCGGCGCTACGCAACCTGCGACGTAGGCAGCACGGCCAGAGACTCCACCACCTCTCGCATTCAATGCACAATTAATTTCAGTTTGACGGTGCTGCCGGATTCGACTGCTACCTCTTCGGGTGGGTCGCCGACGCCGAGCACGAGATATTTTCCGGCGGGAACGTCGAACACGAGGATACCGGAAGCGTCGGTCGTTTCCTCAGCGACGACGCTCTGATTTTCCGCATTCTGCACCACCACCTTATGGTCGGGCAGTCCCGCGTCGTGTTCAGCATACTTCTTGACCAGAGGCCACGACACCGCCTGAACAACGATCTGTCCCTTGGGTTGCGAAGTGAAAAGCGCACAACCGCTGCTGGCGAGAAAAACCAGCATGATCGCGCCTACAGTCGAAAGTAGGCGGCGTCCGTTTAAGCTTTTCATGGTTCCCTCCGAGTGCGAAGCGGTAGTTGCTGGGCATAGCCCCGACCGCTAGTAGTGCGGATGACCTTAATCAAGTGATCGACTTTCACAGGTTTGTGCACATAGGCGTCGATTCCTTTAAGTGGTTCTCCGGATGCCGGACTTCCGGAAACCACGACCACCGGAATTCGACGCAACGCCGGATCCTTGGCGCGAAGCTTCAGAAATTGGCGGCCGTCCATCACCGGCATTGCAAGGTCGAGTAAAATCATGAAGGGGGGATGCGGCGCTTTCTCCAATACTTCGAGAGCCCTTTCGCCGTTCTCCGCCTTCAAGACAAAATAGCCCTCTACCTCGAGCAGAGCGGATAGGGACTCTCGCACGGAACGATCGTCGTCAACCACAAGCACAAGGTTCTCGTCTGTCAGTTCACCGTTGGACATAGCGCTTCTCCGGCGAACTTAGGTGATGCATATATTAAGCCGCACCAAACCCTGAACGTTTCCCGACCATCTAAACGGCGAGTGGCGGCCGCGCGCCCGTGTCACCGGGTGAAATTACCGACAAGCCAACTATCGATGACGCCTCGGTGGCAAAAGTCCTCTTTCGTTACTATTTTTTTATGGGAGAGGGACACGTGGTAATCCCCACCTGTTGGCCTCCATTCACTAGGGGGATCCGTCCGGCCGTGCCGCGAATTGCAGCTAGCTGCTAAGGCTTCCACGCTGTACGTAAGGCGCGAACGCTCTAGCCGTAATAGAACACGTGCAACTTTCGACTACGAGGGTATAAATGGTGAATGAAGTGGTGTTGGAGTGGGGTGACCACCGGTGGTTGCAACGGAGGCCGCGCTGTTTCGAGTTTGAATCTGGCGAATCCGTTTTCCAGAGGCGCTGTACTCGGTGCGGTCGTGATTTCATAGTCGAGCACCCATCTGGCACTCGTTACGCGGTTTTCGTTTCGATTATGAGCTTTCAGCGGCTCGACGACGAGGTCACGCGACGGTGGTTGAGCGAGCCGTGCCCTGGTAAGCGGTTGCCGAGTGACGACGAGGACCGAAAAAAGCGGATCGAGGAACTGCGTGTCGCGAAGGAGATACGGCGCGAGTAAGGCTCGAATTTCGTGCCAAAGTTGTCGGAGCAATTCGCAGGAAGCGCGGGCGGGCGCCGTACATCCGCTCAGCCAATACCACGTCGCGAGCAGCCACCACCTTGATAAAGACGCGCTGGTCCTATTTCCCTGCCTCGCGGGTGGCCTCGGCACGGGGACGGTGAAGCCTGCGCGTCCTGTGGACATTCAGCGCGAGCGCGATTAATCCACCGCCTCAGGGTAAGATGGTCTATCTGGGTGTTCCCTTTAGTCAACCAAGTAAGATCAATCGAAAGGAAAATCATGACTGCCCACAAAACCACCACTTCTACTGACGGCCGCGACCTAGTCCTCACACGCATTGTTGATGCGCCGCGCGAAAAGGTATTCAAAGCTTGGACCGACCCGGAACTCCTCAAGTAGTGGTTTGCGCCTCTGTCCTACACAGTGTCCGCTGCGGAAACAGATGTTCGACCGGGCGGCTCGAATCTAATTGTCATGCGTGGCCCTGACGGTAACGAGTTCCCGAACCGAGGCGTGTACCTCGAAGTCGTAAAGAACGAGCGCCTCGTGTTCACCGATGCCTTCACGAACGCATGGCAGCCGTCAGAAAACCATCTATGACCGTCGTCCTGACATTCGAGGGCCAGGGCGGCAAAACAAAATACACGGTTCGCGTGCGTCACTGGAGCGTTGCTGATCGCGAAGCGCACGAAAAGATGGTTTCCACCCAGACCGGGCGACGTGCGCCGAACAACTCGCGGCGCTAGTCGAAAAATAAGCAACGCTCGGCTGCGGCGCAGAGCTTGTGCTCGGGCAGCCCGATGACGCGGCGGCCTCGTCGCTTGGACGGGAAAACCGGCAGGGTGCTACGCTTCGATCGTCGAACGTATTCTCGGCCCGAGACGCGTTCGGTATTTCTTCTCTGAGGCTCGACGGCCAATCCACCGTCGGGCCTTTTAGCATTCGACATCCCTTACGAGGGCAATAGGAGGGCACTTTCCGCGATTACAGGCGTAGTCTTTGGGATTCTGCAAGCATTGAGAGCAATCGAGCAACAGCGCGCGCGGAAGTGTAACACCATACCTACAAGGTCGGTGGCTGCGCACGGAGGCGGCTGCCGTTCCTCCCTTATCGGAAAAGCTATCGGGTCCGACAGAAGTCGGCTGAAGACGCAAAGCGCGCCGGTAACATAGCGGCTAGCGCGCCGGGCGATGTGGCGGTAAAAAATCAGCTGACCTGGCATTAGAAGGCGGGCAACCCGGCGTCGAGAGCTGGCGCCATCGAGCCTCTCCGCTCGATGGCGCCGTCGGCATACAAGTTTCAAACTGCCAGTTTACGCGATGCGCTTTTTGTAATCTTCAATCACAGAGCTCCGGCTTCGATATGTGCCCAGGCTAAGGCCGCTTTCGCCTAAGAGCACACCTTTACCAGCTTGTTAGCTGATTTTCGACGAATCCCCGAGCACACCTAACCGCCCGGCTTCCCCGATTTCGCATTCAGTAAATCTTACAACGGTAAAACCGTCACTCAAGCGGGCGATCCGTCGCTTTCAACTACGAACCTGGGGCACCTGCCCATCTGGGTATCAGCGTAGTGTCGCGAGATTTTCCAGTGAAGAAAAGACCATCGCATCGGTCCGCCATTTCCGATGACGATTCTTCAACCGTTGGCATATTGCTTGCTCGTCAACTTATTCGCTCACGCAAAGAGCATCCTACTTCCAGGTATTCCATTTCTGGAAGAAAAAGCAGAGGAACCGCTTAACGGCAGTTTTCGGTGATTTTGGAGAGGAGAAAGTATATGCGTTGGAAAGCAGCTTTAATTGGAGCCGGCTTCGGCTTAGTTCTCACCATGCCTGCGGCAGCACAGAGCACAGCCAGCCGGTCGTCATTCAATCGCGAAGCGCCGAGCCGCTTAGTGCAGTCCAGAGCGGCAATACCACGATTGTATTTGCGCCAGCCGACAGCCGCGACATCGACACCGCTCGTCTACGGACGTGGGAAGAGTTTGCTGATACGCATTCTGGAATTGAACGCGCGTTGGCGACTCATCCGTCCCTGATAAATGATGCACGTTATCTGACAAGGCATCCGGACCTCGATGCATTCTTCCAGGAACATCCTGACATCA
>CAWHTV010000009.1:217500-289463 GCA_963832395.1 uncultured delta proteobacterium | reverse complement strand
CGAGGCCATCGGCATCATGGCGGCGCAGTCGATCGGCGAGCCGGGCACGCAGCTCACGATGCGCACGTTCCATATCGGCGGCACCGCCAGCCGGCGCGCCGAACAGACCACGCTGGAGGCGCGCAACGAAGGTATCGTGCGCCTGCACAACGTCAAGACCGTGCCGAGCCGCGATGGCAGCCTGATCGTGATGTCGCGCCACGGCGAAGTCGCAATCGTCACCCAGGTGACGGCGGGCGACCAGAGCGCCGTGCGTGAGCGCGAACGCGAACGCTACCCGCTGGTCTACGGCGCCAAGCTGCGCAAGGCCGACGGCGAGCGCGTCAAGGGCGGCGAGCTCATCGCGGAGTGGGATCCGTACACCACGCCGATCATCACCGAAGTCGAAGGCGCGGTTAAGTACGGCGATATCATCGAAGGCAAGACGATGGAGGAGCGGGTCGACGAGCGCACCGGCGCACGCTCCAACGTCATCGTCGAGGCCACCAAGGACCTCGACGTGCGGCCGCGCATCTCGATCAAGGACGAGAGCGGCAAGACCTCGCGCCTGACCTCCAACGAGCAGTACGCGCGCTACTTCCTGCCGGTCGGTTCCTACATCAACGTGCCCGAGGGCACGGTGGTGCATGCCGGCGACGTGATCGCCAAGATCCCGCGCGAGACCACCAAGACCAAGGACATCACGGGCGGACTGCCGCGCGTCGCCGAGCTGTTCGAGGCGCGCAAGCCCAAGGAGTTCGCGGTCATCTCGGAAATCGATGGCCAGGTCTCCTTCGGCAAAGACACCAAGGGCAAGCGCAAGGTCGTGGTCACGCCCGAAGTCGGCGAGCCACGCGAGTACCTGATCGCCAAGGGCAAACATATCGGCGTGCACGAGGGCGACATGGTCCGCGCCGGCGAGCCGTTGATGGAAGGCTCGTCCAACCCGCACGACATCCTGACCATCCTGGGCGAGAAGGCGCTGGCGAAATACCTGGTCGACGAAATCCAGGAGATTTACCGGCTCCAGGGCGTGCGGATCAACGACAAACATATCGAGGTCATCGTGCGTCAGATGCTGCGCCGGGTACGGATCAAGGAGGTCGGCGACACCGATTTCCTGGTCGGCGACCAGACCGAGAAGTGGCGCTTCGACGAGGAGAACGGCCGCGTCCTGACCAAGGGCGGCGAACCGGCGATCGCCGAGCCGCTGCTGCTGGGCATCACCAAGGCCTCGCTGTCGACCGAGAGCTTCATCTCGGCGGCCTCCTTCCAGGAGACCACGCGGGTGCTGACCGAGGCGGCGATCAACGGCAAGGTCGACCGGCTGGTCGGGCTCAAAGAGAACGTCATCATGGGCCGGCTGATTCCGGCCGGGACGGGCCTGCCGACGTACAACCGGGTGGAAGTGGCGGCCGATGCGCCGCCGGCCGGGGAAGAGGCGGGCAAGGGCGAGCTGGCGGAGGCCTCCGCAGCGGCCGGAGATTGACAGTTCGGCCCGGATGCTTTAAATAAGAGTGTTCACCCCAAGGGTCATACCGCCCTTGGGGGGTTCATTTGAAGAACGGTTTCCCGTCCATCAGGGCGGGTGGGAGCCGGCTCGGAGGGAAGCTCCGGGCCGGGTTTTTTCGACAGGCTTGTGTAGCCGGGGTGGAAAGGGACGTCACCCGGCAGGATGCAGTCCCGAGAGACGACGTGCCGACCATCAACCAGCTTATTCGCCAGGCGCGCATCAAGAAGCGTTACAAGATGAGCGCGCCGGCCCTGCAAGGCTCGCCGCAGAAACGCGGCGTGTGCACGCAGGTCAAGACCACTACGCCCAAGAAGCCCAACTCGGCGCTGCGCAAGGTCGCGCGAGTGCGGCTTTCCAACGGCTACGAGGTCAACACTTACATCCCGGGCGTCGGACACAACCTGCAGGAGCACTCGGTGGTGTTGATCCGCGGCGGCCGGGTCAAGGATCTGCCCGGAGTGCGCTATCACGTAATCCGCGGCACGCTCGATTCGATCGGCGTCCAGGAGCGGCGTAAGGGCCGTTCCAAATACGGCTCGAAAAAGCCGAAGTAGCATACAGCCATGTCACGCAAGGGTCAGGCCCGCGTCCGGGAAGTCACCCCGGACCCAAAGTTTCACGACCGCACGCTCGCCAAGTTTGTCAACGTGGTGATGGTGCAGGGCAAGAAATCGCTCGCCGAGCAGATCCTCTACCGCGCGCTCGACACCATCGCCGAGCGTTCGAAAGAGGATGGGCTGGTGGTTTTCAAGCGGGCGCTGGATAACATCCGCCCCGCGGTTGAAGTGCGCTCGCGGCGGGTGGGCGGCGCCAACTACCAGGTGCCGGTCGAAGTGCGGCCGGTGCGGCGCAATTCGCTCGCGATGCGCTGGCTGGTGACGGCGGCGCGCGCGCGCGGCGAGAAATCGATGGAAGAGCGGCTGGCGGTCGAGATTCTGGAAGCGGCCGGCAATCGCGGCGGCGCGGTAAAAAAGCGCGAGGATACCCATCGGATGGCCGAAGCCAACAAGGCCTTCGCCCATTACCGCTGGTAAGGCAAATAGATAATCACACCCCGTTGGGGTGATTCGGAAAGGCGGGATTCAGGAAGCGGACGAACCGGAAGCGGCGGACGCAGTGGAAGTAGTAAGATGGCGCGTGAAACTCCTATAGAAGATGTGCGCAATATCGGCATCATGGCGCATATCGACGCCGGCAAGACCACCACTACCGAGCGGGTGCTGTACTACACCGGGATCAACTACAAGATCGGTGAGGTGCATGAAGGCACCGCTACGATGGATTGGATGGTGCAGGAGCAGGAGCGCGGCATCACCATCACCTCGGCGGCGACCACCTGCTTCTGGCGCGACCATCGGATCAATATCATCGACACGCCCGGACACGTCGACTTCACCATCGAGGTCGAGCGCAGCCTGCGCGTGCTCGACGGCGCGGTGGCCGTGTTCTGCGCGGTCGGCGGAGTCGAGCCGCAATCCGAGACCGTGTGGCGCCAGGCCGACAAGTATCGCGTTCCGCGCATCGCGTTCGTCAACAAGATGGACCGGGTGGGCGCCGACTTCGAGCACGTGGTCGGAGAAATCCGCGACAAGCTCAAGGCCAAGCCGCTGGTGCTCCAGTTGCCGATCGGAGCCGAGGAAAAGTTCACCGGCGTAGTCGACCTGGTCGAGAATCGCGCGCTCTTCTGGGACGAGGATCGTCTCGGAGCGAATTATCGGGTCGGGGAAATTCCGGCCGAGCTCAAGGAAAGCGCGCGCGCCTGGCGCGAGAAGATGATCGAGGCGCTGGCCGACCACGACGAGCGCATCATGGAGATGTTCCTGGAAGGCAAGGAAGAGCCGTCGCCGGAACAGATCCGCAAAGCCATTCGCGTCGCCACGCTCAATATCGAGGCGGTGCCGGTGCTGATGGGCTCGGCGTTCCGCAACAAGGGCGTGCAGACGATGCTCGACGCGGTGGTGGACTATCTGCCGTCGCCGCTCGACGTGCCCCCGATGATCGGCAAAGTCGGCGACAAGATGGAAGAGCGCTGGCCGCGCGACGACGCGCCCTTCAGCGCGCTCGCGTTTAAGATCATGACCGACCCGTACGTCGGCACGCTGACTTTTTTGCGCGTTTACTCGGGGACCCTGGAGAGCGGATCGTCGGTGCTCAACTCGACCAAGCTCAAGCGCGAGCGAATCGGACGGCTGGTCAAGATGCACGCCAACAAGCGCGAGGAGATTACCGAAGTCTTCGCCGGCGACATCTGCGCGGTCGGCCTGCGCGACACCACCACGGGCGACACGCTGTGCGACCCGGTGCATCCGATCGTGCTCGAGTCGATCGAATTTCCCGACCCGGTCATCCAGATCGCGATCGAGCCCAAGACCAAGGCCGACCAGGACCGCCTGGGCGAGTCGCTGGCCAAGCTCGCGCGCGAGGATCCGTCCTTCCGCGTCAGCGTCAACCGCGAGACCAGCCAGACGCTGATCTCCGGGATGGGCGAGTTGCACTTGGAGATCATCGTCGATCGCCTGCTGCGCGAATTCAAAGTCGACGCCAACGTTGGCAAGCCGCAGGTGGCCTACCGCGAGACCATCCGCAAGCCCGCGGAGGCCGAGGGCCGTTTCGTGCGCCAAAGCGGCGGCCACGGGCAGTTCGGCGTGGTTGACCTGCGTATCGAGCCGCTCGAGAAGGGCGGCGGATTCGAGTTCATCGACGCCACCAAGGGCGGCTCGATCCCACGCAATTTCATCCCGTCGGTCGAAGACGGGGTGAAGGAAGCGATGGAGACCGGGGTGCTGGCCGGCTATCCGATGGTCGACGTGCGCGCCATCCTGCTCGACGGCAAGTACCACGAGGTCGACTCCTCGGAACTCGCGTTTAAAATTGCGGCCTCGATGGGTTTTCGCGAGGCGGTCGGGAAGGCCGACCCGGTGCTGCTCGAGCCGGTGATGGAAGTTGAAGTGGTAATGCCGCAGGAGTTCATGGGCGAAGTGATCGGCGACCTCAACGGACGCCGCGGCAAGATCCTCAACATGGAAAACCGCGCCGGCGCCCAGGTGGTCGAAGCGCGCGTGCCGCTGGCCACGATGTTCGGTTACGCGACCCGTCTGCGTTCGATGACGCAGGGACGGGCGACTTACACGATGCAGTTCGGCGCCTACGAACCGGTGCCGCAGCAGATATACGCGGAATTGATGGAGCGCGGCGGCGAGAATGCCGAGCGCGCTCGGGCTTAACGGAGTCACCCAGGGAGGGTCACACCGGAGGACGGATCATGGGTAAGGCTAAATTCGAACGCACTAAGCCGCACGCGAACGTGGGCACGATCGGACATATCGACCACGGCAAGACGACGCTCACCGCGGCGATCACCAAGGTGCTCTCCGCGCGCAAACTTGCCCACTTCGTCGCTTTTGATCAAATCGACAAGGCGCCCGAGGAGCGCGAACGCGGCATCACTATCGCGATCGCGCACGTCGAGTATGAGACCACCAAACGTCACTACGCGCATGTCGATTGTCCGGGCCACGCCGACTACATCAAGAACATGATCACCGGCGCCGCCCAGATGGACGGCGCTATCCTGGTGGTCGGAGCCAACGACGGGCCGATGCCGCAGACCCGCGAGCATATCCTGCTCGCGCGCCAGGTCGGCGTGCCTTCGATCGTGGTCTTCATGAACAAGGTCGACATGGTCGACGACCCCGAATTGCTCGACCTGGTCGAGCTCGAAGTGCGCGACCTGCTCAAGAAATACGAGTTTCCGGGCGACGACGTCCCGGTCATTCGCGGCAGCGCGTTGAAGGCGCTCAACTGCGGCTGCGGCAAGGACGACTGCCCCAACTGCAAGCCGATCCTCGATCTGATGGCGGCGGTGGATAGCTACATCCCGCAGCCCGTGCGCGAGGTCGAAAAGCCCTTCCTGATGCCGGTCGAGGACGTGTTCTCGATTTCCGGCCGCGGCACCGTGGTCACCGGACGCGTCGAGCGCGGCAAGGTCAAGGTCGGCGAAGAAGTGGCAATCGTGGGCTTCCGCGACACCTCCAAGACGGTGGTGACCGGAGTCGAGATGTTCCGCAAGATTCTCGACGAAGGGCAGGCGGGCGACAATATCGGCGTGCTCCTGCGCGGGCTCAAGCGCGAAGACGTCGAGCGCGGACAGGTGCTGGCCAAGCCGGGCAGCATCACGCCGCATACCAACTTCGAGGCCGAGGCTTACATCCTGACCAAGGAAGAGGGCGGGCGGCATACCCCGTTTTTCACCGGCTACCGGCCGCAGTTTTACTTCCGCACCACCGACGTGACGGGCGTGCTCAATCTGCCCGAAGGCACCGAGATGGTGATGCCGGGCGACAACATCAAGATCACGGGCGAGCTGATTACGCCGGTTGCGATGGACGAGGGATTGCGCTTCGCCATCCGCGAGGGCGGACGCACGGTCGGCGCGGGCGTGGTTTCCAAAGTCCTGAAGTAAGAGTCTTTACATAAGAGTCCTTAAGTAAGAGTCCTGAAGTAAATTAAGAATGGCCTGAGCAAAAAAGGCCTGAGAAAAAAGGGTCCTGAAAAGTAAACACGATGGCGATGAGGCGGGGATTGGAGTGCGTGAGAGTGCCGGCAAAGGCGGCTGACGGGAATCTGGCTTAAAGGATGAACGATAAGATCCGCATACGCCTCAAAGCGTACGACTACCGGCTGCTCGACCAGTCGGTGCGCGAGATCGTGGATACGATCCGGCGTACCGGCGGGCGCGTGGCGGGACCGATCCCGTTGCCCACGCGGATCGAGCGTTTCACCGTCAACCGCTCACCGCACGTTGACAAGAAGTCGCGCGAGCACTTCGAGATCCGCACCCACAAGCGGCTGCTCGACGTGCTCGAACCGACCCAGCAAACCATCGACGCGCTCGGCAAGCTCGACCTTGCCGCGGGCGTCGACGTTGAAATCAAACTTGAGTAGCGCGCCATGCTAAGCGGACTCATTGGAAAAAAACTGGGCATGACCCAGGTGACCGAGGCGACCGGCACGGTGCGGGCGGCGACGGTGATTCAGCTCGGCCCGTGCGCGGTGACTCAGATCAAGACCGCCGCGACCGACGGCTACGACGCCGTGCAGATAAGCTTCGGGCGCCGGCGGGTCTCGCGCGTGACGTCGCCGCTGCGCGGGCACTACGCCAAGGCCGAGGTTGCACCGGGGGTCAAGCTGGGCGAGTTCGACCGCCGCGGCGAAGGCGAACTCAAGCCGGGCCAGAATATTGCGGCCGCCGACGTCTTCAAGCCGGGCGACGTGGTCGACGTCTCGGGGACTTCCAAGGGACGCGGCTACGCCGGCGTCATCCGGCGCCATCACTTCGCCGGCTTTCCGGGCTCGCGCGGCACCCACGAGTATTTCCGCCACGGCGGCTCGATCGGTAACCGCTCCTATCCCGGCCGAGTGCGCAAGGGGATGAGGATGGCGGGACAGTTGGGGAACGAGAGCGCCACGGTGCTCAATTTGCGGGTGCTCGAGATTTTGCCCGACGACAACGCGATCCTGGTGTCGGGTGCGGTGCCCGGCGCCGACGGCACGATGGTGGTGGTGTGTCACTCGGCCAAGGAGCGGAGCCGCCAGGCGGCGGGGTCGGCCAATGGCTGAGCGCAAGTATCGCGAGGCGGTGAACGCGCCCGAGGCGGTCAAAGTGCCGCTGTTTTCGGCGGCGCGCGAGCGCGTAGGCGAAATCGAGGTCGCGGGCGCGGTCTTCGGCCGCACGGGCGACAAATCGCTTTTGCACGAAGCGGTGAAGATGCAGATGGCCAATCGCCGCTCGGGAACCGCGTCGACCAAGACGCGCGGCTTTATCTCGGGCGGCGGAAAAAAGCCGTGGCGGCAAAAGGGCACCGGGCGCGCGCGCGCGGGCTCAATCCGCTCGCCCATCTGGCGTCACGGCGGAACGATCTTCGGGCCGCAGCCGCGGGATTACTCCTACAAGATGCCCAAGCGGGCGTGGCGACACGCGCTTTGCCTGGCGCTCTCGGACCGCGCAGCCAACGGCAAGCTGGTGGTGACGCAGTCGCTCGAGTTGCCGGATCCCAAGACCAAGGCGGCCAAGGCGATGCTCGAGGCGCTCGGCCTCAAGCACGCGCTGATCGTGCTGGGCGAGGGCGAAGAAAATTTTCTGCGCGCCGCGCGCAACCTGGCTGCGCACAAGGTGCTGGCCCTGGCGGGGCTCAACGTTTACGACTTGCTCAACTACGACGAAGTGCTGATGAGCGAGCCGGTGGCGCGCGCGATTGAAGCGCGGCTCAAGGGAGAGGCGCGATGAGCGCGGAGAATCTGATTCTCTCGCCGCTCATCACCGAAAAGGGCACGGCGGTCGGCGAGGAAGGCAACCAGGTCGTGTTCCGGGTGCGGCCGGAAGCGAGCAAGGACGCGATTCGCGACGTGGTCGAGCGCATGTTCAAGGTCACGGTGCTCAAGGTGCGCACGCTGCGGGTGCTGGGTAAAAAGCGCCGCCGCGGCCGGATCGTCGGCTCGCGTTCGGATTGGAAAAAGGCCTACGTGACGCTCAAGCAAGGCGACCGCATCGAATTCTTCGAGGGCGTGTAGGCAGCTGGATGATATTGGCAGTCGGGTAATTTTGCGATGGCGGTAATTCAACTCAATCCTCGGACTCCGGGTCAGCGCTTCATGCAGCTGGCGGATTTCTCGGGGCTCACCACCAAGCCGCCCGAGAAGCGCTTGCTCGCGCCGCTCAAGCATTCGGGCGGCCGCAACAACCGCGGCCGCATGACCACGCGCCATCGCGGCGGCGGCCATAAGCGCCGCCTGCGGCTGATCGATTTCAAGCGCAACCATGACGGCGTGCCGGCCGTCGTCGCGGCGCTCGAGTACGATCCCAACCGCTCGGCCAATATCGCACTGCTGCACTACGCCGACGGCGAGAAACGGTACATCCTGGCTCCCGAGGGCCTCAAGCAGGGCGACAAGGTCGAGTCGGGGCCGCAGGCCGATATCAAGCCGGGCAACGCGCTGGCGCTGCGGAACATCCCGCTCGGCACGATGGTGCATGGGATAGAGCTCAAGCCCGGTGCGGGCGCGCAAATGGTGCGCGGCGCGGGCACGGCGGCGCAGTTGATGGCCAAGGAAGGCAAGTTCGCGCTGCTCAAGCTGCCCTCGGGCGAGCAGCGGATGGTGCAGGCCGAGTGCCGCGCGACCATCGGCCAGGTCGGCAACCTGGACCATGAAAATATTTCGATTGGCAAAGCCGGCCGCAGCCGTCATCTGGGCAAACGCCCGCACGTGCGCGGGATGGCGATGAATCCGGTCGACCATCCGCACGGCGGCGGCGAGGGACGCTCCAAGGGCAACCATCCGCAATCGCCGTGGGGGCAGCCGGCCAAGGGTTACAAGACGCGCGGCAAGAAGCCTTCGGATCACTACATCGTGAGCCGCCGGCCCAAGGGCAAGCGTTAGGCAGAGCTGGATATCAGGCAGAACTTAAGTGTCAGGCAAAGCTTAAAATGAGGTCGCTCAAAAAAGGCCCGTTCATCGACGGCCATCTCGAACGTAAAGTCGCGGCCGCGCTCGCCTCGGGCGACAAGCGGATCATCAGGACCTGGTCGCGGCGCTCGATGGTGGTGCCGGACATGGTTGGACTGACGTTCGCGGTGCATAACGGCCACAAGTTCATCCCGGTCTACTGCACCGAGAACATGGTCGGTCACAAGCTGGGCGAGTTTTCTCCCACTCGCACCTTCCACGGCCATGCGGGCGACCGCAAGGGCGAGGTCAAGGGGTCGGGCGGCGGCGGTGCGCCGGCCGCTCCGCCGGCGGCGGCAGCCAAACCGGCGGCGGGAGGCTGAGCGAAGGATCGCGATGGAATCCGTTGCTAAAACCCGCCACGTGCGCATCTCGCCGCAGAAGCTGCGGCTGGTGTGCGAGCTTATCGTGGGCAAGAAAATCGATCTGGCGCTCTCGGTGCTCGAGTTCACGGCCAAGCGCAGCGCCAAGGTCGTGTCCAAAACCCTGCTGGCGGCGGTCGCCAATGCGCGCGACCAGCAGAACGTCGACGAGGACCGCTTGTACGTCAAACGCGCGACCGCCGACACCGGGCCGACCTGGAAGCGGTCACTCACGCGCGCGCACATGCATTCAACGCCGATCCTCAAGCGCACCAGCCATCTGACGGTGGTGGTTGACGAGCGCGCGTCGTAGGGAGCCATGGGACAGAAATCGCATCCGCGCGGGCTGCGGCTCGGCATCATCGAGGGTTGGGATTCCAAGTGGTACGCATCGCATAACTACGCGGCGCTGCTGCACGAGGATCTGAAGCTGCGCGACTTTATCAAGCGCCGGCTCTACCACGCCGGCATCTCGCGGATCGAGATCGAACGGATGGCCAACAAGGCCAAGATCAACATTCATACCGCGCGTCCCGGGATCGTGATCGGCAAGAAAGGCGCGGAGATCGACAAGCTCAAGGGCGACATCCAGAAGCTGATGAAGGGTAAGGAGGCGTTCATCAATATCCATGAAGTGCGACGCCCCGACCTCGATCCGCAACTGGTGGCCGAGAATATCGCGCTGCAATTGGAGCGGCGCGTGGCCTTTCGCCGCGCGATGAAAGAGGCGGTGCTGCGCGCGATGCGGATGGGCGCGCAGGGCGTCAAGGTTCATGTCGCGGGGCGTCTGGGCGGCGCGGAAATCGCGCGGGTGGAGTGGTATCGCGAAGGACGCGTGCCGCTGCAGACGCTGCGGGCGGACGTGGCCTACGGATTCGCCGAGGCACGCACCACCTATGGCCAGATCGGCGTGAAAGTATGGATTTTCCGCGGCGAAGTTCTGACCCGTAAAGAGGAAGATATCCGGCGCTCCGGCCTAAGCGGAGCCCATCAGCAGTAACCGAGAGGGTGCGCGCTACGGAATTGCATAATGCTTCAGCCCAAGAAAGTTAAATATCGCAAGATCCAGAAAGGCCGGGTGCGCGGCGCGGAGTCGCGTGGAGTCGAGCTTGCCTTCGGCGACTACGGGCTTAAAAGCATCGAGACCTGCCGCGTGGATACGCGGGCGCTCGAGGCCGCGCGTATCGCGCTGACCCGCCATATCAAGCGCGGCGGCCGGGTGTGGATCCGGGTTTTTCCCGACAAGCCGTTCACCAAGAAGCCGGCCGAGACCCGGATGGGCAAGGGCAAGGGTGGCCCCGAGGGCTGGACCGCGGTGGTGCGGCCGGGACGCATTTTGTTCGAGATGGAAGGTGTCGATCGGGCGACCGCGCACGAGGCGATGCGCCTGGCCGCGCACAAGCTGCCGGTGAAGACGATCGTGGTCGAGCGGGAGGGCGAGAGCCTTGGAGCTTGACGAACTCAGACAGATGAATGCCGGTGACTTGAAGCTCAAGGAGCGCGAGGCGCGCGAGGAAATCTTCCGCCTCAAGCTCAAGCTGCGCACCAATCAGCTCGACAATCCGTCGAACTATCGGCGCGCGCGCAAGGAACTGGCGCGTATCATGACGGTGCTGCGGCAAAAAGGCGGACCGGCGGCGAGCGTGGAGCGTGCCGCACGGACGAAGGGGAGCGATGCGCGAGCGAGTTAAACAGCGCGTGGGCGTCGTGGTCTCGGCCAAGGCGGCCAAGACCGTGGTGGTGCGGGTGGACCGGCTGGTCCAGCATCCGCTCTACGGCAAGCGGATACGTCAGCGCACGCGCTTCATGGCGCACGACGAACGCGGAGAGTGTCACGAGGGTGACCGCGTGCTGATCATCGAATCGCCGCCGATTTCGCGACGCAAGCGCTGGCGCGTCAGCAAAGTGCTGACGCGGGCGGCAGGCTAAGGGAGCGCAGGCGTCATGGTGCAGATGCGAACGGTGCTGGACGTGGCCGACAACTCGGGCGCGCGCAAGGTGATGTGTATCAAGGTGCTCGGCGGCTCACGCCGGCGTTACGCCACCGTGGGCGACGTTATCGTGGTCGCGATTCGCGAGGCGATTCCGAATGCCAAGGTCAAAAAGGGCGATGTCGCCCGCGCCGTGATCGTGCGCACCAGCAAGGAAATCAGCCGCAACGACGGGAGCTACATCCGCTTCGACGACAACTCGGCGGTGCTGGTCGACAATCAGCACGAGCCGATTGGCACGCGTATCTTCGGCCCCGTGGCGCGCGAACTGCGTGCCAAGCGGTTTCTCAAGATTATCTCGCTTGCGCCGGAGGTGCTGTGATGGCTGCCGCGCGGGGTATGGCCAAGTATCCGGTCAAGAAGAACGACATGGTGATGGTGATCGCGGGGCGCGAGCGCGGCAAGACCGGCAAGGTGCTCAAAGTGATACCCGCCGCCGGCCGCGTGATAATCGAGCGGCTGAATATCGTGAAGCGCCATTCCAAGCCGCGCGGCGCGACGAGCCCCGGCGGTATCGTCGAGAAGGAAGCGCCGATCGCAATCTCCAACGTGATGGTGTTCTGCGAGCGCTGCAACGCGCCGGTGCGCGTGGGGGTAAAGAAGGCCGAGGCTGGCGGCGAGCGTTCGCGCGTATGCCGCCGCTGCGGCGAAGCGCTGGGTAACGAGTGATGGCGGACGAAAAAGACAAAGCGCAAAAGCCCAAAAAAGAGCCGAAGGCCGAACGTCAGGGTAAAAAGGGCGCCGGCGGCGGAGCGGCCGCGGCGGCCGAGCCTAAGGCCGAGGCTAAGCCGCGCGCGCCCGAGCCCAAGGTGCCGGCGCGCCTTCGGGTGCGTTACGAGCAGGAGATCCGGGCGACGCTGATGCGCGAGCTCAAGATAGAAAACCCGATGCGCGCGCCGCGGCTGCAGAAGATCGTCATCAATATGTCGCTGAGCGAAGCGCGCGACAACGCCAAAATTCTCGACGCCGCGGTCGAGGAGCTCAAGGTGGTGACGGGTCAGAAGGCGGTCATCACGCGGGCGCGCAAGGCGATCTCGAATTTCAAGCTGCGCGAGGGCATGCCGATCGGCGCGATGGTGACGCTGCGGCGCGAGCGGATGTACGAGTTCTTCGACCGGCTGGTGAACGTGTCGCTGGCGCGCGTGCGTGACTTCCGCGGGGTTAGCGACAAGGCCTTCGACGGGCGGGGCAACTACTCGCTCGGACTGCGCGAGCATACGATTTTTCCCGAGCTCAACCTGGACAAGGTCGAGCGCGTTAAGGGACTGACGGTGACGATCAACACGACCGCGCGCAGCGATTTCGAGGGTTACACCCTGCTGCGCGCGCTAGGGATGCCGTTTCGCGGGGCGCTCGAGCGCGAAGCCGCGGCGCGGGCGGCGTAGGGTAACGAGAAATGGCGAAGACCTGTCTTCGGGTAAAGGCGCTACGCAAGCCCAAGTTCAAGACGCGCCAGCACAATCGCTGTCCGCTGTGCGGACGCTCGCGCGCGTTCTACCGGCGGTTCAAGATGTGCCGGCTGTGCCTGCGCAAGAACGCATTGCGCGGCGCGCTGCCTGGAGTGACCAAGGCGAGTTGGTAGCGGCGGCCGTTTGAGCCGTTTGCGACAGAGCAGTAAAGGGACCGACGACTAAAGCGATCGACGACTGATATCGACGACTGATAAGGACCGACGAGTAAAAGGATCAAAGAGACTTAATGTCGCAGACCGATCCCATCGCTGAATTGCTGACCCGGATTCGCAACGCCATGCACGCGCGTTACAACCAGGTCGAAGTCCCGCACTCCCGCATGCGCGAGGCGATTTGCCGCACGCTGTCGGCCGAGGGCTTTTTGGGCGGAATCGAAGTCGCGGGCGAAATACCCAAGAAAAAGCTGGTCGTGGGTCTGCGCTACTCGGGCGAGCGCGAACCGGTGATTCGGGGAATCGAACGCGTCAGCCGTCCCAGCCTGCGCCGCTACGCAGGGGCGAATTCGATGCCCCGCGTGCCGCACGGGATGGGCGTGCAGGTGGTGACGACGCCGCTCGGCGTGATGACCGATCGCGAGGCGCGGCGCAAAAAGGTCGGCGGCGAAGTCCTGTTGAGGATTTGGTAGGGGGAGCGGGCAGATGTCGCGCATAGGCAGATTGCCGGTGACCCTGGAAAAGGGCGTGAAGGCTCAACTCGCGGGCGACCTGCTCAAGGTCGAGGGCCCCAAGGGCAAGCTCGAACTCAAGATACCGGCGGGCTACGCTCTGGAGATGAGCGACTCGCAGATCGAGGTGAAGCGCTCGGGCGACACGCAGCAGGAGCGCTCGTTGCATGGCCTGGTGCGCAAGCTGGTCGCCAACATGGCTGAAGGCGTGGGCAAAGGATTCACCCGGGTGCTCGAGATTAACGGCGTCGGCTACCGGGCCGAAGTCCGCGGCAGCAATATCCATTTCACCCTGGGCTACTCGCATCCGATCGTCTACCAGTTGCCGCCCGGTGTGACGGCCAAGGTCGATCGGCAGGTGACTATTACGCTGGAGAGCGCGGACCGCCAGTTGATCGGATCGGTAGCCGCGCAGGTGCGCGAACTCAGGCCGCCCGAGCCGTACAAGGGCAAGGGCATCAAGTACGCAACCGAAAAGATCCGCCGCAAGGCCGGCAAAGCGGCGGCCGGAGCGGCGGCGGGCTAGCACCCCGGGAGCGGATCAAGATGGCTGCGGAGCGATTTGCAAAGCGGATGGAGCGCCGGCGGCGCGTGCGGCGCCGCGTCAGGGGCAGCGACGAGCGGCCGCGGCTGTCGGTCTACCGTTCGCTCAACCACATTTACGCGCAGGTGGTGTCCGACGATTCAGGCCAGACGCTGGCGGCCGCCTCGACGCTCAGCGCGGAGTTGCGCGAGGGGCTCAAGAGCCAGCGCAATGTGCAGGCCGCCAAGGTGGTGGGCAAGACGATCGCCGAGCGCTGTCTCAGCAAGGGAATCAGCCAGGTGATCTTCGACCGCAATGGATTTCTCTATCATGGCCGCGTGAAGGCGTTAGCCGACGCGGCGCGCGAGGCGGGACTGAAGTTCTAGGGGCGCAAGCCTTTTCGCAAACGGGAGCATCGTGGCACAGCGGATAGAAACGCAAGGGCTCGACATCAAGGAAAAAGTCGTCCACATCAACCGGGTGGCCAAGGTCGTCAAAGGCGGCCGGCGCTTCAGCTTCAGCGCCCTGGTGGTGGCCGGCGATCAGAACGGTCTGGTCGGGTTCGGTCTGGGCAAAGCCAATGAAGTGCCCGAGGCGATTCGCAAGGGCGTCGAGCGCGCCAAGAAGAGCCTGATGCGGGTGCCGCTGCACGAGGGCACGATTCCGCACGAAGTGCTCGGGCGTTTCGGCGCGGGCAGAGTAATCCTCAAGCCCGCCTCCGAAGGCACCGGGGTTATCGCGGCGGGCGGCGTGCGCGCGGTGGTCGAGCTGGCGGGCATCCGTAATATCCTGACCAAGCGGCTGGGTTCGTCGAACCCGCACAACCTGGTGAAGGCTACGCTGGAGGCGCTCGCCGAACTGCGCAGTCCGCAGGATATCTTGCGCACGCGCGAGCATGGCCCCAAGCGTCCGGCCGCGGCCTGAGGCGGATGGCGGCAGAATTGAGTATGGAAGTTTGAGCGCGGACGGTTTGAGCGCAATCCGCGCAGCGAGAGAAGGAGAAACGCACGCGATGTCGGAGCCGATAAGAGTTAAGCTGGTGCGCAGCCCCATCGGGACCAACCAGCGCGTGCGCGAGACGCTTAAGGGACTGGGCCTTCGCCGCGTAGGCAGCGAGAGCGAGCTAGTGCGCAGCCCGTCGGTCGACGGCATGTTGCGCCGGGTGTCTCACCTGGTCGCTGAAGTGAAGAAGTGAAGAAGTAATGGCGATAGATTTACATACGCTCAAGCCTTCTCCGGGCTCCAAGCGCCGCCACGCGCGGGTGGGCCGCGGAATCGGCTCTGGCAGCGGCAAGACCGCGGGACGCGGCCACAAGGGCAAGGGCTCGCGCTCGGGCGGCAACACGCCGCCGGGTTACGAGGGCGGCCAGATGCCGCTCAAGCGGCGTGTACCCAAGCGCGGGTTTCGCCGGCTGCAAAAGGCTGAGGACCGGCGTGAAGGATTCGTGGTGGTCAACCTCAAGCGGCTGGCCGCGTTGGGCGTCGATACAATTGATCCGGCGCTGATGGCCGAGCGCGGGATTATCCGCGCCGCGGACAAGGTCAAGGTGCTCGGCGACGGCGCGCTTGCGGGACGGATAACCATCCGCGCGCATGCGTTTTCGTCGAGTGCTAAAGAGAAGATCGCGGCGGCCGGAGGATTGGCGGAGTTAATCGAGGATCACCCAAAGCTTAATGCTTGACGGGTTCTCAAACGCCTCGCGCATCCCCGAGTTGCGCCGCCGGCTGTGGTTTACGGCCGTCATGCTGGTCGTTTACCGCGCTGGTGTAGCTGTGCCCACGCCGGGAATCGACGGGCAGGCGCTCGCCTCGTTTTTCGATGCGGCGTCGAGCACGCTGTTCGGATGGGTCAACCTGTTCTCGGGCGGCGCGCTGGAGCGGTTTTCCGTCTTCGCGCTGGGCATCATGCCCTACATCTCGGTCGCGATCATCCTGGACCTGCTTAAGGTCGCGTGGCCCTACCTGGACGAGCTGTACAAGGAAGGAGAGGCGGGGCGGCGCAAGATCAGCCAATACACGCGCTACGGGACGGTGATGCTGTCGGTGGTGCAGGGTCTCATGATCGCCATCTCGCTCGAGCACATCCAGGCGCCCGGCGGCGGGTCGGTCGTCTACGCTCCGGGCTGGAGCTTCCGTATCATCACCGTGCTCACGGTCACGGCGGGCTCGATGTTCGTGATGTGGATCGGCGAGCAGATAACCGAACGCGGCATCGGCAATGGCATCTCGCTGATCATCATGGCGGGGATCGTCGCGCGCCTGCCGAGCGCGCTTTCGACCACCTTCCAGTTCGTGCGCGAAGGCGAGATGAGCTTGTTCGTGCTGATCATAATCTTGCTGATTGCGGTTGGGGTCACCGGCGGCATCGTCTATGTCGAGACGGGCCAGCGCCGGATTCCGATTCAGTACGCGCGGCGCGTGGTCGGACGGCGGGTCTATGGCGGGCAGAGCTCGCACTTGCCGCTTAAGGTCAACACCGCGGGCGTCATCCCGCCGATCTTCGCTTCGTCGATTCTGGTCTTTCCGGCCACCGTGGCGACGTTCATCCCCGCGGCCAAGAATTATTCGGCGCTCCTGACTCCGGGTGGATGGGTTTACAACGTCGTGTACATCGGCCTGATCGTCTTCTTTTGCTACTTCTACACGGCCGTCACCTTCAATCCGGTCGACGTCGCCGACAATCTCAAGAAGTACGGCGGCTTCATCCCGGGCATCCGGCCGGGACGCTTCACCGCCGAGTACATCGATCGCGTGCTGTCGCGGATAACCCTGTTCGGGGCCATCTACGTCAGCATCGTATGCGTTCTGCCGACCATCCTGATCCAGCGCTTCAACGTGCCCTTTTACTTCGGCGGCACCGCGCTGTTGATCGTTGTCGGCGTGGCATTGGATACGGTCGCCCAGATGGAAACCCATCTGCTGACCCGCAACTACGAAGGCTTCATGCGGCGCGGCCGCATCAAGTCACGCAGAGGAGGGTAAGGCGCCGTGCGGCTGGTTTTGCTGGGCCCGCCCGGAGCGGGAAAGGGCACACAGGCGAGGATGCTCCAGAAGCGTCTGGGCGTGCCTCAAGTGGCGAGCGGCGATCTCTTGCGCGCGGCCGTGCGCAAACGCACAGCCTTGGGCTTAGAGGCCAAGCGCTACATGGACAAGGGCGCGCTGGTGCCCGACGAGCTGGTGCTCAAGTTCATCGAGGAACGGCTGAACCAGGCCGACGCCGCATCCGGCTTCATCCTTGACGGCTTCCCGCGCACTGCGGAGCAGGCCGACACGCTGACCGCGATGCTCAAGGGGCGCGGCTCCCGGCAGCTTGACAATGTAGTTGCTATAATCGTTCCGGACGACGAAATCGTTAAGCGCATTTCCGGGCGGCGCACCTGCAAGAATTGCGGGGCGATGTATCACCTGATTTACGATCCGCCGCGCAATCACAACTTATGCAATAGCTGCAACGGCGAGCTTTACCAGCGCGACGACGACGCCGAGGATACCGTGCGGATGCGCCTGGAAGTCTACGCGGCGACCACGCGGCCGTTGCTCGAATATTACGGGCGGGCGGGATTGCTGTCGCAGATAGACGGAATCGGGCGCCCCGAGGAAATCCAACAGCGCATCGTCAAGGCGCTGGGCGACGCGGGCGCGGCGCCCAAGGCCGAGGCCCAGGGCAAGGACAAGGATTGACCGGCGTGATCCTGCTCAAAAGTCCCGAAGAGATCGCGCTGATGCACAAGGCGAGCATGATCGTGGCCGAAATCCTCGAAGAGCTGGCGTCCGCCGTGAAACCCGGCATCACCACCGAGGAGCTCGATCGGCTCGCCGAGGAGTTGACCCATCGCAAGGGTGCGCGGCCGGCGTTCAAAGGGTATAAGCCGCACGACGTGGTTTATCCCAAGACCCTGTGCGTGTCCGTCAACGACGAGATCGTCCACGGCATTCCGTCGGGCCGCCGCCTCAAGCCGGGCGACATCGTAGGCCTGGACTTCGGCGTGGTCTACCAGGGCTTCTACGGCGACGCGGCGCGTACCGTGCCGGTGGGTAAAATTTCCGATCGCGCCGAACAACTGCTGCGCGTTACGCGCGCGGCACTCTACGCGGGAATCGAGCAGGCGCAGGTCGGCAACCGGATAAGCGACATCGCCCGCGCCGTCCAGCAGACCGCGGAGAGCGCGGGTTTCTCGGTGGTGACCGACTTCGCCGGGCACGGCATCGGGCGCAGCCTGCACGAGGATCCGCAGGTGCCCAACTACGTGCGGCGCGGGATGCCGAATCCGCGCTTGCAGGAAGGAATGGCGCTAGCGATCGAGCCGATGATCAACGAAGGAGTGCCCGAACTGCGCATCCTCGACGACGGTTGGACGGCGGTGACCGCCGACGGGAAGCTGTCGGCGCATTTCGAGCACTCGATTGCGCTTACCGCCCGCGGGCCGTGGATTTTGAGCGAAGTGGCAAATGTCTAAGGGCGACGCTATCGAGGTGACCGGCACCGTGCTCGAAGCGCTGCCCAACGCAATGTTCCGGGTGTCGCTGGAGAACGGCCATCGGGTGCTGGCTCATATTTCGGGTAAGATGCGGATGCACTACATCAAGATCCTGCCGGGCGATCGGGTCACGGTGGAATTGTCGCCGTACGATCTGACTCGGGGACGGATAACCTACCGGATGCGCTGAGGCGCCCGGGCGGCGGCAGGACAAGACAGGACAGGATGCGATGAAGGTCAGGGCGTCAGTAAAGAAAATCTGCAAGAATTGCAAGGTTGTGCGCCGCCAGGGCGTGGTGCGCATCCTGTGTTCCAACCCGCGCCACAAGCAGCGCCAGGGCTGAGCCAGCGCGGGCGCGAGACAGGGAAGACGGGAAAGAAAGGAGAGTCGCCGCATGGCACGCATCGCCGGAGTCGAACTGCCGCATCACAAGCGGATGGAAATCGCGCTGACCTACATCTATGGAATCGGCCGCAGCGTGGCGCAGAAGATTCTTGCCGAGGCCAAGGTCGATCCGGCGCGCAACAGCGACGACCTGGGGGCCGACGAGCAGGTTCGCATCCGCAACATTATCGACGAGAAGTTCAAGGTCGAGGGCGATTTGCGGCGCGAGGTGCAGCAGTCGATCAAGCGGCTGATGGATCTCGGATGCTACCGCGGCATTCGTCATCGTCGCGGTCTGCCGGTGCGCGGCCAGCGTACGCATACCAACGCGCGTACGCGAAAGGGCCCGCGCAAAGTCGTCGCGGGCAAGAAGCAGTCGCCGCCCAAAAGCTAGGGCGGTAGGGGCGTAGCACGGGAATCTGCGATTGAAGCTTGTCGATTGGAACTTTGGTCCGGAACTTATCGAGGAAATTGTCGGCCTGAAATAGCGGCCGATATGCAGGAGAGAACGCAAGCCTAATGGCTGACGAGAACAAGGAAACGAAGCCCGGCGCGGCCAAAGCGCAGGGTGGACAAGGCTCCGCTGGCGGCGAGAAATCCGCGGCCGCCGCTGGCGGCGCGCCCGCGGCGGCTGCTGGAGCGGCGCCCGCCCCACGGCGTCGGCGCGTGCGGCGCACGGTGCCCGAGGGTATCGCGCACGTGCATGCGACTTTCAACAACACCATCGTCACCATCGCGGACCAGCAGGGCCTGGTGGTGGCGTGGGCGAGCGCCGGATCGGTCGGTTTCAAGGGCTCGCGCAAAGGCACGCCGTTCGCCGCGCAGATGGCCGCGGAGGCGGCGGCGCGCAAGGTTAGCGACGTTGGGATGCGAGCGGTAGTGGTGTTCGTCAAGGGCCCGGGCGGAGGGCGCGAGTCGGCGGTGCGTGCGCTGCAGGCGGCGGGACTCTCGGTCATTTCGATCAAAGACGTAACGCCAATTCCGCACAACGGATGCCGGCCGCCCAAGCGGCGCCGCGTTTAGGGGAGCAGAACAAGGTGGCAAGGTATCTAGGTCCGGTATGCCGGCTGTGCCGGCGCGAAGGGCTCAAGCTCTTCTTGAAGGGCGAGCGCTGCTATACGGACAAGTGCGCGATCGAACGGCGCAACTATCCGCCCGGCGCGCACGGCCAGGCGCGCACGCGCTTTTCAGAGTTTGCGATTCGCCTGCGCGAGAAGCAGAAAGTGCGGCGAATTTATGGTTTAATGGAGACGCAGTTCAAGCACTACTTCGAGATGGCGGAGCGGATGCCCGGGGTCACGGGCGAGAATCTGCTGGTGCTGCTCGAGCGCCGGCTCGACAGCATGGTTTATCGGCTGGGCTTTGCCAGTTCGCTCGCACAAGCGCGTCAGATCGTGCGTCACGGCCATATCCTGGTCGACAACAAGCCGGTGACCGTGCCGTCCTACCTGCTCGACGTGGGCGAGGTGGTGAGCGTGGCCAGCGGCAGCCGCGCCAAGAAGGTGATTGTCGAGGCGATCGAGATGTCGCAGCGCCGCGGCGCGCCGTCGTGGATTGCGCTGGAGCGCGATCAGTTTAGGGGCTCGATGCGCGCGCTGCCGGTGCGCGCCGATCTGACGATGCCGGTCAGCGAGAAGTTGATCGTCGAGCACTACTCGCGCTGAGGCTGCGCGACCGGGCGAGGTGTGGGGGCGAGGCGGGGGCGAAAAAATTTCCGGAGAAGAGCGATCGGATATGCACAATGATTGGCGCGATTTAATTAAGCCGAAGGCTGTCGACTTCGACGAAAAAGAACTAATCCCGACCTACGGACGGTTCTTCGCCGAACCGCTGGAGCGTGGCTACGGCATCACGATCGGCAACGGTCTGCGCCGCATCCTGTTGTCCTCGCTGCCCGGCTTTGCGATCACGGCAGTGCGGATGAAAAACGTGCTGCACGAGTTCTCCACCATGCCCGGCGTCAAGGAGGACGTGACCGACGTCGTCCTCAACTTGAAGGAGGTGCGCCTGCGCCTCCACGAGGGCGAGCATCTGACCGCCACGCTCAAGGCGCGCGGCGAGGGCACGGTGACCGCGCGCGACATCACCGGCGGTCCCAGCCTCGAAGTGCTCACGCCCGACCAGCATATCGCGACGCTCGAGAAGGGCGCCGAACTGGAGATGGAACTGGTGATTCGGCGCGGGCGCGGCTATGCGCCGGCCGAGCGCACCGAGGACGAAGAGCCGATCGGCACTATCCGGCTCGACGCCGTATACTCGCCGATCAAGAAGGTCAACTTCACCGTGACCAACGCGCGCGTGGGCCAGCGCACCGACTACGATCGGCTGGCGCTGGAAATCTGGACCGACGGCTCGATCTCGCCGCGCGACGCGCTGACCTACGCGGCGCGCGTGGCGCGAGACCAGATGACGATCTTCGCCGGCGTCGAGGAAGAGGCCGAGACCCCGATCGCGGTCGAAGGCGGCGAGCAGCGTCCGCTACTCAACGAGTATCTTTACCGCCCGGTCGAGGGGCTGCCGATTTCGGTCCGCGCCTTCAACGGGTTGCAGAACGCCGACATCAAGTACATCGGGGAGCTGGTCCAGCGTACCGAGCAGGACATGCTCAAGATCAAAAACTTCGGCCGCAAGTCGCTCAACGAGATCAAAGAAGTCCTCACCGACATGGGCCTCTCGCTCGGGATGCGCCTGGACAACCTGCCGCCGCGCAACGAGCTCGACCGCATGTGGGCCGAGCAGGAACGGCGCGAGTCGGCCTGAGCGCCGCACGGCATACCGCGGGAGCCACTATCGATGCGTCACCTTAACTCGGGCCGCAAGCTCAATCGCACCTCGGCCCATCGCAAAGCCCTGATGCGCAACCTGGTGTTGAGCCTAATCCAATACGGCCGGCTCAAGACCACCGACGCCAAAGCCAAGGAGCTGCGGCGCTGGGCCGACCGGATGGTCACGCTGGGCAAGCACGGCGACCTCGCGGCGCATCGGCGCGCCTATGCCTTCCTCGGGTCTCACAGCGCGGTCAAGAAGCTGTTCGACGAGATCGCGCCGCGCTTCAAGGAGCGTCCGGGCGGCTACACCCGGGTCATCAAGTATGGCGTGCGCCGCGGCGACGCCGCACCGATCTCGATCATCGAATTCACCGGTGCTGCCGAGACCGCCGCGCCGCGCAAGAAACGGCGCAAAGCCGAGCCCCGCGAGCATCAGCACAGCGAGCGCCGGGCTGCAGCCGCCGGCTAGGGTCCCACGGTCCAGCAATCCGGCCAGGAAGATCCAGAGAAGATTTCCGTGGCGCTCGGGCACTGGCGGCACGCGCCTGCTGTCGCGTGAAAGGGGCCGTTCGAGAACGGCCCCTTTTGTTTTTTCTTTTTCTTTGCCCGCGTCGTTCGCTGCTGACGTCTCGGAGCGCCGGAAATCAACTGAAAATCACCTCAAAAGTGTCCCGAAAATAGCCGCCGTCCGCAAACTTTTAGGCCCTTCGTTCTGGACTCGCGAGCACTTCTGATAAACTCGATCGTACACGGAGTGCATGAATGTCCAACCAATTGATTCAGCCTGACAAGTTCTTCCTGAGCCGCTTCGGGATGACCGAGGGCGCGCTCGAACGAATCCTGGGCGCCGCGCTGGAGCGCAAGGCGGACTACGCCGATCTCTACTTCGAGTATCGCAGCGCCGAGGGGCTCAGCCTCGAAGATTCGATCGTCAACCGCACCAGCAAGAGCCTGAGCCACGGTGTCGGCGTGCGAGTGTGCGCCGAAGACCGTACCGGCTATGCCTACTCCGACGAGGTTACGGTCGACCGGATGCGGCTGGCGGCCGAGGCCGCCCGCGCGATCGCGCACGACGGGGGCGATGCGCCCGCGGCGGTGCAGGTCGGGCGTCCCGTCCCGCGCCATGCGCTCTACGAGCTTGAGAGCACGCCGCTCGAGGTGCCGCTGGAGGAGCGCGCAAAGCTGCTCAACGAAATCGATCGCGTCGCGCGTGAGTTCGACCCGCGGGTCAAAAGCGTGATGGCGTCGTTTTCGGCCGAACGCAAGATCGTGATGGTCGTGAACAGCGAGGGGCGAATCGCGGCCGACGTGCAGCCGCTCTGCCGCCTCAACGTCATGGTGATCGCCGAGGACGACAAGGGACGCCAGTCCGGGATGTCAGGCGGCGGCGGACGGGTGGAATGGAGCTTTTTCTTCGAGGGCGAGCGATGGCGCGAGCACGCGCTCACCGCAGCGCGCCAGGCGATCACCAACCTCGACGCGGTCGACGCGCCGGCCGGTGAGATGATGGTGGTGTTGGGGCCGGGATGGCCGGGAATCCTGCTGCACGAGGCGATCGGCCACGGACTGGAGGGCGACTTCAACCGCAAACGCACTTCGGCCTTCTCAGGGCGTATCGGCGAGCGTGTCGCGAGCGAATTCTGCACGGTGGTCGACGACGGCACGATCCCCAACCGCCGCGGCAGTCTCAATATCGACGATGAGGGCACACCGACTTCGCGTACGGTGCTGATCGAAAAAGGCATCCTGCGCGGCTACCTGCAGGACCGCCTCAACGCGCGGCTGATGAAGATGGAGCCGACCGGCAACGGCCGTCGCGAGAGCTTCGCGCACAGCCCGATGCCGCGCATGACCAACACTTTCATGCTGCCCGGCGAAAACACTCCGGAGGAAATTCTCCGCTCGGTGCGCAACGGGCTCTACGCGGTCAATTTCGGCGGCGGCCAGGTCGACATCACCAACGGCAAATTCGTATTTTCGGCCTCCGAGGCCTACCTGATCGAGGACGGCAAGGTGACTCGTCCGGTCAAGGGCGCGACGCTCATCGGCAACGGCCCCGACGTGCTCACGCGGGTCACGATGGTGGGTAACGACCTTGAACTCGATCCGGGTGTTGGCATGTGCGGCAAGGACGGCCAGTCGGTGCCGGTGGGCGTGGGATTGCCGACGATTCGGATCGACGCAATCACTGTTGGCGGCACGCGCACCTGACGCGAACTCATCGCAGCCGGAGAAATATCGCAGATGTCACCAGTCGAACCGGGCGTCGATCTCGCTCAATGGGGACTCGAGCAGGCGCGCGCGGCGGGCGCCGACGCCGCCGAGGTGTTGATCGCGAGCGGCGAGTCGTTGAGCGCCGGCGTGCGTATGGGCGAGGTCGAGAAGCTCAAGAGTTCGCGCGAGCGCCGGCTGGGTGTGCGCGTTTTTGTCGGCAAGTCCTCCGCCACCGCGTCGACCGCCGAGTTCGAGCGCAAGGCGCTGGGCGAGTTCGTTGCCGACACGGTGCGCTTGGCGCGCCTGACCGCGCCTGACCAATGGTCTGGCCTGCCCGATCCGGCGCTTCATCCGCGGATGGTGCCGGAACTCGAGCTTTCCGATCCCACAAGCGGGATCATCGAGGCCGGCCGCGCGCTCGAAATTGCGCGCACGGCCGAGCGTGCCGCGCTAGGCGCCGACAGCAGAATCAAAAACTCCGACGGCGCCGAGTTCGACTCGGGCAACTACCGCGTGGTTTTCGCCAACAGCCAGGGTTTTGCCGGCGAGTACGCGGGCACGACCTACAGCCTTGCCGTGGCGCCGATCGCCGCGGAAAACGGCGCGATGCAGACGGGGCACTGGTACACGCAAAACCGTCGCTTCGACGGCCTCGAGGAAGCCGCCTCGGTGGGGTTGACCTCGGCCAAACGCGCACTTAGAAAGCTCGGAGCTCGCAAGATCAAAACTACCCGCGCGCCGATCGTGTTCGATCCCGATATGACGGCGGGTTTGCTGCGCGCGCTGGCCGGCGCGGTCTCGGGGCCGTCGCTTTATCGCGGCGCGTCATTCCTGGTCGGCCGATTAGGCACCGAAATCGCCAGCGCCGGCGTGACGATAATCGACGACGGCACGATGCGCGGCGGACTCGGATCGAAGCCGTTCGACGGCGAAGGCCTGCCGATCACACGCAAGAGCGTAGTCGAGCGTGGCGTGCTCAGCACTTACCTGCTCGACTCCTACTCCGCGCGCCGGCTGGGCCTTGCATCAACCGGCAACGCCGCGCGCTCGGTCGGCGACGCGCCCTCGGTCAGCCCGACCAATCTTTACTTGCAGCCAGGCGCCTACTCGCCCGAGGAGATAATCCGCACCGTCAAACGCGGCCTCTATGTGACGGAGCTAATCGGATTCGGAATCAATTCGGTCACCGGCGATTACTCGCGCGGCGCGAGCGGAATGTGGATCGAGAACGGCGAGCTTGCGTACCCGGTGGAGGAGATCACGATCGCCGGCAATCTCAAGGACATGTTCATGTCGATCGAGATGATCGGCAACGATCTTGCCTGGCGATCTGCGACGGTCGCCCCGACGCTCAAGATTTCCGAGATGATGATCGCCGGCGAATAAGTCTCGCGATGCGCCGTCCGCGCCGATAGCGGTGCGGTTTAGCCGCGAGCGAAGGTCGAGCGGACCAGCCGCACCAGGTAGCGCCAGAAGTTGAGCAAGAAGCCCTGGCGCGCGACCGTGCCGGCTGCCTCGGCCTTGAGTTCCGCGTCGGCGGCGGCGAAAAACTGCCCCATCAACATCTTGGCCGCGCTGTCGATCATGCGCTGGCCGACCTGCACCAGCGGTCCCCCGATCTGGACATCGCCGCCGTAGGTCACCACGGTTTGATTCGGGCCCTTGGCCACGAGATCGAGCGTGCCCGAGCCGCGCATGAAACCCTGCTTGCCCTTGCCGTCGACCGCCATCTTGTAGTGCTCGGGCGGACGGACCTCCTCGAGCTTGAGCTTGCCGCTATAGACGCCCTTGACGGCGGCGATACCGACGTTGAGCGTGCCGGCGAACTCGGTGGGGCTGATGACGTCGAGCTTCTCGCATCCGGGAATCAGGCGCGAGAGCCGTTCGGGATCGTTGAACAGCTTCCACACGCGCTCGCGCGGCGCTGACAGGGTTTGTTCTCCGGCGATCTTCAAGCACATTGTCCTTAGCAAACGTAGCGCGACGGGCCAAACGGAAATCCGCTGTCAAGAGGCTCGCCGGGATGACGCGGTTGCCGGCCAACAGAAAATGGTTAACTTCAATAGGAAAGCCGGAAAGGCCAAACATCTATTATGAGTTCATCCCGTTTCACCGAAAAGCTCCAGGAAGCGCTGGGACGCGCGCAAAATGCCGCGCTAAGCGCTCACAATCAGGCCGTCGACGTCGAGCATCTGCTCGC
Organism: uncultured delta proteobacterium; assembly: GCA_963832395.1. Classification (GTDB taxonomy): domain Bacteria; phylum Desulfobacterota; class Binatia; order Binatales; family Binataceae; genus JAKAVN01. The sequence goes on along the minus strand of CAWHTV010000009.1, from coordinate 263,411 downwards.
CGCGCTACTCGAGGACGAACAGGGACTGGTCTCCTCGGTGCTCAAGCTGGGCGGCGTCGACAGTGCCACCGTGCGGCGCAAGCTGGCCGACGAACTGGCCAAGGTTCCGCGAGTAACCGGCGGCGGAACCGACGCAGCCCAGGTCTACGCCACGCAGCGCCTGGGCCGAGTGCTGGCGCGCGCCGAGCAGGAGGCGGGCAAGCTCAAGGACGACTACATTTCGGTCGAGCATGTGTTGATCGCGATGCTCGACGAGCCGGGCGCCGCTTCGCGAATTTTGCGCGAGGGCGGGCTGACCCACGACAAGCTGATGGAGACGCTGCAGAAGGTGCGCGGCAATCAGCGCGTAACTTCAGCCAATCCCGAAGCGACCTACCAGGCGCTCGAGCGTTACGGACGCGACCTCACCAAGATGGCCGCGGCGGGCAAGCTCGACCCGGTCATCGGGCGCGACGAGGAAGTCCGCCGTGTAATCCAGGTGCTCTCGCGCCGCACCAAGAACAACCCCGTGCTGATCGGCGAGCCGGGCGTGGGCAAGACCGCGATTGTCGAGGGACTCGCCCAGCGTATCGTCGCCGGCGACGTGCCCGAGGGGCTCAAGGACCGCCGCCTGGTCGCGCTCGATATGGGCGCGCTGGTAGCGGGAGCCAAGTTCCGCGGCGAGTTCGAGGAACGGCTCAAGGCCGTGCTCAAGGAAGTCCAGGAGGCCGCCGGCCAGATCATCCTGTTCATCGACGAACTCCATACGGTGGTCGGCGCGGGCGCGGCCGAGGGCGCGATGGATGCATCCAACCTGCTCAAGCCGGCGCTGGCGCGGGGCGAGCTGCACTGCATCGGCGCCACCACGCTCGACGAGTACCGCAAGCATATCGAGAAGGACGCCGCGCTGGAGCGCCGCTTCCAGCCCGTGATGGTCGAGGAGCCGAGTGTCGAGGACACGATTTCGATCCTGCGCGGGCTCAAGGAACGCTACGAGGTCCATCACGGCATCCGTATCAAGGACGCCGCGCTGGTGACGGCCGCGATTCTCTCCAAGCGCTACATCACCGACCGTTTCCTGCCCGACAAGGCGATCGACCTGGTCGACGAGGCGGCGGCCAAGCTGCGCACCGAGAAGGAATCGATGCCGGTCGAGTTGGACGAGGTCAACCGGCGCGTGATGCAGCTCGAGATCGAGCGCGAGGCGCTCAAGCGCGAAACCGACGCGGCCTCGCGCGATCGGCTGGAGCGGCTGGAGAAGGAGCTGGCCGAAGTGCGCGACAAGCGCGACGCCTTGCAGGCGCAATGGCAGAGCGAAAAGGGCGCGGTCGAGAAGCTCGCCGCCATCAAGGCGCGGATCGAGCAGACCCGGCTCGAGATCGAAAAAGCCAAGCGCGAGTACGACTTGAACAAGGTCGCCGAACTGCAATACGGACGCCTCGCCGGGCTGGAGAAGGAACTTGCCGAGGCCGAGGCGCGCACCGCGCCGTCGGGCGGCGCCGCGCGGCTGATCAAGGAAGAGGTCGACGAAGAGGACATCGCCGAGGTCGTCGCGCGATGGACCGGGGTTCCCGTGTCGCGCCTGATGGAGGGCGAGGTCCAGAAACTTTCCCATCTCGAAGAGCAACTGCACAAACGCGTGATCGGGCAGGACGAGGCGGTCCAGGCGGTGGCCGACGCGGTGGTGCGGGCCCGCGCGGGCCTGAAAGATCCCAACCGTCCGATCGGATCGTTCATCTTCCTGGGACCAACCGGCGTCGGTAAGACCGAGCTGGCGCGCGCGCTCGCCGAGTTCCTGTTCGACGACGAAGCCGCGATGGTGCGGATCGACATGTCGGAGTACATGGAGAAGCACACGGTCTCGCGGCTGATCGGCGCGCCGCCGGGCTACGTCGGATTCGAGGAAGGCGGCCAGTTGACCGAAGCCGTGCGCCGCCGCCCCTATTCGGTCATCCTGTTCGACGAGATCGAGAAGGCTCATCACGACGTTTTCAACGTGTTGCTGCAACTGCTCGACGACGGCAGGCTCACGGACGGTCAGGGGCGGACGGTGGATTTCAAGAACACCGTCGTGATCATGACCTCGAACATCGCCAGCGACCTCATCCTTGCCTACAAGGGCAAGGACTACGAGAAGATGAAGGAAGAGGCGCTGGGCGTGCTGCGCAGGAGCTTTCGTCCGGAGTTTCTCAACCGGGTCGATGAGCTCGTGGTGTTCCATCCGCTCACTCGCGACGAGCTGCGCCAGATCGTCAGCATCCAGATCCGCGGACTGCGCAAACGGCTCGAGGAGCGCAAGATCGAGCTCGAGCTGACCGACAAGGCGAGCGACTATTTCGCCGAGCGCGGCTACGACCCGAACTACGGGGCGCGTCCGCTCAAGCGCCTGGTGCAGCAGGAGCTCGAGACCGGGCTCGCGCGCAAAATCCTCGCCGGTGAAATACGCGACGGCTCCAAAGTCATCGTCGACGCGGGGCCGCGCGGGCTGACGTTCGAGGTGAAGGCGTCCGCCGCCAAGGCGGCGGCCGCGTAACCGCACTCGCTTCAGTCGTCCTGAATCCTCAGATAGGGGGATGCGATTCAGTTCGCATTCCCCTTTTCTTTTTTCCTTTGGCACGCCGCACGGAACGCTTTGCGCGGGCGCAGCCGATGCGCAACAATCCGCGCGGCGTATAGCGCCGAATGCCGGTCCCGGACGCCGGGGCCCGCGCGCCGAGGAGGGCTCTCCATGACCAAGCAGGACCGCACGGCCTGGAACGCTCGCCGCGGCGATCTTCATCTCACTCTTCTTCATCTGGGGAGCCGGCTACGACTGCTTTCCGATCCTTCTGCCATCGGTGCTCAAGCAATTCCATCTGAGCAAGGAGCAAATCGGATGGGTGCCGGCCGCTCAGGCGCTCGCAGCCATCGTGATTGGCCCCATGGTAGGCTGGTTGCTCGATCGGATTCGAGCGCAGATCGTGATGGGCACTGGAGCCGTGCTGACGGCGATCGGGATCGTGATGATGGCACGGGCCAGTTCTTTCCACGGCGTGATAGCTGGGTCGGTCGTCACGGGCATCGGGCTGAGCGCGTCGACCATCCTGCCGGCCACGATGGTCATATCAAACTGGTTTGGCGAGCGGCGCGGCACTGCGCTGGGCGTTACGACGGCGGGGATGGAATTGGGCGGGATGGTGACTGCGATAGTGGCGGGCTCCCTCGTCGTAACCCACGGTTGGCGCTTCGCCTATGCGGTGCTGGCGATTCCGCTGGTGGTGATCGTCCTGCCGTTGTGCCTGATTTTCGTGCGCACGCGTCCCGAGCAACCGGCCGATATTTCCGGCGCGGGAACCATCGGCCACGCCCAGGTCTCATCGACGCTGCCGGGTCTGGAAGTGGACGAAGCGCTGCGCACGCGGGCGTTCTGGATGCTGATGGTGCTCCAGTTCTCCTACACGTTCTCGGTCGGCGGCAGCTTCATCCATCTCGTGCAATACTTGATCGGTATCGGATACACGCAGGCGGCTGGCAAATGGGTGGTGGGCTTTTCTCTGGGCCTCGCGCTGATCGGTAAGCCTGCGCTGGGGGTGCTGGGTGACCGGATTGGGGGAAAGAACGCACTCGCGCTTTGCTTGTTTATAGGCGCCGTGAATATCGCTTTCCTCCTGTTTGCGCGAGACCTCTGGGTGCTGGTGGGCTTTACCTTCGTCGGCCGGCCTTACGGGTGCGGCGCCGATCGCTTTGGGTCCGATGGTGCAGGTCGAGACTTTGGGGCTTAGGCGTTATGGCTCGATCGCGGGCCTTTTGGCCATCCCCTTCACATTGGGCGCAATGCTTGGCCCACCCATAATCGGGCGAGCTCGCGGACGTGACCGGTACCTATACCGTGTCATTCGAGGTCTGCGCGATCGTTGGGCTGGTGGGCGCCGTCGCCGCGTTTCTTTGTGTAGTGCCCGCGCGGACGCGAGTCGGCGGGCTCGTCCAGGCTAAGTAGGATAGCCCTCTGTGCAGACATTGGGGGAGTACGCGGGCGGCCTTGGCTTGTTTAGCTGGACTTAATTGTCCAGATACGCGATATTAGCCGGAAACCCGGAAGACCCCGGACAACATGAAGGCAGCGGAGAGGCTTTGAACCCGCTGTATGAGGAGCCGCAAGTGATGCGTGAACCGAATATGCGAACCGCTTTATACCGCTTGAGCGCGGCGCTGGCCGCGCTGGTGATGGTTGCCGCTTTCGTGCCGTCGATAGCCGCCGCGAAGACAGTTGAAATCAAGATGAGCGACACGCCGCCCAAGTTCATTCCCTTGACGGTTACCATCGATAAGGGTGACACGGTGGAGTGGATCAACAATGCGCAGTCGCTTCATTCGGTAACTACCAACCCCTCCGTCGCGCAGGATCCCAAGGATGTTTCGCTGCCCAACGGCGCCAAAGCCTTCGATTCGGGCTTCATGCCGCCGGGGGCCAAGTGGAGCTTTACGTTCACCGTCCCGGGCACGTACAAATACCTCTGCCTGCCGCACGAAAAGGACCACATGGTCGGCGTCGTGGTGGTCAAATAAATAGCGCGAAGTCGCCTGCGGGGGCGTTGCCGGGCGGAGGCGGTTAGGCTATTGTGCCGAGCCGAAAAGGAGTCGATCGTGATCGTGCCGAGCAAGATCGTGCCGAGGAAGTCTATTCGCGCCGCCGGCGTCGCTCGCTTCGCGCCACGCGTTGCGCAGCCCAGGCTGGCGGTGATCGTGGCCGCGATGGTGGTGTTCGTCGTTGCAGGAGCGAGCGCGGCCTGGTGTTTTCCCTGGAGTATCGATATGTTCCGCGGTCCGGCGATTCAACCGCTGGAAGTTTCGCCGCGCGTGATGCCGGAGGGAACGCTGCCGACCGATTCCGGGTCCCCGCCGCAGGACCTCGAGCAGGCTACCATCAAGGCGCACAATCCGCTTCAACCGACGGCGCAGAATATCGCTCACGGCAAAGACCTGTATGACAACACCTGCATGCCGTGCCATGGCATGAGCGGGCACGGTGACGGCCCGGTTGCCCATCTGTTGCACGCTCACGGTTTCGATCCGAAAAATCTCGTGACGGGCGTGACCAAGAATCTGCCCGACGGCTATATCTACGGCTACATCCGCGATGGCGGGATTCACATGCCCTCATACGGGGACGCGATGAACTCCGACGAGCGCTGGGACGTGGTGATGTACGTGCGCCAGCTCCAGGCGCAGGGGCCGGCGAGCGACCCGAAAACGGCCTCGAAGTAATCGTATCGCAGTAGCCGCGGCGTGGCGGCTGACTCGAAGCACGGCGACCATCGCCGCGCGCGTCTGCGCGCGGCGATGGTCGCCGTGTCGCCTCAGGCGCAAAGCGCCGGCCCGCGACGCGGGCCGGCGCTTTGCGCTTGTAGGGACATGCCGTGCGTCGCGCGATGCGCGGCACACGGCGGCGGTGGGCGCGCTCGCGCCAGGGCCGCGAAGGGGCGGTGCGTCTTCGGCCCCGGGTATCTGTTACATCCGCGTTAAGCGGTAGTACCAGAGCACATAGGCGCGCTCAGCTCCTCTTCCGTAAGGCCGCCCGAGGCTGTCTAATTGATCCGCGGCGCGCGCGGACGCGGTCCCGTCGCCCGCGGCGGGTCCGGCACGGCCGGCAAGATCGATACCTGCAACCCGCGACGGCCGGCAACGTCTACAGGTGCAACCTCGCGATGGAAGGGGGTCGGGAAATGTGGATTCAGGCGAGCAAGACGGCCGTGGCCGCCGTCATGGCGGCCGCGGCGCTGGTAATACTCCTCCATGAGACGGCGCAGGCCGCGTCAGGCAGTCGGTCGGGCAGTCAGGCGTTGGACGTGACGCAACTGGTGCAGGTCGCCCTGGAAGTGAATCCACAGGTGCGCGCGGCGCGCGCGCGATGGGAGTCGGCGGAGCACTCGATCAAGCAGGCGTACGCGCCGAACGATCCTCAGGTCTCGTACACCAATGGCGACAGCGCGGGCGACGGCTTTAGCCGGTCGTCGTTTCACACTTTGCTAGTAAGCGAAGCCTTCCAGTTCCCCGGCAAGGCGCTGTTGCAAGGGAGCCAGATGAAGCGTTCGGCGGAGATTGTACGGCTGATCTATCAGGCCACGGTTCGCGATACCCGGGCCGCGGTCGAGACCACCTACTACCAGCTCGTACTGGACAGTGCACTGTCGGGGGTCAACGCCGAGAACGTGCAGAATCTCGAACAGGTGCTGAAGGTGACGCAGGTCGCGTACTCGGCCAACCAGGTGACGCAGACCGATTTCATCAGCGCCGAATTCGACCTTGCCGTGGCCAGGCAACTACAACTTCAGTACAAGACGAACATTGAGAACGACGAGACCGTGCTGAATCAACTTTTGAGCCGGCCACCGGGCGCTCCGCTCGAGTTCGAGCGCGCGCTTAGTTTTGAAGCGCTCAAAATCCCGCTCGACACACTGGTCGACCGCGCTGAAGGTCTACGCCAGGAGATCCTCGAGGCCGCGCTCAGCGAGCGCAATTCAAATACCGCCCTTCAACTCGCGAAGATGGAATATCTGCCCGATTTCACCGTTAGCTACTTCTTCGACCACTACCTGCTTGCCAGCGCCGCGCCGGCGCCCAACCGCACCGAGGACCATTCGTGGGTGATCGGGGCCAACATGCCGATCTTCTTCTGGCTCAAGCAGAACGAGGACGTCGCGCGTGCTCGGACTCAGCTCGAGGCTTCGCGCTACGATCTGGTCTCGGTGAAGAATCAGACTGCGGCGACGGTCACGTCGCTCTATCGCTCGGCGCAATACGGCTACCAGACGGCAATACTGTATCGGGAGTCGCTCATCCCGCTGGCCAACGAGGATTTCGAGGTTGCGCTGATCGCATACCAGTCGGGCAAGATCTCCTTCGTGGCGCTGGCGGCCGCGTTGCGCCGCGGTTACGATGCTCGGGTAAGCTATCTACAGGCCGCCAACCAGTTTGTAGCTAATCGCGTAGCGCTCGAGCAGGCGGTCGGCGCGCCACTGGTCCAATGATGAGGCTTAAAACGGCCGCGATGTTGCTATTGTGCGCGCTGGCGGCGTTCAGTGGATGCGAGAGTTCATCGCCCGGCCGCGCCGCGGTCGAGACGCCGCCCGCGCCGGTCCCGCAAATCGTCCATCAAAGCAACGGCGAGGAACTGCTCCAGTTGGACCCCGCGCGTGTACCGGGCGCCACGCTCGGCGAAGTGCGCGAGGTCGAGCTGCCGGCCGTGCTCGAGGCCAACGGCCAGGTCACGTTCGACGACCGCCGCGTCTCGAGCATCGTCTCGCGCGTCGCCGGACGGATCGAACAGGTGCGCGTTTCGCAATGGGACAACGTGCGCCGCGGTGAACCGATCGTAGCGCTCTACAGCCCCGACTTCATGACCGCCGAGGCCGAGTACTTGCAAGCCAAACAGACCACGCATCTGAGCGGCGCGCCTGGGATTGTCGGGACTGCGGGGATGGCGGCTTCGATGGAGGACGCGGCCGAGCGCAAGCTGGAGTTGCTCGGAATGGAGCCGGCCGACATCCGCGCGATCACCGCTCCCGATCCGACGGTCTGGATGCGCGCGCCGATCGGCGGCACGGTGATCGAGAACAAGGCCACGCGCGGCGCGGCGGTCTCCCCGGGCGACGTGCTCTACACGCTTGGCACGCTCAACGACGTCTGGATCACGGCCAATATTTACGAGGACGATCTCGCGCGCGTGCACGAGGGCCAGGACCTCGAGGCAGTTACCACCGCCTATCCCGACGACGTTTTCAAAGGGGTTATCTCACGAATCAGCCCGGGCATCGATCCCACTACCTTCACCGCGCAGATCCGATGCACTGTCGCCAACCCGGGCCTCAAGCTCAAGCCGCAGATGCTCGCGCGAGTGCGGATCGTAACGCGGCCGGGCCTGGCGCTGGTGGTGCCGCAGCAGGCGCTGGTTTTCGACACCGATTCCTACTTCGCCTATGTGCGGGTGGCGCCCGGCGCGGTGGCGCGACGCAAGGTCGTTATCACGTCATGGAACGAAAAGGGCTATGCGCGCGTGGTCTCGGGGCTGAGCGCCGGAGACACGGTGGTCGTGGCCGGCTCGCTGCAGGTCGACGAGCTGTGGCGTGAGGCCCACGGCCAGGGGTAGGAGCCGCCGATGATCCGCTCGTTGATGCAGCTCGCGCTCAAGGGCCGCGCCGTGATCATCGGCCTGGCCATCGCGCTGCTCCTCTCCGGCATCTACGCCTTTTCCCAGATCGACATCGAAGCCTATCCCGACCCGGTGCAGCCGATGGTCGAGCTGTTGACGCTGCCCAACGGGCTCAGCGCCGAGGAGGTCGAGCGGCTGGTCACCGTGCCGCTGGAATACACGCTCAGCACCACGCGCAACCTGGAAGCGATGCGCTCGATCTCGCTGTTCGGTCTGTCGGACATCCGATGCTATTTCTCGTGGGACAGCGATTACTATTGGGACAACGCCGAGACCATCAACCAGCTCCAGTTTGTCAGCCTTCCCGCGGGCATCACCGCGGGGATTTCACCCGAAAATTCCATCGGCGAGATCTACCGCTACACCGTCGAGAGCCCCGAGCACGATCTTCTCAACGAGAAGACGGTTAACGACTGGATTGTCTCACGTCAGCTCAGTACCGTGCCCGGACGTGATCGGCGATAGCACTTTCGGCGGACTGACCAAGCAGTACCATGTCGACGTTGACCCGCAGAAACTGGACTATTACCACGTTCCGCTTTCCGCCCTGACCGGCGCGCTCGCCAACGCCAACATCAGCTCGGGTGGCAACTACCTCGACGTCGGCGAACAAGCCTTCGATGTGCGCGGCCTCGGCTTCATCGAAACGCTTGACGACATTCGCAACACGCTGCTGTCGGTCAACAAGTCGACGCCCATCACCGTCGGCAACGTGGCCGAGGTCTCGGTCGGCTACGCGCCGCGCCTGGGCATCGTCGGGATGAACAACCGCGACGAGGTCAGCGAAGGCATCGCCCTGATGCGCAAGTATGGCAACACGCTCAGGACCCTGCGCGGCGTGGAGGCCAAGGTAAAGCAACTCAACAGCTCGGGTATGCTGCCGCGCGGCTACAAAATCGTCCCATACTACGACCGCACCTCGCTGGTCGAGACTACGCTGCATACGGTGATGGAGAACCTCACCATCGGGATGGCGCTGGTCTTCCTGGTGCTGATCTTTTTCCTGGGCAATCTGAAGGCGGCGATAATCGCCGCGATCAACATCCCGCTTGCGCTGTGCGGCGCGTTCATCCTGATGAAGGTGAGCGACACTCCGGCCAACCTGATTTCGCTCGGCGCCATCGACTTCGGCATCATCATCGACACCACCGTGATCGTGATGGAGAACATCCATCGCCACCTGAGCTCGGACGAGTTCGTCCACGAGTCCCCGTTCGGGAAAATCCTGCGCGCGGCGCAGGAGGTCGGCGGCCCGATGTTCTTTTCGACCTTGATCTTCGTGATCGCGTTTCTGCCGCTGTTCACGATGCGCGGGGTCGAGGGCGCGATCTTCTCACCCGATGTCGCACACCTACGCCTACGCGCTGGGCAGCGCCATCCTGCTGGCCGTTACGCTTACGCCGGTGCTGGGCTCGTTCGCTTTCGCGCGGGGCCTGCACGATATCAACAATCCGTTGTGGAACGGGATTACGCGCCTTTACCACGGGATGTTCGTGGGCGTCCTGCGATGGCCGCGCCTGACGCTGGTCGCTGGTCCTGGTACTGGCCGCGGTGGCGGCCTCGACTTATCCGCGCCTGGGCGGCGAGTTCCTGCCCAAGCTCGAGGAGGGCAACATCTGGGCGCGCGCCACGATGCCGCTGACGATCTCGCTCGATCGCGGCGCGCGGCTGACGACGCGGATGCGCCGCGTGTTCATGTCGTTTCCCGAAGTGACGACCGTGGTCTCACAGCTTGGCCGGCCCGACGACGGGACCGAGACCACCGGCTTCTTCAATATCGAGTTCTCCGTCGATCTCAAGCCAAAGGCGGAGTGGCCTGCCGGCCTCGACAAGCCCGAACTCATCAAGCAGATGGACGATAAGCTCCAGCGCGAATTCCCCGGCGTGAGCTTCGGCTATTCGCAGAACATCCAGGACAACATCGACGAGGCGCTCTCCGGGGTCAAAGGCACCAACTCGGTGAAGGTGTTCGGCCGCGACCTTGCCGCGGACGAGCGCATCGCCAATCAGTTGGTCGAGGTGATGGGCAAGGTGCGCGGCGTCGTCGACCTTGCGGTATATCGTTCGCTCGGCCAGCCCAACCTGGTGATCAAACCCGACCGCGCGGCCGCCGCGCGCTATGGGCTGAACGTCTCCGACGTCGCGGCGATCGTACAGGCGGCGATCGGCGGCCAGGCCGTGACCCAGGTGTTCGAGGGTGACGAGCGCTTCGACCTGGTCGTGCGCTGGAAGCCGCAGTACCGGCAGAGCCTCGACGCCATCCGGAGCATCCGCGTTGCCACGCCCGGCGGCGCCGAGATTCCGCTCGCTCAGATCGCCGAAGTCCGCACCGACGAAGGCGCGTCATTCATCTACCGCGAAGGTCTCGAGCGCTACGTGCCGGTGCGCTTTGCCGTGCGCGGCCGCGATCTCCAAAGCACGGTCGGGGGCGCCAAACAGACAGTCGCACGTGAGATAAAGCTTCCCGAGGGAGTGCATCTGGAGTGGGCCGGCGAGTACGGGGAGCTGCAAGAGGCTAATCGCCGTCTGATGATCGTGGTGCCGTTCGCGCTAGTGCTGATCGCCGGCGTGCTCTACGCCGCGACCACTTCGCTGATCGACACCTTCATCATCATGGCGCAGATTCCGGTCGCCTGCATGGGCGGAATCCTCGGGCTGTATCTGACCGGCACGCCATTCAGCGTCTCGGCCGCGGTCGGCTTCATTTCGATCTTCGGCATCGCCGTGATGGACGGAATTCTGCTGAGCTTCTATATCCGCCAGCTCTGGCAGGAGGGCCATCCGTTCCGCGAAGCGATCATCATGGGCTCGGACCGGAGGCTGCGCGCCACGATGATGACCGACCTGGTCGACGCGTTCGGATTGCTGCCGGCCGCGCTCTCGACTCGGATCGGCGCGCAGACCCAGCGCCCGTTGGCGATCGTGGTGATCGGCGGCGCGCTTGCGATTCTGCTCCTCACGCGCCTCCTGCAGCCGGCGCTTATCTATCTCTGCCATCGCCGGCTGCGCCTGCAAGACACCGTGGCACCAGTCACGCGGAACGTCCAGCCGCCTCCCGGCGAAGGCGTTTAGGCGAGCCTCAGAGATCGCTGACGGTGCGTCGGCGGGCACCGGCCGCGATCGGCGCGGTTCTCGCGGCCCGCCTCGCGCCGTGCTAAACGGCAGTGGGAGGATCCCGCGATGCAGCTTGAAACCCTGGCCCACGGCTATGGTCTCATCGAGGGGCCGCGCGTTGACGAGCGCAACCGGCTCTACTTCAGTGACGTGATCAATGGTGGCGTCTACCGGCGGAGCCCCGACGGCGGCATCGAGACTCCTCATCCCGCGCCGGCGCGGCGTCGGCGGAATCGTGTTCAACGCGGCGGGCGGAATCGTATGCAGCGGACGCAGCCTGATCTGCTGGGATGAGGCGACGAAGCAAAGCCGCGACCTGTTCACCGAATACGAAGGCCGCGCGACGCGCGGGCTCAACGATCTCACGGTCGACACTCGGGGCAGCGTTTTCGTAGGGTCGCTCGAGTTCGACGCGCTCAGCACCGACAAGCCGATCCCCGGCAACGTCTTCCGGGTCGACCCTCCCAACACGGTCACCAAGCTGTGGGAGGGAATCGAAGTAACCAACGGTCTGGGCTTCAGCCCGGACGCCACGCTGCTATATCATTGCGATTCGACCACTAAGGCCGTGTGGGCCTATGACGTTACCAGCGATCGCCGGCTCAAGGACCGTCGTGTTTTCGCGCGGCTGCCTGAGGGATGGCCGGATGGGATGGCGGTCGATGTTGAGGGCGGAGTGTGGGTCGCGGTCGTGCGATTTGGCGAGGTCGTGCGTTTCAAGGCCGACGGCACAATGGAGCGGAGGATCAAGATGCCGGCGACGATGGTGACGAGCCTCTGCTTCGGCGGCGCCGACATGATGGACCTGTACGTGGTCACGGCCGACAACCTCGAGGATGCGAGCCGCAAGGGGACGATATTCAGGATGCGTGCGGACGTACCAGGACTCGCAGTGCCGAAGGCACGATTCTAAAATATCGAAGGATTGATAGGAGCTACACAAGGAGACTCGGATGCCTTTAGAGGTAGGACAACAGGCGCCCGACTTCACGCTGAAGTCGAACAAGATGAAGGACGTAAAACTCTCCGAGCAGCGTGGCGGCCCGGTCCTGTTGCTCTTCGTACCGTTGGCATTCACGGGCACCTGCACCAAAGAATTTTGCGGCGTACGTGACACGCTGGGAGAGTTCGAACAGCTCGGATGCAAGGTGTTTGGAATTTCTACTGACAGCCCGTTCGCCCTGGACGCGTGGGCGCGCGAGCAGAACTACCAGTTCCCGTTGCTCAGCGACTACAATAAACAGGTGGCGCCCGCCTACGATTCGATTTACGCCGAGCTGCTCGGCCTGAAGGGCGTGTGCAAACGCTCGGCCTATGTGATCGACGCTCAGGGCAAGGTCCGCTACCGTGAAGTGCTGGAGGACGCGCGCCAGATCCCCGACCTCGATGCGATTAAGAAGTGTCTTAAGGATATCTCGTAGCTCGTGCGAGCGCTGGCGCGGATCTTGAATCCGCGCCGGGCCCGCCGTAGACCGCGGTGGCTCTCAGCGAATGCCTAACACTCTCGATGGAATAGTCGCGATCGATCTCACGCAGAACGTCGCCGGTCCGTATTGCACCCAGCTCCTCGGCGATTTCGGCGCCACCGTCATCAAGATCGAGCGTCCTGGAAGCGGTGACGACTCGCGTCGCTATGCTCCCGCATGGCACGGCGGTGGGGCCGAACCCGGCGACTCGACCGCGTTTTTGGCCTACAACCGGAATAAGAAGAGTGTGTGCGTCGATCTCGACCATCCCGAGGGCGTGGAGATCGTGCGCCGGCTCACCGCCAGTGCCGACATCTTCGTGCACGCGCTCAAACCCGGCAGCGCCGAGGCGCGCGGCTTGGGCTACGACGATCTCAAACCAGACAACCCGCGGCTCATCTATGCCGCGATCAGCGGCTTTGGCGAGAGCGGCCCGCTCCGCAGCCTGCCCGGCTACGATCCGCTCGGCCAGGCGCACTCGGGCGTGATCAGCGTGACCGGCCATCATGGCGCGCCGCCGGCGCGCGTGGTCGTTCCTATCATCGATATGGGCTCAGGGCTGTGGCTCTTCTCCGGAGTGCTCGCGGCGATCATCGAGCGCGGCAAGACCGGTCGCGGCGCCAAGGTCGGCGTAAGCCTGCTCGAGACCGGCGTCGCCTGGACCACTCTGCACATGAGCAACTACATGGCGACCGGTGAGGTGCCCGAGCGCACCGGATCGGCCTCGCCCGCGGCGGCGCCCTACGAAGCGTTCGAGACTGCGGAGGGATGGATCATGATCGCGGCCGGCAATGATCGGCTGTTCGGCCGGTTGTGCGAGTTACTCGGCATCCCTGAGATTCCCAAGGACGACCGCTTCAAGAGCAACGCCGTGCGCGTGCCGCGGCGCGCCGAGCTGCACGCTATTATCGAGGAGCATACGCGGCGTCGTCCAACCGAACACTGGGTCGCGGCGCTGCGCGAGGTCGGCGTGCCGTGCAGCCCGATCAATCGCCTCGACCAGGTGCATGACGATCCGCAGGTCAACGCGACCGGGATGATCAAACGAATCGACGGCTTTCGCGTGCCCAATTTCGAGATCGTCGACGTCGCGGTCAACCTCAACGGCGAGAAGGCGGTGTTGCGTTCGATGGCGCCGCGGCTGGGCGAGCATACCGACGAAGTGCTGCGCGCCGCCGGTTACGCCGAGCGCGAAATCGCCGCGCTGCGCGCCGCCAAAACGATCGGCTAGAAACCGCGACCGGGCGCGCCTTGGGCTAGCGGGAGGCTCCGGCGCCAAGGTCGCCGGCGGCCAGCGCCGCACTGGCCGCGATGGTCAGCACGAAGGCGCTCGCACGCATCGCCGCGGCAAACGGGTCGGCTGGAAGCCGCTCACCGAAGACCGCAATTCCGCCCGCGATCGGAATCACGTTGGAGATCGCGGAAGAGAGCGGCATCGCGACGATCCCGCGCCCCATCGCGAACGAGTTCTGCAACATCACCAGCCCCGCCACATTGGTGACGATCGTCAGGTAAGTATAAGGACTCGCGAGCAGTCCCGCCGCGATCGCGGCAAGGTCCGGGGATCTGGCCAGTCGGTCGACGAGCGGCTTGGTATAGAGGCTGGCGAATCCCAACGCGATTCCCGAAGCGATTGCGGTCGCCGCGCCGTTGCGTCGCAGCGCCGGCGCGACCAACAGCCCCAGTGTGATCGCAACCGCGATCACCGATGTTATCGCGAGCGCGCCGATGTTGACCGGGCTATGAACCGCGCCCGCACCGAGCGAGCCGCCGAGCATCAGCGCCGCCACCATGAAAACGCCAATCCCGAGCCATTCCCATAGCCGTGCGCGCTCGCCAAGGAAGACCACCGCGAGCACCACGAACAGCGCTATTCCACCCTGCATCGCCACCGCCATCATCGAAACCGGCGCGCGCGCGAGCGCGACGATATACAACGCATAGCCGGCTCCCTGCACCGCGATTCCGCCGGTCCATACCGGGTCGCGAACCCAGGCCATCACCGCGCCGAGCGTGCCGCGCCCGCGTGCAATCGGCAGCGCGCTCGCGCGGATTTTCATCATCATCAGCCCGAACGCGAGCAGCAGGCTGGCGACGAGCCCGAGTATCAAGCTCCGCGCGAGCGCGTCGCGTGCGCTAACCATCGGCGATTTCGCGCATCACACCGTCGCGTGAGATGGTGAAGCGCCGCCCGCCCCATGCCACTTCATTGCCGACCAGGCTTACGGCCCAGATTGCGGCCATCACCAGGTCCTTCAGCGGCACCAGCCATACGTCACGCATCAGCTCCGGAAGCTTGAGCGTGCGGGCGAGAATCAGCGCCGAGGTCGCCAGACGCGCGGCGATCACGCCCGCGCAAGCGGCTATCGCTGCCGGGCGATGAGTCACCGCCAGCATCAGGAGCGCCCACAAAGGTCCGTTGATCAGGATGGTAAGCAGGCTCACTGGTCGCATGGTGCGGTAGGTACGGGCCCAGCGCAGCTTGCGCTGCCAGAACTCGGCGAAGTTGCGTTCCTCGCAGGCCGAGGTGACGAGCGAGCGCGAGAGCCTCGCTTCCCATCCGCTTTCGACCACCGCGCGGCCCAGCTCAAAGTCGTCGGCGAGCTTGTCGCCGAGCGGGCGCATGCCGCCGGCTGCTTCCAGAGCCGTCCGGCGCACCGCGATGGTGGCGCCGAAGGCATAGCGCAGCGGTTCCACCATGATCGCCAGCAACACCATCGGCGCGAAGTCGGTGTTGATGAAGAGCGCAGCCAGGCGCGAGGCGAATGAGCCGGTCGGTCGCGCGCGATAGGCGCAAGTCACCAGCCCCACGCGTTCGTCGGCGAAAAGTTCACCGATGAGGCGCTCAAGATGGCCGCGCTCGACCGAGATATCGGCATCGCTGAGCACGAAGGCGTCGGCGCGCTCTGCCCGCTCGGCCATGCGGATGACCTTGGCGATCTTGCGGTTGGCGACGCCGGCTTCATCGCCGACGATAAGCGTGATGCTGGCGTAAGGGTATTGTGAGCGCAACGCGACCGGCGCCTCGGCGGCGCGATCCTCGTAGCTTGGGACGGCGAAGAGGAAGTCGGCGCGCGGATAGCCGCTTTCGAGGTAGCTTGCGAGGTTGGCGAGCAGGCTGGGACTCAGCCCGGAGAGAGGCTTCAGCACGGCGATCCGCGGCGGTGGTTTGGGGAGCGGCGGCGCCGGATCGGACATGTGCGCTGCAAAACGCATCGCGACCACCAGCGAGACTGCGTAGTAAACCAACGAACACACGACGCCGAGCGTCGCGAGTGAGAGCAGCAGAGTAGTCACGAGACGGTCGCGGTGGTTGGCGGGCGCGCTGGCACGCCGTGCGAGACGAACGCGCCACACAATGTTAAGGCGCCGCTATTCGACGCATTCGCCTCGGGCGTCGCGCCGCCGCGCGGGCGGGTGAGCGAACAGACCTCGAAGGTTATGGTCGCCGCGCGCACGTCCGGCGCGGCTACGCGGAAACCTGCTGCGCTGCGGAGGTCTGCGCGCGCCGCTGGCGCATCGTGGAGAGGAACTGCCCGCCCTCCTGGAGCAGACGCTTGCATTCCTCGCGCGAACTCATCATCTTGCGCACCGCCTTGAAGATGTAGCGCGGGCGGAAGTAGAAGTTGCGGTAGAAGCGCTCGACCGCGCTGTAGATTTCGTCGTTGCTCAGACCTGGATATTTGATCGTGCACTTCTGATACCCAGACTCGTCGAGCAGCGGATTGACCGCCAGGTAGCCGTTCTTGACCACGTAGTCGTAAAGCTCGGTGCCTGGATAGGGCGAGGCCAGTGAGACCTGGATGGTTTCGCAATCCATCTCGCGCGCGAAACGCATCGTTTCCTGGATCGTATCGCGAGTCTCGCCGGGCAGGCCGAGGATGAAGGTACCGTGGATCAAAATGCCGATTTCGTGGCAGTCGCGGGTGAAGCGCCGCGCGCGGTCGAGCCGCACGCCCTTCTTGATGTTCTTGAGAATCTGCTCGTTGCCGCTTTCATAGCCGGCCACGAACAGTCGCAGCCCTCCGTCCTTGAGTACCTTGAGGGTTTCGTAGTCGACGTTGGCGCGCGAGTTGGTCGACCAGGTGATGCCGAGCGGCTTGATTAGCTGCGCAATCTTGCGCGCGCGGCCCGGATCGGCGGTAAACGTGTCGTCGTCGAAGAACAGCTCCTTCATCTTGGGGAACTTGCTCTTCATCGCGACCACTTCTTCGTAGACGTTCTCGGGACTGCGCACGCGGTAGCGATGGCCCTGCGTGACCTGCGGCCATAGGCAAAAAGTGCAACGCGCCGGGCATCCGCGCCCTGTGTACATCGAGACGTACGGATATTGGCAGTAGGGGCTGTTGTATTTCAGGTAGTCGAGATTGTTTTCGTAGACTTCGGTGACGAACGGCAGCTTGTCCAGCTCCTCGTTGGTAAGCTGGGCGCGGTCGGGGTTGTGATGAATCGCGCCGTTCTTGCGATACGTGATTCCGCCCACCTTGCTCCAATCCCAGCCCTGCGCCACTTCGACCATCGAGTGGTCGAACTCGCGCCGCCCGGCGATATCGATTGCGGACGAAATCTTGAGCGTCTCTTCGGGTTGGGCGGTAGGATGGCCGCCGACGAAGGCAATGATGCAATCCGGGTTGGCGGCCTTGATCGCCTCGGCCGTGCGCGCGTCCATCCGCAACGACGGTGTCGAGGTATGCAACACCACGAAGTCGTAGTTCTTGGCTTCGTCGACCGTGCGCTTGAGGTCGTAACCGTGGGGCGGAGCGTCGAGCAGGCGCGCCCCCGGGATCATCCCGGCAGGGTACGCGAGCCAGGTCGGATACCAGAACGACCAGACCTCCCGCGTTGCCTGGTAGCGTGACCCCGCACCACCGTCAAAGTCCTCATAGGAAGGAGGATTGAGGAAAAGCGTCTTCATTACGTCCATATTCTGGTCGTCTCCACGAGCCTGTCCGACTGGTTAGTGCGACTATACAAACCGCGGCGGGCACAGGCAAGAACGTTCGGCACGAATTGTTGGCGAAAAGAGTCTGTCGTAGGTGCGCGGCCGTGCAAGGAGATGTGACGCCTGGTCCGATAGTTTAAGCTCGTAGCCGCGTGATGGATTTTGAACGACGCCATGAGCCCTTGTTGGCGCGACCACTGTTTCTGCGGCGCATGGCCCGATGGAGCGTCTTCGCGGGTATCGTCCTCGTGGGATCGCTTGCGCTCGGCGTCTGCGGCTACCACTTTATCGAGGGGCTGCCCTGGATCGATTCGCTGCTCAATGCATCGATGATCCTAGGTGGCATGGGCCCGGTCGATCCGCTGAAAAGCGTGGCCGGCAAGCTATTCGCCTCGTTCTATGCGCTTTATAGCGGCCTCGCGATCATCAGCATCGCCGGCCTGCTGCTCGCTCCGCTGATCCATCGCTTGCTGCACAAGTTCCACGTCGAGGGGCGGGCGGCCGGAACGGATTCGAAAAAACCCAGGCGTCGAACTCATACGTGATCGTCAGGGGACGGCAGGTAGTTGCCCATCTGCCGCGCGCAGCGGCGGGGTCTCGGTGAGCACGAAGGCCACCACCCCTGTCAGATTGCCGAGCGCGGTCGCCGCGAACCACAACAACCCCAGCGCGATCGCGTCCGCCTTCGCCATCCCGGCCATTCCGAACAGCATCAGATACGCCGTCTCGCGTATGCCCAACCCGTTGAGCGTCACCGGCAGGCTCGCAAATACGTTGGCGATCGGCACGCACAGCACGAATAGCGTCAGCGGCGCCGAAAGGCCAAGCCCGCGCGCCAGGATCCATTGGCACACCGCGAGCGACAGTTGCAGCGCGATCGAGAGTCCGATGGCCGGCATCATCGCGAGTGGACGGTCCAGGTACGGCGCGATAGTCGTCGCGACGCCCGCGACCCGCGCGGGCATCCGCGCAGCGAGCTTGCCGATAAGCGGTAGCGCGGCGAAGCCGGCCAGGGAAATAGCGCCGACCACGATCGTCGGCAGTGTCACCGAGCGCGGCAATTTGACGCTCAGAGCCGCGGCCGCCGTGGCGGCCAACCAGAACAGCCCAACCAGTCCCACGATACGGTCGGCAGCGACCGAGGCGATCGCGTCGGCCAGCCGCTGATGGCGCCGGCCGAGATAGAGCGCGCGCAAAGCATCACCGCCGACGAGCCCCGGCACAAAGACGTTGGTGAACATCCCGATGAAGGCGTAGCTGAGGTAGTCGATGAACGGCGCTGAGATTTTGAGGATCGCGCCCAGCAGGCTCCATCGCCATGCCGACATCACCTGCCCCGCCACGTACAGTCCCACCGCCGTGAGGAAGAACGCTACCCGTTCGCGGGCGAGTTGATGGAGGACCGGGCGCACGTCGTAATGCCATAGCAGCAGCGTGACGATCACCAGTCCCGCGCCCGCGCGCAACGCGAAGCCGAGCACGGGATGGCTCTTGCGGACGGGCGTCGACACCGGCGGCTGCGCGGGCGATGTGCCGATTGCCGATTCAGCTTGCGTAGCTTGGCTCACTGGCTTTGAGGATCGCGCGCTTGCGCCATTCCGATCCGATCACGGTGAATTCTCCCAGCCGCTCGCGCAGTTTGTTGAGTTCGCGCTCGTCGATCACCAGGACCACTGGCCCCGGCATGTTCCATAGCCGCAGCACATCGTCTTCCGAACGGAAGAAGTAGCGGCTCCCGTCGGCCGCGTGCGTCTGGCCGAAAGCGAGTTCCGTCGGCGCGCCGACCAGGATCACGCGGCGGCGGGTGTAAAAGGGCAGCGCCTGAACGTAACGCGGATAGCAGATGAGCGTCGCGTCCGGCGCGCGCGCCTGCACCGTGCGCGCGAGCGACGCGTACGAACGCAGCGGCTCCGCCTCGAGGCGGACGTAGCTCCCGGCGCCAAGTGCAACGGCCGCCACCAGCACCATCGCGGCGAGTCCCGCATCGAGCCGCCAGTGGCGAAAGATTTCAGCCACCAGCGCGCCGCCGGCTGCGCCAATAAGGCCGAGTGCGTAGAGCGCCGGCCGCGCGGCGACGACGTAAGGACTGCTGAACAATGGCGCAGTCATCGCCGCCACCAGCATCGCCACGCCCATCAGGCTCAGGATAGCCCCCACCACGGCGAAGCGGCCTCGCACGCCGGGCGGCTCAGCGCCGGGCGATGCGCCTGCAGGGAAGGCGCGCGAGAAAATTCCGTCGGCCAGCAGCACCGCGATCGGCGGGCTCGCGGGCAGGATGTACGGGATGAGCTTGGCGCTGGCCGCGGAGAACATCACGATCACGACCGTGGCGGCGACGATACAGAAGCGCCCCGCCGGTGTGCGCGAGAGCGAACGCCACGCGATGAACGGCGCCATCAGTGTCCACGGCATCATCCCGGCCGCCAGTACCGGCAGGTAGTAGTAGAAGGGCTCGCCGTGGCTGTAGCTGGACTCGAAGAAACGGCGCAGATGCTCACCGATGAAATAGAAGTCGACGAAACCGGGCTCGCGGATCGCGATCGCGATGAACCATGGCGCGGCGATCAGCAGCACTATCGCGCCGCCGGCGAGAGCATGGAAACGGCCGATCGCGCCGCGCAGCTCGCCCTGCCACCAGAGAAAGATCGCGAGAACGAGGATCGGAATCGCAGCGGCCACCGGGCCTTTGGCCAGCAGGCCCATCGCGATCGCCGCGTAGCCGAGCCAGCACCAGCGTCCGCCCTCGCTCCAGTGCAGGTAAAGCGCGAACAGCGCCATCGTGACCGCCGCCGCGAGAAGCATGTCGGTGGTCAGCACCTGCGCCATCACCGCGTACAGTGTCGAGGTGGTGAGAATCGCGCCGGCCAGCAGCGCCCGCCCGCGGCCCATCGTGCGCCGCACGAAAAGCCAGGTCATCGCAACGCCGGCGAGCGCGGCGAGCGCCGGCGTCAGGCGCGCGGCGAATTCGTTGACTCCGAAAAGCGCCATCCACATCGCGCCGAGCCAGTACAGCAGGGGCGGCTTCTCGATGTAAGCGACGTAGTTGAGATGCGGTACGATGAAGTTGCGGGCGGCCAGCATCTCGCGCGCGATCTCGGCGTAACGCGCCTCGTCGGGCTCCCACAGGCCATAGCTGCCGAGATGGAAGAAGAAGACCGCGAACGCGAGCGAAAGGAGCGCGAGCGCATCGATCGCGGGCGAGCGCCAGGGCACGGCTGGCGCCTGGGGCGCGGACGCGGCGGCGGATGCGAAGTGCTGCTCGATATGCGCGGGCTCGGACACGACGCCCAAGTGTATCGTGCGGGCTGGCTGCGCGCAGCTATGCGAGAGCGCGGCCTCGCGCTCCCGCTATAGACCCGCTGCGCCCCCGCCCTTGCGCGGATCGAAAGCGCCATTCAGATCGCCCGGCGCAATCGTGATCGCGCCGACCGCACCCAGCGACTGCACTTCCTTGAGCCGGTAGCCCATCTGCGCCAGCGCGTTGCGCGTTGCCGCCGGCATCGCGGATTCGACCAACACTACGTCGGGCGCGGCCTGCTCATGCACCCGCGGTTCGTCGACCGCGGCCTCCGGGTCGAGATGGAAATCGAGCACGTTGAGCGTGACCTGCAACACGCCGCTGATGATCGTCGGGCCGCCTGAGGCGCCGGCCGTCAGCACCGGATGGCCGTGTCGCATCACGATTGTCGGCGACATGCTCGAAAGCGGGCGCTTGCCTGGCGCAATTTCGTTAGCCACCGCGCCCTCGAGCTTGAACGCGTTGGGCACGCCCGGCCCGGCTGAGAAGTCGTCCATTTCGTCGTTGAGCACCAGGCCGAGACTCGCGACCATCATCTTGGCGCCGAAGATCGTATTGATCGTGGTGGTGACGGCGACCACGTTGCCGTCCTTGTCGACCACCAGCAAGTTGGAGGTGCCATGGTCGGAGGCCGGCGCGAGGTGGGCGGGCGCGCCGCGATGCAGCGCGCGCTGCAGTGCTTCATCTATATGGCGCTGCGAAAGCAGCACGTCGATCGGCACGTGGACGAAGTCTGGATCGGCATACTGATCGCGATCGATGAAACCCTGACGCATCACTTCGATAAGCCGCGCCAGGTAGGGCGGCGAGTCGGCGCCCAGTCCGGAAACCGGCGCGCCGGCAAGCATCCCGAGGATTTCCAGCACCACGCCGCCCGACGACGGCGGCGGCATCGTCCACACCTCGTAGCCGCGGTAAGCGCGATGAAGCGGTATGCGCCACACGGGCCGATATTGCGCGAGATCATTGGCGCTGATCAGTCCGTCGTGCGCCTTCATCCACTCGGCGAGAGTGCGCGCGATCTCGCCGTGGTAAAAACGTGTGACCGGATCGTCGCCGAGCGAGCGCAGCGTCGCGCCCAGCGCTTTTTCGTGCAGGATGTCACCGGGCTTGGGCGGCGCGCCCGCGGGCGTGAGATAGGTCGCCTTCAGTCCCGGGTCGGCAGCGATCTGCGCCGTAGTCTGCGCGATGTCTTTCACCAGATGCTCGGTGGCAGGAAAGCCTTGTTCGGCGATCCTGATGGCAGGCGCCGCTACCGCGGAAAATTTCATCGTGCCGAAGCGCCGGAGCGCGGCGTCGAGCCCCGCAAGCTCGCCCGGCACCGCGACCGCCAGCGGCCCCGCGAGTGCCAGCCCCTCGTCGGGCTTGCCGTTGCGCACGTACATCGTGGCGCTGGCGGCCATCGGCGCGCGCTCACGATAGTCGAGCGCGTAGAAGCTGTGCGAGCGGGCCAGATAGATGAGCATGAAGCCGCCGCCGCCGATCCCGCTCGAGGCCGGGTTGGTCACGCCCGTGGCGAGCGCGGTCGCGGCAGCGGCGTCGACCGCGTTGCCGCCGCGGCTTAGGATTTCGACTCCGGCGTTCGCGGCGAGTGCGCTCTCCGCCACCACCATCGCGCGATGCGCTTCGGTGGCCGCGGCGGGAACGGACGCGGCGCCGAGGGCGAAAATTGCGAGCGCCGCGCATCCAATGAACGCGCGCGAGGCGCGCCTTGCCCGGGCGAGGACCAACAAACCTTTCACGGAAAACATCACTCGCCTTTCTAACAGCGTCATTCGCCCAAGGAAAGGTGGTGCGCGTTGCGGCGCGGCGAAGGACGGCTCCAGACGGATTTTGACCGGTTAGATTTTGCGCGCGCGAAGTGCTTTGATCGCTGCCACCTCATCGCGCCTCATCGCAAGCGCGCGGGCGCCGGCACAATCCAAGCCAAGAGATCAAAGCCAGGAGATCCAGGCAAAAGAGGACAAGCCCATGGGATTCGACGAAATCATTTACGAAAAAGCCAACCGCGTCGCCGTCATCACGCTCAACCGCCCCGCGCGGCTTAATGCCTGGACCGCCAAGATGGAATCCGAACTGCGCGAGGCGCTGCTGGATTCCGAGCACGACGACAAGGTCGGCGCGATCGTGATTACCGGCGCGGGCAAGGCTTATTGCGCCGGCGCCGACATGGGCGCGCTCAATCGCGTCGCCGACGGCACGACCTCGGCGGTGCAGGCGGTCTCGGGCGAGGTCGCCGGCACCAGCGAGACGCGCGCGGACTTCCGCCAGCGGTTTTCGTGGATCGCCGGCCTGCGCAAACCCGTGATCGGCGCGATCAACGGCGCGTGCGTCGGTATGGGCTTCACCACCGCGCTCTACCATGATATCCGGATCGCCTCGGAGCGCGCGCGGATGGGGCTGATCTTCGTGCGCCGCGGTCTCGCGATCGAGCACGGCGCGAGCTGGCTGCTGCCGCAGATTGTGGGCCTGTCCAACGCGCTCGAACTCGCGCTTAGCGGGCGACTGCTCGACGCGGAGGAGGCGCTGCGAATGGGCCTGGTAAGCCGGGTCGTCGCGCATGAACAATTGATGCCGACGGCGTTGGAGATGGCGGGCGAAATCGCGACCAACTGCTCGCCGCTGGGAGTCGCGCACGCCAAACGGCTCATCTATCACCATCTGTCGACCGACCTGGGCGCCGCGCTGGCCGAAGAGAACGAGTCAATTGCGGTGATGACGCATTCGGAGGATTTCAAGGAGGGCATCCGCGCCTTTCAGGAGAAACGCGCGCCGCGATTCGTCGGGCGCTAGGACACGGCGCGCGGCGGGGCGCGCGCATGAATCGTTCGCCTATCGTTTACTTGCGTTTACTTGTCGAGCGGATGCTTGAAACGGCGGTCGGGATGGCGCACGGTCAGCACCGCGCATCCGGCCTTCTGCACCACGCGCTCCGCCACGCTGCCCAGCAGTACGTGTGCAAGCCCGGTGCGGCCGTGCGTTCCGAGCACGATCAGGTCGACGCTCTCGGCCTGCGCGGCGTGGATGATCTCGACGAACGGGGCGCCGACACGCAGCAGGCTGCGCGCCTTGATTTGCCCGTCGCGCAACTGGGTGACAATTTTGTCGATCTCGCGCTGTGCCGCCAGCCGCTGCTCCTCGGCGATCTGGTTCATCGCGCTAACGTCGAAGGCGGGGCCCAACTCACTTACCATCACGGGCGCCAGCGGTTGGTCGACATGCAGCACGATTATTTCGGAGCCGAACTTGCGCGCCAGCTCCTCGGCGAAGTGCCGCGCATTGATTGAGTCGTCGGAGAAATCGGTGGCGAGCAGAATCTTGTTGAGTTCGGGCATGGCTGACAGACGATACGCTTGTGGCGGCGTGTTGGGCAAGCATTCGGTGGGGTGGATTCCGAGTCGCCGCCGCGCACTAAAATTGGCCTTCAGGATAGTCGATTGCATGGAATATGAAGCGCTCCGACACCATAACCTTGCGCGACTTCGAGCGCGCCTGCGACGAACTCTTCGACGAGTGGCTCGGGCGATGGCGCGGCGGAGCCGCCACGGGAGTCTCAGCGGGCGCGGTCGTGGTCGACCGCGGCGAAGAGTACGAGGTACGGGTCGAGGCCGCTGTGGAGGACCCGAAGGTTATCGATGTCGAGATCAGCGAGGCGGGCTTGATCGTGCGAATTCCGTCCGGCGCGCATCCGGCGGTCGAGCGGCAGGATGACCTTCGCGCAACCGGTCGATCACGAACGTACGACGGCGCACTGGGCGGGCGGCATGCTGACCATCGTGCTGCCCAAGCTGCGCGGCCGGCGCGTCAAAGTGCAATAACCCGGACCGAAGGAGAGTGACGATGGCCGAGGGGGACGACAACAAGCCCGCGCCCGCGCCACGGACAACAGCGCGCTGCAGGCCGCGGCCTCGCCGGTCGAACTTCGCGCGGACGAGTTGCGCGGCCATTCTCCGCTCGGCCCCGACGAGTTGGTGAGGGCGGCGCGCGACGGCGCCCACGAACTGCTTGGCCAGCAACGCGCGCTCGACGCGGTGCGGATGGCTATCGGTATCGACGCGCCCGGCTACAACGTCTTCGTCAGCCGCGTGCGCTCGCGGCGCGAGCGCGAATCGATAATCCGCCTCCTTCAGCAGCGCGCGGCGGCGATGCCGACGCCGGGCGACTGGGTCTATGTCAACAACTTCAAGAGTCCTGAGTCGCCGAGCGCGATTTACCTGCGCGGCGGGACAGGGCGCCGAGCTGCGCGACGGCATGCGCGATCTCGTGAGTTTCCTCATCGAGCAACTGCCCAAGGCTTTTCGCCGCGAGGACTTCGACCAGGAGCGCAAGGCGCTGCGCGAGAAGTATAATCGCGCGCGCACAGGATCTGTTCGCCCAACTCGAGGCCGCCGCGCGCGAGCGCGGCTTTGCGATCCAGGGCACGCCAACCGGCCAGGTCCTGTTCATCCCGCTCATCGACGGCAAGGTGCCCGAGTCGCCCGAGGATCTCAATCGCAAGATGCAGGAGCTTTCCGAGCAGGAGCGCGAACGGCTGGCGCAAGGAACAGGCCGAACTCAGCCGACCTGTTCGCGACCATGTCGGGGCATCAGCAGGAGCTGATGCGCGAGTTGATCGCGGAAATCCGCCAGATCGAACGCACCTTTGCCGCGCGCCTCATCGCACCCGCCATCGCCGCGCTCAAGGCGCGCTTCGAGAGCGCGGCCGTCTCGGCCTATCTCGACCAGGTCGCCGAGCACATGCTCGACCACCTCGAGCGCTTCCGCGAAGCCGCGGAGGCCGCTCCCGAGGCAGCGGCGCCGCGTCCCCCGGCAGCGCAGCGCTCCGACGGCGCCGACGAAAGCCGGTTCTTCGAGTACCAGGTCAATGTGGTGGTCGATAACGCCGGGCGCAGCGGCGCCCCGGTGATCGCCGAGGACGCGCCGACCTACCGCAACCTGTTCGGCACCATCGAGCGCTGGGTCGATCCGACCGGCCGTAGCGCGACCAACTTCACGCGCATCATCGGCGGCTCGCTGGTCAAGGCTCACGGCGGATTTTTGCTCTTCGACCTCGACGACGCGATCGTCGAACCGGGCGTATGGAAAACGCTCAAGCGCACGCTCAAGACCGGCCGCATGACGCTGGAGACGCTCGAGCCGTTTCCGTTCTTCATGGTGAGCGGGCTCAAGCCCGAGCCGATCGAAGTGGCGACCAAGGTGATCGTCACCGGCAGTCCCTACCTCTACAACATGCTCTATTTTTACGACCCCGAATTTGCCGAGCTGTTCAAGGTCAAGGCCGAGTTGCGTCCCGGTGGTCGATGCCGACGCGGAGGCCGCGCGCCACTATGCCTCACGCGTGTCGGCGCTGGCGAAGACGCGAAGGGTCTGCCCGACGTTCGATGGCGGCGCGCTCGCGCGGATCGTGGAGTTCGGGATGCGCCAGGCGGGCGATCGCAAGCGGTTGTCGAGCGTGATGGAGCCGATCGACGACCTCGCGCGCGAAGCGGCGTATTACGCGCGCGAAGCGAACGACAATCAGGTCAGCGCGCGCCACGTCGATCGCGCGCTCAACGAACGCATCCTGCGGCTCAACTTCATCGAGGAGGAAATCCGCCGCCTGATTGCCGAGGGCACGCTCGTCGTCCATCTCGAAGGCCGCCAGGTCGGCCAGGTCAACGGACTGGCGGTGCTCGACGCCGGCGGCTACAGCTTCGGCCGCCCTTCGCGCATCACCGCGACGGTCGCGCTCGGCCAGGCCGGCGTGATCAACATCGAGCGCGAGGCGCGGCTGTCGGGATCGACCCACGACAAGGGCATCATGATCCTCAGTGGCTTTTTCCGCCAGCGCTTCGGCCAGGAGCTGCCGGCCGCGATGACCGCGAGCATCGCGTTCGAGCAGTCCTATTCCGGGATCGACGGCGACAGCGCCAGCTCGACCGAACTCTACGTGCTGCTCTCGGCGCTGAGCGGCGTGCCGCTGCGCCAGGACCTGGCCGTGACCGGCTCGGTCGACCAATACGGCGCGGTGCAGGCGATCGGCGGCGCCAATGAGAAGATCGAAGGCTTCTATCGCGTGTGCAAGGCGACCGGGTCTGACGCGGCACGCCAGGGCGTGCTGCTGCCGCGCGCCAACGTCACCAACCTGATGCTCGATCCGGAGACGGTCGAGGCGGTCGCGAGCGGCCGCTTCCACGTTTATCCGGTCGGCACCATCGACGAGGGAATCGAGATCCTGACCGGCGTGCGCGCGGGCACGCTGGAAGAGCCGGGCACGATCAACCATCTCGTGAGCGCCCGCGCTGCGCCGCATGTCGGACATCCTGCGCGAGCGGCGCCCGCCCGAAGAGAGTCGCGCGCTGCAGGCCGGTCCGTCCCCCGCGCCTGAACCGCCGCCGCCAACGCCGCCGGTCCCGCCGCGCTGAGCGCGCGGCGCTATGCGCTATGCGCCGGTGCGGGAATTGACGCCGCCCGCAGCCGGCATAGGAATGCTTCGGCGGACGCGCTGAAAGCGATCGCGCCGCCGATAGCCATACGCCCCGAGCCGAATTGCGGAATACCTGAGATGCCGATTGACCTGCGCCTGGACGCCGACGAAGCCCCGCTGCTCACCGACTTCTATCTGCTCACGATGGCCGCGGCGTATTTCGCCACCGGCAACAACGACACCGCCTGCTTCAGCATGTTCACGCGCCGGATGCCGCCGCGGCGCGGCTTTCTGGTGGCGGCCGGGCTCGAGCGGCTGCTCGAGGCGCTCGAAGCAATTCCACTTCGCGCCGCGGATGCTCGAATATCTCGAATCGCTGCGGCTGTTCACTGCCGAATTTCTGCAGTTTCCTCGGCGGATTGCGTTTCAGCGGCGAAGTGTGGGCGATGCCCGAGGGCACCATCTTCTTCGCGACCGAGCCGATCCTGGAAGTGCGCGCACCGCTCATCGAGGCACAGCTTATCGAGACGCTGGTGCTCAACCAGGCCGGCTTCGGCTCGCTCATCGCGAGCAAGGCGGCGCGCAGCCTGGCGGTGGCCGGGGGGCGGCGGCTGGTTGATTTCGGACTGCGCCGCAGCCAGGGCGCCGACGCGGGCCTGGTCGCCGCGCGCTCCAGCTATCTCGCCGGCTTCGCCGGCACCTCCAATGTGCTGGCTGGGATGCGCTACGGGATTCCGCTGTACGGCACGATGGCGCACAGCTACGTGATGGCGCACGAGCAGGAACGCGAGGCCTTCGACAGTTACGTCAAGGTCTTTCCGCGCCTCAGCACGTTGCTGGTCGACACGTACGACACGCTACGCGGAGTCGAGAATGCGGCCACGGTGGCGCTGGAGTTGCGCGAGAAGGGCGTCAAGCTTCAGGGCATCCGGCTCGACAGCGGCGACCTGCTCGAGCTGAGCAAACGCGCGCGCCGCCTGCTCGATCGGCGCGGGCTCTCCGACGTGCCGATTTTCGCCAGCGGCAACCTCGATGAATACCGGATCGCGGAGCTGGTCAAGGCCGGCGCGCCGATCGACGCCTTCGGAGTGGGCACCGAGATGACGGTGAGCGCGGATGCGCCCGCGCTCGACGTGGCCTACAAGCTGGTCGAGTACCGCGGCGAGCCGCGCCTGAAAACCTCGAGCGAAAAAGTCACGCTGCCCGGCCGCAAGCAGGTTTTCCGCGCGCGCAACGCCGCCGACGGATTTTACGCCGACCTGGTCGGACTGTTCGAGGAGAGCTCGGACAACCTGGAGCGCGAATTTCGCCCGGCGCCCGCGTCGGTCCACCCGATGCTCGAGCGGGTGTTCGCCGACGGTCATCGAATCGGTGCGCCGCCCGCGCTAAGCGAGGCGCGCGAGCGCTTTCTGGAATCTTTCGCCCATCTCGAGCCTCGCTACAAGGATGTCGACCGCCCCGACACTTATCCGGTGCGCCCGAGCGCCGCGCTCAACGCGCTTCTGATCAGCGAGAAGCTGCGCGCCGGCCGCCGCCAGGGCTGAGCGCGATGGCCGGGCAGCGCGCGGGCCGCCGCTGATGGCCCGGACACAGGCGCTTGCGCTGCTCGCTCTGGCGCTGATACTCGGCGCCGCCCTGCGCTTTTATCGATTGGGGACGGCCGAGCTCACCGCCGACGAGGCCGCCTCCTGGGCTGGCGCGACAGCGCCCGACCTTCGTGGGGTCGTCGAGCGCCAGCGGTCGCTCGATCCGGGCAAGCTCGCGCTCTATGATGTCGTGCTGCACGGATGGATCGGGCTTAACGGCGACGGCGTGGGATCGATGCGCGCGCTTTCGGCCGTGTTCGGGACCATCGCGATCGCGCTGGTTTTCGCGGCGACGCGCGAGCTACTGCTGGATCTCGGTGGCGTGGCCGAGATTCGCCGCGCCGAGCTTGGCGCCGCGCTCGCGGCGCTGATCGCCGCCGTCAATCTCACATTGGTGGATCAGGCGCGAACGGTGCGGATGTATCCGCTGACGCTGGTGCTCGAGCTGGCGCAAGTGATTTGCTTCCTGCGCGCGGCGTCTCCCCGAGCGCAAGGTCCGAGCCGCGTCGCGAGCCTCGTCGGCATCGCGGTTTTCAGCGCACTCGCAACCGCTTCGAACTTCACCGCGGCCCTGCTTATCGCCGCCGAAGCGATGTGGCTCGGATGGGCGGCGCTGCGCAGGCGCGGCGTCTCTTGCGCAGGCGCGGAGGACGGACTTCATCTGCTATGCCCGGCGCTCGCACTCGGCGCGGGGATGGCGCTGCTGGGGCCGATGGCGCCGATGGCGGGTCGCACGTCGATCGCGGTGGTGCACGCCGGCGTGCTCGATTGGTCTCATTTGCGGCCGCCGTGGTGGCCGCTCGAGATGCTGCGCGGCGCTTCGGGCAAAGCGCCGTTTCTGGTTCTGTTGCCGCTCGCGATATACGGAGGATGGCGGATGGGTCGCGACGGACAGGGTGCGGCGCTTGGCTTCGTACTGTGGTGGATGCTTGCGCCTGTAGCGATCGTGATGGTCGTGTCGTACACGTTCACCCCGTTCGAGGAGATGCGCTACGTGATTTCGAGCGTGGCCGCGTTCTTCATCCTGGCGGGCGTCGGGCTCGCGGCGATCGACGACACGAGGTTGCGTCTGGCGTTGCTCGTGCTGGTCGTGGCGCTGTCGCTCGATCATGTGCGCCGCGACTTCATCAAGCCGCAGTATGTTCAATGGCGCGAAGCAACCGCGCTTGCACTCGCGGCGGACGCGCCCGGCGGGACAATCGCCGTGGTGCCAGCCTACGCGGTGAACGTGGTGCGTTACTATCTGCCGCTTACGTGGCGGGCGAGCGTCGAGCCCGCCAGTGAGCAATGCGAAACGCGCCAGCGCGTGCTGCTCCTGAGCGGCGAAGAAGTCCTTACGCCCGCACGGCTCGCTGCGCTTCGTGATTGCGCGCCGCTGGTGGTCGGGCGGTTGCGGCTGGTCGAAGTCCGCAAACGCTGAACGCGGCGTTACGATTCCGCCGCTGCGCATCGCCGGGCTCTATGGTTTTGACGGCACGCGGGTCGCGGGCGCGCTTGCCGGCGCCGTGGTGTGCCGCAGCTCGAGCGGTGGGACGGCGTGCGCCGCGCGCGCAAGCTGGTCGATGTCGAATGCCAGGATCATCAATGCCGGATCGTCGCTTTGTGGCGGCGTCGCTGACAGCTTGCTCGGATACGGAAAATAGACCGCGGCCGCGTAGGAGCGGTACCGGTCGATGATCGGCTCGAGCGCGGCGTATGAGCCCTGGACCCCGAGCGCGACGCGATGCGATTGCCAGGGCGCGAGCATAAGACCGTCGAGCAACAGGCCCGGCGTTTGAGAACTGCGTAGCAGCGGACCGCCAACCCAGTTAAGTGGCAGCAGACCCGCCTGCTGGGCGGCGAGAGGAGATAAGTCGGAGAGCGCGCGGCCGCCAGCGACGTAGCCGTAGGCCGCGGCAAGCAGCGTGTCGAAGCGCACCGCCGCGGCGTGCGACTGGAGCGCGACCGGATTTTCGTTGGGCCATCGCGCCCGCACCTGCGCGGGAAACTTATAGAGTGTGACGCCGCCGACGGTTTGTGCTGGAACGTCCAGCCCGCCGAGAATCACCCTCCACACCTCGCGGTCGCGAGGCGCGATTGGCCCGCGATGCCAGATGCCGGGACCTGCCGCGTGGCTGACCTCGATCGCGTGATCGCCCTCGCTGGCGAAGATCACCGCGCCGACGTCGTGGCTTTTGAGGAAAGCCTTGAACTGGCCGCCCGCGTTGGGAATTGGCGCAACCTCATACAGCGCGTTGACGATCGGCCAGCGCTCGTACTCGGCGGGAATGGGCGGCGCGAACCCCGTATACCCGCCCGCCATCCGGAAGTGAAACGCGCTCAGTGCCTGCCACAGCATCCCGTCGCCCTCGAACCCATAGGGCAGGATGACCACCGTCTCGTCCGGCTGGAGATACTGCCGATAGAGTCCGGCGGAGAAGAACTCGGGCGTCGCCAGCGCCGTGGCCCAGAAAGAGGCGTCGAGGCTGGGCAAGAGCGAAAGCGCGATCAGTGCCGCCGCCAACCATCTAACAGCTACGTGATCCGATGCGCCGCGCGTGCGCGCGCTCATCCACATCGCGCACAGAATCGCGATCGCCAGGAATATGTAAACCGTCAGGCGCGCCGGCATTGCCTTGGCGATGAGCGGCAGCCCCGACACGACCATCCAGGGCATCGGCACGATGAAATGTCCGCCCACCTGCATCCACGAGCCCGTCGCGACGCCGATGGCCGCGGCAAACAGGATCAGCATCCGCACTGCGGGCTCGTGCCATCGCCGCCATGCCATCGCGATCGCTGCCACCAGCGTCAGGCCGAGGTAGGCGTCGGTGTCGTAGATCCCGGCGCGGAAGTTCACCGAGATGGCGCTGCATCGCGTCGAGACGGCCCAGCGCATTGGTGGGCACGGGCACCAGGAAGTTGAGCAAATCGATCGACCCGGTGTTGGTCGACCAGATCATGCCGTGCGGAAAACCGAAGGCGAAGAGGTAGTAGAGATAGGGCACGAGCAAGGCTATCGCGAGCGCGTAGCTGAGCGCGATGGGCCCAATGAGTGCGCGAATGCGGCTGCGATCGCTCT
Organism: uncultured delta proteobacterium; assembly: GCA_963832395.1. Lineage (GTDB taxonomy): Bacteria > Desulfobacterota > Binatia > Binatales > Binataceae > JAKAVN01. The sequence continues at coordinate 231,371 of CAWHTV010000009.1, read as the reverse complement.
CGCCGTTCACCACCAGCGCGATCGCGATTGCAATCGCGGCGCTCATCGTCATCGTCGCGAAGATCTCGATGAAAAGCAAAAATTGCGCGCTGAGCACCAGCGCGAGCAACACGATAAAGGTTCGGCGGCGCATGGTCCCGTCCAGCGCGCGCAACGTGAGGTAGACCGCCAGCGGCAGCATCGGGACCAGGGCGAGATTGATATTCCCGAGCAGCTTGCAGACCAGATACGGCGAAAAGCCGAAGACCAAGCCGCCGAGCAGCGCCGGCGCGAATTCGCGCACGATATGGCGGCACAGCACGAACGCGGCCCATCCAACCACTGCCGGGCAGAGCAGGCAGAGAATGTTGTAAGAAGCCACCGGACCCAGCGTGCGGGTGACCGGAAGCATCAACCAAGCGGCTAGCGGGATGTTGGCCGTCCACGCGAGGTTGAAGGCGCTGGGCGTCCATACGGCGTGCGTGAAGAACGGGTTGACGCGACTGGCCAGCGCGTGTGCCCACCAGGCCAGGAACCAGATAGACTGCGGCGGGTCGGGGCCGTTGCCGACGTAGAACGAGGACAGGCCACCGCTAAGCGCGCGGCCAAAGAAGAGCGTCGAGAGCCCCAGGTAGATGAGCAAGGCGGCGCCGCCGCCGCCCCATCCCGAAGCACCCGCGGCCGCCGTGCCGGATACGCTCATCGCGGTATGGCTGCGGCCGCCGCCGAAGAACCATCGTCCCGCACCCGTGAAGCGGCGCGCGCCAGTCCCTCAGCGCTAAAGGTCATCACGAGCCATCCTCGAAGGTCGTCCTCTCCGCCATGCGCCGGCTGGTCCAGATCGCGCGGCACAAAGCCGATCGCATCGGCGCGATACTCGCTCAGCACCGCGCGCAGCGCCGGATACCAGCCGGCCACGCCGACCTCGATACGGCCCTGCTCGTCGCCGCCGAGCCACAGGTCTTCGAACTGATGCGGATCGTCCGGATGGCGTGGCAGGTTCATCCCGCCGTCGTCCCACGGTGGCTCGGTCTTTTTCGGCACGACGATCCATCCGGAGGGCATCAGCCTCAGCTTGTAAGCTTCGGCGGGAGTCAGCGCGGCCGGCGCGTGGCCGTCGCGCAGGTAGCTCTCGGCCGCGAGCACGAGCGCCGCGAAGCGCTCCCGGTCCAGCCGCGTCTCCATCGCAAGTGCGGTAGCGTTTCGCCAAGAGGCAAGTTCCGCTGGAGGAACACGGTAGATCGTCATTCCCCCCGTCTCGATCGGAGCCGGGCCCAGCGTCGCCATCAGGGGACGCCATACTTCGGCTTCGCGATCGTCAACCAGTACAGCGGTGGTGCGATGCGTGGCGAGGAAGGCCTTGAGCTGATCGCCGGCGCCGGGCAGCTCGACCGTGCCGACGCGATAGAAGGCCCGAACTATCGGCCACTGACGAAACTTAAGCGGTGGTGGACCCAGGTTTCCGCCGGCCATGCGAAAATACCATCCGCTTTCGAGTTGCCACAGCATGCTGTTGCCGTTGATGCCGTAAGGCAGCACGACGACTGTCTCGCCGGGCGAGAGATATCTCGCGTAGAGCGCGTCGCTGAAGAATGGCGGTACGTCGATCGGCGAGGTCCAAAAGCTCGATGACAGATTCGGCAGCATCGATGCGACGATGGCAAGCGCAGCCGCCACGCGGGCCCATCGCGGTGTGACGCGGTTACCGAGCCACAGCGCGGTGATGACGGCCAGCACCAGGAAGGCGTACAGCATCAGGCGCGCCGGCAGCGCTTTGCCGATAAGCGGCAGCGTACCAACCGCCAGACCCGGAAGCGGAATGATCGGTCGCCCGCCGACGACCAGGAACGGCCCGAGCGAGAGCACGACGGTGACGATCAGTACGAGCACGAGCGAGCGGGCCCATCCTTCGCTCCAATGACGCCGCGCGAACGCCGCGACGATCAGCATCAGCGGAATGCCGATATAGCCGCCGGCCTCGAAGATATAGCCGAGAAAGTGCGCCGCGATCGATCGCAGGGGCGCCGCGCGGCCAAGCTCCATCGTAGAGGTCGGGATCACGAGGTTGAGCAGATCGGTCGAGTAGAGGAGCGGCGGATGCGGAGCACCGGGCTCGTAGCCCAGAGCGAACATGTAGTAGAGGAACGGGCTCACCGCTACCAGGGCGATCGCATAGCTGAGCACGACGGTTGGCAGAAGATTCACGGCCCGCGTCTTCTCGGCGCTCGACCCAGCCACCAGCACCACGATGAGCCCGATGCTCGCGAACAGCGTCATCGTCGCGAACAGCTCGACGAACAGTAGAAACTGCGCAACCAGAACAAGCACCAGTCCGGCGACCAGCGAGCGCCACGCGAGGTTCGCGCGCAAGCCCCGGATCAGGAGCAATGTGAACAACGGAATAGGAAAGGTCAGGATCAGATCGAGATGGGCCGCAGTCTGGCCGAGCATGTAGGCGGAAAAGCCAAAGACGTAGCCGCCCGCCAACGCGGCCCAGTATTCGCCGCTGAGGTAGCGGCACAGGATGAATGCGCACCACCCCGCGAGCGTCACCGCCGTCACGCAAGCGAGATCGTACGCAAACACCGGCCCCATCGTTAGCACCAATGGCACGGCCGGCAGGCTTACCAGCGGCATGCAGGTGCTCCACGCGAGGTTGACGCCGTCGGGAGCCCAGACTGCGCGGGTGTAAAGCGGATTGAGTCCGTGACTCAACGCGTGCGGCCACCAGGCGACGAGCCACATCAGCAACTGCGGATCGACGCCCTTGCCGATATAGGTGGTCGACCAGCGTCCGTCCAGGCCGCGCGCGAAAAATAGTCCGGCCAGCACGAAATAGAGGGCAAGTGCGAAGAGACCTGGAAGATCGAACTCCGAGCGCGGTAGCCGAATCGTTTTCGCCATCGCTGCCATCATGAGCGCGCGTGGCGGGTCAGCGCGGTGCGTTCGGGGTGAGGCCGCCATCCACGCCATCCCGCGCGGATCCGGGACTCGCGAAGGCGTGCGCCTGGCGGAGGGCGCGCGCGTCAAGCGATGCGCGCATCACACCGCCTTTTCGAGCAGCCAGTTGAAATACAGCGGCACGCCGGGAATCAGACGTAGCTGCGCATGCTGCGTGACCCGCAAACCGGCGCGATCGAACGCGCCGGCCACGGCCCGCGGTGTGGTGACGTGATGGTCATTGATGCCCTTGAACCCGATCGCGCGAAAGCCCAACTCCATCATCGTGTTCACCGCCGGCATGCCAAGAAGAAGACGGCCGCCCGGCTTGAGTACGCGGGCGACCTCGCGCAGCCCCTGCTCGTACTGATGCAGATGCTCGAAGACCGAGAAGCTGAGCGCAAGGTCGAACTCCGCGGTTTCGTAGGGCAGTTCATAGACGCTGCCCCGGATGAGCGTGGCGATGCGCCCATGCCTGCCGAGCCACTCCTGGACCGGCACCGGGTCGGCGTCGAGGTCGATGCCGTGCAATTCGTCCACGCTGGCAGCAATCGCGAGAAGTACCGCGCCTGCACCATAGCCGATCTCGAGGGCCTTGGCGTAGCGGCGATCGGCGATCATCCGCAGTCCGAGATTGATCCGTTCGCGAAAGAATTTCCCGATGAGCGGACGCTTGTAGTACGCGATCGGATCGGTTGGACCGTTGGGGAGCAGACCTTCCAACAAACTCGGCGTCAGTTGCAAATCAACTCGAGGCCTTTCGTCCATCACAAAGCGGCTCCTACCTTCATTGGGTCTCCTGGGCGGCTTGAGGACGGGACCGCTGGGACGAGCGCCGCGGACGGCGCCACCATCGGTTCGCGCGGACCTTCGACGCCAGTTGCGGCTATCGTGGCAGCGCGCGTCAGTCCCGCCCGATCGAACTCCATGACCATCATCGCGACATCATTGGTCAACCTAGCCGCCGACGGCATCAGGCGCGAGGGGTAGGGAAAATAGATAGCGGTCGCCTGAACTCTGTAGCGGTCGATTGTCGGTTGCAGCGCCGCGTAGCAGCCCTCGATTCCGACCTCGATACTGTTGCTCTTCGACACATGCAGGATCGATTCAATATGGAAAATCGGATTGCCAATATGTTCGTGGGTGGGAAAGGGCGCGCCGCCGAACCAGTCGAGCGGCACGAGTCCGAGCGTTTGGAGCACCTGGGCCGTAAGCCCGGCTGGATTACCGCCCTGCGCAAGGTAGCGCTCCGCCCCGAGCAGCAGTGCGTCGAGGCGCGCGCGGGCCGCACGCCGCTGGATCTCGAGCGCGGTCAATTGACGGTACGGCGTGAGCATCCGCGGTGCGAGCCGGTACAGGACGATGCCGCCCACCTCGAGCGGCGGCACGCTGAGCGAGGCGAGCAGCTTATCCGTCGCGATACGCTCGCGGTCAATCGTCGGCCATCGCAGCCAGGTGGCGGCAGTGCGCAGACTGCCCAGGCGAAGAACAAGATATTGAGTGCGCGGCCCGAGGATTACGGCGCCTACGTCGTGGTTGGCCAGGTACGCCTTGAATTGATTCCCGGCATCGGGCACCCCGGCAATATCGTAAAGCCCGGACATTATCGGCCAGCCTATATGCTCCTCGGGCACCGGCGGTTCGAAACCCCATCCGCCCGCAGTCTGAAAATACATGTCGGTCGCCGCCTGCCACAGCATCCCTTCGCCAAATAATCCGTAGGGCAGCACCATCACGGTTTCGTTCGGCGTGAGGTATCGGCGATATAGACCACTGCTGAAGAAGGGAGGGATCTCAGCCGGCGTTGTCCAAAACGATGTGGACGGGTTGGGCAGCATCAACGGGATGATCGCTACGCCAAGCGCCCAGCGCGCCGTTTTTCGGCCGCCTTCTTCAGCGAGCCACATTGCGACCATTACTGTCATAGTCAGATAGGCGTACAGCATGAAGCGGGCAGGTAGCGACTTTTCGAACAGCGGCACCAGCGCCAGCGCGACTTCGGGAAGCGGCATGAGGCGGTATCCAGCGATCTCGAGCAACGGTCCCATCGTGAGCACGCAGGCGCACGCGAGCACATAGAGCACGAATCTGCCGGTAGGATCACGCCAGCGTTGACGCGCGAACAGCGCGATGATCGCGAACAGCGGTAGGCCAAGGTAGCCGCCGGATTCGCTCAGCACGTTAAGGAACCGATGCGCGATTGCGCCGAAGACTGGCAGGTTGCCGAGTTCATTGGTGATGGTCGGGACAAAGAAATTTGTCAGGTCGATCGAGAAGCGCCAGGATGAAAAAAACTCGCCACGCGGTACCTCGAACGCGAACATATAGTAGAGATAGGGCAACAGGAGAGCCGCGCTGACCGCATAGGCGACAATGATGGACACGCCAACAGAAAGCAGCCGTGCCTGCTCTTCGGCGGGCGCCATCCGGAAAGCCAGCGCGATAGCGATCATCCCAAACAGCGCAGCGCTCGCGTAAATCTCGGCTGAGAGCAGGAACTGTACAACGAGCAGCACGGCCAGAACCGCGACGAAGCTTCGCGCCCGGAGTTCGCCCGCGAGGCGGCGCAACGTTGCCCAAACGCCGAGCGGCAGCGGAAAGACCAACATGAGGAGTACGCCATCCACCATCCCGGTCAACATGTAGGGTGAGAAGGCGAACAGCCATCTACCTAGCAAGGCCGGCCAGGCACGATGTACGAGGTAGCGGCAGAGCACGAAGGCGGACCATCCTGCCAGCGGTGGCGCGATCAGATGCAAGGCATTGGCGGAGACAATTGGTCCATAGAGACGGGTAACCGGATAGAGCAAACAGGTTGCCAACGGACAGTCTGTGGTCCATGCGAGGTTGACGCCCGAGGGCGCCCAGACCGCGGTGGTCAGCAAAGGATTCAGATGGTGCGAAATCGCGTAGGTCCACCAGGCTTGAAACCAAATGTAAAGCTGAGCATCGGGTCCGCGGCCGATGTAAGCGGTCGTCGGATGAACGAGCACGCCGCGACCGAAGAACAAGATCGACAACGCGAGGTAAAGCAGAAATGCGCCTGCGGCCTGACGGTCGAAGAGGTGGGGAAAGCGCGCTCTGTCAGGCATCTACTCGCCGAGAAATTCCAAACGACTCCATCCGATAGTAACAACCCGCGAGGGCCGCCGCTATGCAATGGCTGCGCGCGCCAGTGGATAGCGAATCAGCGCGGTGCTATCGCAGCCGAAAGATTCGCGTCAATGGCCGACGTAGATTGTTTCGAGTGAGATTTGAGGTCGAGATCGAGCCGCGGCGGCTGTGTGAGCGCCAATGCGGCCGCGCGTGCGAGTCCTTTGCGATCGAACGACATCATAAGTGGGTAATAGTGTAGAGCGGCGAGTGATGAACGGTTGTCCGCGCGCGAACGGGAAGGAAAATGGATTCGCCGCGCATAGGCGCTATAGCGATCGATGAGCGGGCTCAAGGCCTCGCGGCTTCCTAATAGGCCGACCGTGATGAGGCCGTCGGGCTCCGCGCGCATATATAGTCGATAGTCAGTCGCTCGTGCTGGCCTCGGCAGCCATGCGGCGGGCAAACGTCCCATCTTTACGGCGCTCTCGGGTGCGAGGCCGGCGGGGTCGGCGCCTGAGGCGAGATAGCTCTGCGCGGCAATCAGGAGCGCATCGAAACGTTGCGCATCCGTCAGCGCTTCCATGCGTGTCCAATCGAGCCCGCGATAAGGTGCGAGGGTTGCGGGCGGCACGCGGTATAGCGTGATACCACCGGTCGCGACGACCGGCGCGTCCGACGCCAGTGTCGCCAGCGCCGCGACGATCGGATCGATCGACGGAAAATCGGAAGGCATGGAATTGTCGCCGCGCAGCACCGCCGTCACTTGATGGTTGGCGGCGAAAGCTTTCCATTGATCGGCCGGGTCTGGAATCGTCGCGAGCTGATTGGCGGAGCGGACGATCGGCCAAAGGAGAAAAGACCTGGGGCTGAGCGGCGGATATCCGCCGGCCAGCCGAAAGTACATCCCGCTGAGCGCCTGCCACAGCATACAAACGTCAGCCTCGCCCCATGCGTACGGCAGCGTCGCGACGATTTCGCCCGGCGCAAGATAGTGCCGGTACGTGTCGGCAACAAAAAAGCCGGGCGGCGGCGCCACGCTGCTGGGCTCGGCCCATACCCGCACCGACGGATTGGGAAAGAGCGACACGAACACCAGCGCGCCGGCGGCGGCGCGCGTCAATGCGCCGCGATGTGGCGCCGCGAGCCAGGTCGCGGCAATTACGGCAAGCGTCAGGAACAGGTAGACGGTGAAACGCAGTGGCAGCGCCTGGTCGATCAGCGGCGCGCGATGGAGCAGCGACCAAGGGAGCTTGAAGTAGCTTTTGCCGGCCACGTGGAGCCGCGGGCCCATCGCCGCCACCGCGACAATCATCAGCATCAGGCCGAGCACCTTGCCTTCGAGCGTGCGCCGGCGCTCAAGCGTGAACCATGCCGCGAGCGCTAAAAGTGGCAATCCGATGTAGGCGGCCTGCTCGGCGACGTCGCTGGTGAAGCCGGAGGAGACGCGGCGAAAGAGACCGATTACCGATCCGAGTGCGACCGTCCTGGTGGGAACCAGAAAGTTCAGCAGATCGGTGGAGTGCCAGCTAGGCGAGTAGATCGGAGTCGTGCGAAAGCCGACCAATAGATAGTACAGATAGGGACTCACCAGTATCGCCATGCCCAGGTAGGCGAAAAAGATCGGCGCCGCCAGCTCCGCGATACGCCGGCGCAAATCGCGCTCGCCCATCGCCCACGCCGCCGCCAGCGCAAGCGCGCCGAAGATCGTCATCGTGGCGAGAATTTCGGTCGTAATCAGAAACTGCGCCGTCGCCAGCGCGAGCAATCCCAGCGTGAAAGCACGCCGCTCGATACGTCCCTGTAGCCGCGCCAGCACGAGATACACGGCGAGCGGGACGAGAAACGCCGCGAGCAGATTCAGATGTCCACCGAATATCTGCGCCAGCATGTAAGAGGAAAAGCCGAAGATGTAGCCGCCCAGGAGTGAAGGCCCGAAGCGTTCGGTGAGACTGTGGCAGAGCAGAAATGCGGTCCACGCCGCAAGCGCGGGGCAGGCGACGCAAAGCAGGTTGAAAGCCGTAATCGGCCCTACCGTTGCGGTCAGCGGCAGCGCAAGCAGGCTTAACAGCGGAATCGAGGTCGACCAGGTCAGGTTGAAGCCTGCCGGCGCAAAGATGAGTTTACTGATGAACGGATTGAGATGATGCGTGATCGCGTACGGCCACCACACCAGGCACCAGATAAAGAAGGCCTGATCGATCCCGCGCCCTAGGTAGATGGTGGTGAAGTGAGGTGCGGCGGGGCGAGCGAAAATCAACGCCGAAAACGCCAGGTAGATAGACAGCGCGGCAAGGCGCGGCCGGCGCGTGATGGCGCGGCGCCAGATTCGCTCGTCCTCAGGTAGGTGTGGCGAGATCAATTGCGGACGCTGCTCAATTGTCTACGGCCGGGCACCTGCCAACCATAGCCTGATGCAGCTTGGGATAGTAACAGCGGTGAAGAACAATTGCTTTCGGTTCCGCTCCGCGATCGGTTTCGCTATAAAGAAAAGCCGCCAATGAGCCGTTCCGTCAAGGATGTCGTTCAAGAAACGCGCGACCAAACAGCTTTCGTACCCCTGGCGCACGTGTCTGCATTTGCCAGGACTGTGACGTGATGCCCGTCTCGACGCTCTCGTCGCGCCCCGCCGTTTGGGACACGTTGCTGTGGTCTTGGCGCTCGCCACGGTTGTTCGCGATGGCTTTGCTGGCCGTCGCGGTGATTCTTGGGGCGCACTATCGCTTTCATCGGCTGGACCGCGGGGACATGAGCAGCGACGAGGGCGCCTCGTGGGCGGCGGCTTCTCTATCTACCCTCGGTGAGGTCGTGGCCGAGGAGCAACGGCTCGATTCCGGCAAACTCGCGCTCTACGACGTGACGCTGCACGAATGGATCCGCGCCTTCGGCGACAGCTTGTTTGCGTTACGAGCCATGTCGGCTGTGCTGGGAACGATCGCGATGGTGCTGCTATTCGTTGCGGTGCGCGAGGTCTGCCGTTTGTTGGGCGACGAATCGTCCGCTGCAATCGGGGAACTGGCGGGTGCGTTCAGCGCGCTGATTTATGCCACTAACGTTGTGGTGGTTGTGTCGGACCGCACTGCGCGAATGTACCCGATGCTGGTGGCCGCGGAACTGCTGCAGATCACGTTTTTCGTCCGAGCGCAGCGCCGCGGCGCATCGGCCGACTACGTTGGCACCGCGATTTTCACCGCTACGATGATTGCCATCAACTTCACTTCGAGTTTTCTGCTCTTCGCCGAGGCGCTATGGCTCGGTGGTTTGCTGGTGGCCAGGTGGACTGGCGCGGGAGCGGGCAGGCTCGCCATTGTGCGTCCCGGTCTCGCAGTGGCGGCCGGGGTGGCACTGCTCGCACCGCTACTCCCGGGCATGTTCGCCGATTCCGAGCATGCCGTGCGCACGGGTGCAATCGACTGGATAAAAATGCAGCCAATGTCATGGCCGTTTACGATCCTGCGCGATTTGGCTGGCCCCGCGTTGTTCTGGATTTCGCAGCCGTGGCCATTTTCGCCGTGTGGCGGCAATGGCATTCGACGCGTGTGGTCTTGGGGTTTTTGGTTCTCCTGGATGGTCGGGCCGCTAATAGCGGCGTTCGCGGTGACCTACCTGATTCGGCCGATGGAATTTCCGCGCTATGTGTTGATTGCTTTTCTCGGCATGTTTGCGTTCGCCGGGTTTGGGGCGGCAGCGGTGCGCGGCACCGCGTTGCGCATCGCGTTCGCCATACTTATCGTTCACCTTTCCGTGCCACAGGTACGCGACCGGCTCAGAAATTTTCATGAGCTGGGCTGGCGGGAAGCGGCGGTGCTTGCGATGCGGGAAACTGCGCCGGGCGACCGGATCGCGGTATACTTATATCAAAAGTGTCGACGTGGTCCGCTACTATCTGCCCTCCGATCGCTGTGCCGATGCGGTCGGCATGGGCGACGAATGCGGCAGTGTGCGCGTGCTGATCATCCGCGACCAAGGACCTCTTTCGGCCCAAAACGTGCCGGTGGCGCGTACGTGCTATCCTCATATTTTCGCGCTTGTGCACGCAATCCAGGTGCGCACGCACTGACCCTGGATCTCCGGAACGTTGTCGCTTCCGTGCGGCTCCGCTTGGCGATGAGCTTAGCTGCTTTTTCACTTCGCTATTTAGTTCGGAAAGCGGCAGCAAAACTCTCCAGCGCTTGAAAATGTCCGCCCCATTTGAAAGATCACACGGCGTTGCGAGTAGTCCCCGGCATTCGGGGCTTTTGGGAAACTACCGCGCTGCACGATAAGGACGGCAACCAGGGTGACCGACCGGGCCGCGGGGATGGCCGGTATAACGCGAATGAGGGATTACCGACGTGAGGCGAACTTTCCGGAGTAGTGAGTACCGTTCGGCCGCCGCAAACGCGCCGGTGCCGTGTTGCCTGGCGGGGCATCCCAGGTGACAATCTGGTATGAAAAAATCGACGGCTGGTTCTCTGGTGCGCGCTGGCGCAAACCTCTGGCGGCACTGATTTGCTATCTGATCCTATCGAGCGCGTTTTTTCTGCGCTTGATCCCGCAAGGCCTGAATACATCTTACATAGGATGGTATACTGACGAGAGTTTTTTCATCTGGTGTCTGAAATGGTGGCCTTACGCGATCGCCCATCATCTCAATCCATTTGTACCCAAACTCGTATTTGTTCCCGAGGGCTTCAATCTGGCCTGGGCGACCTGCGCACCACTAATGGCGTGGCTGGCACTGCCGCTGACGGCGACGCTGGGCCCGGTTTCCGCATACAACCTACTCTGTGTACTATGCCCGGCGCTGAACGCCTGGACCGCTTTTATTCTGTGCCGCCACATAGGCGCACGTTTCTGGGCATCCCTTGTTGGTGGATGGATTTTCGGCTTCTCTCCATTCGTAGTTGGCCACATATTGGGTGGCCATTTGTCCCTGTTTCCGGTCTTTCTGCTGCCCTTGATGGTCCTGGTCGTACTGATGCGACTGGAAGAGCGAATTGGCGCGCGGACCTTTATATTGTTGCTATGCGTATTGCTCGTTGGTGAGTTTTTGACGTCCGCCGAAGTCTTCGCGACTCTGACTGTGATGGGCGCGATCATGCTTGTAGTTGGCTGGATGTTCGCGCGAGGTGAGTTACGACGCCGAATCCAAGCTCTGTTCGTGCCCCTGGAGTTTGTCTACCTTGGCGCGCTGGTACTTCTAAGCCCTTACCTTTACTACGTATGGGTAGGTTTCAGGAGCGTACCGTACTATCCGGCGGACGAGCTTTCCGCCAACCTGCTGAATTTCGTGGTCCCCATCAAGACCACTTCGCTCTGGTATGCCGTGCCTATTTTTCAGCGGCTCTCCTCGAACTTCGATACGAAGTACATATCCGAACGTGGATCCTATTTAGGATTGCCGCTTCTCATCGTCGCCGGATGGTTTGTGATAGAACATCGGCGCACGGTCATGAGCCGTGCCTGTGCAACTTTGGCGGTGATTACGATCCTGTTGTCGATGGGACCGTTTGCGCACGTCGGCCGGAACATAGGCTGGTGGCTGCCTTGGTGGGTGTTCACTCAAATGCCGCTGCTCGATCAAGCGCTGCCTATTCGGTTGTCGATCTATGCGGTTCTCATCCTGGCGGTCCTGGCCGCGATGTGGCTGACCAGCGCGCGTTTGCCTCTCTGGATACGGATGGTCGCCGCAGTCTTGATCGTAGCCTCGATGTTCCCGAATATTTCGCGCACGTTCTGGCGCAGCCGAGTCGTGCAGATACCGACTTTCTTTAGCGACAAGGGCTTGTACCGCCATTATTTGCACAAGGGTGAGACCGTAGCTGTATTACCATTCGCCTGGGGGGAAGGATCTCAGGCTATGGGCTGGCAGGCGCAAACTAGGATGTATTTTAAGATGACGACTGGCTATGTCTTGTTTACTCCGCCGTCCTATCTGCGTTGGCCAGCCATCCGGGCCGCTCTTCGGCGCGCTGAAATTCCCAGTGTAGCGGAACAGTGGAAAGCTTTTTTCGCAAGCCATAATGTCAGCGTGTTGATTGTCGTCTACGACGCATCGCCAATGGCGACGCCTCAGCAGAAGGCGCTCCAGCGGAAGGTGCTGCAGCAGGTGCCTCCGAGCTTGGGGGTTGCTCCAGTGAATATCGGTGGTGTCAGCTTGTACCGGATACCGCCAGAAGTGCTGGTGCGCTACCGCAATGCTACTTCTTTGCAAATGGAAAGGTTGGCGGACGAACAACGCTTTGCCGTTTCTTTGGTGGCGGCTCGTCAGTACCTTGCCCAGGGAGGGAATCCGGCAAACCTAAGCCCGGTCTCGACGGCGCAACTCGGCTTGTTACCGATGGGATGGATCCCGACGCCACAAACGGCGCCGGACTTTTCAGCCTGGTTGCACGTCGAGCCCGATGGAACAATCGGCGTGGGTTTGATGGGAACTTACCCGGTGCTGGCCCCCCTGATAGAACGATATGGCCGCTATGCTCAGCGGATATCTTTTCCGTATCCCGAGCCGCTGGGAGAGGCGTTTGACGTCCTCGGCGACGTGACTGACCTCCATTGGTTGGTCATGATGTTCGACCGCGCCGGCCTCGATCGTGCCGCGGCGCTGGCACTCGCGGATAGCCAGAGACCCACATATTTGCCACCCCAGTGATGACCGCTGTTGCGATCGCTCAAGCGCGGGCACTAGCCATGCGCGAGCGCCTCCGCAATCGCGGACATGCCGGTCGAGCCCGGCCGCGCGGCGGGCAGCCCGGCGTCAGGTTGCCGGTCGACGGCGGGCCGATAGGCCATCTCGGAGGATCACTTTAGCGCTCGGACGCGGCGCGCCCGCGGCTTGAGGGTGCGAGCGCTTCGGCCGCTTCGAGGAGGCATCGCTCGGTCGCCGGCCAATCGATACAGGGGTCGGTTATCGAGACTCCGTACTTGAGCTGGGAGCGGTCGGCCATCAGCGGCTGGTTGCCGGCGTTGATGAAGCTCTCGAGCATCACGCCCATGATGGCGGGGCTGCCTGCGCGAACCTGCTCGCACAGCGCGGCGAACACCTCGGGCTGTTTGCGATAGTCCTTGCCGGTCTGGGCGTGCGAGCAGTCGACCATCACGCGCGGCTCGAGGCTCGCCTTACGCAGGATACGGCAGCATTCGTCGATACTGACCGCATCGTAGTTGGGCGTGCGTCCGCCGCGCAGCACCACGTGGGTGTCGGGATTGCCGGTCGTGCGCACGATCGCGGTCATGCCGTCCTGAGTGATACCGATGAAGGAGTGCGGGCGGCGCGCCGACTCGACCGCGTTGACCGCGACCTGCAGGTTGCCCTCGGTGCTGTTCTTGAAACCCACCGGCATCGAAAGCCCGCTCGCCATCTCGCGATGGGTCTGCGACTCGGTGGTGCGGGCGCCGATCGCCGTCCACGAGACCAGATCGGCGATGTACTGCGGCGTAATCGGGTCGAGCATCTCGGTCCCGGCCGGCAGCCCGAGCGCGTTGATGTCCAGCAGCAGCCGGCGTGCGCGGAGAAGCCCCTCGTGCATGTCGCACGAGTCGTCCATGTGCGGGTCGTTGATCATGCCCTTCCAGCCCACCGTGGTGCGCGGCTTTTCGAAGTACACGCGCATCACGATGAACAGCCGTTCTTCGACTTGAGCGCGCAGGCGGGCGAGGCGCCCTGCATAGTCCAGCGCGGCGGCCGGGTCGTGGATCGAACAGGGCCCCACGATGCACATCAGGCGTGAGTCTTCGCCGCGGATGATGCGGCGCACGGTCTGGCGAGCCTCGACCACGGTGCGGGCGATGCGAGTCGTCGATCGCGAGCTGCTCCTTGAGCAGGCGTGGCGCGACCAGAGCTTCGGTGGTGATAACGTGCAGATCTTGAATTTTTT
>CAWHTV010000009.1:0-210000 GCA_963832395.1 uncultured delta proteobacterium | reverse complement strand
GGGAGCGAACCGAGCTTTCCAAGCGCGACCGCAGCCTCATCACCGTGGCGGCGCTGGTCGCCCTGTATCGTCCGGAGCAGCTTCGCGTGCATATCGAGCGCGCGCTCAGCAACGGCGTCACCAAGACCGAGATCTCGGAAATCATCACCCACATGGCGTTTTACTCCGGATGGCCGACGGCGATGACAGCCGCGTTTGTGGCCAAAGAAGTTTTCGAAAAGCACCAGTAGCAGCGATTGGCACACATCGCGCCCGCTCCGGTCACGGGTTGGAGGCGAACATGCGGGTAGGATTCATCGGACTCGGCACGATGGGCGGCAAGATGGCCGCGAGTCTGCAACGCGCCGGCGTAAGCCTGGTGGTTCACGACGCGCGGCGCGAAGCGGCCGCGGCTCATCTCGAGGCGGGCGCGCAATGGGCCGACACGCCGCGCGAGGTCGCCCAAGCCTCCGACGTGGTGTTCACCTCGCTTCCGGCGCCGGCCGACGTGGAGGCGGTGGCGTCAGGCGACGACGGTCTGCTCGCGGGCATGCGCGCGGGCGCGGCCTACTTCGATCTCTCGACAAATTCGCCGAGTGTCGTGCGGCGCATCCATGCCGCATTCGCGCAAAAGGGCGTTCACATGCTGGATGCCCCGGTCAGTGGTGGCCCACGCGGAGCCGCGACCGGCAAGCTGGCGATCTGGGTCGGCGGCGAAGAGACCATCTTCGAGCGCCATAAGCCGCTGCTCGACGCGATCGGCGACCAGGCGCGTTACGTCGGTCCGATCGGCGCTGCGACCGTGGCGAAGCTGGTGCACAACTGCGCGGGCTACGCGATCAACCGCGCGCTCTCGGAAGTGTTCACGATGGGCGTCAAGGCCGGGGTCGAGCCGCTCGCGTTGTGGGAGGCCGTGCGCCAGGGAGCGCTGGGACGGGCGCGGACTTTCGATTCGCTGGCCGGTCATTTCCTTCCAGGGACATTCGACCCGCCGGATTTCGCGCTTGCGGCTTGCGCACAAGGACGTCTCGCTCGCCACCGCGCTCGGTCGCGAGCTCGACGTGCCGATGCCGATGGCGAACCTCGCGCTCGATGAGCTGACGGCGGCGCTCAACCGCGGCTGGGGCGAGCGCGATTCGCGCGCGGCGATGCTGTTGCAGGAGGAGCGGGCCGGAGTGCAGATCGCGGTGGACAAGGATCGGATACGTGAAGCATTGGCGCGCGGCAAGAGCGATCGCGGGAGCCACTGACAGCCGGTGAAGCCGCCGCGGCGAGGAACCTTCGCCCGGGGGCAGTGAAAGAGCGAAGGAATGAAAAAGTGGAATGAATCACGATGACCGATAACCCGCCCGAATACAAAATCTTCGCCATCCGCTATGCGACCCGCGACGCGCGGCGTGCCGACCATTTCGTCGGCGGCGATCCGCATGACGCTCCGATGCCGATGGACTACTTCACCTGGGTCGTCGTGGCGCCGGAGCGCACGTTCCTGGTCGATACCGGTTTCACCGAGGAAATCGCGGCGCGGCGCAAGCGGCAGTTTTTGCGCTGCCCTATCGAGAGTCTCAAACTGGTCGGCCTCGACGCTGACGCGATCACGGACGTGATCATCACTCACCTGCACTACGACCATGTCGGCAATTTTCACAAGCTGCCGAATGCGCGCTTTCATCTTCAGGAGCGCGAACTCGCGTTCACGACCGGACGCTACATGCGCTACCCGTACTTCGGCCACGGCTACGAGGTCGATGAGGTGGTCGGGATGGTGCGGCTGAACTTCAAGCGCAGGGTCGAGTTGTATGACGGCGACGTGGAGCTCGCGCCTGGACTTACGCTGCATCTCGCGGCCGGGCATACGGCGGGTCTTCAAGTCGTCCGCGTACATACGCAGCGGGGCAACGTCGTGCTCGCTTCGGACTCAAGCCACTACTACGAAAACATGCAGAGCAACCGCCTATTTCACGGCGGTGCTGAATATCGCGATGCGATCGATTCGTTTCGCAAGGTCGAACGGCTTGCGGCGTCGCCACGTCATATCATTCCCGGCCACGATCCGCTGGTGATGCAGCGCTACCGACGCGCCGTCGCCGTCGCTGGAGGGTATCGGTCGTCCGCCTCGATGTCGATCCGACGGAGTAACCGTGGCCGCGAATCCAGGCCAATGGATTTTGATGCAGCGCGGCGTTAGCATCCCGCTCCATCGCTGATTGGATTGTTTAGCAGTCCCCGAAAGAGAGCGAAATCGATTTAACGGAGGTTTTATTCGTGGCTTTGGACGCTACCCAGAAAGAAAAACTCGCCGCGCTGCTCGCGCAGGAACACGTGCCGTGCTCGTCACCCAGGGTGAGAAGTGGCCGACCGCCAACCTGCAGGCGTTTGCCGAAACGCCGGAATTCGACCTGCTGTTCATCATGGGCGGGAATGTCGACAAATATCAGAACCTGCTCAAGCATCCCGAGGCGACGGTGGCTGGTCGACAATCGCGACGTCGGCAAGGTGCCGAGCTTCGAAATCGTGCGGGCCTGGATGCAGGGAATTGCGAGCGACGTGGCGCGCTGGGAGCGCGGAGTGGGAATCGCTCAAGGCGATTTTCCTCAAGAAGAACCCGTTCGAGGAGCCGTTTTTCAAAAACGACGGACTCAAAATGATTCGCATCAGGCCCACGCGGGTCTCATACGCGAGCGGCCTGCGCGACACCTTCAAAGCGGAACCCTAGCGGTCGTATACAACGTACTAGTGAAGACTTTGTACCAGGTGATGCGCGAACTCAGTGGCCGCCCAGTTGCTGCTGCAGTTCGAAGACCTGTCCCGCAGCTTGCGGATGTAGCCCTGCTGTTCCTGGATCTGCTTCTGCAGCTCGAATTGCGGCTGCTCCGTTTCATAGGACGGAGCGCCGGCGGGCTTGGAGGAATCGCTCGCGGCCGCGATGGTGTCGTTGATCTTGCAATTCGCGAGCGGGACGTCATCGGCCGCGCACTTCTGCAGGCTCGTGCGCTTCGCCAGCAGGTGCGCGATTTCGGTCTGCTGCGGTGGCGAGCTGGCTCTTGAGTTGCGCCTGCTCGCGCTGTGTTTCCAGATGCTGCTTGACCGCCGTGTAGGTGCCGACCGTGGCCACACCGGCGGCGGCTCCGCCCATCATTCCCACCGTGCCGGCGCCGGGAATCATTCCGCCCGCCACCGCGCCGAGCATTCCGCCGGCCGCCACCGCCACGGTACGATCGAGGACGCCGGGCGCCTTGCGCATCGCGCATTCGACGGTGTGGCCCTGATGCAATTCGACCACTTCACCGGTCACCGTCACGAACGTGCCGACGTCATTCTGTTCCGTATGCACGTTGATTACCGCGTCGGCCTCGTCGGGGTACTTCTCCATCGCGAGCGCCCGCAGCTTGGTCGCCATCTGCACGCCATCCCCGTCCATCGCAGCGTCGGTGTAAGGCTCGGTGAAGGTCACACTGTCGAGGTCGTGGTAGCACTCGCTGGGTACGTCGCCCGCGGAGACGTAGATGAAGCGGTCCGGCGCGCGCGCCGGCGTTGGCGGCGCTTGCGGCGCGCGTTGAGCGGAGCAGGCGCAAGCGATCAGGGCCGTCGCCAGGAACAACAACCGCAACGGCGAAACTACGGATACTCGCAAGCTATCGCAACTCCTGTGAGGGGATTGGCCCGCGACAAGATTATCGCCGGCCGGCGAGCGAGCCAACACGATTCGCCGTGCATGCTCACACATCGCAGGAAGATCAAGACGAAGAAGCGGCGCAGAGACAAGCGTCCGGCGCTTCCTCGCTCGACCCCCACCTCCATCCTCCCCCAAAACACGGGGGAGGAGGCCAGCAGCGGTTGGACCAATGGCCGTGCGGACGCGAATCAGCCCCATACGCGACGGGCGACGTCGGCGACCAACGTGAGCTTGCGCTCCTGCATCGCGGGGTCGACCGGGTTGCCCTTGATTCCGGAGGCGAAGCCGCACTGAGTCGAGAGCGCGAGTTGCTCGCGTGGGAAAAAGCGCGCGGCCTCTTCGATACGCCGGGTAAGCTCGTCGGCCGATTCGAGCACGTTGCGCTTGGTCGTCACCAGGCCGAGCACGACGCGCTTGTCGCGCGGCACGTCGGCCAGCGGCTCGAAGGAGCCCGAGCGCGAGTCGTCGTACTCGAGCAGGAATTCGTCGTAGCCCCGCGCGCGCTGGAAGACCTCGCGCGCGATCGAGTCGTAGCCGCCGCGGGCCAGCCAGCGGCCGTCATTGTTGCCGCGGCACAGGTGCAATCCGAAGGTCACGCCGGGCTGCGCCGGCGAGCGAGTTGAGAATTTCCACGCCCTCGCCGAGCATGCGTTTGGGGTCGATGCCGCGTTCCTCGAAGACTACGCGCCGCACCTCGGGGTCGACGAGATTGGTCAGCTCGGGCGCGTCGATCTGGATGTACTCGCATCCCAGGCGCGCCAGTTCGGCGATCTCCTCGCGAATCACGACGGCGCCGTCGGCGAACATCTCGAACGGATCGCTGTAGGCGGCGGCCGACTCCCGCGGCGACCAGAACATCTTCAGCATCATCGGGCTCGGCAGCGTCATCTTGATCGGCCGCCGCGCACGGGCGCGGGCGTAGACGAATTCTTCGGTCGCGAGCGAGCGGCGCCGGCGCACCTTGCCGGTGACCGCGAGGCCCAGCGAAAGGTTGACCACGCGATTGTCGTCTTCATGCCAGGGCTGCGTAACCGCCGAGCTGCGCGAGAGCCCCTCGGTGCACTCCAGCAGCGAGCCGAGGAAGCTCATGCGCCGCTGCTCGCCGTCGTTGATGATGTCGAGGCCGGCCGCCTCCTGCAGGGCAAGCGCCTCGTCCACGGCGCGATCCTCGACCCGTTTGTAGCGGGCCGCGGAAATCTCGCCCGCGCGCAGCGCGCGCCGCGCCTCGCGCAGATACTCGGGCCGCAGCAGCGAGCCGATCGGCTGGGAACGATAGATGCGTCCGCTCATCTGGAAAAACCTCCGTGGCGAAAGCTCGGCGCGGGAGCCCGCGTCTCTGAAGCGTCTTATAGACCGGATAGGGGACGGGCACCAACTCGCGAATGCGAATAACCAGCGGCTTAACCCCGCCCTTTCCCGCAGCGAGGATGCCGATAAACACAAAAATCGCTCCGCGTTGATCCTTCACTTCGGCAACCTTCGTTCAGGATGACAACAAAGAGGGCCGCCTTTTTGTCATCCCGAGCCACTTGTGCGCAGCTCTCTCAGACAGGGTCGGAAGAACGAAAAAGAGCGGCCCCGTGGGACCGCCCTTGCGATGTCTGGTTCGGCGGCGGACGCGCTAGTGCTTGGTCTCGATCCGTTTGCCGTAGGTCACTTCGCCTTTGTCGACTCGCAGGCTGAAGCCGCATTCGGGATTGGTGCAAACCCACGCCTTGAAAATCACCGAAGCGCCTTCCTGGCCATAGTCCGAAAGTGGAATCAGAGTGCCATTGTTACACTTTTGGCACTTCGGCAACTCCATCACACCACACCTCCTATGCGGCCGGCCAGCAACCGACCCAAGCCCAAAAGCTATCCGACCCAAGAACCTAATTCAACTTGGCCCTCGGCATAGCAGAGCGCTCGATTTTGCGCGCCATACGGGCGTTTCCGATGCCCGGTTCCGCGGCCGAGCGGCGACTCGACGGTCATACGGCAGAGGTTCGGAGGAAATCCCGGCGGCGCGCCGGCGTGGTAGTATCCGGTTGCCATGGATGCCGCGCAGCCGGCCTTTCTCATCCGCGAAGCCCGTGCCGCCGACCATCGCCGGATGCTGCGGCTGGCGCGCGAGCTCGATTCGGTCAACCTGCCTACGGATTCGGCGGAGATGGCCGAGACGCTCGCACGTTCGGCGAAGTCGTTTCGCGGACGCGTCGCCAACCGTGCGCGCGCGGTCTATATCTTCTGCGCCGAAGAGACCGCGACACGGGCGATTGCCGGCGCCTCGATGATCATCGGGCAGCACGGCACGCCGCAGAGCCCGCACTATTACCTCGAAATCGACAGCGACGAGCGCTACTCCGCGCGGCTGCGCAAGATGTTCCGGCATGCCTATCTGCGCTTGCGTCATTCGATGAACGGGCCGAGCGAGATCGGCGGACTTATCGTGACGCAAGCGATGCGCCATCGCCCCGAGCGGATTGGCAAGCAGCTCTCCTGGGCGCGCTTCGTTTATATCGGGCGCCATCTCAAGCGCTTCCAGGACCATGTGATCGCCGAGATGCTGCCGCCAACTATCGGCGATCAGGGCAACATCTTCTGGGATCACTACGGACGGCGCGTGACGGGGTTGTCGTTTCGCGAGGCCGACCGGCTCTCGATTCGCGACAAGGGGTTCATCCCCGCGCTGTTTCCCGACGCGCCGCTCTACACCTTTTTGCTGCCCGACGAGGTGCGCGCGTCGATCGGTGCCGTGCGCGACGAGAGCCGCGGCGCGGTCAAGCTCCTGGAGCAGGCGGGGATGAAATTTCTCAACCAGATCGATCCGTTCGACGGCGGCCCTTACTATGGCGCGCCGACCGCCGAACTGGTCCCGATCAGGCAGCGACGGACGCTGAAAATAGGGATCGGCGAGCCGGCTGCCGAGCACGCGCGCCTGTATATGGTCGCGCACGAGGACTCGCGCCGGGGCTTTCGCGCAGTGCAGGCGAGCGCGCTGGAAGAAGAGGAAGAACGGCTGGTGGTCGCGCGAGGCGTGATCGAAGCACTGGGTCTCGCCGAAGGCGCTTCGGTCGAAGCCGTCCCGCTGCCGTAGTGTGGTGTCTCGCAAATACCTTTTCACGGCCCAAGCAATCATCCAGAGCGAGCGTTTGCGCGAGTCGAAGGGCCCAGGATTTTCCTGAGCGAGAGTCGCACAAGCTCGGCGTGAGAAAACCCGCGGTCCCTCGACTCGCAGACTCGCTCGGGATGACAGGCGCTGCGGAAAAGCAGGACTTTCGCGGCGATGGCCTATATCTCGAGCAGCGCGCGGTAAAAGCGCACGGCCCCTTCAACGTCGGAAAGAAAGTTGTACTCGTTGGGCGCGTGGATCACTCCTGTCGAAGGCCCCGGCCCGATCACCACTGGTGCGAGCCCTGCCGCGGCGTAGATTCCCGCCTCGGTGCATCCCGACTTCACGCCCGAGCTAAGCGCCAGCCCCGCGCCCGCCAGCGCGCCCATCGCGATCTCGACCGTCTCGCTCGCGGCCGCGGCGCGAAAGCCCGGATTGGCGCGCTTCTCGACGAGCGCAACGGACATGCCCACCGCGTGGCGCGAAACTTCTTCGGCCACTCGTGCGACCGCCGCGCGGACTTCGTCGAGCGCGAGCCCGGGCGGCGGGCGTAACTCGAACTCCAGCGTCACCGAATCGGATGCGGATCGGATCACGCCGGGATTGCAGGTCAGCGTGGGCGGCGCGTAGTCGGATTCGGCGCTGCCGCCGCCGTCGGCATATTTCCTCAGCGCCGCGATGAAGCGGATCGTCGTGGTGACCACCTCGGGCGGGATGATGTCCGCAACCGATCGATCGAAGTCGGTGGCCTCTATCGCGCCGCCGACCAGAGGGTCGAGCGCGGCCTCGGTTGCGACCACGACGTCGCATCGCGCCGGCACCACGTTGACCGCGGTGCCGCCCGAGATCACCGCCAGGTTGAGCTTGAGATTGATCGCTATCGCTTCGAGCGCGACGTCGATCGCATTGATGCCCAGCGCCGGGGTGCTGGAATGCGCGGCTTTGCCGCCGAACGTCAACCGCCGAGCCTGCATCTGCTCGTCAACCCGCAACGGTGTGAAGCCGATCCTGAGCTCGAACGCCATCAGGCCCTTGTGCGCGGTGATGACCGCCAGGCGCGACGGCTCGCCCACGAAGACCATCGCTCCCGCCGGCAGTAGCGCCGCCTCCACGATTTCCTTCGCTCCGGCAAGGCCGTGTTCTTCGCCAAAGCTGCCCACCAGGTAGACGTCGCGCCGTGGCGTGCCCACGGCGCTCAATGCGAAGACTTTGGCGGCGAAGTCGAGTTTGGTGTCCGCCGCGCCGAGCCCGTAGATTCGGTCATCGTCGATGCGCGCGATGAACGGGTCGCCGTCGCAAGCGGTCCATAGCTGCGGCGCGCCCGGCGGGACGGTGTCGAGATGGGCGTTGAGCACGATGGGCTTCAGCGATGAGTCGCGTCCGCGGATTGCCGCGACCAGATTCACCTGCTCGCCGCCCTCGCGGGTCGAGGGGATGAGGCGTGCGGCGATTCCGGCCGGCGCAAGCATTTCGGAGGCGCACAACTCCGCTATTCGCCGCGTTCCCTCGGCCGTGACGCTGTGGCAGGCGATCAGCCGCCGGCACCATTCAAGCAGCGCTGTGTCCATCGCTCTCATTGCTCCCATCGCGCCCAATGCGCACGCCACGGCCGGAGCGCTCGGACGCACCCGGCTTGACCGCGTAGTGAATCGCAACCGTGCCGAAGCCGATCAGACGATAGCCGACTTCGCCGAGCCCTGCCGCACGCATGATCGCGGCCATCGTTTCGGCGTCGGGATGCGGGCGCAGCGACTGCCCCAGCCATCGGTAGGCGAAGTAGTGGCCGCTTACCGCGCCGCCGAGCAGCGGGACGATGCGCCCGATGTAAAAGCCGAACAGCCCGTGCAGTCGCCCGCGCGGCGGCGTGAGGTCGAGACAGGCGAGCCGCCCGCCCGGCTTGAGCACGCGTCCTAGTTCGCCGAAGGCCGCAGGTAAGTCGGTCACGTTGCGCAACATGAAGCCGTTGACGATGCAATCGAAAGTGTCGTCAAGAAACGGAAGGCGTGTCGCGTCGCCGGCGACGAAGGCAATCTTGCCGGCGTCGTCGGTCCGTGCAGCCTTGCCAATCGCCGCGATTAGCATACCGGCGCAGAAGTCGGCGCCGACCACGCCGCGCGCTCCCTGGCGCGCGAGTTCGAGCGCGAGGTCACCGGTGCCGGTTGCGATGTCGAGCGCAAAGGCGCCGAACGGCTGCGCTATCGCGGCCGTCTCGCGGCGCCATCGCCGGTCCAGTCCCATCGTCATCAGGCGGTTGACAAGGTCGTAACGCGGCACGATGCGCGCGAACATCGCGCGCACGAAGGCGGCCTTGCCGGCATCGCCGCTGGCGCCGCCGGGCAAGGTCCTTTGCGCGGCGGAAAGATCGTCGGGGCTGTGCGACGGCGACTTGGTCATGCGTGGAGCGATACGGCGCCGAAGACGCGCGCCGCAAATCGGCGCGCGTCCCCGGCGCGAAGCTCTAGCAGAGAAAGTAAGGAATTGCCGCTTCGCACTCAACCCGGTGAGGGCCGTGCGGCGTGGGAGGCGACGGCGTCCGCCGTCGCCTCCCACGCCGCACGGGTTTGAGCCGGGGGCGGGGCGGCGCGCATCGCGCGCGGACGGCCCCCCCCGGCTCAGTGCGGGACGCCGTTGACCCGCGTGTGCGCGGGCGACGGCGCGGAAGGCGCGGCCGATGCGGCTGGCGCGGCTGGCGCGAGCTTGCCCCCGCCGGCCGCGACGAACGCGAGAGTTTCGTCGATCGCCGCGAGCAGCGTCGCCTTGCGCACGGGTTTGGCGATGTGCGTGTTGCAGCCCGCCTCGAAGGCGCGGCGGATGTCATCGTCGAGCGTCGAGGCGGTGAGCGCCAGGATCGGCGTCGCGGGCCAGTGATGCTCGGACTCCCAGGCACGGATGATCCGCACCGCCGTGTAGCCGTCCATCACCGGCATCTGGATGTCCATCAGGATCAGGTCATAGCGGCCGGAGGTGAATTTCTCGACCGCGAGTTTGCCGTTTTCCACGGTTTCGACCCGGTAGGGAAGGCGCTTGAAGTAGGCTGCGATCAGCAGACGATTGTCAGGGGAATCCTCGGCGAGCAGGATGCGCAAAGGCCGCGCGGCGGCTGCGACAGCGGATTGCGCGGGCGGCGGCGTGGTCGGGACCGTGGTTGGGGTTGTGCCGTCGCGAGGAATTTGCGCGGGCGCGGCCGCGTGCTTGAGGCTTTGCGCCGCGCGCGAAATCACCTCGAGCAGGTCGGAGCGGCGCACGGGCTTGAGCAGATGGTTCTGGAAGCCGAGGCGGCGCACGCGCGCGAGTTTGGAGTTCAGATCGTCGGTGGTCAGCATCGGGATGATCATCGCTGCGCCGCAAGCGCATCCGTCCTTCGCCAGACGCTCGATCTGCTCGATTCCTGGCATCTGGCAGTCGCCGAAGACGAGGTCGAATGGCCGCCCGAAGCGCAGTGCTTCGCCCAGGGCCGCGATCGTCTCCTGGACCGTGGACGCTTCTTCAACCGTTGCGCCACAGTGGCCGAGGGTCTCGACAAAGATCCGCCGGTTGGTGGCGTTGCGATCGGCTACCAGGGCGCGCAGGCCATGCAGGTCGTAGGTTGGGGTGGCTTCGCTCACAGTGTTGGATACCTCCAGCGCCACGGTGAAATGGAACGTGCTGCCCTTGCCAGGCTCGCTCTCGACTCCGAGCCGCCCGCCCATCAGCTTCACCAGCCGCGACGCGATCGCCAGGCCGAGTCCGCTGCCGCCGTACTTGCGCGTGTCGGAAGAGTCGGCCTGAGTGAAGTTGGAGAAGATCGCGCCGAGCTCGGCGGGCTCGATTCCGATCCCGGTGTCGGCGACCGAGAAGCACACGGCGCCGTCATTGGCGCCGTCCTCGGCGCCGTCTTCGGCGGTAACGGTCAGCTCGACCGCGCCCAGTTCGGTGAATTTGATCGCGTTGCCGAGCAGATTGATCAGCACCTGGCGGAGCCTGAGCGGATCGCCCGACCGCCGCTGCGGGGTGCCGGGCGCAATCCGCGCCACCAGTTCCAGTCCCTTGCCGTGCGCGCGCACGGCGAGCGTTTCGATGGTCTTTTCGACCAGGTCGCCGAGGTCGAATTCAGCTTTTTCCAGCCGCAGGTGGCCGCTCTCAATCTTGGCCAGGTCGAGGATATCGTCGAGCAAGGTGAGCAGCGTTCCGCCGTTGAAGCGCATGATGTCGAGGTAGCGGCGCTGATCGGCATCGAGGCTGGTTTCCGACAGCACTTCGGCCATCCCGAGGACGGCGTTCATCGGCGTGCGGATCTCGTGCGACATGCTGGAGAGGAACTCGGATTTGGCGCGCGAGGCGATGAGCGCCTGCTCGCGCGCCGCCACGAGTTCGTCCTGCGTGCGCTTGAGCGCGGCGATATCGCGTGCCATCGCGATCGCGCACAGTTCGCCGTCAAGCTCGACCGTCGAGCCCGAGAGAAGAAACGGCGCGAGCGCGCCATCGCGATTGCGCACCTGGACTTCCATGTTGCGCAGGATGCCTTTGGCGTTCAGCTCGCGAAGAAAACGGCGGCCTTGCTCTTTGCTTCCCCATACCGGGAGTTTGCCGTGGCGAGCGGTGAGCGCCTCTCGGCGTGTGTAGCCGGTGACGTGAGTGAACTCGCTGTTGACCTCGATGGTGCGGCCGTCCACCAGGCTGAAGATCACGATCGCGTCGCTGGTCGATTCGAAGATTTTGCGCAGCTTGGCCTCGCTGTCGGCGGACCGCCGCTCGCTTTGCGCCAGCGCCTCATAGCGCATGGTCAGGCGGCTCCGATAGAGACCGGTCAGATGCGCCGCCAACTGAGCGATGGTGACGGCGGTCAGCATCCCCAGCCAGCGGAAGTAGATGTAAGGATCTTGCGCCGACATCAGCGCTTCGTCGGCGGCGAATGCGGCTAGCGCAAAAACGTTCAATGCCGCCTGCCAGCGTTCGCTCCATGGGATCAGGCAGCCGGTTCCTGTCGAAAAAAGCAACGCCACGATGAACAACGGGACGTCCTCGTGACGGATAACGTTGATCGCGGCGGTGCCACCGATAACAGCCCAGCACATCACCAGCACGGTTTGACGCCAATAGCGCACCAACCAGGCGTTAAAGCTGACCCCGAACGCAAGGCTGGAAACCCCGACGTTGAACAGATGCAAGGCCGCCGTTCCGGACCGGTCGCTCGGTGAACTTAGCTCGTTTAGGAGATATGCCGACTGAAAGACGACTATCACCACCGCACCGACACGGAGCATCAGGGCGCCCCAGTACTCGTTGTTGATCGTCAACAGCTCGGTAAGGGCAGCCGACCGCATGGCCGGTACCTCAGCCGCCGCATGCGGTGTGGAACCGTTGCGCGAGTGCGGCCAGCGCATTTCTGTGGCGAGTCTCATCGCATGCGCCACTGACAATGTGGCGAAGACGAAATGGAGCAAAAGCGATGCCCGGCTGACGCGCCAGGCTGGGGACGAAATAGATGCGCAGGGGAGAGCGACGTCGACGAATGATACAGATGCAGCGTCACCAAAGTGACACTGCGCTAAAAGTCGAACAACTGCTCCGTACGCGAGGCAGCGCTCAGGGCGCGAGCACGAGTTCCTGTCGCGCCGAGTAGCCGTC
The DNA here is from genome assembly GCA_963832395.1 of uncultured delta proteobacterium. Lineage (GTDB taxonomy): Bacteria > Desulfobacterota > Binatia > Binatales > Binataceae > JAKAVN01. The sequence goes on along the minus strand of CAWHTV010000009.1, from coordinate 197,647 downwards.
GATTTCCAGCTCCAACCCGATCACCGGCGGCCGCGCATAATGCCATCGGACGCCACGATTCGCCGCCGCTCCCAGAGCCGGCAGCAGATCGGTCGCGAACAGCGGATGCAGGTCGTGAACGGTGTAGAGGTTCACCGCCGACGCCTCGCTCCATCCAAGCTTCATCTCGCTTAAAAGCCTGCCCAAGGCTTCGAGGATGCACGCGTTCTTGCGCCGCAGCCCCTCGAGCGAGACGTCGCCTGCCGCGACGACTTCTCTTTTTCCGCCCTCGCGTGAGGCCACCTCGGGCACGCCCGCGAGCACGAAGCCCGGCCGTGCCGCGCCCGTCGCCGGCACCGTGTAGTAGAAGCCGTAGAGCGAGGGCTCGGCGACCGGACTCACGGCCGGCGCGACGTTGGTGCGCGCGACCGGATTGAGTCCGTCGACCATCACGCCCCATCGCCGTGAGGCGCTCGATATACGGGCGGTTGAACTCGTCGAAGCCGGCGGGCGTGAGGGCCGCGGCGATTCGCAGCTCGATACCGCATACGGCGTTGATCGGGCGGCCGGCGTCGCGCATGTGGCGCTCGATGAGCCCGTAGCCGTCGGCCAGCCGGGCCAGCGGCTTGAAGGTCGCGTGGACGATCTCGAATCCTGGATGGGCCAGGGCGCCCGACGAAAAAGGCGCGCCATAGCCGCGGATGAATTTGTAATTTCCCTTGGCGTTGTCGAGCAGCATCGATCGCGCTCCTCTTATGATAGTGCGCCAACGGCGCACGGATTCCCGCGCGGACCTATTATCGCGCGCTGGCGGCGCCGGAGTGAAACGCAATCGCGTCAGTTTTCCGGCTTCCTCCCGGCATTTTCCGGATTGAGCGCCGAAACGGCCATCTGGAAAAATGGGGGCCGACTGCGCTACATCAATGGAGGGCCCCCGCGGACCGTGACGGCACTGCGGCCGTACCCGGACAACGACGGCGGCCAACAATACAGAGGAGAACGCCATGCACGTAGGCTACGGAGCAGCTTTCCAAAATCCCAACAACGCACTTTCCGACGCCGAGGTTTATCGCAACGAATTGCGGCTTGCCGAGATGGCCGAGCCACTCGGATTCGACTCGGTCTGGTCGGTCGAGCATCACTTCGACGACTACACGATGTGCCCCGACGTGCTGCAGTTCCTGTCGTACATGGCGGGCAAGACCAAGCACGTGAAGCTGGGCTCGATGGTGGTGGTGCTGCCCTGGCACGATCCGATTCGGGTCGCCGAGCAGGCCTCGCTGCTCGACCATCTCTCCAACGGACGCTTCATCCTGGGCCTCGGCCGCGGGCTTGCGCGAATCGAGTACGAGGGCTTCCGCCTCGATCAGAACGAGGGCCGCAATCTATTCGTCGAGTATGCCGAACTGGTGCTCAACGCGCTGGAGAAGGGCTACATGGAAGGCGGCCGTCACACCAATCAGCCCCGGCGCGACATCCGGCCCTTCCCGGCCCGTTCGTTCCGCGGCCGCAGCTATGCCGCGGCGGTCTCGCCCGAGTCGATGCCGATTATGGCGCGGCTCGGCGTCGGCGTGCTGGTGATTCCGCAGAAGCCGTGGGACGCGGTCAAGAAGGATTTCGAGGTCTACCACAAGGTTTGGCGCGAGGTTAACGGCACCGAGCCGCCGCCGCCGCTCTCGGGCGGGTTCATCTTCGTCGACGAGGACCGCAGCCGCGCGCAAGAGCTGGGGATGAAGTACATCACCGACTACTACCACACGGCGATGAAGCACTATGAGATGACCTCGGAGAAATTCGGCCAGAACAAGAGCTACGAGTTCTATAGCGGGGTCAGCAAATATATCGCGCGCCACGGGATGGACAACGCGGCCAAGGATTTCGCCGCGCTGATGCCCTTCGGGACGCCGGCCGAAGTGCTCGAGAAGCTCAAGTTCATGCAGGAGACGATCGACAACAACGGCCTCCTCGGCAATTTCAGCTACGCCGGGATGCCGTTCGACGAAGCCGAGCGCAACATCAAGTGCTTCGCCAAGCACGTGATGCCCGAGCTCAAGAAATGGAAGACCGCGCCGCTGCCGGAGCCGGCGGAACTCAAGCTGCCGGCGGAGCCGGCCCGCGCCGCCTAGACTGACGCGATATTCATCTTCGATCTGGAAGGGGGGCGATTCATCGAATCGCCCCCTTTCCCTTTCTCGATCCTTGAACAGCGAACGCGTGGCGAGTTGGCGGCATTGCGGGTTGGCATCGACTGCGACAAAGTGCTACGGATGCGTTCAGCTTACGCAATGCACTGTTGTCCGCGACGCTGACGGAGCAACGCGATGCGGAGGATCCACGCGACATGCATGATCCGCAAGATCCGAAAATGATGCGGCGCGGGACGCGCTTCGGCTCGCTCGAGCACTACGAGAAGGGCGGCGTCGAGGTCATCAACGATGACCCGCGCAACTACGCCTTTTCGAACATCTTCGAGGTCGCGTCGAAGTCCGAGCCCTACGAAAAAGTCGCGGTCGGCAAGAACCTCAAGTATGTACTCGAAGCGATACGGGCCGAGGGAACCTCGCCATGGTATACCGCCTCGCACGACGAGTCGGCGATCATCATGGACGGCGAGGTCGAGATTCGGCTCATCAAGCTCGATACGCCGGCCGTGGCCGACGAGCACGAGGGGACCACGATGCTGGAGGGGACGCCCAAGGGCAAGCGGATGGGCTATATCGTGGCGCGGCGCGGCCACATGGCGCTGCTGCCCAAGGGCGCGGCGTACCAGTTCCACGCGGCCAAGCCGGGCGTGATCCTGCTCCAGAGCGTGCTCGGCGATCTCACGCTCGAGCGCTGGCGCGACATCTGTCAAAAGTAAGCCGACCGAGAGACGATTGACAGAGGACTGAGTAATGGCGACGAGCGAAACAGTACTGCGAGCCACTCTAATAGTTCGGTCAACGATTTTGGCTATCGGAGCTTTCGCGCTGGGCGGCTTCGGCTTCGAGCGCGACGAGTATTTCGCGCATATCACGTGGCCGGGCGGAACTCATTCGATGCCGGTGGACCAATTTCTGCGCGCGATGATCCGCGATCTGGCCTGGAGCTTCTTCTACGGCACCGTCAATTTCGACAACGTCTTCGGCACCACCAATCACTACGGCAACGTCGACGTCTTCGCCGGGCTCTACAACAGCGGCTACCGCAAGCAGAACAAGCAGCACGTCGAGAATTTCAAGAGCGATGACGTAAAGGCGATGTTCGAGGCGCTGCTCGAGGACTGGACCAACGAGGGCTTCGACCCGTTCGCCGCGCCGCAGGAGACCGGCAGCGCGTTCGGTCCCAAGCACGGCAGCAACAGCAAGGCGATTACGCGCAAACGCCTGACCGCCAAGCGGATGGTCGGGATGAAGGACGACATTCCGTTGCGCTCCGACGCGGACCGGCAATCCGGTCAATCGCCAGCTCGCCGACGTTGCGCAGGACCAGCCCGAGGTGCATGCCGAGCCGGGCTTCGAGAACGAAGTCCACGCCTTCAATTTCTTCGGCTACGTGTCGCGCTCGGACGTCACCTGGAATCCGTCGGTGTGCGCGGCGGTCAAGGACAGTCTCATTTGCGCGACCACCGAGGAGTACATGCTGCCGGTCATCCACGGCAACGACCGCGTCGAGTGGTTCGTGCAGTTGAGCGACGAGATTCAATGGGACGTGAGCGACCGCGACACCGGTGAGCCGCGGGCGCGGGTGGTGATGAAGGCGGGCGACGTCTCGGCGATGCCGGCCGACATCCGCCATCAGGGCTATTCGCCCAAGCGCTCGATCCTGCTGGTGTGGGAGAACAACGACGCCAAGCTTGCCCGAGCTGTATGCGAGCAAGCGCCTGAAATCGAATCCGGTGGATTTCTAGTGTGGTGACGCATTGATAACCTGCGTCCAGTAGCGTCATCCTAGCCGGCGACCGACCGGAGCCGTGTCAGGATTGCGCGGTCTTCGACTGCGCTCGCAGACTCGCTTCGCTCAGGATGACGGAGAGACAAAGCAGAGGCCAGGAACGATGACTAAGGAGAAGCTTAGTTTGCGGACTGAGCTTCACCACACTAGTTCGCTGCGAGAATCATCGGCGAACGGAGGGTGCCGCGGGGTTACCGGCGGGCTATTTTATCATTTAAGTATTTCGTGTTAAGGATCGGAAGTAAAAAATATGCAGTTGCAGAACAAGCTATTCATCGCGGGCGAATTCGTCGACGCCGAGGCGCGCGGCAGAATTGAAGTATTCAATCCGCACGACAACTCGAAAATTGCCGACGTGGCCGAGGCCCGGCAGGCCGATATCGACAAGGCGGTCGCGGCCGCGGCCAAGGCGTTTCCCGCCTGGCGCGGGCTTGCGGCGGCCGACCGCGGGCGGCTGCTGCTCAAGCTCGCCGACGCGATCGAAGCGCGGACCGAGGAGCTGGCGCACGTCGAATCGATCGACACCGGCCATCCGATCCGCGACACGCGGATGCTCGACGTGCCGCGCACGGCCGCGACCTTCCGCTACTTCGGCGGGATGGCCGACAAGCTCCAGGGACGCCTGGTGCCGGTGGACCCCGGCTTTCTCAACTACGTCGAGCGCGAGCCGCTGGGCGTCGTGGGACAGGTCGTGCCGTGGAACTTTCCGATCATGTTCACGAGCTGGAAGATGGGGCCGGCGCTGGCGGCGGGCAATTGCGTGGTGATGAAGCCGGCCGAGCTGACGCCGCTCAGCTCGCTCAAGGTGGCGGAGCTGATGCGCGAGGTCGGCTTTCCGCCCGGCGTGGTCAATATCCTGCCCGGCTACGGCAACGTCGCCGGCCAGTACCTCGCCGAGCATCCGCAGGTCCAGAAAATCGCGTTCACCGGATCGACCGCCACCGGGCGCAGGATCGTGCAGGCCTCGTCGGGCAACCTCAAGCGGGTCCAGCTCGAGCTCGGCGGCAAGGGCGCCAACATCGTGTTCGACGACGCCGACCTGGACGCGGCGCTCAACGGCAGCGCGTTCGCGATCTTTCACAACCAGGGCCAGGCCTGTATCGCGGGCTCGCGCCTGTTGCTGCACGAAAGCATCGCGGATAAATTTCTCGACCGCTTCCTGAAACTCGCGGCTTCGATCAAGCTCGGCAATCCGCTCGATCCGCAGACCGAGATGGGGCCGCTGACTTCGCTCGCGCATCGCGACCGCGTGCTCTCCTATTGCAAGGTCGCGCGCGAAGAGGGCGGCGAAATCCTGCTCGGCGGCAAGGCTCCCGCCGACGCGGAACTGGCGAAGGGATGCTACGTGATGCCGACCGTGGTGCGCGCGCGGCCCAAGGATCGCGTCTGCCAGGAGGAGGTCTTCGGGCCGTTCGTGACGGTCACCACGTTCAAGGACGAAGACGAAGTCATCGCCGTCGCCAACGACACTGTATACGGCCTCGGCGGCGGACTGTGGACCACCAGCCTTTCGCGCGCGCATCGCGTGGCCCGGCAAATCATCACCGGGATGGTCTGGATAAATTGCTACAAGCGGGCCAACCCGGGATCGCCGTTCGGCGGAGTGCGCAGCTCCGGCTACGGCCGCGACCTGGGTATCGAGTCGATCGAGGAATACACCAGTCCGAAGTCGGTGTGGGTCAACGTGGACGCGAAGCTTCCGGCGTACTATCAGCGTTGACGCGACGGCGATGGCGCTGATTCTCGATCTCAAGGCGGCGATCCGCGAATTCGTCCGCGACGGCGACACCGTTGCGATGGAGGGGTTCACCCATCTGATTCCATCGGCCGCCGGCCACGAGATCATCCGCCAGCGGCGGCGCGACCTGACGCTGGTGCGGATGACGCCCGACCTCATCTATGACCAGCTCATCGGGATGGGATGCGCGCGCAAGCTGGTGTTCTCGTGGGGCGGCAATCCGGGCGTCGGCTCGCTTCATCGGCTGCGCGACGCGATCGAGCACGGATGGCCGCGGCCGCTTGAAATCGAAGAGCACAGCCACGCGGGGATGGCCACGGCCTACGCGGCGGGCGCGTCCAATCTTCCCTTCGGCGTCCTGCGCGGATACCTCGGTTCCGACCTGCCCAAGTACAATCCGCGGATAAAATTCATCGAGTGTCCGTTCACCGGCGAGCGGCTCGCCGCGGTGCCCGCGATTCGTCCCGACGTCGCCGTGATCCACGCGCAGCAGGCGGATCGCAAGGGCAACGTCCTGCTGTGGGGCATCGTGGGAGTTCAGAAAGAGGTGGTGATGGCGGCGCGGCGCTCGATCGTCACGGTCGAGGAGATCGTCGAGCGTCTCGAGCCGCGGCGCGAACTCCGTGGTGCTGCCCGGATGGGTGGTCAGCGCCGTATGCGAAGTGCGGGGCGGCGCGTTTCCGTCCTACGCGCTGGGCTATTATCCTCGCGACAATTCCTTTTATCAGCAGTGGGACGAAATCGCGCGCGAGCGCCAGGGCTTCACCGGCTGGATCGAGCGCCACGTGCTGGCGACCGCGGACTTCGCGGAGTTTCGGCGAAGCCTCGCTTCGGCGGGCGGCAAACGGCCGCATCAGGCGGCCAATGGCTGAGCCGCAATACAGCGCCGACGAGATGATGACGGTCGCGGCGTCGCGCATGCTGCGCGACGGAGCGGTGTGCTTCGTGGGCATCGGGTTGCCGAGCGCGGCGGCCAACCTGGCGCGGCTCACCCATGCGCCCGAGGCGGTGCTGATTTACGAATCAGGCACGATCGGCGCGAAACCGAGCGTGCTGCCGCTCTCGATCGGCGACGGAGAGTTGGCCGAGACCGCCGACACCGTGGTCTCGATCGCGGAGATCTTCGCCTACTGGCTGCAAGGTTGCCGGGTGGACGTCGGCTTTCTGGGCGCCGCCCAGATCGATCGCTTCGCCAATCTCAACACCACCGTGGTCGGGGACTATCGCTCGCCTCAAGTGCGGCTGCCGGGGGCGGGCGGCGCGGCCGAGATCGCGTGCAGCGCGCGCGAGGTGTTGATCATGCTGCGCCAGAGCAAGCGCGCCTTCGTCGCCAAGCTCGACTTCGTTACCTCGGCCGGCTACCTCGACGGCGGCGACAGCCGCGACAAGCTTGGCATGCCCGGCCGCGGCCCGAGCGCCGTGATAACCGACCTCGGAATTCTCACGCCCGATCCGATGACCAAGGAGCTTACGCTCACCAGCCTGCATCCCGGAGTCACGGCCGAGCAGGCGATTGCGGCCACCGGATGGCCGCTCAAGGTCGCGGCGAACCTGGCGCAAACCGCGCCGCCGTCGGCCGCCGAGTTGGCGGTGTTGCGCGATCTGAACGAACGCACCGCGCGAGCGCACGCCGCAGGCGCGTGATGTTGCGGTGAAACTCCTTATCAGCGAAGACGAGAGTGCGCGATGAAAACACTAACTGAAAGCGGTCTCACGGCGGCGGCGCTGGCGCGACTTGCCAAAGCGCCCAATCCTCGGATGAAGGAGATCATGACTTCCCTCATCCGCCACCTGCACGGCTTCGTGCGCGAGACCGGACTGACGCCCGCCGAATGGAAGACGGGAATCGAATTTCTGACCGACGTGGGCCACATCACCGACGACAAGCGCCAGGAGTTCATCCTGCTCTCCGACACGCTTGGCGTGAGCGCGATGGTCGACCTGGTGCGGCACTCGCGCCTGGGCGAGCACGGCACCGATTCGAGCCTGTTGGGACCGTTCTATCGCGACGGCGCGCCGGAGCAACCGCTCGGCGCCAGTATCGCGGGCGACACGCCGGGAGAGACAATCGTGTTGCGCGGGCAGGTGACGGACGCGCACGGGCGGCCGCTTGCCGATGCGCTGCTGGACGTATGGCAGGCCGCGCCCAACGGCAAGTACGACATCCAGGACGAGCATCAGGCGGGGATGAACCTGCGCGGGAGGTTCCGCACCGGCGCCGACGGGCGCTACGAGTTCCGCTCGGTCAAACCGAAAAGCTATCCCGTGCCGGATGACGGGCCGGTGGGAGTACTGCTCCGCGCGCAAGGACGCCATCCGTACCGTCCGGCGCATATCCACTTCATAATCACCGCCGATGGCTACGAGCCACTGATTACCGCACTGTATATTGCCGGCGATGCCTACATCGAATCGGACGCGGTATTCGGCGCCAAACAATCGCTGACCGTCGGCTATCATAAGAGCCGTGCGGCAAACGGCAAAAGCGAGACGGGCGCCGGACGCGATCGAATTCGATTTCACGCTTGCGGCCGCTGCCGGACAGCCGCGTTCGCGACGGCCGCGACCGGCGCGGATGGCGCGGCCCGCGGCGCGGTCCCGGCAGCATCATGCAATTTAAGGCGATCTTTTGAAGGAAGGACTGAAAAATGGCCGAAGCTTTCATCTGTGACGCGGTGCGGACGCCGATCGGACGCTATGGCGGAGCGCTGTCCGGAGTCAGGACCGATGACCTCGCGGCGATTCCGATAAGGACGCTCATCGAGCGCAACGCCTCGATCGACTGGAGCCGCGTCAACGACGTGATCTTCGGCTGCGCCAACCAGGCCGGCGAAGACAATCGCAACGTCGCTCGCATGGCGGCGCTGCTGGCCGGATTGCCGGTCGACGTGAGCGGCGTCACGGTCAACCGCCTGTGCGGTTCGGGGATGGAGGCGGTGGTGCAGGCGGCGCGGGCGGTCAAGACCGGCGAGGCCAGCCTGATGATCGCGGGCGGCGTGGAGAGCATGTCGCGCGCGCCGTTCGTGATGCCCAAGGCGAGCAGCGCTTTTTCGCGCAACGCGGAGATTTACGACACGACCATCGGATGGCGTTTCGTCAATCCGCTGATGAAGAAGGCCTATGGCGTCGACTCGATGCCCGAGACCTCCGACAACGTGGCCGCGGAATTCGAAGTCTCGCGCGCCGACCAGGACGCGTTCGCGTATCGCAGCCAGATGCGCGCGAAACGGGCGCAGGCGGCGGGCCGCTTCGCCGAAGAGATCGTGCCGGTCAAGATCGCGGGGCGGCGCGAAACCGTCACTGTAAGCATCGACGAGCATCCGCGCCCCGAAACCACGCTCGAAACATTGGCCAGGTTGCCGGCGCTGTTCGGCCCGTCAAGCTCGGTGACGGCGGGCAATGCTTCGGGCGTCAACGACGGCGCCGCGGCGCTCATCGTGGCTTCGGAAGCCGCCGTGAAGGAATACGGACTGACGCCGCGAGCGCGAGTGGTCGGCGCCGCGACCGCCGGCGTGCCACCGCGAATAATGGGAGTCGGGCCGGCGCCGGCCTCGCGCAAGGTGCTCGAGTTGACCCGCATCGCCCTTCGCGACATCGACGTGGTCGAACTCAACGAGGCGTTCGCGGCGCAGTCGCTCGCGGTCCTGCGCCAGCTTGGACTTCCTGATGATGCCGAGCAGGTCAACCCCAACGGTGGCGCGATCGCGCTCGGCCATCCACTGGGGATGAGCGGGGCGCGGCTGGTGCTGACCGCACTCCGCGAACTGGAGCATCGCAAGGCGCGCTACGCGCTATGCACGATGTGCATCGGGGTGGGACAGGGGATCGCGTCGATAATCGAACGTGTCTGACATCGAGAGTCAGCCGCCTTTACGAAAAGCTGATTTCCATGTTGGAGATTCGAGATATGGCCAGCACATCAGAAATCGACATTGAAAAGGCGAAGAAGACCGCGGAGCACGTTTTCGGCATGCTGGGCGGCGCCTTGGTCTCGGGGATGATCTATCTCGGCGATCGGATGGGGCTGTATCGGGCATTGAATGGCGCGGGCGCGATGACCAGCGAAGATCTGGCGCGCAAGACCGGGCTGCATGAGCGGTGGGTTCGCGAATGGCTCTATGGACAAGCGGCGGCCAACCTTATCGACTACAAAGGCGAAGCGCGTTTTGAGCTGAGTCCCGAGAGCGCGCTGGTTTTGGCGAACGAGCACAGTCCCTTTTTTCTCGCCGGTGGATTCTGCGCCCTGCCGCAGCAGATGGCCGTGCTCAATCTGCTTCCCGAATCATTCAAGAGCGGCAGGGGACTGACCTACGATCAACTCGGCCCGGAAGTGAATCGCGGCGTCGAGCGGCTGTTGGCCCCGTGGTTTCGCACCCAACTCGTCCCGAACGCGCTGCCAAAGCTCGATGGAGTCGTTGCCAAGCTGCAGGCCGGAGCCAAAGTCGCGGACGTTGGATGCGGCGCGGGAGTCGCACTGATCGAGATGGCGAAGGCCTATCCGCGATCCAGCTTCCACGGCTACGATATCGCGAAGATCCCGCTCGCCCGCGCAGCCGAGAATGCGAAGCAGGCAGGGGTCAAGAACGTCGTTTTTCACGATGCCAGCGTCGATCCGCTCCCCGGCTGATGCGAGCCATGATTTCATCACGACCTTCGATTGCCTGCACGACATGACGCGGCCGGACATTGTGATGCAGGCGATCCGCAAGGCGATTAAGCCCGACGGCACCTGGCTAATCGCCGATATTCACGGCCAACCGACGTTCGAGCAAAATCTGAAGGACAATCCGCTTGCGCCATTGATGTACGGATTCTCGGTTCTCTGTTGCATGTCCTCGGCGTTGTCGGAACCGGGCGGCCTGGGCCTCGGCACGCTTGGATTCCCTGAACCGGTCGCGCGCAAGATGACCGCGGAGGCCGGCTTCACGCGCTTCACGACGCGCGATTTCGAGAATCCGATCAACGCCTATTACGAGGTGCGTCCGTAACGATTGCGCCTTTGCGCAACCCGGCAAGCAATTCGACGTGACTGAGCAGGCGAGGCGGGAGATCGAATGTGCCCGCGGCGTTCGCGTCCCGCTACATCTCGTTGGCGCGCGCGATGCGGCCCAGCCATTCAGCGCTCGGCTTGACCGTGCGGCGCTGCGTTTCCCGGTCGACCGCGATCAGGCCGAATTTCGGATGGTAGCCGAATAGCCATTCGAAGTTGTCGAGCGTCGACCAGTAGAAGTACCCGCGCACGTCGATCTTGTCACTGATGCATCGCGCGACACCCGCCATCGCACGCTTGATGAAGGCGATTCTTCGAGTGTCGTCGTCGGTGGCGACGCCGTTTTCGGTCACGATGATTGGCAACTGGGTACTGGCGCTCGCATAGCGAATCGTCGCCTCGAGCGCCTCGGGCCAGAATTCGTAGCCCATCTGGGTGAATTCGACTCCCGTTTCCGGAGGCAACATGCCGTGTGGGCCGAATCGCTGGCGCGCGTAGCACTGCACGCCGATGAAGTCGTCGTGCCGCGCCGCCTCGAGAAATATATCTTCGGCGTCGTGACGGGCGCGGTCGCGAAGATGCTCGCCGCCCGCCACCGCCTGCATGTCTCTCATCGCGAGTGTCATCCCGACCGGGAACTTGCCCGGGCCGGCGCGCAACGCCTGGACGCCGAGGCGATGAGCCTCCAGCAGCACGTCGCGCGATCGGGCGCGCACGCAAAACGGAAAGCTCGAAAACATTTTCGGTTCGACGCCCAGCGCGCGCGCCGCCGCGGCCCGCATCGGCGAGCGCAGGATCGTCTCGTCACTATGAAGGATTCCCGTCTGATGCAGGTAAACTCCGAGGTTGAGTTCGTTGATGGTGCAGGCCACGTCCACCAGGTCGCCGAGATGGCCGACGGTGCGTTCACAATAGCGCGCGAACAGCCGCGCGGTCTCGCGCGACTCCCATCCGCCGCGCGCCGCCAGCCATCGCGGCGAGGTGAAATGATGCAGCGTCACCACCGCCTTGAGCCCGTTTTGCCGGCAGGCCGCGAGCATCCGGCGATAGTGCTCGAGTTGCGCGAGCGAAAACTCACCTTCTTCGGGTTCGATGCGCGCCCATTCGATCGAGAATCGGTATGCGTTGAAGCCGAGCGCCGCGAGCAGCGCCATGTCGTCCGCGTAGCGATGGTAGTGGTCGCAGGCGTCGCCAGAGGATTCGGTATAGATAGTGCTGTCGAGATGCTCGAGCAGCCACGAATCGCAGTTTAGATTGCCACCCTCGACCTGATGCGCCGCCGTCGCCGTGCCCCAGAGAAACCCGCTCGGAAATTTCATCGTCGTGGCGCCCTCCCAGGCGCCTTGCTATCAGGCCAGCGCCTGGAACGCAGGCGGGCTCGGATTCGCCGCGGGCCGCGGCGATGAGCGCCTCGAGCAGGTCGGGGATTTCGAACACGGCGCGGTTGTTGAGCGCGCGGGCGCGAGAGCGAAAATGCGCGAGGCGTTGCGGGTCGAGCATCTGCTTGATTCCGGCCACGACTTCGCTGAACGAGCGCAGCACCACTCCCAACTGATGCTCGCTCGATCCACTCGGTGTTGTAACGCTCCTGGACCATGGTTCGGGCGTTGCGCTCGACGATCACCGGCAGGTCCATCACCAGTGCCTCGCTGACGCTGCCGGGGCCGGGCTTGCCGACGAAGTAGTCACGACAATTGCATAAGCCGCGCGATGTCTCGGGTGAAGCCTTCGACGTGGCGCGGAAACGGCAGCTTCATCGCTGAAAGCTGCTCGCGCAGCCGCTGATTGTGGCCGCACAAAAAAATCAGCTGGGTCTTCACCGCGGCCTCGGCCACGCGCCGCGCGATCGTCAGCATGCGGCGCGAGCCGAATCCGCCGAACATCACCAGGCCGGTGGGCAGATCGGGACGCAATCCGAGCCGGCGGCGCTCCTGTTCGCGGCTGATATCCAGTCGGCGATAAAACTCGGGCCTCACGATCATCCCTGACGTGCGGAGCACGCGTCCGGGCGGATAGCCCATCGCCTTCGCCTGCTCCGGCGGCTTTCGCGGTGCCGCAGATCAGATATTGCTGCCTGGCGCTCGATCCAGAAATGAGGCGGGCAGTCGGCGAGATCGGTAAGGATCGTGACCATCGGCGTTGCCGGCCGATTCCGCTCGCGGTCCGCGAGACGCAGGCCCTCGAAGATCGCACGGTTGAAATTAGGTATCAGCGAAACGACCAGGTCGGGACGCCGCTCCTGCCAATAGCGGGACAGCAGCGCCACGTTGCGCGGATGCATTCGGCGAATCAGGAACTGGACCGCGCGAAGCATCGGCCCGGTCCCGATAGTCAGTCCGTACTTGAGCATCCGGTTGTACAGATCCTCGACCCGCACGCCGGTCAGGCGATGGAAGACGTCGATCGGTTCCAGGATGTCGCGCAGGTTCACCATCCGAATTTGCCAACCGCGCTGCTGCTGATCGGCCAGCGCCTTAAGCGCGGTTGCGGAGGCGCGATGGCCTCCGCCGGCATCGAAAAAGATCAGATCGATCTGTGCGTCACGCCCCACCGCGGGCAAAGCGCGCGCGGGGGTCATGACAGTGGCGCCCCGGCGGCCGGCTCGCACGCGGCGCGACGGCCTCGCGCGCGATCCCATCGCAGCAGCGCGAGCACGCCGTTTCGATCTTCCACCACCGCGGTGCAACTGCTCACCCAGTCGCCGTCATTGATGTACCAGATAGATCCGATCAGACGCTGCTCGGGGCGATGAACGTGACCGCAGATCACGCCGTCTGCCTTGTGCTCGGCGGGCGGTCTCGGACACTGCGCGATCGCTGAAGTCGGTCAGATATTCGACCGCCTTTTTGACTCCTCCCTTGAGATAAGAGGAGAGCGGACCCTTGCGCTCGCGCCGCGGCGTAGCTTTCGCCGTTGTACCAGCGGTCGATGCGCATCGCGGTCAGATAGGCCTGATTACCCATTCTCAGGAACCAGCGATTGGGGTTGAGCGACCCGTCGAACTGATGGCCGTGGATTACGAGCATCCGGCGTCCTTCGGCCGTCTGATGAATCAACTCGCTCAGAACAGCTATTGGGCCGAAAAATGATTGCACGAGGTCGGCGCTGAACTCGTCATGGTTGCCGGGCAGAAACACGACTCGCGTGCCGCGCCGATGCCAATGCCGCTATCTCTTCGACCACCGCAGTTTGCGCCGGGCTCCAATACCATGAAGGGCCGAGCACCCAGCCGTCGACGATGTCACCGACCAGATAGAGGTTGTCGGCCTGATGATGGCGCAGAAAGTCGTAAAAGCGCTTCGGCCTTGCAGCGCGGGGTGCCGAGATGCAGATCGGAAATCCAGATCGAGCGATAATAGTTGGTTGTCGCCGCCGGCGGTGCGGCGGCGCGGGTGAGCCATTCGGCCCACCCTGACGATGCGGCGCGGTCTAACCCGACCCCTTCCATCGGGGATCCGCCTCGACGATCGATTGGCTCTGGAAGTACACATCATTGTCAGTATGGGATCGAAGAGACGAAATCGATAGTATATCTTGACGATCTGGATAAGAGATTATTATGTGAGTATTAAACTAGGACAGCGTGTAGTTGATCGCAGCTCTGAAAACCGCGCCGGCGCGGCGAAAATAGGCGCGTCGGCCTTATGACTCTTGTGAGAGGGCGATGGGAAGGTGCCAGCCGCGCCAAAGACTCACCATCCGAAGTGCGAACGTTGCGCCAGCGGCGACGATATCAATGGGGATGCCCAATAGGTGGCAGCGGTGGCCGGCAATCACGATGATTGCGCCGAGCAAAGATGCCAGCGCGTAGATTTCACCGCGCAAGACCATCGGTACTTCCAGCGCCAGAATGTCGCGCGACACTCCGCCGCCGACTCCGGTCAGCATTCCCAGCAGGGCCGCCGGCATCTCACCAAGGCCCGCATCGAGTGCGGCGCTGGTGCCTGTAACGGTGAACAACCCTAGCCCCGCGGCCTCGAAAAGCTTGACGAACGCGCTCCAGGACTCAAGCCGGCGGTGCTGCATGAACGCCAGCAGTCCTGCGAGGACGGCAACTGTCACATAGCGCCAGTCAGTCAGCGTGTCTGGCGGAGTATGCCCCAGCAGAATGTCACGCATGATCCCGCCGCCAAGTGCGGCCGCGACGGCAAGCACCAGGACCCCGAACAAATCGAGCCGCTTGCGCACGGCGAGGGCTCCCCCACTTAGACCGAAAATGAAGGTGCCGACCAGATTGAGAATTACCAGCCCAGGCACTTTCTGATGTATGACGTGGACCAGCACGTTCATAAGCGCTCGGGAGTGCGGTGGCATGTTTGCGCCTCAGCGGGCCAAATGGACTTCGATCCACGCCGCAAAGGCTTCCATGAAGCTTTTCAGAAACTTTCGCGTGCCATCGTTCGTGAGATTTCCTTCCTTGTCGAAGAGGGTCGCGGCGCCGCCGATATAGGCCTCCGGCTGCGGCATCGCGGGAACGTTCAGAAATACAAGTGATTGGCGCAAGTGATGATTGGCGCCGAAACCGCCGATCGCGCCCGGCGAGACGCTAACCACGGCTGCCGGTTTTCGATCCCAGACGCTATGTCCATAGGGGCGCGAGCCCACGTCGAGCGCATTTTTCAGCACGCCCGGAACCGATCGATTATATTCCGGCGTAACGAACAAAACCGCGTCGGCCGGCTTGACCTGCGCGCGAAACGCCACCCACGGCAGAGGTGGGGCATCGTCGTCGTCCTGGTTGTAGAGGGGAAGTTGACTAATCTCCACGATTTCGAGTTGCAGCTCGGCGGGTGCAAGTGCCGCCAGGGCTTTGGCGGTCATGCGATTGAATGAGCCTTTACGCAGGCTGCCGACGAGTACGGCTACTTTTCGTGTGGTGCTCATTGCGCGTTCTCCCTGTTCGTTGTTGCGAAGCGACGAGTGGATCCGGCGGCGCGAGTTTCCATCGCAGCAGCGCTAGCACGCCATCCCGGTCCGTTGCCACGGTGCGCCACCGCGGCCGGGCGATGCGGCACGCGGAACCTTGGAATTTCGCGACTAAGTGATGATACCTTGGCGGCGCAAGGGGCAGCAAAAATCAAAAGGCGGCATATCCGATGAAAAGCATCAAGGTGAACTATGGCGTTCGATGCGCCGCGGAACCGGCAAAAGGCCACAATCGCTGGCACTGCGATATTCCGCCCGCGGTGGAAGCCGAACCGGGCGAAGAGGTCGAGCTCGAGACCAGGGACGCGATCGACGGCCAGATTACCGCGGCGACCGCCGCCGCCGATCTGCTCAAGGTCGACATGACACGTGGTGCATCCGCTCACCGGGCCGGTATTCGTGAAAGGGGCGCGAGCCGGGCGACCTGCTCGAAGTGGATATCCGCGAGCTCAAGCCCGCCAAGTGGGGTTTCACGGTCCAGATGCCGGGTTTCGGCTTCCTGCGCGACGAATTTCCCGACCCGTTTATCGTGAAGTGGCAAATCGCCGATGGATGGGCGACTTCGGCCGAGCTTCCCGGAGTGCGCGTGCGCGACGGCTCCTTCATGGGAACGATCGGGATTGCGCCGTCGGAGGAGTTGCGGCGCGAGATGCTGCGGCGCGAAGAGGCTCTGCGCGAGCGCGGCGGCTTTGTCCTGCCGCCGGAGGCGGCGGGCGCGGTGCCCGCGCGCGAGCCGATCGCTTCGGAGGGTCTGCGCACGATTCCGCCGCGCGAGAATGGCGGCAATCTCGACATCAAGCAATTGAGCGCGGGCGCGCGGCTGTTGCTGCCGGTGTTCGTGCCGGGCGCGCTGTTTTCGGTTGGCGACGCGCACTTTGCGCAGGGTGACGGCGAATCCTGCGGCACCGCGATCGAGATGTGCGCGTCGGTGCTGGTCAAGTTCGCGCTGCGCAAGGGCGAGGCGGCGCGCCACAAAATCCGCTTTCCGCGCTTCGAGCGCGACGACTATTTCGTGCCGCCCGAACTGGCGGCGCCGAAGCGGTTCCTTGCCACCACGGGGATGTGCATACGGGAGGGCGTCAACGAATCGGAAAACGCGACCATGGCCGCGCATCACGCCCTGATGAACATGATCGCTCTGCTGATGGAGCGTGGCTGGAGCCGTCAACAGGCCTACGCGATTTGCAGCGTGGCGGTGGACTTGAGGCTGAGCGAGGTGGTCGACGTGCCCAACTTCGTGGTCTCGGCGCTATTGCCGCTCGCGATCTTCGATAAGTAGCTGAACCATCTTAAAGGCGAAGATCAAAGAGAGAAGCTGTGGAATATCGCAACCTGGGAAATCCGGGCTCAAGGTTTCGGCCGTGGGTCTCGGCTGCAACAATTTCGCGATCAAGTGCGACGCCGAACAGACCAAGGCGATCGTGAATCGCGCGTTGGACGAAGGCGTGACGCTCTTCGACACCGCCGACATCTATGGCAACCGCGGCGGCTCGGAAGAATTGCTCGGCAAGGCGCTGGGCAAACGCCGCCGCGAGGTTGTCGTGGCGAGCAAGTTCGGGATGTCGATGGGCGAGGGGCCTTACCTGCACGGCGCGTCGCGCCGCTACGTGATGGCCGCCGCCGAGGACAGTCTCCGGCGCCTGAACACGGACTACCTCGACCTCTACCAGCTTCACACTCCTGATGCCGAAACTCCGCAGGAGGAGACGCTCGAGGCGCTGGCCGACCTGGTTCACGCCGGCAAAGTCCGTTACCTCGGATGCAGCAACTTTGCCGCCTGGCAACTGGCCGAGGCGCTTGGGCATATCGCGCGCTCGCGGTCTTCCGGCCTACATCTCGGCGCAAAACGAATACAGCCTGCTCGACCGCCATATCGAGCGCGAACTGGTTCCCGCCTGCCGCCATTTCGGCGTCGGCATCCTGCCGTTTTTTCCGTTGGCGAGCGGTTTTCTGACCGGCAAGTACCGGCGCGGCACGGAGCCGCCCAAGGGCACCCGGATGGCGCTGATGGAGAGGATTGCGACGCGGACGCTGACCGAGCCGAACTTCGATTTGCTGGAGAAGCTCGAGCATTTCGCGCGCGAGCGCGGCCATACGCTGCTCGAGTTCGCGGTCGGATGGCTGGTATCGGAACCGCAGAACTCGAGCGTTATCTGCGGCGCCACCACGCCCGAGCAGGTGAGCCAGAACGTCAAGGCGGGAGCATGGAGGCTGAGTGCGGAGGAGCGCGAGGCGGTAGACAAGCTGACGCATCGCTAAGCGCGCCGCGCCGCTGACGCGCCACTGGTGGCCACGAGCGCGGGTAAATTTGGAGCGGAAACACTGTCGGCGGCAAGCTGATTCATCTTGGATCTCTACGGCCGGTAGTCCTGAAGCTCGATGCTTCCACCGTTTAGCCGCGCCTCCTGCAAGCTAAGTTTGAAGTCATCTGCGAATTCGAGCCGGCGGAGCCATTTGCCCCGGCCTTTCGTGAGCCAACCAATTACTTCGGCTCTTTCGTCGCGAGTGGTGTCCCAGCCAAATATGAGGCCCGCCAGGGCGCGGTTCTGCCACATCGAGCGATACCCAACAGTTGGATTCTCGCCCGGGTTCCATTGCAGAATACAGCGCCACTCCCCTTGATAGGCCCAGACCTTCTTTTTCTGAAGCAGATGTACCAGCGGCGCGCGAATGTCTTGGAAGGGTTTCCATGGGGGCTTTGGGGCATCGCAATAGTTCACCCTGAAGGGGCCATTATCGGGATGAACGATGTAGTCGCTCTCCAGCTTGATGCACACGCCCTTGCCGTTGGCCGCGTATTCCGCCCAAAGTCTGGGCTGTCGGGCGCTCACGCTCAGACACATCACTCCGGTGTTATCCATGAAATCCTGATTTTTCTTCTGAGCGCGCTTAGCCGTTTCTAGGTCGGGAAAATCATAGACGGGAGAGACCATATCCTCCGAATCGTCAAACCTTGCGCGAGACCCAAACCACCACCTGTCATCCTCAAGTATTTGTCGAACGGATGAGAACTCATCATGCAAAGAGCGATACCGGTACAAGAACCGTGGCGGCACTACGAGTTCATATTTCGTCTTTTTCGCCACCTCCTCATCACCCTCCCCGGCCATGTTCCTTTATCGTGTTACGAAATAAGCGCCGCGGCTGCGGTGCCGGTCGGATTCACACGCCGAGGCGGGCGCGGATTGCGTCGGCGATGGTTTCGGGAGTCTCGGAAATATCGACGACGATCGCATCCGCCGGCTCCTCCAGCGTATCGAATTGGCTCTGCATCAGCCGCCGGTCGAAGAAGTGGCCGGCGCGTTGTGCAAGGCGCTCGGCGATCAGCGCCCGCGAACCCTTCAGATACACGAGCTTGACCTTAGCCGCGTCGACGACGAGCAAATCCCGGTAGCTCTGTTTGAGCGCCGAACACGCGATCACCGCGCATCGGTTTTCAGCAAGGCATCGCCGCACGAGGTCTCTCACGGCGTACAGCCACGGCAATCGATCTTCGTCGCTGAGCGCGATGCCGCGGCTCATCTTTTCGCGATTTTTGCGGCGGATGGAGATCGTCCGCGTCGTCGAACTCGCATCCAAGGCGCGCGGCCAGGATGCGGCCAACGGTGGTTTTCCCCGAGCCCGCCACCCCGATAAGGATTATGACCATTAAGGTTTATCACCATCGGCGCGCTGGACTTGCCGCTGCTTAAGACTCTTACACTGACGCCAGATCGACAGTGACGCCAGATCGCCATGCCAACGCGGGCTTGATTGAGCGGCACCCGGCTCTCTGAATCGCTAATACTGACCGCGTTGGCTCACTGTAAGGCAAGCTACAACTTGCCGATACCAGAGATTGCTGTTACTTATCCTTACCTTGCTTCGCGTTGACCAATCAGCGCGCTTTCGTGGTGGTTTCCGTTGCGCTGGTTAGCTTGTCGGTAAGAAGAGCTGAGGTTTGCTTGAGGATTCGGATGAAGGTTCGACGGTCGAGATCCGATCAGCCTAAATCCGGCCAGCCGACTTCCGGCCAGTTGAGGCCCGGCGAACGATGACGCCGCCGCTGACCATCCTCGGCGGCGGCCCCGCGGGCTTGGGACTGGCATTCTACGCGCATCGCGCAAACGTCCCATTTGTCCTGTACGAGCGATCTCCGGAGCTGGGTGGGATGTGCCGCACGCTGCGTCACGGCGAGCATCTCTACGACTGCGGAGCGCATCGGTTTCATGACCGCGACCGGGAGGTCACGCGCGACCTCATCGAGTTGATGGGCGAAGACCTGCTCACGGTCGACGCGCCCAGCCGGGTCTGGGACCGCGGCCGCTTCATCAACTTTCCGCCCACACCGTTGAACATCCTTCTTTCATGCAGCCTGGGCGAGGCGGGCCGCATCGGTCTCGAGCTGATGCGGGTGCGATGGCGTCCGCGGTCGTGCGCCAGCTTCAAGGATTTCGCCGTGAGCCAGTTCGGCGAGACCCTCTCGCGGCGGCTCTTGCTCAACTACTCCGAGAAGCTCTGGGGGCTGCCGGCTGACCAGCTCTCGCCCGACATTGCGACACGCCGCTTGCAGGGGATGACGCTGCGCGCGCTGCTTCTGGAATTGATCGTACCGGGCAGGGAAGCGACGCATATCGACGGGAAGTTTCTCTACCCGCGCAAAGGTTATGGGCAGATTATCGACACGCTGAAGGACGGCGTGCCCGCGGAGTCGTTGCGCACCGGAAGCGAGGTGGCGCGGCTGGAATGCCGTGGCGGAGCCGTCACGCATATCCACTTTGCCGCGGGCCGCGCGGTCGCCACGCCGGGAAGGGTGATTTCGACGCTGCCGATCACGCTGCTGGTGAAATTTCTGGGCGACCAGATGCCCGACGAAGTTCATCGAATAGCGGGGCGGCTGCGCTTTCGGCAAATCCGTCTGATTTTTCTGCGGCTGCGGCGCCCTCGGGTCTCCGGCTACGCTTCGATTTACATTCCCGACCCGGCATTGTGCGTCTCGCGCCTCTATGAACCGAAGAACCGCTCGGCCGCGATGGCGCCCGCGGACGAGACCTCGCTGGTAGTCGAAGCTCCGTGCTTCGCCGGCGATCCGGTCCATCGGATGGCGCCCGAGGCGCTGGCCGAAAGAGTGATCGGCGAGCTCGCCCAGCTCAACCTGCTCGAGCCGCGCGAGGTCATCGACTGGCAGCATCATCTGCTCGCCAACGCCTACCCGGTCTACACGCGTAACTATGCCCGTGAGGTACGCGTGGTCAGAGACGCGCTGGCGAGAATCGCCAACCTCGATGTCATCGGACGCGCCGGGCTTTTTTTCTACAGCCATCTCCACGACCAGCTCCGCTTTGGCAAGGACTACGTCGAGGGTCTTTTGCGCTCGGCGAGAGGGGCCGAAGACGAGCGGGACCTCGCCGCCTATCCCGCCGCCGCGGCGGATAGCGGATCGTAAGGGATTTCGGATCGCGAGCGATGATGTCGGGCCAACCGGCTGAAGAAAACCGCGTCGCACTTCCGCGAGCAGAGTTCCCACGCCTGGTCAGGCGATTCGTCGATTCGGCGCGGGCGGCTCGCCTGGACGCCAGACGATCTCGCCTGGGCGGCCTCCCTGCTGACGCCTGCCGAGTACGCGCTATGGGCGCGGCTCGCGGCGCATGACCAGGTTCACGCGGTTCGCGTCGCCAAAGTGACGCAAAGGAAATTGGCCGGCAGCGCGTATGAAGACGACAGCCGATGGCTTGGCGCCGCGCTGATGCACGATATCGGCAAGCTCGAAGCAAGTCTCGCGATGCACGAGCGCATGGCCGCAACGCTGGCCGGGCGGGCGGTCGCATTGTCGACGGCAAGGCGATGGGCGGGCGGCTCTGGTGGCTTTGTCCGCCGGCTCGGGCTCTATCTCACCCACGGAGCGGTCGGCGCCGAGATGATCCGGCGTGCGGGCGGGCGCGAGGAAGTCGCGGCCTGGGCTGAGGTCCACCAGGCATACCATCTTCCTGCCGAATCGCCCGTTCCCGCGCTGGTTGCGCAGGCCCTGTCCGCGGCCGACGCGGACTAAGACGCTGGCGGTCGCAAACTACCGATGGCGCGGACGTGTATTAGAGCATCCGATCTCGATCAGCTCGTGCGTGGCAGTCAGTCCGCTATTGCCGTCAGGGACAGTTCGCCGATCTGGCTTACCTCATCCAATACGACGTGCACTCGATGAGTCGCGCCATCATCCGACAATGGGATCGCCACCGGAATTCCTTGTAGCAACTTGCCGTCGAGCTCGACGCGCGTAACGCCGCGACTGACGCCATGAGGATTGTCGACAGCGATGTCGTAGCGCGCGGAGCGGTAGCGGAAAACGATTTCGAAGTGTCGCCAGGCCTTCGGGATGCAGGGATCGATGACCAGAGTCGCGCCGCGCAAACGAAATCCGAGTATCCACTCGAGACCCGCCCGATACATCCATCCGGCCGAGCCGGTATACCAGGTCCAGCCTCCGCGCCCGACGTGAGCGGGCTCGGAATATACGTCGCCGCACGCGACATACGGTTCAACCTTGTAGCGATGAATGCCGGCACGTGTGCGGGCGTGATTGATAGGGTTCAAGAGCGAGAAGAGTTCACCGGCCTTGTCCCCGTCGCCGAGCATCGCGAACGCGATAACCGACCAGACTGCGCCATGCGTATATTGGCCGCCGTTCTCCCGGATGCCGGGCGGGTAGCCTTCGATGTAGCCGGGGTCGGGCAGGGTTTGATCGAACGGCGGGGTCAAGAGCAGGAGCAACGCGTCGTCGCGACGAACGAGGTGTTGGTCCAGCGCGGCCATGGCGGTCGCGGCGCGAGTTTGGTTCGCGGCCCCGGATATCACTGCCCACGACTGTGCGATCGAATCGATCTTACACTCGCTGCTCGAGGCGGAACCCAGCGGCGTTCCGTCATCGAAGAAAGCGCGCAGGTACCAGTCGCCGTCCCAGCCTTCTCGTTCCAGCGATCCAGCCAGCGCGGTCGCGCGCTGCCGCCAGGTCGCGGCCCGCATCCGCTCGCCCCGGCTCTCCGCCAAGTTGGCGAAGGCTGAGAGCGTGGTGTGAAGGAACCAGCCGAGCCAGATGCTCTCGCCCTTGCCGCCGGCTCCGACCTGATTAAGACCGTCGTTCCAGTCGCCGGTGCCGATCAGCGGCAGGCCGTGGCTTCCGACCGCAAGGCTTTGGTCAAGGGCTCGCGCGCAGTGCTCGAACAAAGTGCCGTGCTGCTCGGAAACCGTCGGCTGAAAGTATGACTCGAGCTGGTCGGCGCGCAGGATTGGCCCCTCGAGAAAGGGAACCATTTCGTCGAGAACCGCACCGTCGCCGGTGATTTCGAGGTAATGCGCCGCCGCGTACGCCAGCCATATCCGGTCGTCGGAGATGCGCGTGCGGACTCCCTGGCCCGAGGGCAGATGCCACCAATGCTGAACGTCGCCCTCGACAAACTGTCTTGAAGCCGCGCGCAGCAGATGTTCTCGCGTCACCTCGGGCTTCGACGCGCTGAGCGCCATAACGTCCTGGAGCTGATCGCGAAAGCCGTATGCGCCGCTCACCTGGTAGCAGGCCGCTCGCGCCCACACCCTGCAAGAGAGCGTCTGGTAGAGGAGCCAGCGGTTCAGCAGAAGGTCCATCGTGCGATCCGGCGTTCGCACCTGAACCGTGCCGAGGACGTCATCCCAAAGCCGGGTCACCGCGCGCAGTACCGAGTCGAGATCGGCGGTTCGGTAGCGCGTGACCAATGCGACCGCTTCCGCCTTCGTCGATGCTTCACCGAGAAAGAAGACGATCTCGGTCTCCTCGTTTGGCGCGAGCTCGACCAGGGCCTGGAGAGCGCCGCACGGATCGAGGCCGGCGCCGACGCGATCGGAGAGCGGCGCTTCCCCCTCCAGGGCCGCCGGATGATCGAGCGTGCCGTTGCGCCCAAGAAACTCCGCCCGGTCACCGGTCCAGGCGACCTGGCGTCCGGCGAGGTCGGCGAAGGCGACGCGACCGCCGAACTCCGCGCTCCAGTGGTTCATTGCCAGCATCGCGCCGGTTTCCGGATCGATCGCCGTGGCGACGAACGGGGCGGAGACGGGGCGGGAAGTGCCCAACACCCACTCCACGTAAGCGGTGATCGAGAGCCTCCGGGATCGCCGCGAATGGTTGCGGATCTTCAGCCGGGAGATCTTGATCGCGTCCGCGAGCGGCACGTATTGCAAAAGCTCGAGCGAGATCCCGTGCGACGTGTGCTCGAAGCGGCTGTAACCCTGACCGTGCCGGGCGATGTAGGGCGAGGTCTCTTCACGAATCGGCAGCGCGGTGGGCCCCCAGAGTTCTCCGCTGTCTTCGTCGCGAAGATAGAACACTTCGCCTGGCCGATCGCTGACCGGGTCGTTGGACCACGGGCTTAGCTGATTCTGCTGGCTGTTGATCGACCACGTATAACCACCACCTTCGACGGATACCTGGAAGCCGAAGGACGGGTTGGCGATGACGTTGATCCACGGCGCCGGCGTCCACTGCCCTTCGCCAAGGACGGTCACATATTCCCGGCCGTCGGCTGCGAAGCCGCCGAGGCCGTTGAAAAACTCGAGCTTCGGCAGAGGCGAAGCGGCCGCCGGAATCGCAGTCGTGAGCCGGCGCCTTGGGGGCGGCGCGACGGCCTTGGCGGATTCTTCCAGCCGTTTGACCTGTTGGAAGAGGCTGCCGCGCCGGCTCCAGATCACCGCTCGAGCGGCGCTCTGGAGCACGCTCCGCGTCTGAGGTGAAACCAGTTCGTCGCGAAGGACGAACACCGCTCCGCGCCCATTTTCTTTCCCGGAAGGCGATCGCGACTGGCTGCCCCGCACCATCGCCTCCAGAGCGGTCTGCAGATCCTGAGCGTAGGAAGGGGGATGTTCGTTCAAAATCACCAAGTCGACCGCCAACTGCTTCATCCGCCAGTATTCGTGGGCGCGGAGCAACTGGCGCACCGCGTCCAGACCCTCGACATCGGCGATTCGAACCAAAACGATCGGCACATCGCCCGAAATCCCATGCGCCCAGAGCACCGTGGGCCCACTGTCATTTCGCTCGAGCTCGGCGGATGAAGGCCGCAGCGACGGGTTGGAGTAGAGCACATGACCCGCCAGACGTTGGAAGAGGTTGGCTTCGTCGGAGTCAACGCCGAGATGGTAGAGCTGCACCTGCGCCTGGGTCCACGCGAGGGTGAGGGCACGCTCGAAGGCCGCCGCGTCGTGATGTTTGTCGGCCAGGTCGAGCGCTTCGCCACGCGAGCGCGCGACCAGCGTCCAGAACGCGATCCGCGCCGTGGCCCCTGGCGCCAGCCTGACGCGGCGGCGAAGACTGAAGATCGGATCGAGTACGGCGCCGGCAGTGTTGGAAAGCGGCCGGCCGTCAACCACCGCGATCGGCGTACGGATACCGCGTCCCCGTCCCAGGAAGCGCGCCCGATCGGTCTCGAATTGCGGGGCGCCCACGACCTCGCCTTCCACCACTGCGATATGCGCCGCCCAGAGCGGAAAATCGGCGGGCGAGCGCAAGCGCCGTGTCGCCAGAAGAGCCCCGCTGTCCGCGACGAATTCCGTCTGTACGAACAGATTGGAGAAGGCCGGGTGCGCGGCGTCAGCCGCATCGGGCGCCAACACCACCTCCGCATACGAGGTCA
Organism: uncultured delta proteobacterium; assembly: GCA_963832395.1. Classification (GTDB taxonomy): domain Bacteria; phylum Desulfobacterota; class Binatia; order Binatales; family Binataceae; genus JAKAVN01. Next base: position 172,449 of record CAWHTV010000009.1, on the reverse strand, counting down.
GCTCGATCTCCCGCACCCCAGTTCCGAGATTCGAGATCGAGACTCGACGAACCTCAGCGTCGTCTTCCGTCGACACTGCTATCTCCATCTTTGTCTCGATCGTACCGTCGCGCCTGACGATTTCAGCACGATCCTCGAAAGAATGCCGCCTCGTAGCTATCCGGCTCGATTCCGGTCGGTTGGTACCCTGCCGACCACACCTCGCCGCTCGACGAATCGCGCAGGAAAACGTACATGCCCCAGCAATCGCAGGTGGCGTCCTCGCGCCAACGCGTGACGGCAAGATCGCGCCAGCGGCTGTAGCCTGAGCCCGCCGCGGTGATCATGACCGCGTAGCTGCCATTGGAAAGCAGGTGAGTACGAGGAACCGGTTGGTGAGGCGATTGGAACCCGCGCGGCATCGGCGGAACCAGTTCGCGGACCTTGGCCGCTACTGCCACCTCGTCGGCTCCCGGGTGGGCACTCAACACATCCCGCGGAATTCGTTCCTGCAGCAAAAGCTGGGTCGCCTGGATAATCGGCTCGGCGTGAAAGCGGGCGCGCATCGCGCCGTTTTGAAGAGCGTTGGAGATGGCTATCAAGGTCATCCCTTGATGGTGCGCCATGTAAGACCGGACGATCGCCACCTTCTCGCCCTCGGGGAGGCGCGCCGGAGTGTAGTCCAGAGCCTCATACCAGCCATACCTGCCGCGGCCACCCGCCGCGGCAAGCCGCGAGAAGTTTCGTGTCGCGGCCGGCGCGTCGACCATAGCCGCCAACGCCGTTGCATACGGAGCGACAACCGCGTCCTGGCTGAGCCCGCGCTTGAGCCCCAGGCCCGGGACGCCGAAGCTGGAGTATTGATAAGTAAGCTCCAGGTCGCGCGCATTGTATGCGGATTCCGAGACGCCCCACGGCAGGCCAAGTTCGGCGCCATATTCAATCTGCCGTCGGACGACGAAGCGGTTACTTTGCTCGAGCAGGCTTCCCGCCGGCGCACGCATCACCAGGCTCGGCATCAGGTACTCGAACATCGATCCCGACCACGACACCAGCGCCGATCCGTAACCCACCGGGGTTTCGGTGCGCCCGAGCCGAAACCAGTGCCGCGTCGGCACATCGCCCTTGGCAATCGCGACGAAGCTCGCGAGGCGCGCCTCGGAGGCGAGCAAGTCGTAACAGTTCGCGTCGAGACTGCCCTCCGTAACCCGATACCCGATCGCGAGGAGTTGGCGCGCCGGGTTGAAGAGAAAGCCGAACTCCATCGCGTCGAACATTTTCTTCGTCATCCCGCCGAGCGCCTCGAGACGTCCCCTGAACGAGCGCGCGGCGCGGGCGGAGCGCTCGAGAGCGTCGAGCAAAACCTCCACGCGCATCTCGAGCAGGCTATTCGCGTCGCGGTCGTGCCCGGCGCCGTCTTGCGCGGCGCCGTCTTGCACGGCGAACTCGGCCCGACGCCGCATCAGCACCAGCATCGCGGCCTCGCAACGATTGGGCAGGTCGGCCAAGGTCGGGACCGAGTCGAAGATGCGCGCAAGCGCCTGCTCCGGAGAAATGTCCATAACTGCATCCGCCGGAGCGGCGAGCGTGGTCTCAGCGGCGACGAGCTGCGCCCAGGGCATCAGCTGCTCGAAATCGCGCTGATGGCTTTGCAGGGAAGCGTTCACCGCCTCGGCGCAGGCCAGCACTTCAGCGCTGGCCTCGTCGCCGCGTTCCGCACTGAATGTTCGCGCGATGTCCGTGAGCGTGTCGGCACGCAGCGCCAGTTCCGCCAACCGCCGCATGAGGTCTGCCGGAGTCGCCGGAGACGTTTTTGCCGCACCGTGACCGCTTTCGCCATGAAAGCCTGGTTCCGCCAGCGGGTCCGAGCGAAGCTGACACGGCAGCGGAAATATCGTCCAGGGCGTCCTCGAGATGCTTTCGAGTCGCGCTCAGGGTTCGTCGATCGTCAGGGAGCGCATGCAGAGACTCGCGGGTGATTTCCAGCGCGTCCTCGATCCCGGCGCACCATTCGAAGCCCTGCCACGGGCGCGCCGGCTATCTCCCGACAGGACGTTTCCAAGCGCGATCAGATGACCGGCGAGATTGCCGCTATCCACCGAAGAGATGTATTTCGGCTCGAGCGGACGAAGGTCATGGGTGTCATACCAGTTGTAGAAATGACCGCGGAAACGCTCGAGCCCGTTCATGGTCTCGAGCGTCGCTTCAATCCGCTCCAGCCGCCTCAAGCTTACCCAGCCAGCCGGAATCGCGGGCGGCGACCACCGACAGCAGGTACAGTCCGAGGTTGGTAGGGGAAGTCCGATGGGCCAACACCGGCCGCGGGTCTTCCTGGAAATTGTCCGGCGGAAGCATGTGGTCTTCCGCCGTGACGAAAGTCTCGAAGAAGCGCCAGGTCCTCCGTGCGATGAGCCGCAGTGCTCGTGCGTCCGCGTCCGATAGCGGATTGGAGCCGGCCAGCGCAGGCGAAAAACTCGCCCATCGCGCGATGGCCGGGGAGAGCATCCAGAGGATCACGAATGGAGCCGCGACCGGCCACGCCCTTCGCCCGATGCATCGCGACCACGACAACGGCCAGCACGCCGAGCGCGACACCGCCGGCCATCCACCGATAGTATCCGCGGAGCATCGAGCTGCGTCGCTCGACCTCACTTGAGCGGCGGTTACCCATTCGAGCAAGCGCCGGCGCCTGACGAATAGACGAAAAAAGGTCCGCAGGATTGCGTCGGTCATCAACCAGGCCTGATGCGCAAGGAGAGTGACCAGCAGCGCCACCTGCGACAGCGACAAGCACGAAATCCGCGCCGACCGCGTGCCAGTGCCTCCGCTGGGAAAGCCCGAGCCTTCGCGGCACCATCCCGATGAACGCCGGCAATAAGGGTGGGCGTCGCGAACGTCGCGACCACGAACCCGCTCCACACCGCCGCGGCAGCCTAAAGGCAGCGTCCATCCCGCCAGCAAAGCGACGAACGCCGCCGGCGCCGACAACGTCCGCCGGAGGTTGTCCAGCATCTTCCAGCGGCCGATCAACGGAATCGCGGTTCGGCGCTGATCGCCGCTGGAATCCCGCCCTCGGCCAAAAATCCAGGGCAGCAGTTGCCAATCGCCGCGCGCCCATCGATGTTGGCGAGCCGCGGCGGCGTCGTAGCGTGATGGAAACTCTTCGACGACCTCGATATCGGAGACCAGACCGGCCCGCGCGAAGATTCCCTCCAGAAGATCGTGACTGAGAATGACGCTCTCGGGGAGCCGACCGGCGAGCGCGGCCTCGAAGGCGTCTACGTCATAGATTCCCTTGCCGCTGTAAGAACCTTCGCCGAACAGATCCTGATAGACGTCGGAGACCGCGAAGGCGTAAGGGTCGAGCCCGCTCGGGCTGGTAAAGATGCGCTGGAAGAGCGAGCCCTCGCGACCGCTCGGCAACGACGGGGTGACGCGCGGCTGAAGCACCGCGTACCCCTCGACCACGCGGCCGTTATGCCGGATCGAGCCGCGGACGGTTGAGCGGATGCGCCATCTTGCCGATCAGGCGTTTGGCGGTGCCTCGCGGCAGCCGAGTATCGGCGTCGAGCGTGATCACGTAGCGGACGCCGGAAGGTACGATCGGCGAGCTGGCCGTCGATCGCCACAAAAGTGGTGTCGGTCGCGCCGCGCAGCAAGCGATTCAATTCGTGCAGCTTGCCGCGCTTGCGCTCCCATCCGATCCACTTGCCCTGCCCCTCGTTCCAGATCCGCCGGCGATGGAGCAGCAGGAAGCGAGCGCCTTCCGGCGCCGGTCCATGGCGGCTGATTCAAACGCGCGATCCCCTCGGCGGCAGCGCCGAGCAGTTCGTCGTCGTCCGGCGCATTCTCGGTAGCGCAGTCGGTCCAATCCGAGAGTAGTGCGAAGCGGAGATCGCCGTCCTGGCTCGCCAGGTAATGCACCTCCAGCGCTCAATCTGCTCTTCGAGTTCGGATCGGGTCGTCAGGAGCGTCGGCACGACTATATCGTGCGCAGGCTCGCGGGCACTCCGTCGCGCAAGCTCCATGGCCGGCAAAGTTCTGGCTCCCGACGGCCGTTGCGACGCCGCGGTTGACCAGCGCTATCGCGGCATCCGACGCCGGCGCGACGGCGAGCAGCGCCAGCACGAAAAGCATCCATCCGCTGACGCCGAACTCCGCCACCCCGAGCAGCGGCAGAACCATGATGAACGCGCCGATGATCGCGATCGCGCCCACATAGCCCAGAATGCCCGACGGCCGCGTTGGCTCGAATCAGCCATTCGCTTATCGGAACACGGAATCCAAGCTCTCTTTCGATCGACGCGCCGCCCATTCGAGATGAGGTAGTAGCCGGGCTCCCGCTCGACTTGGCGGTCTCGGAGCCGCCGTTCGGCGATTCGGCCGCCGCTCGCTTTGCCGCGGCAATCGCGCACCGGGCGACTTCCAGCTCCGGTTGCTGCGAGCCTCGCGCCAGCTCTTCTATCGCGTGCCGGTAGCGATCTCGCGTGGGAAAATCCATTTCGGCGAAATCGCTGTCGGCGCGGAGCGCGGCTCGACGAGGCTCACGCTCTCGAAGAACTCCGCCCAATCGACCGCGGATATCATGCGCATGCTCGTGATCACGTTGCGCACCGTCACGTTCATCGCGCCCTGTGTCTGATGCTCCGCGCGGACGGCCTCATCGGCAGTGGTTCCCATGCGGCCAAACGTTCGTCCAACCAGGTGAGCGCCGGTATCACTTTCGGATCCTGATCGCGCAGACGCTGGACCAACTGAACTGCGAAGGCCCTGGGCACCGGTTTCTCATCGAAGCGCGCGCAGCACGGCCTCCGGCGCTTCGGCGCTCATGGCCGCCGGCGCCCAGCAGCCGGTCGGCCATTGCGTCCGCCGCCTGACGCGCCGCCCGCTCGTTCACGATCCGTTCCGCCGACGCGGCGCAAATTCTCCACCAGCACGACTCGCAGCGTTATCGCGACCGCCCATAGCTCGCCAATCGTCAGAGGCTGCACGCGCTGATAGGCCTGCACGAACCGGCACAACATCTCCGGCTCGAAGCGGCTGTCGGTATGCGCGACGAACGCCCAGGCCACTCCGAAAACGCGCGGATAACCCTCCAGTGGCCCCTCCGCGAGTTTGGGCAGCCCGCGATAAAACCCGCGCGGCAGATCCTCGCGGATCTCGCGAATCTGTTCCTGCACGACGTAAAAGTTATCGATCAGCCACTCGGCCGCCGGGGTAATTGCGCGTTCCTCCCGATTGCCTTGGCGGTGGCTCGATATGCCTCAAGCAGCACCCGGCCGTTGTCCCGCAGCCGTTTCGCCAAGTCTCGGCCCGTGCCTCGCCTGGTCGTGAATCTGCTGAGCCCGCGCGAGGCTTTCGGCATGTTGTTCGAGGCGCTCGATGCTGAAGAGTTCCGCACGAATCGGTTCGTCTCGTTTCCTGAGGGAAACTGGCCGATACATCTTTGCGCGCATGTAAAATTAGATTCTTCACGATTGCCTTTGAGCTCGGCGGACGCTCTCGACGATCCGAGCCGTTCCTACCGACATGTTCGGCCGGCATTTCATGGGAGGCGTTTCGCCGCTAGGCTTTGGGCATCGACTTTTCATTGCTATTGGGTTCGCCTGCCCCAAGATGAGCCACAGCGTCGGCGATGAGAGATCGCCTTCGCAAGCGACCAGTCTCAGATCGCCGACGGGCGATGGACTTTCGAGGTGACAGTCTCGCGCGGACCGAAAAAAGCGGCGCCCGATTTGGCGCCGCTCAACTGAGACAATCAACGCCCTGCGGCGGTGACTAATCGGACGGCAGCTTTGACACGGCGGTTGCCGTGCTACTCTTCCGATCGACGGTAGGTTAGCCACGAAGTTGCCTGGATTGCGCTTCATCGCGGCCAGTAATTTGGGATTGTCCTGGAACAGCTTCTCCAGTTCGGGATGCTTTCGCAGATAGCCGGCATCCTCGATCAACATCGGCTGTCGCCTAGTTGGTGTGCGATTTTTTGATGCACCTGCGCGAAACTGCTCCATCGCGTCAGCAGGCCCATCTCTAGGTCGCTCTCGTTGGCCGGTTCGAACACTATGGTGGTGTTGCCGTTCGCCGCGATAGCTGTCGACTCGTCGAAGCCCTTACCACCAGCTTGGGCAAACGCGACATTTGTCATCGCGGCGGCGATGGCCACGGCTGTCAGCAAACTAAGTATTTGTTTCATTCCCCGACCTCCGGATCGGTTCCTGGTTGATCTCAACTCTTCCGCTTTTTCTGGTTTGATCGATCCGAACTTGTAATCGCCTTCCGGTGTTGTCAGCCCTGGGGACGACTCGAGGTCTTCAATGACGCTTCACGTTTCCGCCCTTCACCATCCGGCTTAAGTGCGCCACAGATACAGTAGCTGCGAAGTACCGGGTGGCTCTTTTCGCGCCGCTCATAACTGACAAAGAACTCAAGTATTCTCGACAGTGCCGCTTTCATGAGGTTCCAATCTGTTCCACCAACCAAGTGGTTTTGTGACGAGTTGCCGCCGACGCTACGGCCAGAATCTCTTTGACCGCTTCGCCTGCTAAACACTCTATGCCGAGTGTTCGTGCAACGCTATCAAGGCAGAATCGTGTTTGGTTATCTGAGGAACACGAGTTGCCGATCGCGGAGATCCAATGAATACCTAAGCTGTTAAAGTCCGATTGCTAAGCTCTCGGCGCCAGCTCCCAAGCAGTCTGGTTCGCGAAACTCGCTGACGCCGCGCATGCCAAATTTCCACGACTACGCAGTGAAATGTATTTAGAGAATGATGAACTCTTCTACCGAGAAAGATTCCAGGAAAAATACGAAGACCCTGGGCGATTCAAAAGACGATTCAGATAAGCCCGCGCCAAATGCGGCCGAGGCGAGTGCCGCCAAGTCCAATGGGACGAAGCCCACTGTGGACGAGATTCGCACGCGAGCCTACGAAATCTTCCAAGCGCGACATGGCGGACCCGGCAGCGAAATCGAGGACTGGCAAAAGGCCGAGGCGTCACTCTCCGCGGATGCGTCCAAGGGTGTGCGGATACCATCCGATACCGGGACGGTCCGGGAGGCTCTCACCAAGGTCCATTCGAGTCCCGAACAGGGACTGACGCAGGAAGAAGCGGCGAGCCGGCTCATTAAGTTCGGTCCCAACGCGATGCCCGATACGGCGGCGCATCCGTTGCGTTCGGTGCTGAACAAGTTCTGGACGCCGGTGCCATGGATGCTCGAGGCCGCGATCGTGCTCGAGGTGGCGCTCGGCAAATACGTCGAGGCGGCGATCATCGCGGGCCTGCTGGTGTTCAACGCCGCGCTCGGTTTTTTTCAGGAGTCGCGCGCGCAGGCCACGCTTGCCGCGCTGAAGTCGCGGCTGGCGCTGAACGCGTCGGTCCAGCGCGACGGTGTCTGGAAGCTTGTGCCCGCCGTCGGATTGGTGCCGGGCGACATCGTAAAACTGTCTTTGGGCGCCGTGGTCGCCGCCGACGTGCGCCTGGTCGAGGGGTCAGTCTTGCTCGACCAGTCGATGCTTACCGGCGAATCCATACCAATAGAAGCGGGTCCGGGTCTGCAGACGTATGCCGGCGCTCTCGTGCGGCGCGGTGAGGCGGTTGCGGAGGTCACGGCGACCGGAGCGCGCACCAAGTTTGGACGCACCGCGGAGCTGGTCCGCACCGCTCATGTCACGAGTTCGGAGCAGAAGGCGGTTCTGCGCGTCGTGCGCAATCTCGCGATCTTCAACAGCGTCATCATTGTCATGCTGGTGGCGTATGCCTATAAGCTCGCGATGCCGCTTGCCGAAGTCATACCGCTGGTGCTGACCGCGATCCTCGCGTCGATCCCGGTAGCGCTGCCGGCCACATTTACGCTTGCGGCGGCGCTGGGCGCACGCGCGCTGGCGCACCTGGGCGTCCTGCCGACGCGGCTCTCGGCCGTGGATGAAGCGGCAACCATCGATGTCTTGTGCGCCGACAAGACCGGCACGCTGACGCGCAACGAATTGACGGTGACCGCAGTTCATCCCGCGCCGGGCTTCGACGAGACCGCCGTGCTGGGACTTGCGGCGCTGGCGAGTGCGGATGGTGGACAGGATCCGGTAGATGAAGCCATTCGCTCCGCAGCCTCGCGCAAGGGCGCGGCGAATCCGCCGAAACTGATTAAGTTCATCCCCTTCGATCCCGCAAAGAAGACGTCCGAAGCTACGGCAGTGGATCCAAGCGGGGGCGGGACCATGCGGGTCGTGAAGGGAGCCTATGCCGCGGTGATCGGCCTTGCGCCGCCATTGCCGGCCATGTCCGCGGCAGCGAACGAATTGGAAGCGAAGGGCTTCAGGCTGCTCGCCATCGCGGCTGGCACTGAGGCGGCGATGCGCCTGGCGGGACTGATCGCGCTGAGCGATCCGCCGCGAGCTGACTCGGCGGCGCTGGTCACGGAGTTGCGCACTCTGGGCGTGCGCACCGTGATGGTGACCGGCGACGCTCCCGCGACGGCCGCAATCGTGGCTCGTGCGGTGGGGCTCGACGGAGCCGTCTGTCCACCGGGCCCGATTGGCGACGCCGTGACGCCCGAGCAATTCGTGCGTCTTTGCCGGCGTCCTGCCGGAGGACAAGTACAAGCTCGTGAAGGCGTTCCAGAAGGGTGGTCACAATGTTGCGATGTGCGGTGACGGCGCCAACGACGCGCCGGCCTTGCGCCAGGCGCAGATGGGAATCGCGGTATCGACCGCGACCGACGTTGCCAAGTCAGCGGCCGGTATAGTTCTGACCGAGCCCGGACTCGGCGGCATCGTCGCGTCGCTCAAGGAAGGCCGCGTGACCTTTCAGCGCATCCTGACCTATACGCTGAACTCGGTTACCAAAAAGACGGTACAGGTGCTCTTCCTGGCGGTTGGCCTGGTCATAACTGGACACGCAATTCTGACCCCCATGCTGATGGTCATCGTAATGCTCACCGGCGACTTCCTGGGCATGTCGCTGACAACCGACAACGTGCGTCCCTCCCCGTTGCCCAACGCCTGGCGAATCGGCGGCTTGACGATCGCGGGGATCTTCGTGGGGGTCTGCGAGCTGGCCTATTGCACTGCCGTCCTGGCCGTCGGCAAATTTCGGCTCGGGCTTGGTATCGATGCGCTGCAAACTATGGCCTTTCTCGCCATCGTGTTCGGCAATCAGGCATCGCTCTATGCCATCCGCGAACGCCAGCGCTTGTGGTCGATGCCCAGTGGCTGGCTCGTGCTGTCGTCGATCGTGGATCTCCTGATCGCCTCGACGTTGGCCGCGTGCGGTATCGCAATGACGGCTCTGCCAATCATTGTTGTGGCCGGCACTTTGGCCGCCGCGGTCGCCTTCGCATTGGTCGTGGATGTGGCGAAATTCCCGGTATTCAGTCGCCTTAGGATCGCCTAAGCTGTGACCGAGATCGCCAGTGCCTAAGTATCGGCTGGCGACCATCCCGAGGCTTGTGTCTATCGCACACATGCTTTCCAATTCTGGCGAGCACGGAAATCGGAGGCCCTGATGCTGAAGCTGTTCTACGCGCCTAACACCTGCGCCTTGGCCTCGCACATCGCCCTGCAAGAGGCCGGCGCGAACTATGAGACCGTGCGGCTCGACTTCCGATCCAACGACCAGCGCAAGCCGGAATACCTGGCGATCAATCCGAAGGGCCGCGTGCCGGCGCTGGTGACCGAGAGCGGAATCCTCACCGAGACTCCGGCGATCCTGGCCTTCGTCGCCCAGAGCTTCCCGCAATCCCGCTTGGCTCCGCTGGACGACGCCTTCGCGTTCGCGCGGGCCCAATCCTTTAACAGCTACCTCTGCGCCACCGTCCATGTCGCCCATGCCCATCGCCTGCGCGGCTATCGCTGGGTCGATGCCGATGACGCCGCCGCCATCGCGGCGATGCAAAAGAAGGTTCCGCAATCCGTCGCCGAGTGTTTCGACCTGATCGAGCGCGAAATGTTCGTCGGCCCGTGGGTGATGGGCGAGAGCTTCACAATCTGCGATCCGTACCTCTTCACCCTGGCCCAGTGGTTGGAAGGCGACGGCGTCGACCCGGCTCGGTTCCCGAAGGTCCGGGACCACCGGCAACGCATGTCCGAGCGCTCCGGGGTGAAGAAGGCCCTGGCCGAAGAACTGGGCTGAGCATTTGTCTGGAGAAAACGGCCCTCGCTCATTTGACTCGGGCGCGAAACGTGGCTACGCGTCTTGATTGCAAAGAGGGAACTAGCGTGGCCGCGCAGCCGCGGAATCCGCGCAGCCGGTAGAAGCGGAATTTCCATCTACTAAGAAGCGAATCTCAAAAGGAGTTTGCATGCTCCCGGTTGGATATTTCCCCTGCACGCAGGACCCGCCCGACGGAAAGAACATGGCGCGCGTTATGGACGAGGTGTTCGCCGAAGCCACGGCCGCCGAGGCCGCGGGCTGGGACGGATGCTTCATCAGCGAACATCATCAGCAGCCCGACGGCTACGTCCCGTCGCCGCTGCTGATGGCGGGCCTGATCGGAGCGCGCACCAAGCGGCTGCGGGTCGGCACCTGCGTGCTTCTGATACCGCTGCATCATCCGATGCACGTCGCCGAAGATTGCGCGGTGATCGATCTGGCGACTAAGGGACGCCTCATCCTGAGCCTCGGCGTCGGCTATCAACCGAACGATTTCGCCGCCTTCGGTATCCCGGTCGAAGAGCGCGCCACTCGCACCACGGAATCCATCGAGATCATCCGCCGATGCTGGACCGGCGAGCGCTTCAGCTTCAGCGGCAAACATTTTCAGCTGAACGATGCGCTGCTTACGCTCCGCCCGATGCTTCCCACGGGGCCTCCGATCTGGATGGCTTCGTGGACGGCGGTTGGGCTCCGCCGCGCCGCTCGCCTGGCTGACGGATGGATCGCCGATCCGGTCCAGTCCCTCCCCGTAATCAGGCAGTTCGCTGAAACCTATCGCGAGGCCGCCGCGAAAAATGGGCGCAAGCCTTATATCTGCCTGATGCGCGACGCGATCGTGGCGCCCAGCTTCGCCGCCGCCGAAGCGGTTAGCGGACCCACGATGGTCACGCATCGCTTCTACTTCAAGCACAATAGCTATTTGCCCGACGAGTATTTGAAGGATGTCAAGCGTCCCGAAGATTTGACTTTCGCGAAGGCGGCCAAGGATCGGTTGATCGCCGGTTCGCCCCAAGAATGCCTCGAGCAACTTCAGATGTGGCGCGATGCGATCAAGCCGGACTATCTCATCGTCCGGTTCCGCCAGCCCGGCGGCCCTTCTCACCAGGAAACTCTCGAATCGATCCGCCTCTTCGGCGAAAAGGTGATCCCTCGTCTGTGACCGCCCTCAAGCTCAACCCTTGCTGAACGTGGCGGACGTTCCTTCGCTTAGAATTGCGGCGGGGTCGAGGCGCGCGAAAAGATTCATCAGCGCCCCCACCAGACCGGTCCAGCCGGTCTGATGGCTCGCTCCCAGCCCGGCACCGTTGTCGCCGTGAAAATATTCGTAGAAGAAGATGTTGTCGCGCCAATGCGGGTCGGACTGGAATTTCTCCGAACCTCCGTAGACTGGCCGGCGGCCATGCTCATCGCGCAAGAAAGGTTTTCGCCAGCCGCTCGACGATCTCGCTGGCGACCTCGAACAGGTTCATCAAGCGGCCCGAGCCGGTTGGACACTCGATTTTGAAATTGTCGCCATAGTATGTGTAAAAGCTGATCAAGGCGCGAACGATGAGCGCGTTGACCGGCACCCATACCGGTCCGCGCCAGTTCGAATTGCCGCCGAAAAGCCCAGTGTTGGACTCGGCGGGCGAGTAGTCAACCCGGTATTCCCGTTCGCCCACGTTGAATACGTAGGGATGATCCTCGATGGTACTTCGACAGGGAGCGAATCCCGTACGGGCTTAGGAATTCGTTCTCATCCAGCATCCTGGTCAGGACCCGGCGCAAGCGTTTTGGGTTGAGCAGAGCGACGATGCCGCGCTCGCCCACTCCGAAATGACCCGGACCGGTGGGATGAATCGAATCCAGGATTTCAGGCATTTGTTTAAAGCGATTTATATAAAAGTGTGCCGTGCGGGCTGCGCTTACGCTGCCATGGTTCCACGACCGTGGTTGCGCATAACGGGAGCAGACCCACCATCGAGCGCACCTTAAGGCGCGTGAAGCTGCCATCGGGACGACGCAACAGGTCGTAGTAAAAGCCGTCCTCCTCGTCCCACATCCCGTCCGAACCCGGCCTGTTCATCGCCCGCGCGATCCATAGGAAGTGATCCACAAACTTGGCGACAAAGTCATCGTACGCCGGATCGTGGCTGGTAAGCTCGGCCGCAAGCTCGGCCATGTTCTGGCAGAACAGAGCACATCCACGCCGTGCCATCGGCCTGCTCGAGGTTGCCTCCGGTCGGCAGCGGAGCGCTGCGATCGAAGACGCTGATGTTGTCCAGCCCCAGGAAGCCGCCCTCAAAGACGTTCTTGCCGAAGCGGTCCTTCCGGTTCACCCACCAGGTGAAGTTGACCATCAGTTTGGAAAACGTCGACTTCAAGAATTCGAGATCGCCAGCGCCGCGCAGCGCCTGCTCGGTGCGATAGAGGAAAAGCGCCGCAAAGGCGTGCACCGGCGGATTGACGTCGCTGAAATTCCATTCGTAGGCAGGAAGCTGGCCGTTGGGATGCATGTAGCGCCCGCTGAGCACGAGCTTGAGCTGCTCTTTGGCGAAATCCAGATCCACCACCGACAGAGCCAGGGTCTGAAAGGCGAGGTCCCAGGCGGCGTACCACGGATACTCCCATTTGTCCGGCATCGACAGGATGTCGTCGTTGATCATGTGAAACCAGTCGCGGTTGCGATGCGGACGGCTCGCTGCGCGCAACGGATTGGCCTGATGACTCTCCAGCCATCGGTAGCCGTCGAAATAGTAATACTGCTTACTCCACAGCATTCCTGCCAGCGCCTGGCGTACTAGGTTGGCCCGATCCGGATCTGCCTTGACCGCCGGTGCGAGGACTGAGTCATAGAACTCGTCAGCTTCCTCGAGGCGCGTCTTGAACACCGGATCAAAATCCGCAAAAGCGTCCGCCGAGTGCGCGGGTGCGCGTCATGGTCAGACGCAGCCGAACCGTCCGGGTCTGGCCGCCGGGAATAGTCAACTGGTAGTGCGGAGAAGCCTTGGTTCCGACGCGATTCGCATTAACCGCATCGCGTTTGCCATGAACAACGTAGTCGTTGATCCCATCCTTGACGTAGGTGGATGCGTTCGCGGTGCCAAAGAGTCTTGGTTGTTGCTCTCATTTTCGGTAAAGAGCAGCGGCACCGCGTCCTCGCAGTACAGATAGTAGTCTTGCAGCGACTCCTGGAAGAGCGGATCGGTGTGATGGGCCTGGATGACGGAGCGGCCGCCCGCTTCGATCGCGCGAATCAGCGGCTTACTTCCTCCGTCGGGCCAGGACCACGTGTTGCGAAACCACAAGGTCGGCAAGACCTCCAGAGCCGCCGGCTCGCGCCCACGGTTGCAGATGCTGATTTTGATCAGCACATCCTCCGGGGCCCGCTTGGCGTATTCCACGAAAACGTCGAAGTAGCGGTCGTCATCGAACACGCCGGTATCCAGCAGTTCGTACTCGAGTTCACTGCGCGAGCGCTGGCGGTTGGTCTGGACCAGATCGTCGTACGGGTAGGCGCGCTGCGGGTACTTGTAAAGATACCTCATGTACGAATGGGTCGGCGTGCTGTCGAGGTAGAAGTAGTACTCCTTTACGTCTTCGCCGTGATTACCCTCGCTATTGGTGAGGCCGAAAAGCCGCTCCTTAAGGATGGGATCGTTCCCGTTCCACAGCGCCAGCGCGAAGCACAGCACCCCGTGGTTGTCCGAAATTCCCGCCAGACCGTCTTCGCCCCAGCGGTACGCACGCGAGCGCGCCTGGTCATGGGAGAAGGAATCCCATGCGTTGCCGTCCTCGCTGTAGTCCTCCCGCACCGTCCCCCATTGCCGCTCACTCAGGTACGGACCCCATTTTTTCCACGGCGCCTGAGAATCGTGGCATTCCCGCAGACGCGCGCTTTCCGCGTTTGCATCAGCCGCAGCCTTTTGATCTTCAGACGGCGGTTTCACGCTGGTCCTGTTCGAGGTCAGGGACAAGACGCCCCTGACGAATCGACCAGGTGCGGAAATTCTCCGGATGCGCCAGTAGGCGTCAACTTGTCAGGCGTCAAGACGGTATTGGTCGCGACGTTCTTCAGGAGATTGAGGTTCGCCGGGTAAGGCTGCGCATACTTTGGATAAGGCGTGCAAGTGGTTCCGACGCTGGCTGGATTGTACGCGTACGCACTCGGATTGACCTGCACCATATACAACTCGCATCCTCCGCTCGGACATGAATAGAAGCTCTCGCCATGCGCGAAGTCGGGGCATGCGGGATCCGGAGTTGGGCCATCGCAAGCACCCAACGGCGAAGGCCCGCCGCCCGACGCCGAATAGGACGCGCTGCCGTTGACCAGTTCCTGTTGAACGTCCAGGAACAGCAGTCCCGAGGTCTGGTCGTAATAGTAAGTTGACGGCGTCAGGTCGGCGAACGAGGTTACCTGGCTGAGCGGGGTAGGAGCGGGAGGAATGGTGCCAGGCACGGGTTCCACCGTCGGATCCGGGCAGAACGCGAGGTTGGGCAAATTGAAGGGAGTAGGCGGATTACCATACTGGTTATCCAGCCCGTTGCAGACGTTGAAAAACGTAAAGTAGGGAGCGACGGCCGCCAAGCTCGAGCTGCCCGGCGAACCCAGCGTTTTGACCCCCTTGGATACGGTGAAGACACTCGAGCAATTGCTGCCGGGGCATTGCAGGGGGCCGCTGGGAGTCGTGTAGCAGATTCCTAATTGCGTCTGGAACGGCGTAACCGACGTGTCGGTATAGGTTACCGACACGAACGGCGGCATCTCATTCTGAGCCTGCACCGTGTAGCCCAGGCCGTTCATGACCTTGGGTTCGTAGATCCCATTATCGTTGCGCCCATTGAGCGCCATCGACTGATGCGTACCGTAGTCCTGCTGATTCTTCGTGAATGTCATGAGGTTTGCGTTGGTGCAACCCTTGACGCCGCCCGTCGAAACCAGCGCGCATGGAACCGCGGAGAACTCCAGCGAGGCATAGTCATTGGGACTCATCTGAGAGGTCGGCCGATCTTCGTAGACGGTGTCCTGCGCGCCCTCGGCATGGCATTCATCGACGGTGTTCAGGACGTTGTTCGTGGTGTCAGCTACCGCCAGAAATGGCAGGTTGTTCAGCGAGATTGGAAACTTTCCCGCAATCGGATTGCCGCTCGAGTCCACGACCTGGTATCCGCTCAGAGTCGAGTCGTGATCGAGGATGACGGTATTTTTGTCGCCATCCTGGAAGTCTTGCGTATTGCCGGGGGCGCAGGTTACGCCCACGTTCTGCGTATACACCTGATGACGCAGGTCGACATTCTCGAAGGATACGTTCTCGGTGTACTGCGTGGGCGGATACAGTTGTTCATTCGATTGAAACCAGCCGAGTGCGGCATCGCCCTCATAGACGAACGGGGTATTCGGATCGCACGGCATCTTTTTGGTCGCCGTATAGGTCGCGAGATAGAGCGCGTCGTACGCACTGAGAAGCTTGGTCGGATTGACCTGGAAGTTGACGAAGCGGGAATTCTCCACCCGCGCCGGCCCATCGTAGAACATATAACCGAATTCGTTCCATTTGGCGTCGGGATACCCGTTGCCCTGAACCGCGGAACTGATCGTCTCGGGGCATACCGGCGAGTCGATATTCGGGTTGGGCGTTACTCCGTCCGCATAGTAGGGGCACGGGCCGAAGCGTCCCGGATTGTTCACGCTTTCGCCCACGAAGACGCTTCCGGTGATAAGCGACCAGACTCCCGGCGGCGATCCCTCGATACCGCCGCTGGAGACCAGGCTCGCGCCTTGCCGATTGGTAGCCATCCTGCCGTTACTGAAAACATACCAACTCGGGCGCGCCCAGATCCCGAAGTCGCGGTTGCGCGTTACGGTAATGCCGTCGAAGTGCGCAAGCAAGTCGCGCTGTTGCGAGTCCTGCGGCGCATAGTTGCCGTTTCGGTTGGCGCCCGGCGTTGAAGGCGGCTGCGCCGGAGTATTCAGTCCGTAGTAACATCCGTGCGCACGATTGTTGGTCACGGTGCCGAGCGGCAGATTCGCAGTGCCGGGATCCGACGGTCCATTGTTGGAAATCAAGTTGTACCACAATCCAATCCCTTGATCCTGGCATCCCGCGATCGAGTTCGCCCGTAAGTTGTTCGCGGGATTCGTGATCCAGAAACCTGACGAGGCGTACGGTTGGGTTTGGAAGACCTTCAGCGTATTCGAAGCGTTGTCGGTGAACGCCACGTTGAAGCCGTCGTAGCAATTGTAACCTGAGGGACTCACTGGCAATGGACAGTTGTTCACCGGATCGTTGGTCTGATTATCACCCGGCCACCACGCCTGATAGGGCGGTAGCGTTACCGCCGGATTGAGCGCAAATTGATTGCTCATCGCACCGACACCGAGGTTGTGCGTAAAGCTAAGATTCTGCTCCGTGCCAGTCTGCAGATAGAACATGTCGCCGACGATGCGCGCGCATACGTTGTCTTTGATCGTGGCATTAGTCAGACCGGCGAGCGCGATGCATTTGTTGTAGGAGTGATGGATGCTGTTGCTGCTGATGATGGGTGGATTGTTCCCGCTCCCGGTTACATAGATCGGGAATTGCCCGTCCCGATCGCCGCCGAACTTTCCGATGTCGACCCCCGCAATCTCAGCCACATTGAATCCCGACTCGATCAGCACCTCGCCACCCCAATGCAGGCCGGCCGGTTGCGGACTGAGTAGAGTCTTGTTGTTGTACGGATTCGGCGTGATCGATGTCAGCCAAATGGCCCTGGTGAGCAGCCCGACCTCGGCACGCTCATCGACGCCGTAGTTCTTGCTCGGGCCGTCGTTGAAACTCGCCGACGAGGGTCCGCAATAGGGATCGCCGGTCATGCAGGTAGGCGACGTCCCCCCGAAGTGATAGTTCACCAGCGGTTGCTGAGTCGTGATCGTGGTCGCGCCCAGCACCGGATCCGCTGTGATCGTCGCGATCGAAACAATGTCCGCCGAATCGGGGGCGAAATCGGTCCCCGCCACCACGATCCAATCTCCGACCTGCCAGCTCGGCAAGGCTTTGTCGACGATGATCGTGTCGGCAGGGTCAAGCACCGGGCTCGCGACCTTATTTTCCTTGCTGAATCTCTGCGGCCCGGCGGGCTTCAACAAATGCGCCCAGCTCACATTGCCGAGTTCAGCGTTGCCGCGCCGACCCCACATCCGTAGCGTGGCGCCTGCCTTGACGTCGATTCCCTTGGCGGCGCCCTCGGCCCCGCTGAAGAAGACTCGGACTTGGTTGGGTGCATGTATCGGACACGCTTTTGCGCCTATCTGGAGCGTGCCCCCGCTTTCCACCACGATGCTTCCAACTCGAATGGGATAGCTTTGATCGAGGAATACCAATGTGCCGCCACTCTTGATGGTGATCGTTTCTAGCGCGTTGGCTCCGTATAGCGGCTGCAGCTCGCCGACGTATGCGTTGGTGCAGTCCGTTGCGCTGACTTTGCCGCCGACGACCGCATTACCGCCGCTCACGCAACTGGCGAGCTTGGTCCATGGATGCCCGGTCTGCGGAGGGAGGTCGGCCGCGTGGTCGATCGGACAAACCTGCGCCGCGGCGATGGCCGGCATCAACAATGCCATCGCCACTAAGTACAGACAGTAGAATCGTGGCTCTTTGTTGCGTCTCATTATGAGATACCCTTCCTTTCCACTACCGCTTGACCGGTAACCCGAATTGCGGAGCTTTGACCGGGCCTGCGAGACCGATGAAATCTACCAGCCCGTTCCCTCCGAAGCCCGCGGGAGGAGGCCGGTCCGTGACCATCCCGATGTTGTTGGCGAACCATACATCTCGCGCTCCCGCCATGTCGACCGAATCGGACGAAACCCGCCCGGCGTCTATGTCGACGGACGATTCGTGAAATTCCTGCACGCCAGGGCACCAGAGCCGACCAGAAGGGATTCTCGTCTTTGCCCAAGTCAACTAAGCCGAGTGAGCAATCCCTGCTGGCGTCCTGGGCGAGCCACGGCCACCGTGGCCGAGCCGTGAGCGATTAAGCCGCAGTTATCGCGACCGGCATCAGGCGCGATCGCTCGGACTCCAGCGAGAGACAGCCTAGCGTTGCGAGCGCGCCCAGAATGCACGCGATAACGAACAGATCGAACGCGTAGCTGTACGAACCCGTCAGATCGTAGATGCGGCCAGTCGAGATCGGACCGAGCGCGGCGCCGATCGTCTGGCACACTCCAATCACTCCCGCGATCGAGCCGAAGCGCTTCAGCCCCAGCGACTCCGCTATGAGCATCGGCATCAGCACCAGCGGCGCCCCCACCGTGAGCCCGAAGATGATCACGAACGGCACCAGTACGACCGCGTTCGCGGCGCCGAACATCAGGATGATTCCCAGAGCCGCTGCGATGAAGTTGAGCGCAAGCGCGCGCCGCGCGCTGACGCGGTCCGCTAAGACTCCCATCAGCAGCTTGCCCAGCCCCGCGATCATCAGCACAAGGCTCATCATCTTTGCCGCGAATCCAGCCGTGTAACCGATTCCGATCAGGTGAGCGATGAGATGCAGCGCGGCACTGGCCGATACGTACGCGTACAAAAATTGCGCGGCGCAAATCATCCAAAATGATCGCGTGCGTGCCGCTTCGACCAGATCGAACCCCGGCACGTCGAGCGCCGGCGCCGCGCCGGACATCGTGGCCCGCGCGCCGACCTCCGGCGGCCGGCTCCGGACCATCAGGACGATGATCGGAATGGCGACCACGATCATCGGGATCGCGAGCGCGACGTAGCCGCCGCGCCATCCGTGCCGCGCGATCGCGGCGTTGGCCACCAGAGTCATCCCCGCGCCACCCAGCGAAGTGCCCGAACTCGTCAAGCCCAGCGCCAGTCCCCGGTTCGCGCCGAACCAGTTCGATACCACCAGTGCCGCCGGCAGCAACGTGGCTGCGCAAATCCCGACGCCCAGAAGCAGATAGGCGCCGAGCATCGGAGCGAAGGAATGCACCTGGCTCGCCAGAAGATAGGCGGCGCCCGCGAGCACCGCGCCAACCACCATCACGATTCGCGCCTCGACCTTGTCGAGCAGCCAGCCAATCAGGGGAGCCGAAATTCCCGCCGCGATCGCGAGCGACCCCTGCAGCGTCGAGACCGCCGCACGGCCCCATCCGAATTGTTTAAGCAGTGGAGTGAAGAATACGCCTGCGGTGAGGTACCCGCCGCCGAAAATGATGAACAGCGTCACCCACAGGCTTGCGACGATGAGCCATCCCTGACGTTCGCGCTGCGTCATAGCGAATACTTAACCGAGTTCGAGATGAAAGTCTTACCCGGGATTTCCATTTGAATCCCTGGTTTACCCGACCTCGCCGAAGCACTGATGCTCGCGTTGGGCCAGCCAACGTATGAGCCGTTCAGGTTCACGCCGCTTTTGCGCAACCCGCCGAGCAACTCACCCTTCATAACGAAGGGGAGGGAATGACGCCACTTCCGATGTTCAGCTTGGAGCGTTAACCCGATGCATCCAACGGAAATTTGGAGGGGCGCTCGAATGCGCCACGCGGTTGGAGCAATAAAGGCGGCGTCGGCAACAGCTTCCTGACTTCGTCAAGATACTCGAGCCCTTTGCGGCAGCGAACAGCCGGTCGCTGAACGAGCGAACAAACGGATGCAATTCAACCGGTGGCGCCCGGGTGCGCACCACCGGTTGCAGATTGCTCAGTAGGGATGGCGATCTTTCTTGTTCATCCAGACCTTATAAGCCGTGAGGCCGACCTCTCGTTCAAAGTTCGCCGTCACCTTAATCCCTTTGCGTTCTTCCCATGGACGCACGAAGTCTTCGTACTGGAAAGCATCGGAGAAGCCGATGCCGTTCGTATCCTCGAGGCTCGCGCCGAAATATAGCCTGTCTATGCGCGACCAGTAGATAGCGCTCATGCACATCGGGCACGGTGCGCCGTTGATGTAGATTTCGCACCCTTTCAGCATCTTGGCGCGTTCCGTTACCAAATCGGGCGATCCGGCTGGCCGTGCGATCATTTCGAGCATCGTACCTGCGCCGTACTCGCTCCCGAGCAGGCCCTTAGGGTTCAGGCGCGCTGACGCGTCGATTATCGCGGTGATCTCGGCGTGGTACACGGGGCATCCGGTAAGGAGCACCCGATTCTGTCCCCGACCGATGATTTCCCCGTCTTTTACGATCACCGCTCCGAACGGGCCGCCCCAGCCCTTCTCGACCGACTCGGTCGCCAGGCGCGCTGCCTCTTCCATGAATTTGCGGTCCATTATCATTTCCTCCCTGTTGTTTGCCTATGTGACGGCAGTGCAATTAGTCCAACGACACCCGAAATCCAACGCGCGCCTCTAAAGTGCTTTTGAGCTGTTTCAGAAACTATAACAAAACGAAAAATGGATCAAAAGTCTCATTGAGTTGGCAAAAATACTCAAATCATGCTTTATATTTTCTTTCATATCGAAAATAGCTCAAAACAATTGTAAATGTTAAAATTGGTAACGTAGCAAGAGAGGCGAAGTCTACAGGTCGTGTAAACGAGAGGCCCCCATGGATTTGGTAACCATCAAAGAGATCAGGCAGGCTCGGCAGGATGGTTCTGGACCGATAGATTGGCGCGAGGGCGACGCTTGGCTGGCAGGGGGAACGTGGCTCTTCTCGGAACCGCAGCCGCATCTGCGGCGTCTAGTCGATCTGGAAAGATTAGGGTGGAAGCCGCTCAGCGTTACAAAGGAAGGACTCGAGATTGCAGCGACCTGCAAGATCGCGGAGCTGTACGCTCTTGAACTGCCCGTAGACTGGCTCGCCGCGCCGCTGATCCACCAGTGCTGCCGGTCGTTCCTATCCTCGTTCAAGATTTGGAACACCGCCACGGTTGGCGGAAACATCTGCATGTCGCTGCCCGCCGGTCCGATGATTTCTCTCGCGACCGGGCTCGAAGGCATGTGCGTGATTCATCGGCGCGACGGTTCCGAGCGAAAAGTCGCGATCGAGAATTTTGTCACCGGTAACCATCAGAATGTTCTCCAACCCGGCGATTTGTTGCGCCGAATCGATTTACCCGTGGCGGCGATGCGCAAGCGCACCGCGTTTCGCCGCATGACACTCACCCATCTGGGACGTTCGAGCGTTCTGATCATCGGCACGCTGAGCCCGGACGACGGGATCTTCATGCTGACCGTATCCGCATCAACGGATCGACCGTATCGATTCGGTTTCCCGCAGGTTCCCGATGCTCGCACCTTGCGGGACGCGTCTGGAGCGGGAGATTCAGGTGTTCTTCGATGATGTGCATGGAGCGCCGGATTATCGCGAACACTTGACCTTTCATTTCGCCGAGGAGATCCGGCGGGAGCTCGGCGGTAAATAGTCATGAGCTACATAGTTAACGGCCAAAATTTCGCGGAACAACCGCAGCCGGGCCAGTGCCTGCGTACTTTCCTGCGCGACATGGGATGGTTCGGGGTGAAGAAGGGTTGCGACGCCGGCGATTGCGGCGCGTGTACCGTCTGGCTCGATGGCAAGCCGGTGCATAGCTGTCTCATTCCCGCCTTTCGCGCTGAAGGTCACGAAGTAACCACTATCGAAGGGCTCGCGCGCGACGGCGAGTTTGCATCCGGTCCAGCAAGCGTTCGTGGATGCGGCTGGATTTCAATGCGGCTTTTGCACCGCTGGAGCAGTCATGACCGTCGCGAGCCTCAGCGAAGAAGACCGCCTGGACATTCCGTGGGTGATGAAGGGCAATCTCTGCCGATGCACCGGCTACCGGGCGATCGACGATGCGATTCACGGCATCAAGTCTATCGAGGAACCGGCGGAAGGGGCGGCGTTTGGAAGCAATGTGCGAGCGCCCGCGGCGTACGACATCGTAACCGGTAAGGCTCGCTACACACTCGATACTCATATCGAGGGACTATTGCATCTGAAGCTGCTCCGGTCTCCGCATGCCCATGCACGCATCGTATCGATTGATAAAACCCGCGCGCTCGCGGTGCCCGGCGTGCACGCGGTCCTGACCTGGGAAGACGTGCCACGCAGACCGTACAGCACCGCGGTACATGACGATGATAAAAGCGATCCGCGGGATACCTACATGCTGGACAACGTTGTCCGCCATGTCGGGCAACGCATCGCGGCGGTGGTAGCGGACACCGAGGCGCGCCGCTTCCGAAGGATGCAGTGCGATCGACGTTCAGTATGAAATTCTTCCGGCGGTCTTCGATCCGGATGAAGCAATGCGGCCAGGAGCCCCGGCGATTCACGGCGACAAGGGCGCCGACGCGGGAATTCAACACTCCGATCGCAACATAGTGCTGGAATTGCATGGACACGTGGGCAATGTCGAAGAGGGATTTGCCCGCGCCGATTTCGTGTACGAGGCCGACTATTCGACCCAGCGCGCCCAGCATGCACCTCTTGAGACGCACTGCTCGATTACCTGGATCGATGGAAACAATCGTCTCCACGTGCGCACCAGCTCGCAAACGCCTTTTCCCACCCGGCGGAAACTTGGCTACCTGCTCGGGCTGCCCGAGAGTGCGATAAGGGTTTTCTGCGAACGTGTCGGCGGCGGCTTCGGCGGTAAACAGGAAGTCATCACCGAAGACATCTGCGCGCTCGCGACGATGGTCACCGGCCGTCCCGTGAAACTTGAATTTACGCGCGAGGAAGAATTTATCGGCTGCACCACGCGGCATCCGGCCAAGCTGCATGTCAAAGCCGGCGCCACTCGCGACGGCCGCCTTACCGCCCTTCAGATTCAATACGTTTACAACACCGGGGCTTATGGCGGGCACGGCAGCGCCGTGTTGTTCCATTCCACGGGCGAATCCACCTCGATCTATCGCTGCGCGAACAAGAAGATCGATGCGTACTCCGTATATACCAATACGGTGCCTGCGGGAGCTTTCCGCGGCTACGGCCTTTCCCAGACTATTCTTGCGATTGAATCCGCGATCGATGAGCTCGCCCGCGGAATCGGGATGGATCCGCTCGAGTTCCGGCGGCGCAACGTTGTCCGGCCGCCCGATCCGTTTGTCTCGCTGAACGACGAGCCCGAAGATCTGGAATACGGCAGCTATGGTCTCGACCAGTGCATCGACCTCGTCGAA
Organism: uncultured delta proteobacterium; assembly: GCA_963832395.1. Classification (GTDB taxonomy): domain Bacteria; phylum Desulfobacterota; class Binatia; order Binatales; family Binataceae; genus JAKAVN01. Next base: position 149,246 of record CAWHTV010000009.1, on the reverse strand, counting down.
GAGGCACTAAAGCGAGGCGATGATGTCGACGCTCCGCAGGGGATCGGACTGGCTGATCGGCCAGGGCGCCGCGATCGGAATGATCGCGTGCGTGCCACCCACCGAACATCGTTCGGAAGCGCGCCTGAGCCTGGAGTCCAACGGCCACTTCCATCTGGCAATCGGCGCGCCGGAGTTCGGCAACGGGTCGACCACGGTGCGCCAGCAAATCATCGCGACAATCCTCGGGACGCTGCCCTCGCGCATAACTTCCACTCAGTCCGACACTGATCGAACCGGTTACGATACCGGTCCGTTCGGCAGCGCGGGACTGGTTGTCGCCGGGAAGGCGGTACAGTATGCGTCCGAGAAACTACGCGACCGCATGCTCGATCTCGCGGCTAAACTATCCGGCAAAAATCGCGAGAAGTGTCACATGGCACTCGACAACGTCAACTGCGACGGAACCGCTGTTCCTCTGACGGAGCTTTACACTGTCGCGGAGAAAGCCGGTCAAAAGCTGGAAGTGATGCGCAAGGCTTATGGCACTCCGCGTAGCGTCGCGTTCAATTGCCACGGGTTCCGCATCGCAGTGCATCGTGTCACCGGAGAAATAATCATTCTGAAAAGCGTGCACGCGGCGGATGCCGGAGTAGTAGTCAATCCTCTCCAACTTCGCGGCCAGGTCGAAGGCGCGATCGCGCAGGGACTGGGATGGGCGCTGAGCGAGAAAATGGTCTTCGACGATCAGGGCCGGATAGTCAATCCTTCGTTTCAGGAACTACCGGATCCCGGCGTTCGCGGATATTCCTCGGAGCGACATCTACTTCGCACACACCTATGATGCGTTAGGTCCACTCGGAGCCAAGAGCATGAGCGAGGCTCCGATCAATCCGATTGCTCCGGCTCTCGCCAATGCGTTGGCCGATGCGACGGGGATTCGTTTCGGTGACCTTCCCCTGGCGCCCGATCGCATTTATCGGCGAATCTATGAGAAGCACGGGAGAGCAATCCATATGACTATGATGCGGTCCCGACTGACAGACAAGCACAAATAGGTCCGAACTGTTGGAGTGCTCGCGATGAGTGCGGCGACAACCGAAGCACCCATCCCTCATTCACCGCCGCGTTGGTAGTGACAGTGCGGCTGCGTCCGGGTGTCGAAGCCAATTTCTCGTCCTGGCACGCGCGAATGTCGACGGCGCCCGCCGAGTGTCGCCGGGTTTGTCAGTGCCGAAGTGAATGCACCCGCGCCAGGCGAGTTGGAGTGGCGCGTCGTTCAGCGGTTTCGCAGCGTCAGCGATCTACAAGCATGGCGTGCTTCTGATTTGCATGCGCGCCTTTATCCGCGAAGCTTCTGAACTGGTAGAGGGCGGTGATGGAAGCGGCCTGCGCGAAGACGAGATTTCAGACGGTGTGGCCAATGGCGTTGTTACTGAAGTCGTCACCACCTATGTAAAACCGGGCAAGGACAGGAATACCAGGCGTGGGCCGAGAAAATTCATCAAGCAGAAGCCGAATTTCCTGGCTATCGAGGCGCATATCTGCAGCCCCCCGCCTCCCAGCACCAGCACTATTGGACAACGCTGGTGCGTTTTGCGACTCCCGAACAGCTCGACCGCTGGCTCAGCTCGGACGTGCGCAAAGCGTTCCTCCGCCAGCACGAAGAACTTGTCCAGTCGTGGGAGCATCATCGCCTGCCAAGCTCATTTTCCGGATGGTTTCCGACTGACGCTGCGACTAGCGAATCCCCTAAGTAGCTGGAAGCAGTCGATGATTGTGATCCTGATGCTGTTTCCGATCGTCATGCTGGAAATCCGATTTTTGAGCCCTTTGTTAAGAGGACTCCGCACTTCGCCGTCTACTTTTATCGGTAACGTAATAAGTGTCGCCCTACTCACCTGGCCGTTTATGCCGTTAGCCATTGCGGCAATGAAATGGTGGCTGTTACCTGGAAAAGACAGTTCCTAAATGGGCCAATGCGCTGGGTGTCGCACTTTTGGTTGGCCTCTACGCAGTGGAGATAGTTGTGCTGTCGTGGCTTGTGTGAGTTGTGGCGGAAAACAAGCGGAGCGCTATGCGGCCTTTCCTGAACACGCGATGTAAACAGGGGGCTGAGGTTTCGGAAGAAGTACGAGAACGTGCCGCACTGATTTCGCTATCATGGCTATCGTCAACTTGGCGAACAGGACGTAGAGAAATGGCCTCATTGCGGCAGGGCGTTTGGCGCTGTGCTCTTCGTCGTATTGTGCGACTGGCCATTCTCATCACGGCTCTCGCACCGTCTGTGGTCCGCGCCGATAGCTCGGCGCAATCTCAGTCCTCGCTGTCGGGAATTTCCACCGACAGCGTAAATGCCATCAGCGGAAATCCCGGAGCCGTCAACGTGAAGCCCGGAATCGGATTGCTCGGGCGCACCCTCGGCTTTGGACCAGACTCTGGAGTGTTTATTGGCGGAGTTTGGAGCGGTGACGCCGACTATCTCATTGGCGGCGGCAATGACCCGAGGACCTGGAGTCTGAACAGCCTCGCGCTGATTGGACTAGACCTCGATTTTCAGAAGCTGATCGGCATTCCAGGGGGCGAGCTAGGGGCCACATTTCTTCAATTCGATGGACAACCGGCGAACCGAGACGCCGGACTAGTTACCGGTTACGACGGTCTGACTGGTCCGCCGCCGCTTGATCGCAGCGAGCTATATCAACTTTGGTGGCGGCAGCGGTTATTCAACGACAAGCTCACGATTCGAGTCGGGAAAGTCGTGCCCACCTACGACTTCAACAATGTTATCAGACCTGTACCGGTCCAAAGTGAAAGCTTGTCGATCCCGGCGGTCACCGGACTTATCTATACGCCGATCTTTGTGAACCCGAGCATCCTCGGCGTGCTCCCCGGATATTATAATTCGGCGTATGGCATGACGACGACGTTCATTCCAGTTCGAAATTGGTACGTCTCGTACGGTATATACGACGGTAACCTCGCGCATGGCCGTCAAACCGGCGTTTATGGGGCTCCGGATTTCAGCGGATATTATTTTCAAATTGGCGAGGTCGGCACCGCGTGGCTACTCGGCCCTGAAGGATTGCCCGGATCGATCGGTCTCGGCGGTTGGGGGCAGATGGGAAAGCTCACGGCAGGAGGCGGTCTGCATCAGATCGAGCAGAACGGTACCGAAGGCTCTTACGCTTTCGGCTCGCAGCGGCTCTGGCTACGTCATCCAACGGTAGATAACAGCGGCGTTAGTGGTTTCTTCCAACTCGGTATCAACAACTCCAGCACTTTGCCGGCGAGCGAATATGCCGGTCTCGGTCTCACCAGTTTCGGCCTGGTACCTCTTCGTCCATCAGATTCTTTCGGTGTGGGCTCGGCATGGTCCTGGCTGAACCGGGCTCCCGGGTCCGGAACTCGCAGCAACGAGTTTATCCTGCAGACTTACTACCAGGTGCACGTTGTGGGCCCCATTTTTGTTCAGCCCACTTTTAGCTATATGCCCAATCCGGGGCAGAGCACCGCTTTGCATGGCGCTACCGCGTTTACTTTGCAGAGCACGCTATTGTTTTGATTCGTGAGGATTCATGGTCGGCCTTAAAGCCTAGCCGTCATTGGCGTGGCTGGCGTGAGAGAGTGGGATAAATCATCGTGAACAGCGCACAGCTTCAGAATCGAATTGCCGGCAAAGTCATCGTTCGTGATCATCCCAACTATCGCGGCGCCTGGGAAAACAACTGGAATCAGCTTCGTCCCGAGCGCTATCCGGACGTCATTGTCCAAGTGTCAAGCGACTTGGATGTGGTAGAGGCGATCAAGTTCGCGCGTGAAGCCGGCCTCAAGGTTGCCGTTCGAGGCGGCGGGCACGCCTGGTGCGGCACTCCGTTCCGGAACAGTGGAATGCTTATAGATCTGGCGCAGCTCACGGAGGTTAAGATCGATCCTGTGGCACGCACAGCCGCGATACAGCCGATCATCTCGAATAGAGACATGATGCGCAAGCTCGAACCGTATGACTTGGCTTTCCCAGTAGGTCATTGTCCGCAGGTCAAAGCCAGCGGCTATTTGCTGAGCGGCGGCATTGGATGGAATGCGAGTCAGTGGGGACAAGCGGCTTTCAGCGTCACCGGGGTCGAGATGGTGACCGCGGCGGGTGAATTGATTACTGCGAATGCTCAGCAGAACGCCGAGTTGTTCTGGGCTGCGCGCGGCGCAGGAGCGGGGATGTTCGCGATCGCAACAAGGTTTCATCTGAAGCTGTATCCCCGCCCACAGGCGATACACACAAGCACCTACTACTATCCGTTAAGCAAAGTTCGAGAAGCGACGGATTGGTTTTCCGATGCGGCTGAGACGATGCCGCGCAACGTGGAAATGACGATGTTTTATGTCTCCGCGCCGGCGGATCTTCTCGATCAATGCAGATTCGACGGTGGCAAGGTCTGTATGCTCACCGCTGGCGTATTCGCCGATACTAAGGAAGAAGCAGTGCGGACCCTGGGCGCTCTCGAACGAGGCGGCTACGGCTCGAATTGCCTGAAGAAGATAGTCGCCGCACCATCTAGTTTTGAAGATCTGTTCACGGTTTCCGGGAACATGTGGCCGGAATTGCTACGCAGCAAAGTCGAAAGCCTGTGGTCGAATTCAAAGCCAAGCGATATTCTGTGCGCACTGCGCGACCATTTTATGAAGACACCAAACGCTAAGACGGTTCTTCTTTTTGCGCTCTATCCCGAGTGGCGCAATGGCGTCGCGTCGCGTGAGGATTTGGCACTCTCACAGGCGGCGCGCGTATATGGCGGACCTTGGACGATGTGGGACAATGCTGAGGACGACGCAGCCAACGTCGAATGGCATCGTAAGTGTTGCGAGATCCTGAAGCCGTTTGCGACCGGCCGCTACCTCGGTGAGTCCGACATAATCGACGACCCTTCACGCGCCGAAGAAGCCTTTTCTGCATCGCACTGGCAACGTCTGAAACAGCTCAAAATCAAATACGATCCGGAAGGACTTTTTCACGGATTTTTCGGCGGCCTGTGAGAAAGCCGACACCGAGAGCAGTCCGCTGTTCCATTGGATACAGAGGCCCATGGGTATCGCACGGCGCTCCCTGCGGATTCATACCACGCGCCTAACCCCCAACGCTGCGACCAATTCGATGTCCCGATACTCGCAACGCGCCTTGGCCGTGCTGAAAAATACTGGCGGCGATTAGCCAGACGCCGACTATTCGGGCGGGAGGGGAACCTATCGCATTTTGATAGTCGCGCCAGAGGTCGCGCTCTTCGTCGATCCATCGGCCGAGGCCCTCGTGCCCCGAGCGGATCACGATATGGGTCTCGCGCTGGCGCCATGAAGCGACGGGGCATCGAAAGATGCGTTCGGGTTCGAGCGCGGCGCTCCATAAATAGGTAAGGTCTTGGCCGTTGTCGAATTCGACCGCCAAGCTCAGGTAGTCATGGGTGGCTAAGGAATCCTCGGCCCGGGCAGACGGCAGGCTTTCAACCTTCCATGACCATCGCAGCTCGGGTGTCGGGCGTAAACGGCGCTTCCACGAGACCTTTGCAAAATCATCGCGTCGTTGTCGCACTGGCAGCGAATTACGGCGGACCCTGACGGCGTCGATTCGGCTGAACACTCCGGCATCGCCCAGCGACGGCAGGTATCCCCAACCCTCGGGAACGACGACAGGATTGCGCAGGCGCTGAAGCTCCTCTTCGGCCAAGCGCGCCGCCGGGCCTGTGCGCTGCGCTAGCTCGCGCAGCCCATGCGGCGGCGTCCGCTCGCCAGCGGATTACGAGAACGGTAAATCCGCCGGCGGCCGACTCTTCCAATACGGCGGCGTTGGCCATCCGCCCATACGCATCCACCCATTGCCCCGGAAACACATTGCTCAGATAAAGGCGTCCTGAATGCTCGGCGGTGAAAGTGAGCGAACCTTTGGGAGTCCTGAACATCTCTGCGCGTTCGCCGATCCGCAGCCAGAGCGCCAAAATATGCTTCGACCCAGGCCTGAGGATATTTCTTGATCCATGCCCGTCCGGCGCAAAACACGCTTAGCCGATCGCCGGCCACCAACTTCGATTCCGGCGTCCGTCCAAGGCGGCCTATCGGCCGGTACATGTACGAACCAATATCGATCGATCGAATTCTGATTCGCCGGAATCTTGTCCCGCCCTTCGAGCAGCAAAGCAAATTCATCCTCGAAACGGCGCGCGTCGGATGAAATCGAGTCCATTGGTTTCACAGCTCCCTTCGCTGGCTTCACGTCGCTTCTATGTCGGCCGAGCACTTTCTGGTCGACATAGTGAAAAGTAAGCCCTCAGCTGGTCCATAAAGTTTCGCCGAAGAACTGATCGTTGCGTCGCGCATATCCTCCGAAACCGCCTTATTTTCCGGTTGGCAGCCGCCTGACGTATTTCTCTTCGGTCATATGGCGCGCTACATATGTCTCACGGAGGCGTTTGACGGCGGGGGCTCCGAAGCAGGTAAGCTACCAACCGCGAAACGCACGTGGGCTTGACGCGAGGTTGGCGGGTTTCGGCCGATCCGCAACATCTGACCAAATACAAACTGACCGCGAACAACCGGGGATTATAATCGTGACCCAGCACTATGATGCTATCGTAATCGGCGCCGGCGTGTCTGGCCTTTATGCGCTCCATAAACTCCGCGAGCTCGGCCTCTCGGCACGGGTGTTCGAGGCCGGCAGCGATATCGGCGGCACCTGGTACTGGAATCGCTACCCGGGTGCCCGTTTCGACTCTGAGAGCTATTCCTACCAATACTCCTTCTCTCAGGAACTGATAGACGAATGGAAGTGGAGCGAGCATTTCTCGGGTCAGCCGGAAATCGAACGGTATTTGCATTTTGTCGCGGACAAATTCGATCTCAAACGCGACATTGAGTGCAACGCGCGCGTTGCGACCGTCATGTACGACGAAGCTGACAAGAGGTGGGAGATTGAGACTCACAACGGCTTGCGCGCCTCGTGCGCGCTACGTCATCTGCGCCACCGGGCTGCTTTCGGCGCACCAGTTTCCGGACTATGAAGGGGTTGAAGACTTCGCAGGCCTGTCGCTGCACAGTGCACGCTGGCCGAAAGAGCCGGTCGACTTCACTGGCAAGCGAGTCGGCATCATCGGCACCGGCCCGACTGCCGTCCAGATCATTCAGACGATCGCTCCCGACTGTGAACAGCTGACAGTTTTTCAGCGCACCGCGAATTGGTGCACCCCGCTCCGCAACCGACCGATTACCGCGGAGGAACAACAGGCGCTCAAAGAAAAAGCACACGAGATTTTCGCGCTGTGCAAACGCACCTGGGCCGGCTTTATTCACGAACCGGACCCGCGAGCCGCGATGGACGTGCCGAAAGAGGAGCGCCTCGCCCGCTATCAGGAGTTGTACGACCGCGGCGGGTTCGCGTTGTGGCTGGGCAACTACCTGGACTCCTTTATGTCACAGGACGCCGCGGATGAGGTTGCCGAGTTCCTTGCCACCAAGATCCGCGAACGCGTCACCGATCCCGAGATAGCCGAAAAACTAATTCCAAAGCACACGTTTGGGACGAAGCGGTGTCCCGGAGAGAAGAATTACTACGAGACGTTCAATCGCGACAATGTCAGATTGGTCGATTTGCGCGAAACGCCGATCAAGAAGATCACCCCCACCGGGATCGAAACCGGTAACGAGTTACACGAACTCGACGTGATTATTTATGCCACGGGCTTTCATAGCGTGACCGGCGAGCTCCTGCGTATGGATATTCGCGGCCAACACGGCCGGTCCCTGCAAGAGCATTGGTCCGACGGGCCAAGAACCAACCTCGGCGTCCAGTTCTCGGGCTTCCCAAACCTGTGGGCCATCATGGGGCCGCACAATCCAGCGCTGTTTTGCAATATCCCGCGCTGCGTCGAGACCAACGTCGAGTGGATCGTCGACTGCATCCGCTATATGCGCGAGAACGGTTTCGAGACCATGACCGCAACCCCCGAAGCCGAAGACGCATGGACCAAGCGCTGCTATGAATCGGCCAAAGGACTGTTAATCAATGAAATGCAGGACTCATGGTTCTTCGGTAGCACCAATCCCGAGAACGTGCGCGGCCGCTTCCTGTTATTCGCTGGTGGCGTGCCGCTCTATCGTAAGATCTTTGCCGAAGTTGCTGCGAAAGGATATGAAGGCTTCGAGCTGCGCTAACCTCTGGTCTCTGAATTAATGGTTTGTGCTTCTAAGCAGCATGGCGGCAAAGGCGATTGAAGCGTTCAATGAAAGCATTCTGATTTGGCTTGCTGAGCTGGATATGGCGGCGCGGAAGATTCAAGCGCATGCCACAGTAGATTCGCTAGGTGCGCTTGTGATTCCAGCGATGGCCATTGAGCCGCATGCGTTCATGACACTTCCAGAAGCCCCAGCGGCCGTGCTTGGCGACGAGGTCGTTGAACGCCTCAATCAGCGGCGCATCGCGTGCCGCAATCTCGCTAGCTGCCCGGTAATACGCCGCCCGCGACAGGTTCACTGCCCGGCAAGCGCGGGTGCCCGATTTCTGATTGACGCAGCATTTGTCCGCGGTGTATTAGGGGCTGCGTTCGTGGATCAGGGGTTGGGCGGAAGGCTGATAATGGGGCCTTACGACGACTTGGCGCTTTGTGCTGGCTGGGCTATCCGCTGAACGGCAGTAGAGGGTTTCCCCTGTTCCCGAGCGGGGACACTCTGACCCGAAAGGCTGTATGCCCGACGATCCGCAGTCCCGCAGACTCACCACGATCGTTGCGCTCGATGTCGCGGGCTATTCCGCACGCACGGAAGCCGATGAGGCTAGGACCACGGCTGAGGTGGCGGCGCTCCGGCGCGTGATCGAAAGCATCGCTGCGGCCAAAGGCGGGCGCGTGTTCAACACCGCGGGCGATGGCTTCATGCTGGAGTTCGGCTCGAGCTTGGCCGCCGTCGAGGCAGCGTTGGCCCTTGCAGACAAGTGCGAGCCCAAGGTGCGGGTCGGCGTACATCTGGGCGATGTCGTGGTGCAACCCAATGGCGACCTCCTCGGCCACGGCGTCAACGTCGCGGCCCGCCTGATGGCGCGCAGCGATCCAGGTTCGGTGTTGGTGTCGGCGGACGTGCGCCGCACGATCCGGGGCCCATTGGCCGAACGTCTCGTCTCACGCGGCAGCTTGCAGCTCGACAAGATGAAGGAGGCGATCGAGGCCTTCGCGCTCGGTTCCGCGGCGACGGTCAACGTGGCGACGGCACCCACGAGTACCGAGCCGCTTCTCGCCGTGCTGCCCTTCGATAACCTGTCGGATGCACGCCAGCCCGAAGTCCTATGCGCCCGGAGAGCTGGGGACCAATGTCGGCCTGCTGCAAATCGCCACGCAGCGCGCCCCCAATTTCGCCGAAGCCTGGGGCCGGCTCGCCTATTTGCGGGCCTGGCTGCGCTTGTACCAGCCCTTTGCCGATCGCGCTGCGAGCGCTGCCCTAGTCGCGAGCGAAGCAGAGCGGGCGTTGGCTCTCGATCCGCAGAACGTCGACGCTCTGTTGGCGCAGTTCTTCGTCATTGCCCCCCTTCGGACGGTTCGTCGAAGCCGACGCGGTCGTAGGGCGCATGGCGCCGGCGCCCGGCCTGGGCGCTGGAGGAATCTACGTCGGTTGGCACTGCCGTGCCATCGGGCGGCTTCGCGAAAGCGCCGAAGCGACGGAGCGCGCCTTCTTATTGGACGCGTTGAACCCGATGTCCGCGAATCTGGTCGCGCTCTCGAGAATGGCGACGGGGCGCGTTGCGGGGGCCGTGCCGGTTTTCGAGGACCTCATGGCGCGCGTGCCCGACATGAGCTTCCCGGTTGCGAACCTGCTGCGCGCGCAGGCCTTCCTCGAGGATTGGGCGGCGGTGGACCGATTGCTGGATCCTGCGGCGCGACACCCCCTGCGCGAGTTTCAGGACGGTCTGGCGTTCATCCGGACCAAGCGCGACCCCACGCCGGAGAACGTCGGCGCCATCCGGGACGCGCTCGCAGCACATTGCACCAGGACGGGATGCGTCGATGTCTCGCGGCTCGTCTACGCAGCGCACCTTGGTCTGGTCGAGGAAGCCTACCGGGCGGCCGAGACCGCCTGCCTAGGTCCGCGTGGCACCGAAGACGACATCATGGGTCCGGACGGCTACCGCACCGGGCTGCTGTTCCACGCTGGGATGCCCGAATTGCGCAACGATCCGCGCTTCGTGCCCCTGTGCGCGCGCCTCGGCCTCGTCGAATTCTGGTTGGCGACGGGCAAATGGCCCGACTGCGTGGATGACGTTCCCTACGACTTCAAGGCCGAATGCGAAAACGTTCGCGCGGTTCGATAGACGAGTTCAGCTTTTGAGCTGACACCAACCAAGTGTGACGATCAACGAGATCCACAATATCTTACCCAGGCTAGCGGCTTCTCTGGCGATACTCTTAGCCAAAGTCATTGGCGCTAGAAATCGCAGCACTGTCGGGGTGAAAAGTGGTGCCGAGGGCGGGACTTGAACCCGCATGTGCTTGCGCACGGAGGATTTTGAGTCCTCTGCGTCTGCCGTTTCGCCACCTCGGCATCGTGGTGGTTGCGATGCTTCGGCCGCCTTCGCGATCAACGCGGCACGATAGCACAATCCCGCAATCTAACTAGCCGATTCTGCCAGAGGCGAGCGCCGGCTCACAAGCGCGCTCCCTTCTCTGGCGAGACCAGCATGAGGTAGCAGTTTTCAGTGGCTGTCATAAACCTGTCGCCTCAAAAAAATGGCACTGATTAACCAGTCGCGGGTATCGAGAGCTTGTCGGAGGCTTTCTTCGCGAGGTCTTCAACAAACCTCCCGTTTTTTGAAGATGGTGCGACATTTGCTTCGTTGCTTGGCCCGCGAGCATAGATAAAGACAGCGTCACACGGATGCCAGGGGGGCAAATCACGGATGAAGCTGAATCGTTTGACCAAAGGCGTGGCATTGGCGGTCGCCATCTCGATGATGGCCGGAATTGGACTGGCGCACGCATGCTCGCGCGTGTTGTGGGTCAGGAGCGGTCAGCCGGTGCTGGTCGGCCGCACGATGGATTGGTTCGAGCCGATGCAAACCAATCTGTGGGCCTTGCCCCGCGGGATCAAGCGCGACGGCTTGGCGGGCAAAAATTCGCTGCACTGGACTTCCAGATACGGCAGCGTGGTTTCCGTGGTCTACGGCTTTGCCTCTGCCGACGGCATGAATGAAAAGGGGCTCGACGCGAATATCCTGTGGCTGGCCGAAGCCGACTTCGGCACCCGCGACAACAAGCTGTCCGGACTCTCGATGAGCCTGTGGGCGCAATACTATCTCGACAACTTTGCGACCGTGGCAGAGGCGGTCGCGGCCACAGAGAAAGGCCGCTTCCAGCTCGTGCCAATTACGGTAGGGATCCAGAAAAAGATGTCCTCAACGGTGCATCTGTCGCTGGCCGATAGCACCGGCGATTCGGCGATTATCGAATATATAGACGGCAAGGCGAAGATCTATCACGGCCGAGCTTACTCCGTGATGACCAACTCGCCGACGTTCGACCGAGCAGCTCGAGCTGGCGCGGGAATACAAGGGACTTGGCGGAGATAAACCGTTGCCCGGCACCAGCAGTGCGCACGACCGTTTCGTTCGCGCGAGCTATTACGTCAAGTATCTCCCCGGACCAAAGAACTACCGGGAGGCGGTGGCCGGAGTGCTGAGCGTGATGCTCAATGTTTCGGCGCCGTTTGGCGTCAGCGAGCCGGGGAAGCCCAATATCTCGGCGACCATTTTTCGCACGGTCGCCGATCTGACTAATGGCATCTACTATTACCAATCCACGCTCAGCCCGAATATCGTGTGGCTCGATCTGCGCAAGCTCAAGCTGGCCGCGGGCGCGCCGGTGGAAGAGCTCGACCTGATCGACGATCCGGCTCTGGTCGGCGATGTCACCGCCCGGTTCGGCCCCGCCACGCCATTCAAGTTCATGCCCGCCGGAGAGCATGCGGTTGAGGTCTTCCGGACTTCGCCGGGGGCTTGATCCGCTAGCGGCGCGGCGCAGGGAGCGCAACGCGCCGATGCAGCCGGGCTGTGTCTCAGCGCGGCAGAAATTCGTTGATCACGCCACCGATCAAATCCTTCGACGCGATGCGGTCGAGCGTGTCGAGGTCCCATCCCCCTTCGTGAAAGAGCGAGCGCGCCGGCTCGGGCTCGGCGTACAGGCCGACCAGGTCGCCGCCCACCACGAACGTGCGGCCGTTGACGTTCGCGGCCGCGTCGGTGCACAGCCAAACCACAAGCGCGGCGACGTGCTCGGGCTTGTTCTGCAGGCCGCTGCGATCGATCGCCGGCGCCGCCGTCGGACCCAGCGTCGCGCGCATCCGCTCCAGCGCGTCCGCCACGCTCTCGTCGAACAGCCGGGTCGCCGCGCGCGGCCGTATCGCGTTGCATCGCACGCCATAGCGCCCGAGATCGCGCGCGACGGTGCGTGTCAGCCCGACGATTCCCTCCTTGGCCGCCGAATAGCTCGCCTGTCCGAAATGGCCGAGGCCTGACTCGGAAGCCGTGTTGACGATCACGCCGCTCTTCTGTTCGCGAAAGATCGGGCTGGCGAACCGGATGGTCGTGAAATGGCCCTTCAGATGCACCGACATCATCGAGTCCCAATCGTCCTCGGTCATGTGAAAGATTATTTTCGGACGCACGGCTCCGGCATTGTTGATGAGGATGTCCAGCCTGCCGAACGCGTCGATAGCGGTCTTGATGATGCGCTCGCCGCCTTCCATGGTGGTGACGCTATCGATGTTTGCCACCGCCTCGCCGCCGGCGGCGCGGATTTCCGCCGCCACCTGTCCCGCGATGCTCTGGTCGGTACCCTTGCCGAGCATGTCCGTGCCGAGGTCGTTGACTACGACCTTTGCGCCCTCGGCCGCGAGCAGCATCGCCTCGGCGCGTCCGATTCCGCGACCCGCGCCGGTTACGATTGCGACCTTGCCCTTGAGTCTCTGCTTTCCCTGTTGCGTTGACATCACCGTCTCCAATGATTTGATGTGCGAGGCCCTGCCGTCCGTTGAGATCCGGCGAGCGAGCCTATGAATAGCGCCGAATCGCCCGCCGTGCGAGAGCGCCGGCGCGTCCTATTGAAGGTTTCCCGAGGAGCGATGGGGCAGGGCGCGTGCCGAGCAGGTAGATTCCGCCGGCGATCGCGGAAGAGAGCAGCATCGCCAGCACCAGCCCACCGATCACTGCCACCGCCAGCGGTTGCTGGACCTTGGCGCCCGAGCCGTAGCCAAGCGCGAGCGGCAGCAGGCCGGCGGCCGTCGCCAGCGTGGTCATCACGATCGGCCGCAATCGCACCGTCGCCGCGTCGGCCAGCGCCTTGGCCGGCGCGCTACCCGCGGCGACGCCATGCTCGGCACGGTCGAGCAGCAGGATGCCGTTTTTGGCCGTGATGCCCGCCACCATGATGACGCCCATGAACGACGAGATATTGAGGGTGATCCCGGTAAGCGCGAGCGCGGCGAAGCTGCCGACCAGGCAGGCCAGCGCCGCGATCACGGTCGCCAGCGCGGGCGCCAGCCGCCCGAACTCCCACAACACGATCAGCAGCACCAGCACCAGCCCCGCCGCCATCACCAGCGCAAGTTGATGGAACGCTTGCTGTTGCTGTTCGTAGAGCCCGCCAAGTTCGAGCGACACGCCGACGGGCAGCACCATCTTCGAGAGCCGCGGCGTGATCTCGCCGAGCGCGGTGCCGAGGTCGACGTTTTCCAGGCGCGCCGTTACTGGAACGACCGGGCGCAGCCGCTCGCGGGCAAACTCGGTGGTCTGGCCTGCCCAGCGCAGCTCGGCTACCGCGCTCAGCGGCACGACGCTGCCCGATGGCGTGCGTAGCTGCAGCTCCGAAAGCGCGGGCAGGTCGCGATGGAAGTTCGGCGGGTAGCGCACGCGCACGTCGATGAGCCGGTCGCCGACGCTGAGTTCCGTCGCGACCGTACCTTCGATCGCGGTTTCCAGCGTGGCCCGGATATCGTCGGCGTTCAGCCCGTAGCGGGCGGCGGCGCTGTGCTTGATCACGATCTGTTCCTTGGGGCTGCTCAGCACGATGCCGTCGAAGACGTCGACGACTCCCGGGACTTTGGCAATTTCGGTGGCGACGCGGCGCGCGGTCGCCTCGATCGCGGCCTGGTCGGCGCCGAATACCTTGACTTCGATCGGCTCGGGCACGCCCGAGAGGTCGCCGATCAGGTCCTGCAGCACCTGCGAGAACTCGATATGCACGCCAGGGACCGCGGCCAGGATGCGTTTGCGCACGTCGTCCATGACCTCGTCGATCGAGCGCGAGCGCTGCTGCTTGAGCCGCACCGAGAAGTCACCGCGGTTCGATTCGGTGAGGAAGAATCCCAGTTGCGTGCCAGTGCGCCGCGAGAAGGCCGCCACCTCGGGCGTCGCTTTGAGAATGTCCTCGATTTTATCCAGCAGCGCGCTGGTGTCGGAGAGCGTGCTGGGCGGCGGCGCGGTATAGTCGAGCACGAAGGCGCCCTCGTCGAGCGCGGGCAGATAGTCCGTGCCCACCGCGCCATAGAGCATCCAGGCGGCGATGAAACAGGCCGCGGCGGCGGCGAGCGCCAGCGCCGGAACCCGGATGAACGGCCGCAGCTCGGCGAGAAACGCGGCGCGCATCGCGCCGAATACGCGCCCTGGCGGGCGGCTCTCGCGCCGCCAGTCGCCCGATCAACTGCTCCAGCGCGGGGGTGAAGAAAACCGCGAGGCCCGAGTGAGATCGCAAGGCCGCCGCCGAGCGTGATGGCGAGCGCGCGAAAGAACAGCCCGGTGATGTCCGAGACAAAGATCAGCGGCATGAAGACCGCGATCACCGTGAGGGTCGAGGCGATCAGCGGGCGGCTTAGTTCGGCCAGCGCGCTCTCGACCGCGGCGTCGGTGGGAAGTCCGGTTGAATGACCGCGATGGATCGCTTCGATCATGACGATCGCGTCGTCGATGAACAGTCCGATTCCGGCCGCGATCCCGCCGAGCGTCATCATGTTGAACGTCATCCCGCAAAGCGCCATCACCACCAGCGTGATCGCGATGGTGCACGGCACCACGACCGCCGCCACCAGCGCGCTCAGCACGCTCATCGTGAACATCCATACCACCGCGACCGACAGCGCCAGCCCGAGCACGATCGCGTCGCGCACGCTGGCGACCGAGTCGGCGACCAGCGTCGCCTGGTCGTAGGAAAAGGAGAAAGTGACGTCGGGATAGCGGCGGCGGAACTCGGCGACGATCGCGCGGGCCTGCTCGGCGATGAATTCGCTGTCGCCGTCGGGCGTGCGCGAAATTCCTACCAGCACCGACGGGCCGTTCTCGCTGGTGGTGCGGATGTAGTCCTCCGTGATGCCCGGGTCGATCGAGGCGACGTCGCGCACATAGACCGGCTGGTTGTTGACGGTGGCGAGCGGCACCGCCAGCAATTGATCGCTATGGTGCAGGTCGCCGGTGACGACCGTGAGGAGCATGCGATGCTGGTCGAGCAGGCGGCCGGCCGAGGCGCCCACGTTGGCCTGCTTGAGTCCCGTCACCACCTGGTCGGGCGTGAGTCCATGCGCGAGCATCCGCGCCGGATCCAGCCGCACCACGTATTCGCGGTACTTGGCGCCGACCATCTCGACCCGGAAGACGCCCGCGACGCGATGAAGGCTCGGGACCAGATCGTAGAACGCGATGTCGGTGAGCTCGGTCAGGTTGCGCACGCGCGAGCTCAGGCTGAGATCGAGAATCGGGAAGGTCCCGGTGCTCAGCAGGCGCGTGTCGACCGTGGTGCCGGGAGGCAGATGGGCGCGGACCTCCGCCAGCGCGGCGCCGAGCAGTTCGAAGCTGGTGGTGGGATCGTTGTTCTCGGCGAAGTTGACGTCGACCTCGGCACTGCCGCGCGTGGTGGTCGAGCGCACCAGCGTGGTGCCGGCCACGTTGTAGGCCGCCTCCTCCAGCGGTCGCGTCACCGCAGTCAGCATCTGACCGGCCGGAAGCTCGGCGATTGTCGGCGAGGATGATGGCGCGATGGAACACGAACTCGGGGAAGACCGCGTTGGGAATCGATTGCGCCAGGATCACGCCGAGCACGCTCAGCGCGAGCACGGCGAACAGCGACAGGATGGTGTTGCGGCGGCTCATCGATTGGCGCATCGCGACGCTTACGGCGCGCGCGATCGCATCACGGCGTCACGCTCGCGCGCACGTGGAGTCCGTCGGACAGGCGTAGCCGCCCGAGGTGATCACGAGTTCGCCGGGCTTGAGCCCCTGGGTCACCTGCACCTCGTTTGGGGTGCGAATTCCGGTGACCACGATGGTGCGATGGGCGCGGCCGTCGCCGCCCACCGTGAAGACATAGAAATTGTTGTGCTCGGCGTCCTGGAACAGCGCGCGCCGCCGGTATCACGATCGCGTCAGGGACGGACTTGGTCGTGACGTGGACCTCGACCGAAGCGCCGATCTCGCTGATCCGGTCCGGGCCCGTGAACTGCACCCACACCGGCGCGGTGGTTCCGCCGGCCGAGAAGCTGGGAGAGATCGACCAGACGCGCGCGGGGTAGACGACGCCCGCTTTGAGCGAGGAGACGACGCTCGCGTCCATCCCGGCCTTGAGCGCGCCGAGCTGGTTGATTGGGGCCTGGGCGTCGACGTACACGCTCGAGGGATCGACCAGCTCGACCAGCGGATCGAACTCGTTGACGATCTGGCCGGGACTCACGACGCGCTGAAGTGACGAGGGCGTTATGGGGCACGCGCACCGCGATGCCCGGGCCGCCGGAGTAACGCTTGACCGAGCGCGCCAGCGCGGCAGCCTCGTCGGGATCGATCTGTTCGCGCGGCCTCGACGCCGGCCTCCGCCGCGTCTTCCTCGCGATTGATGATATGAGCGATCACCTCGCCGCGACTGCACGCGATCGCCGGTGGTCACTTCGAGTCCCTCGACGCGCCCGGAGGCCGGGGCGCGCAAAGTAAGCGTGCGCAGCGCGGCAGTGATGCCGGGCAGCGCAATCTCCTGGCGCATCGGCTTGACCGCGACGCGCGCCGCGCTCACCGCGAGCACCACCTCGGGCGCGGTTTCGGCTGCCGTGTCCTCATCGGTCGCCGGTCGGCGGCATGCGGGCGCGCCTAGCGTGGCGAGCAGCATCAGGGCGGCAAGAAGCAAGCTCGGAGCGTTGCGCGGTCTCATTGGTCGAGCCCAAGCGTCAGCGCCGCCTGCGCGGCAGCCTGGCGCGTGGCGAACAGTCTGGTCGGGACGCGCGAGGCGCAACTGCTCGACCTGCTGAAAGGCGTCGAGCACTTCGAGCAGCGTGACGTTGCCGCCGCCGAGAAAACGCGTCCAGGTCAGCGCGAAATTGTCCTGGGCGGTGGGCTCCGCGCTGGTCAGCAGTGCGAGCTGATCGCGCGCCTGCCGGTAGCGCGGCGCCGCGTCGGCCAGTTGCTTGCGCAGTTCGAGTTCGACCTGGCGCACCTGGGCCTGCGGCCGCCGCCACCCGGGCGCGGGCCTCGTCGACGTGCGCGGAAATGAGCCCGCCGTCGAAAATCGGCATCGAGACCAGACCGTCGTACGACGCGCCGGCCTCGTGCGTGAAGGTGTGCGGCGGGTTGATGCCCTGCCATCCGGCGGTCAGCGCCAGCCTCACGGTCGGATAGCGCTCGCGCTCCGCCGCCTGCACGCCGGCCTTGGCCGAAGCGACGGTTCTTTGCGCGGCCTGTAGCATCGGGTTGCGCGAGAGGTCTTCGCCCGGCCACGCGGGCACACCGCTGACTTCGGCGACGGTGATGTCAGACGGTCCGAATTGACCCATCAGTGCGCCCAAAATGGCCGTCGCACGCTCGACATTGTGATGCGCGCTGGAGAGCTCCAGGCCGGCGTTGTTGCTTGCGGTCCGCACCTTGAGTTCATCGTTGGCGATCGAACGCCCGCTTACACGAAGCGCCTTGACCACGGCCACGTAGCGCCTGAGCCGCGCATCGATGGTATCGAGCTCGCGATCGATCTCCTGCGTGCGCACGAGGTCGTAGTACGCGACCGTGGTATCGAAGATTATCTGGGCCCGCGCCGCGTGCACGCCATAGCTGTCGGCCTCGCTCTGATAGAGGGCCGCGCGCGCCTGCGCCAGGCGACGGCCGAAGTCGTACGCGGTGTAGTCAAGCGTGAGCAGCGCGTCGGAGAGGCCGCCGTTCGTGATCGCCTTGCTGTAGCCAGGGGCCTGCATGTACTCGGATCCCGCCGAGAGCGAAGGATAGAGCGGCGCGCGCGCCTCGCGCACCATCGCGGCGCTGAGGTCGCTCTGCGCGCTCGCGGAGGCGACCGTCGGCGCGAAGGCGAGCGCGCGCTGGACGGCCTGATCGAGCGTGAGCGTCTCGCCGTGCGCGGGGGCGCAGAGCGTCGCGATCGCTACGGCTGCAATCAGAGCGCAGCCGGACATTCGTATTGAGCGAATGCGCATCGACGGAGTGCGCGTTGACGGAGTGCGTATCAACCAGATCATTGTGCGCATCACGATGCGCATCGTTTTGCTCATCATCTTTCGCGCCATGGCGACGAGTTGGTCCATCGTCATCTCCCCCCGCGGATGCACATGAAAAGGTCTCCGGGCAAACCTAACAGGCGGACACGCGCGAAAGTAGTTAACAAATGTTCATGTCCAGGTCAGAGCGGCGGCGCGGGATTTTGGCTCAACGGCCTGCAAGCGGCAGGCGCACCTGGATCTCGCAGCCGCCGGCAGCGCGGTTGGCGGCCTGGATTACGCCGCCGTGACGGCGCACGATTTCGCGGCTCAGTGCGAGGCCGAGGCCGCTGCCCGCGCCGCTGGCGCTGCGGCTGCGATAGAAGGGATCGAAGACATGGTCGAGGTCGCGAGGGTCGATGCCGGGCCCGTTGTCGCATACCGAGAGCAGCGCCGTCGGCCCTTGCGCGCTAACCCCAATCTCGATCCTGCCGCCCGCGGGCGTGAACTTGACCGCGTTGTCTAGCAGGTTGAGCACCACCCGGCGCAGGTCGCCGGCGCTTCCCCGCACGACGATTCCCTTGTGCGCGTCGCTCGCCAATTCCTGATGTCTGGCCTCGGCCAGCGTCTGCGCCATCACGGACGCTTCAGCCGCGATTTCACTCAAGTCCACCGGGGCGCGCTCCACCGCGGTCTCGGCCTCCAGCCGCGCCAGGGCGAGAAGGTCTTCCGCGATCGTGCAGAGGCGCTCGACTTCGCCCATCGCCTGCTCCAGCGCCACGCGACTTTCCTCGGCGCCGCGCGGGCGCTGCAGCGTGACCTCGAGCCCGCTCCGCAGCACGGCCAGCGGCGTGCGCAATTCATGGGCGGCTTCGGAAACGAAGCGCCGCTGCGCAGCGGAAGCGCGCTCCAGGCGGTCGAGTAGCTGGTTGATGGCGGCGATGAGCTGTCCCGCTTCGTCGTGAACGCGCGTGAGCGGCAGGCGCTGGCGCAAATCGCGCGGCCCGACGCGGGCCAGTGCGGCGGTGACCTGGTTAACCGGGATGAGCGCCCAGGCCGACATCCAGTAGCCGCCAGCGACGCACAGCGCGAGGATAATCGGGATGACCAACAAGAGCGCGCTTCGCAGGTGCGCGACGGCGCGGCGCACCGGCGCGGCATCGGCGCCATCCTGCAAAGACGCGAGCTCTCCGTTGAGGCGCAGCGGGACGACCGCGAAGCGGTAGCGATGCCGGCCGCCGTCGACCACCGATTCCGGCGCCGCAGGAGCATCAGGCAGGTCGGCGCCGGCGTCGCCCGCGTCGAAGACGGGATGGCCGCCGGCTAGCAGGCGCACCCGGCGTCCTGGTCCCAGATCTTTTTCCTGGCTGAGGCGCTGGAGAATCAGACTGACGTCGGCGGTAGTGGAATGGGAAATGGTGCCCGCGGTCGTATCGGCTTCTTCCATCAGGGCCGCGTCGAGCGCTCCCCACATCGCGCGCGCAAACATGGCGATGATAAGCAGTCCGGCCGCGAACAGGATTAGCGCGGTGATGGCGGTCCAGTAAATAGTCAGTCGCAGCCGAATACTCACTCGGAGCCCCTGGTCTTGCTATTGTACGCGGGTAACTCGAGGCGCAGCATGTAGCCGGCGCCGCGGATAGTGACAATCAGCGGGGGCTGATTTATCAGCTCGATTTTCTGGCGCAGGCGGTTGATGAACACCTCGACGATATTCGACATCGCGTTGTAGTCCTTGCCCCAGACCGCCTCTCCGATCATGTCCCGCGTCACGGCCAGACCGGCGTGCCGCACCAGGTATTCAAGGACCATCAATTCCTTGGGCGACAGATCCAGCGTGCGGCCGCCGCGCGAGGCGACGCGGCGGGAAGTGTCGATTACTATATCGTCCGCTTCCAGCACCAGGCTGTCGGCCGCCAGCGGGCGGCGAAGCAGCGCGCGCACCCGCGCCAGGAGCTCGCTGAACGCGAAGGGCTTGGTCAGGTAGTCGTCGCCGCCGCCGTCCAGGCCGCGTACCAGTTCGTCGGTGGAATCGCGCGCGGTCAGGATGAGCACCGGAAGCACCGCACCGGCCGCGCGCAATTCGGCGAGGAATTCGAGTCCGTCCTGACCGGGCAGGCGCAGATCGAGCAGCATCAGATCGTACCCGTTGCGCGAGAGCGACGGCGCGCGCGGCTTCGGCGCTCGGCGCGACATCGACGGCAAAGCCGGCCTCGCCGAGTCCGCGCTTTAAGTTGGCGGCCAGCTTCGCTTCGTCTTCAACTACCAGCAGACGCGCGGCGGGCATCGTGGGCCTCAGGCGTTGGCGCTCCGGTCTTCAATCGCCGTTACGAGCGTACAACGCGGCCCGGTCCCGCGCGAGACCATTCAAATGTTGCGCGAGACCGTTCAAATCACCAGCGAGAGCAAGCCGGCGGCGATGAGCGCGCCCGCCCAAACCGCGTCGAGGTTTATCCAGGCGCTGCGCAGGAATGCCAGCCCCACGCGG
This sequence comes from uncultured delta proteobacterium, assembly GCA_963832395.1. Taxonomy (GTDB): domain Bacteria; phylum Desulfobacterota; class Binatia; order Binatales; family Binataceae; genus JAKAVN01. The sequence continues at coordinate 128,314 of CAWHTV010000009.1, read as the reverse complement.
TCGTACACCACGACGGCGATAGTGCCCATCACGAGCAGCATCGCGGCCGTATGCAGCAGAACCACCGCCGACATCTTGCGTGAGCGAGAGCGAGGCGCCCATCGCGGCCATCGATTCATGCATCAGGCGGCCGTGCACACCGTGCATCATCTGATGATGCATCGACGCGCCGCCCGGCATGTCCATCAGGATCGGGAACAGCATCAGGCCCGCGCCATGCGCCGAGGCCATCAGGAACGACCACAGCGCAAGCTCGTACCACTTCACTCGCATCGCGACCCATCGCGGATGTGCGCGCGGACGCAGATAGCGGAAGATCCCGAACAGTATCAGGATAGCGGCGCCGGCCGGGCGCAGCAGCGGAGATGCGGCCGCGAATCGCGCCCATCCGATCAATGCGACCACGGTGGCGATCGAAATCAGATGCCCCAGCGCGATCGGCCCGAGCGCGGCGAAGACCTTGGCGCGGCGGCGCTCCTGGAGCCCCAGCGCCACTGCGAACAGCCATCCCATCGACGGGTCGAGGCCGTGGTAGGCGCCCAGGGCGGCGATCGCGATCCACGGCCAGACCGCGGTCACGGGTAGCAGAAGGAATCAGACGAGCAGTCGCCGCCCTCCAGATGGATCTGATGCGGACGTTCGCCCTCGAAGGGGATGAAGAAGTTCGGGTCGAGCGCGATACCGCCGGCCGGGTTGACGTCGACCTTGGCGATCCATCCGCCGATGCCTTCGGGATAGAACTGAGCGTCCAGGGCCGAGTAGAGCGAGTTGGTCACGTAGATGCGGCGGCCGTCGCGGCTGATCTCGAGCATCTGCGGCGCGCCGTTGACCTTGCCGGCCTTGGGATGCGGCGTGCGCGCGGCCATCCCGCCGATACGCACCGAGCCGGTCTGGCGCGGATGGAACGGGTCGCTCACATCGTACTGCTTGAGTTCGCCCGTGCCCCAGCATGAAGCGTAGAGAAACTTGTCGTCGAGGCTGAGCGCGATTTCGGGGACCAGCGGCGGCGCGGCTTTGAACTGCTTGAGCGGCGGCGGCAGCAGATCCGGATCGGCAGGCTCGGCGGGAATCTCGATCACCTTGCGCGCCGCCCACTTGCCGTTGCCGTTCTCGCGATGCCATAGCCAGATTCCGGCGCTGAGGTCCTTGGTCGAGATGACGGTGCAGACGAAGCCGTAGGCCTTGGTCGGATCGTGCGCCGGCCGCAGCTCGAGCGCCATCTGATTCTCCGCACCAAGGTCGATTTCCTGGAGATGGCGGCGCTTGCGCAGGTCCCACATGTGAAGCCGATGGCCGTAGTCGCCCTTGACCAGGCGCTCGAGGCTGAGCCCGTTCTCGAACATGTCAGGCGTGCCCCATTCGCTGCTGATCCCGACGTCGTAGCCGATGTGCCACCAGAAATCGTAGGCGAGGAACTGCGGGCCGCGGTCGACTTCCCACTGGCCGAGCACGTCGAAGCTCTCGTGATCGAGCAGAAAAACTCCGCCGGGACCGCCGCCGTGCGCGCCGCCCATAGCGCTTACGTAGATCGCGTCGGGGCCGCAATGGAACGTATGCGGGCGGCTGTAGCCGGCGCGCGTCGCGATCTCTTCGGCCTCGATCACCTTGACGATCTTCGGCGCGCGCGGGTCGGGCTTGGTGTCGATGACGTGGATGCGCGAGGAGCGCAGGCCGGGGACCAGCAAGTAGCGGCGCTCGACGTGCGGATGCGGCGAATACGGGCACAGCGCCGAGCTGCACGCGTTCCATCCGAAGTGATGCAATTCGTTGCCGGCGTCGGGCATCTCGAGGCGTCCGACCACGGTGGCGAAGGTCGGCGAGCCGGGGTCGAGGTCGAGCACGTTGATCGCGTCGCGTTTGCCGTGCTTCGGGATCGAGACTGAAGGTCGCGACGTAGCCGAGCCGCTCGCGCGGCCCCTCGATCGCCATCCGCGGCGAAGGATAAAAAGTCTGATCGGGTTTCCAAAGCATGGGCGTGTGCCTCTTTTGGTCCGGGTTGTGAGCTTCGACCTTAGATAGCGCGTGCACTCTGATTCAAGCACTATGTTGATTCGCCAGCGACGGGATTTTTGCCTTGCATTTCGGACCTCAAATGAGTTCACTACGGGAGTCTCCAGGTCCGATTCATGCCGATCTACGAATGCCATTGTCTCGGATGCGACCTGACATTCGAGGTCCTGGCGCCGCTTAGCCGCGCCGGCCGGCGCCATCCGTGCCCGCGATGCAACCGGCCCGCGCCGCGCATCGCCTCGGCCTTCGCGATCGCTTCGGGAGCCAGCGCGCGCGAGTCGAAGACGGAAACGGGCGCGGCGAAGATGCCCGCGGCGTCCAAGACGCCGCCGCTATGCCTGCGCCATCCGAACGTGCCGATGCTCTGCCACATGGAACCCAAGGCGGCCGCGCGATGGCTCGCGCGTTACAATGGCCGTGTCGCCGAGTACGACGACAGGCAGGGCGCGCGCGAGGACTTGCGCCGCAAGCGCGGGCTTCCACCGGAGCCGCCGCCACGTCCATCGGCCCACAGCCACAGCCACGATCGCGACTTCCGCCGCCACCAGGCGGACGGCGCGGCCGAGGCGAGCGGCAATCGCGCTCACGGCGCCGATCACGCCGCTCCTACCAGCGCACACGCGCATACAACGTCGCCCAAGAAGCACAAGCATACGCACGCTCACGGCAGCCATACCCATAGTCACTAGCACGGAGCGCGGGGAGGTGAAGAAGCGATGGATTCGCTGCGTGGCGCGGGGGCGCTGCTCGGGCGCATCATGTTGGCCTATATTTTTGTCCAATCGGGAATCGAAAAAATCACCGGCCCGGCGACACCATGCAGTACATGGCGAGCGCGGGGCTGCCGCATTCGCTGGTCCCCGAGCTTTTCGTGCTTTCGGTAGTCGTCGAACTGCTGGGCGGCCTGATGCTGATATTCGGATGGTACGCCGAGCTGGCGGCGCTGATCATTTTCCTGTGGATGATCCCCGTCACGATAATCTTCCACGTTTCGACGGGAGAGACCGTCGAGTGGGAGAAGAATCTCGCCATCATGGGCGGGCTGCTGATGGTCGCGGTGCTGGGGCCCGGCGGATTCAGCCTCGATGGCGTGCGCGGCCGGCGCCGCATGGCCTGAAGCGCCGCGCGGGCAATGAAAGCAGGGCGAAAAACGAAAATGACGCGGGCGCGACGCGAGGCCGGCCGATACCGGCCCGACGCCGCGCCGCGCTCGCTTACGTACCGAACGCTGCTGTCTGTTACTGGTGCGCGCTCTCGCCCAGCGCCGCCCTCACCAGCGTCTGCAGCTCGCCGCTTGAATGCAACTCGCGCACGATGTCGCAGCCGCCGACGAACTTGCCGTTGATGAAGACCTGCGGGATGGTCGGCCAGTTGCTGTAGGTCTTGACCGCGTCGCGCACTTCCTGGTCGGCGAGCACGTCGACTGTGCTGTAGGGCGCGCCCAGCTCTTCGAACACCTCGACCGTCGCGGCCGAGAATCCGCATTGCGGAAAGCTGCGGTTGCCTTTCATGAAAATGACGATCTTGTCGCTGTTGATCGCCGTACGGATTCGCTCGATTGGATCGGCCATCTGAACTCTTACCTCCGGTTCTGATACTGGTTCGGGGTCATCACCTTGAGCGTCAGCGCGTGGATGCGGGCCTTCATCGCGTCGCCCAGCGCGCCGTAAACCGCCTGATGGCGTTCGACCAGGCCCTTGCCCTCGAAACTCTCGCTGACCACCAGCGCTTCGAAATGATCGCCGCCGCCGGTGAAGTCACGCACCTCGACCAGGGCGCCCGGCAGCCCGCGCTCGATCATCTCTTTGATCTCCTGCGCTTCCATCAATCTCCTCATCCTAGCGCGCGGCGCCCGGCCAATTCCACCGGGGGGGCCTGACGCTCTGCCGCGTCATATTGCGATCGCAATCCTGTTGCGATCGCAATTTTGCCGAAACGGCGGGCGTTTTCAAGCTGGCGGCACGCGCGCGCCTTCTCGTGCGGATTTTCATCCATCCTTTTCCGCTTCGCTGACAGCGACGCTCGGCGTTTCGGCGGGAGAACTGCCGTCCACGGGCACTTGCGCTCGCCGGCACAACGTCGTCGAAGCGCGAGTAATCGATCAGAAAAGTGCCGTCGGGCAATTCGTGCAAGACGTCGGCGAAGCGCATGCCCCAGACTATCTCGTCCGCGACCCACACGTAGCGCACATGGACGTTCTGCAGAAACGATTCATCCATCCCTACCAGCGAGGCGATGATCATGCCGCGTGCGAGGCCTTTAACGACGCGGCGGTCTCGCCCAGGAGCGGGCTGCCCTCGACGATCGGATGGATCACCGTCCAGCTCAGCGAGAACAGAGCGTTGCGGGCGCGCGAGAGCGCGAGATCGTAAAAGCGGCGCATGCTTTCGCCCTCGCGAGTCGTCTCCCAACGCGACAGTACGACGTGGATCTGCGCCTCGACGATACGGTTGGAGCGCTGATTCACCGCTCGAAACATCAGCGACGGCACGCCGTCGCGCGGCGCGATCACCATCGACCCGGCTGAAGCGCACGCGCGCGGTCGGCCGCGAGAAGCGCGCGAAGACCAGCCCGGTCACCACGGCCAGCGAGGTCAGCCCGCTTAGCGCCTCGATACTCACCAGCATGTTGGAAACGAACGAGCGCGGCGCCATCGTGCCGTACCCGATCGTCGCCATCGTCTGCACGCTGAAAAAGAAGGCGTCGGCGAACGAGCCCGGACGGGCGTTGGCCACCCCGCCGTCGATCATGTAGCCGAGCGCAAACAGGCAATTGATGAATCCGAACAGGCGCCACGATTATGAGCAGCAGGGCCGGCCACGAAATCGTGGTCAGGAAAAAGTAGAGATCGCTAAGCCGCGGCACGCGGCACTCCCGACGTGATCCGGCCGATGTTGTTCGCGCGTCTTGCCGTCCAGCTCGATTTTGGTGGAACCCTGGTTCACTCGAATAGTTCCGGCGCTTGGGCGCGCCTGGCGATCAGACTTGCTCGACCACCGTTGCGATGCCCTGGCCGATCCCGATGCACATCGTCACGAGCCCCAGTTGCGCGCCGCGCCGGCGCATCTCGTGCGTCAGCGTCACCATCAGCCGCGCCCCCGAACATCCCAGCGGATGCCCCAGCGCGACCGCGCCGCCGTTGACGTTGAGCCGGTTCTCGTCGATTGCAAGATCGGTGTTGCAGGCCAGCACCTGCGCCGCGAACGCCTCGTTGATTTCGACCAGGTCGATGTCGCCCATCTTGAGCGCCGCGCGGCCGAGCACCTTGTGCGTCGCCGGCACCGGACCCCATCCCATGATCTCCGGCCTTACGCCGGCGACCGCCGTGGCGCGAATCCGCGCCATCGGTCTGAGGCCCAGTGCGCGCGCCCGCTCGGCGCTCATCAGCAGCACGGCGGCCGCGCCGTCGCATACTTGCGAGGAGTTGCCGGCGGTGACCTGGCCGCCGTCGGGCTTGAATGAAGGCTTCAGCGCCGCGAGGCGCTCCAGGCTGGTGTCCGGACGCGGCCCCTGGTCGACGTCGACCAGGTCCGGGCCGAGGCGCACCGGCACGATCTCTTCCTTGAAGCGCTCGCGCGCCGCGATCGCGCGCTGATGCGACCGCAGCGAGAACGCGTCGGCCTGCTCGCGCGTGATTCCGTACATCGCGGCCAGCCGCTCCGCCGTCAGCCCCATCACGAACATGTCCTGCGGAAACAGGTCGAGCAGCTTGGGATTGGGCAGCAGCCCGGAGCCCATCGGCACATGGCTCATCTGCTCGACGCCGCCCGCGATCACGACCTCGCCCGCGCCGGTCATGATTTCGTAGGCGGCGAAGTTGACCGCCTGCAGGCCCGATCCGCATTGGCGGTCGACCGTGGTGCCTGCGACCTCGACCGGGAGCCCCGCCAGCAGCGCGATCATGCGGCCGATATTCAGCCCCTGCTCGCCCGACTGGTTGGCGCATCCCCAGACCACGTCCTCGATTTCGGCCGGGTCGAGTTTGCGATTGCGCTCGAGCAGGCGGCGCACGCACATCACTGCAGAGGTCGTCGGCGCGGACGTCCTTGTAATAGCCGTCCTTGTTGGAGCGGCCGATTGGCGTGCGAACTCCGTCAACGATTACCACTTCGTGCATGACTTGCGCCTCCGCGGTTGAAATCGAACATAGTTGACATCGGGCCGAGCGGCGGTCCATGAGTCTAACATGCGCCGGCGATGCCGGCAGAGGCCCGAGAGGCGAGCGCCGGGGCTCGGCCGCGGGCGCAAACGGCGGGCGAGGAGAGGTGACCATGGCCGGGAGCGAGCGAATCTCCAGTGCGATTTCGGCCAGCCGGCAGTACGCGCCTTACGTCGAGGCGGACTGGGGCTTCAAGAATACGTGGTACCCGGCGCTCTTCAGCCACGAGTTGGACGAAAACGGCGTCAAGGGCGTCACGATGGCCGGCCACGACATCGCGCTCCGCCGCTCGCGCGGCAAGGTTTACGCCTTGCGCGATCGCTGCGCCCATCGCGGAGTGAAAATGTCGCTGCGTCCGATGTGCCTGACCGCCGAGACGCTGAGCTGCTGGTATCACGGCTTCACCTACGGACTCGACGACGGCGTGCTGAAGACGATCGTCGCCTCGCCCGACGATCCGCTGATCGGCAAGGTGCGCGATCCGCACCTACCCGGTGGTGGAACGCGCGGGAATAATCTTCGTCTTCGTCGGCGACGAGGATTTCGCGCCGCTGCCGCCGCTCGAATCCGACATGCCGATCCGGATTACCGACGACGCCAACGCCGTGGCGCACATCCTCGATGAGAATGTTTACGTTCGCGGCATCCATCGCACCGGCAATTCCAACTGGCGCCTCGCGGCCGAGAACGGCTTCGACCCCGGCCATCTGCTGATCCATTGGGACAATCAGATCGTTGCGGCGACCGATCGCAAGCTCGGCCTCGGCGTCGAGCCGATCGGCGAGGGGGCGATCAAGATCATCGACGAGCCCGACGGCCCCCAAGGGCATCATGAACATGTACAACACGCGCGCGTACAAGTTCATCATGGAAAACAAGGCGGTGAACATGCGCGCGCGCGGCAAAAACTCCTACTACGCGCGCACCTCGATGGTCCTGCCGGGCATCCTGCTGGTCGAGCATTGGCCGAGCCCCGGGATGGGCGCAATACGAATGGTACGTGCCGACCGACGACAAGCATCACGAGTACTGGGAAATCCTGGTCGGCCGCTGCCGCAACGAAGACGAGCGGCGCGAGGCGGACTACCTGTACGACAATTTTTTCGAGCCGCTGGCGTTGCGCGACTTCAACGACAACGACTTGTTCGCGCGCGAGGCGATGCAGAACTTCTACGAGCGGGGCGACGGATGGAACCGCGAGTCGCTGTGCGCCTTCGACGCCGCCACCATCACCTGGCGCAAGGTCGCGGCGCGCTTCAACCGCGGTATCCAGGAGCCGCCGGAATCGCACAACGGACCGCACAACGGACAGATAACGCGCCGCCACGCTCAGCGTTCGATCATCCTCGATGTCCACGCAAGCCACCTCCACGCCGCCGCCGCCCGCCGCCGCGAACGCTCAGCGCGTGACGCTGCGCTTCGAGGACGGCGTCGAAAAAGAGATCGAAGTCGGCGCGGACGAATTCGTGCTCGACGCGGCGTTGCGCCAGGGCGTGCCGCTGGTCTACCAGTGCCGCTCCGGAAGCTGCTCGACCTGCGTCGGGCAGATGGTGAGCGGGACGCTCGAGATGGCGCGCGACCGGGCGCTCTCGCTTATCGCGTCGGAAATCGCCGAGGGCAAGCGCCTGCTGTGCAGTTCGCACGCGCTCGCGCCGAGCGTGGTGCGGCTGCATTACCCGAGCGCGCTGATTTACGCGGAGGAGCGCCGCAATTTCGAGGCGCGCGTGGCCGGAGTCGAATGGCCGGTGCCCTCGGTCGCGAAACTCGCGATCGCGCTGGAGCGCCGCGCCGGCTTTTCGTTCCACGCCGGCCAGTACGTGCGAATCAAGGTGCCCGGCACGGACCAGTGGCGCTCGTACTCGATGTGCTCGACGCCGCGCGATCTCCCGAAGATGGAATTCCTGGTGCGGATCATCCCGGGCGGCGCGATGTCGGAATATCTGCGAGCGGCGCGCGAGGGCGAGCGTCTCGAAGTCGAAGGGCCGCTCGGCGCGTTCATCCTGCATCCGGGCAAGGGGCTGCACGTTTTCGTCGCCGGCGGCACCGGGCTCGCGCCGATTCTCGCGATGATCGATGAGATACGGCGCGCGAGCGGACCGAAACCGAAAATGCTGCTGAGTTTCGGATGCGCGAGCGACAAGACTTTTTTCTATCGCGACGAAATCGAGTTGCGTCAGTGGTGGATTCCGCAGCTAAGCGTGCGGCTCTCCGCCGACCGCGTCGAGGATCCTGCTTCGGGGCTCATCCTTGGGACGCCGGTCGATGCGCTCGGTGCCGAGGCGATAAGCGATCCCGAGGCGGCGGCCTATCTGTGCGGTCCGCCGCCGATGATCGAAGGGGCGCGCCGGCGCCTGGCGGAATTGGGCGTAAACCCGGAGCGAATCTATGCCGAGCGCTTCGTCGCAAGTTGAGCGGTGAGACAGGCAAAAGTAGGGTTGGCCAGTCTCGCGAGGGCGTAGAATCTCAGTTTAGGGCTCGAAAAGAATATGAGTGCTGAAGAAACAACAGCAAATCGCGATGAAAAACTGCGGAAGCGCCTCTTGGAACGGATGGACGCACTGATGACTCTTGGAAATACAGCATCAACTTTGCTCGCATCTGCGGAGAACGACGAGAGTGGCTTCACAAGGCGGTACGCCGCGGCCGCATTTGTGGAATGGCGTTTAGCGGCCGAATCTTATCTGCAGAAAATGTTTGGTCCTACGAATACCTTCACTTTGAAATTCATCAGCGACGTTGGTCATTGGGACAACGAATTTGTCCAGACGAACCTCTCTATTGGAATCGGAATTTTGCGGGCTGCCCGGGGTGAAATTGAGTTCGGGCCTCTGCCTAACAATGAGGCTTTGATTTCCGGCGAGATATTTGGGGATATGCTCGAAATGGCAGAGCACCTGCTTCAGCAGAATTGTTGGCAGGCGGTGCCCTCGTTGGTTGGAGCAGTTCTAGAAGAAGGGCTGCGCCAAATCGGCAAGCGCCACGATGTCCGTGTTAAAGAGGACAGCGACAATCTTGCCTCGCTGAATACAAAGCTCTTCGATCGCAAGGTGTATAGCGTTCTCATGCGTAAGCAAGTCGATGCGTGGGCGGCAATTCGGAACAACGCGGATCACGGCAAATTCAATGAGCTTACGATTCAGAACGCGAGGCATATGCTAGAGGGTGTCCAGCAATTTCTCAGTCTTCAACTTAGTGTACCTTCTCATTAATGACTTGCACCCAAGAGCTTGTCATCCTGAGCGAAGGCTGCCGGAGTCGAAGGATCTCGCGCGGCGTTTTTATGCCGCGTGATTTGCTCTGGGTTCCCTTCGGAAAACCATCACGGCCGCAAGGATGGGGGCCGCGAGATCCTTCGCTTCGCTCGGGATGACCCCAAAGGCGAGGATCGGTTCAGGACAGCGTAACACGATGGCCAGCACGCACGCAGTCGTAATCGGCGGAAGCTTCTCGGGCCTGTTCGCCGGCCGCGTGCTGAGCGAGTTCTTCGATCGCGTCACCGTGCTCGACCGCGACAGCTTTCCCGAAGGCGTCGAGGACCGCGCCGGCGTCCCGCAGGCGCGTCACGTGCACGGCCTGCTGGTGCGCGGGCTTTGGGAGTACGAGCGCGCGTTTCCCGGCTTCGAGCGGCTGGCGGTCGAGAAGGGCGCGACGTTTCACGACCATACCCTGGATTTCGTCGTGCTGCGGCCGCAGGGATGGCAGCCGCGTTACCCTTCCGATCTCAAATTTCTGAGCGCGAGCCGCGAGCTTATCGAATCGTGCGTGCGCGATCTTTTTCGCAAGCTGCCCAAGGTCGAACTGCGCGAGCGCGTCGCGGTGACCGGGCTTAAAGTCTCGCGCGAGGGCGGCGGGCCGCGATGCGTCGGCGTGACGATTCCGGCGCGCGAGGGCGGCAAGCCCGCAGTGATCGAGGCCGATCTGATTGTCGACGCGAGCGGCGCGGTCTCGCGCGCGCCGGCGTGGCTCGAGGCGGCCGGACTCAAGCCGCCGCGCGAGAGCGTGGTCGATCCGCTGGCCGGCTATTCCTCGCGATGGTTCAAAGGGCCGCCGCCCGGCCAATGGCCCGAGCAATGGTGGTGGTGGGCAGGCGCTTACATCCGCCGCCGCCCCGACGATCTGACCGAGGCGAACTTTCAGCTCAAGGAGCACAATCGCTGGCATCTCACGCTGTCCGGCTTCAATCGCCGCTATCCGCCGACGCACGAGAACGAGTTCATGGAGCACATCAAGCGGCTGCGCTCGCCGATCATCGCCGAGATGACGCGGCTGATGGAGCCGATCTCGCCGGTTTACGCCAACCGCGCGATGCGCAATCAGTGGCGTCACTACGAGCGCTGGAACGAGCGCCTGGACGGCTTTATCGCGATCGGCGACGCGTTCTGCCACTACAACCCGGTGTATGCGCAGGGGATGACGGCGCTGGCGCTCTCGGCCACGATGCTGCGCGCGTGCCTGGAGAAATATGCGCCCGCGGCGCCGGAGTTCTCGCGCGAGTTTTTCGCCGCCGAGGCGCGGATCCAGCGCGATCCGTGGAAATTGTCGGCCGGCGTGGACCTGCGCTTTCCGTTCACGCTCGGCGAGCGGCCGTTTTCGATGAAGTTATTCAACCTCTATCTCGACGGCGTGGGATTGGCGGCGAAGGATCCGATCGTGCGCCGGCGCCTGGTCGAAGTCGCACAGCTCATCCGCCCGCTCTCCGATCTTTTCGCGCCGGATGTGGCTGGCCGCGTGGGCGTCGCGGCCGCGGCCAACGCGGTTCGCGCGCTGGGCGAGGCTTGTTGCGCCTCCCGAGCCGGTTGCGATTTCGCCGATGCCGCCTGCGATCCCGGCGGCGACGCCCGGCCGCCAAGCGGCGGTCGCCTAAGGGTGAAGATGCGCGATGGCCAGTGAGACGCGGCAAATCGGGATGGGGCCCGAGCAGGAAAGATGGTACGCCGCGGCGTGCGCACGCCTGGATGCCGCGCGGCTGAAGCGTCTGCTGCTCGGCCTGGTCGACATCGCGAGTCCGACCGGCGCCGAGCGCGCGGCGAGCGAGTTCGTCGCCGCCTGGATGCGCGAGTGTGTCGCGGGAGCGCGCGCCTTCTATCAACCCATCAACGAAGAGACCGGCAACGCGGTCGGCGAACTGCGCGGCAGCGGTGGCGGCGCTGCGCTGATGCTCTATGCGCCGCTCGACACGAACCTCGATGGCGATCCCGACAAGGACCTGCCGTGGGCCGGCTCCACGATGCGCCGCGACATGATCCCGCGCGCCGTCGAGGACGGCGATTTCGTCTATGGTCTGGGCGCGGCGAATCCAAAGTGCATGGTCGCAACCCTGGTGGAGATCGCAACCGCGCTCAGCGAGGCGCGCGTGCCGATCCGTGGCGACCTTATCGCGGCCTTTGCCGGCGGCGGGATGCCGGTCAACGTCGCGGCGCGGCGCAACTGGGGGATGAGCAGCGGGCTATATCACCTGCTCTCGCGCGGCGTGGCGCCCGACTTCGCGATCATCATGAAGCCGGTCTGGCGCGTATTCGCCGAGGAGCCCGGGATGTGCTGGTTCAAAGTGACGGTGCGCGGCACGCTGGGCTACGCGGGAACGCCGCGCGGCGCGCCGGGCTTTCAAAGCTCGATCGTTCCCGCCGGGCGTATCATCGAGGAAATCGAAGCGTGGATTGCGCAGTACACCGCGCGCAACAGCTCGGCGGCGATCGCGGCCGAGGGTCATATCGCGGCCGTGCGAGCCGGATGGCCGGAGCGGCCGGCCTTTCCGTCGGCGGCGACGGAAATCCATCTCGACCTCAGATGTAATCCGCGCACCACGCCCGCCGAGGTGCGCGCGCAGTTCGCCGAGGCGCTGGGCGCAATCGCGGCGCGCCATCCCGAGGTCGGCGTGGGATGGGAGATGGTCGGGGCGGTCGCGGGCGGCGCCACCGATCCGGACAATTGGATCATTCAATCGTGCCGGCGCGGATGGGAGCGCGTAGCGCAGCGCCCGCATGGCGATCCGCCGCGCCTGGGCGGTCAGACCGACGGCGCGCTGATCCGCCGGATGGGAATTCCGTGCGCGCGGATCGGCTTTCCCTCGCCGCCGCGCAATTGTCCGCCGGAGTACCGTCAAGGGTTGGGCGGGATGGGCGTCGCGTGCGTGCCCGACCTGCTTAAGACCGCGCACGCGATCATGTACGCGGTGATCGACACGCTTACGCGCCCGCGCTCGGAACTTGGACTGTGACGCCGGGTAGTAGACGGAGGCCGATCGGTCAGATGATGCCGGCGGCGCGCAGCGCGGCGATTTTCTCCGCGTCGTAACCGGCGACCTCGCGCAGGACACGCTCGGTATGTTCGCCGAGCGCGGGCGCGCGAGTGTTGGGCACGCCGGATGCTTCCGCACTCCGGCCGGCCGGCCCGGCTGCGGTCTTGAGCGGCGAGCCGGGGACGATAAGCCCGTCGAAGGTGGGATGCTCGGCGTGCAGTATCATCTGGCGCGCTTGCGAGGTGCGGATTGCGGGTGACCTCGGCGACGGTGGCGATCGGCGCGCACGGCACGCCGGCCTCGCCAAGCAGTTTGAGCCAATGTTCGCGCGGCCGGGCGGCGAAGTGACGGTTAAGGATCGGCTCGAGTTCGGCGTGATTCGCCGTGCGCTCGGCGTTGAGCGTAAAGCGAACGTCGCTTTTCAGCTCCGGCGTCCCGATCGCGTCGCAAAAGCGCGCCCATAGCGATTCATTGCCGGCGCCCGCGACAAAATATCCGTCGGCCGCGCGGAACTGCTGGAAGGGCGTGATTGACGGATGGCGCGAGCCCAGCGGCCCGGGCACTTTGCCGGTCGTCGAATAGCGCGCCAGCGCGTCCTCGAGCAGCGCGACCTGGCAATCGAGCATCGCGATATCCAGATGGCGTCCCACGCCAGTGCGCTCGCGCAACCGCAGCGCCGACAGGATCGCAATCACGCCGTAGAGCCCCGCGGTCAGGTCGCCGATCGACACGCCGCATCGCGTCGGGTCGCCGTTCGCGGGCCCGGTGATGCTCATCGTGCCGCCGAGCGCCTGCGCCACGATGTCGTAGGCCGGCGCGGAGGCCATCGGGCCGCTCTGCCCGAAGCCCGAAATCGAGCACAGGATGATGCGCGGATTGGCCGCGGCCAGTTCCGCGTAGCCGAGACCGAAACGCTCCATCGTGCCCGGCGCGAAATTCTCCAGCACCACGTCGCAGTGCCGCACGAGGTCGAGCGCCACGGCCACGCCCGCGGGCTTGCGCAGATCGATCGTCGCGCTCAGCTTGCCGCGGTTGACGCTGTAGTAGTAGCCGGAGTCGTCGGAGTTGGGGATGCGCGGGGCGTAGCCGCGCGAGTCGTCGCCGCGCCCGGGCAGTTCGATCTTGATGACCTCGGCGCCGAGGTCGGCGAGATTCATCGCGCAAAACGGTCCCGCCAGCACCCGGCTCAGATCGAGCACGCGGATGCCTGCAAGCGGTCTCTCATCGATCATCGAATTCTTTTCTCTATCGCCGCCGTGCCCTATCGCCGCCGCGGACGCGCCTGTTGCTGCTGCGCGCGCATCGCCTCGGCCGGCGTCATGATGAGACGCGGCTCTTCGCGCTCGCGTTCCTGCTCTTCGGCGAAGACCGCCCCGAGTTGCGCGCGAATCAGCGCCTGGAAGAACGGGATGCGGCTCGCGTCGGCGCCGTCGCGCAGCCGCGCGGCGGCCGCCGCGGCCCATCCCGCAGGCTCGCGCCGCCCGCTTCGCGCCATGTAATAGGCGATATCCTCGAGCCGCCGCCGCACCGCGGCCGCGCGCTCGCCGCCGAGCAACTCGCCGACGGCGCGCTCGACGACGACGTTGATGCGCCCTTCCTGCTGGACGCGGTTCAGCACCAGCACGCTTTCCTGGATCGATTTGATCTCGTCGACGTACGGCTTTGATCGCGGCGGGCGGAAATTTCCACGCGGCGATCTCGGGCTCCTTGAGCAGATCAGTCGACGGCTCATGCTCCAGCGCGGAGGCCATCTCGGCATAGATCGGATGGACGATTTCCGTGGGCGGCGGCGAGCCGACGATTTCCGTGCGCAACGTCAGGAAATTTCCGACCTGCGAGCGCTTGTCGGCCGGCGTGCGGCGAAACGCCTCGCACAAAATGTAGTCGGCCAGATGCGCGTCGCCCTCGACCATCGTGACGCCCGCGCGCCGCTCCATCTCGGCGCGCTCGGTGCGCAACTCGCGGCGCGAAAGCTCGCTCAGCGCGACATTGATCAGGCCTTCGCTGTCCGCGAGGAGGCCCCAAAGGCGCGCGATTCCGCCGCCCCGGCGTTCCTTCAGGAGCCATACGATGCGCGCGCCGTCGGCGTCGACGGGCGAGAAGCAGCGCGCTCAGCCCCGACCCGGCCGGCGGCAGAGCCGCCGGCCGGCGCCGGGGCTGCCGCGACGGCGGCCGGCGCGATTCCGCGCTGGCGCAGTCGGAAGAGCGCGCGGCGGACCTCGCGGCGCAGCGCGCCGCTCGCCCCCGCTTCCATCGCGGCGAGCATCGCCGCCGCCTCCGCGCTCGCGATTGCGCCGAGCGCGCGCGCTATCGCACCGGCGCTCACGCCGGGCGCGGCGCGCAGCTCGCCCAGGCGCGCGAGCGCCTCGGCGGGCGGCGCGGCCGGGTCGAAGCCGGCCGCGCGGAGGCTTGCGTCCTCGTGCTCGATGTCGGTGTGAGTCATCGTCGGTGAGTCATCGCGGGTGAATCATCGTGGCGATCAAAGAATAAGCGGATTCGCGGCGGCGGTGCGAGCGTATGTGGCGGCTTTGCACGATGTCAAGATGAATCGATCAAGACGAGCGCCGATTTGGCTCGCGTTAGCCGACCAGCCCGATATGCGTCAGGAGTTCGCTCAGCCAGAGCGGCGGCTGCTCCTTCGCGCGAGCCTCGTGGTAGTCCTCATCGCAGAGACGCACTTTTATTTTCTTTCCGCTTGCGGGGTTCGTCATCGTGCGCAGCTTTCCCGGCTGATCGCAGTCGGGCCGCTGGCAGGGGGTCTTTTCGGCCATCGCGTTCTCTCCTGCTCAGGACATCGTTGGGCGCGCCTGATATTGTTGCACGGCCGCGGATCTTTCAAGCACGCCTTTGAACGGGGCGTAGAGGCGCGAACAAGCGAGATACGAGAAGGACTGCGAAAGTACCGGGTACGATGCGCAACCTGGAGGCCAAATTTCCGCCTGGGCGATCTCGACGCGGCGCGTGCGGCGGCGCTGGCGCTCGGCTACACGGCAAGCGCGAGCTTCATCCAGCGCGATACGTTCTTTGTCGTCGCGCACGGCAAGCTCAAGTTGCGCGAGCAGCCGCCCGAGGCCTGGCTGATTCACTATGAACGCGATCGCGAGAGCGGGCTGATGCTCAGCCGCTACGAGATCGTGCCGGTTGCCGATCCCACGCGCACGCGCGAGATGCTCGCGCGCGCGCTCGGCGTGCTCGCCGAAGTGCACAAGCATCGCACGCTGCTCACCCGGCGCAACGTCCGCCTTCATCTCGACCGCGTCGAGACGCTGGGCGGCTTCGGCGAGATCGAAGCGGTGCTGGGCGAGGGGAGCGAAAGACGGCACGGGCGAGGGTCCCGGTTCCGCGCGCGCGGCGGTCGACGAACTGCTCGGCGCGCTCGGCGTCGGCGCAGAGAGAGTTTATCGAGGTTTCGTATTTCGAGCTGATGACGCGCCACTGAAACGCGCGCGCGTTCCGCGCTCCGCATCGAGCGCGAAGCGTCTAACGCGAGGCGGAGCCG
The DNA here is from genome assembly GCA_963832395.1 of uncultured delta proteobacterium. Classification (GTDB taxonomy): domain Bacteria; phylum Desulfobacterota; class Binatia; order Binatales; family Binataceae; genus JAKAVN01. The sequence goes on along the minus strand of CAWHTV010000009.1, from coordinate 112,408 downwards.
TTCATCCGGCGCAGCACTTCCTCGGTGAAGCGCAGCGTGAGTCCCCAGATGACCTGGTCGTTGTAGAAGATCGCCGGATGCTCGCTCACCGTGTCCGCTGTCGCGCCGGAAGCGATAGGTGCCGCGATAGCTCGGGTCCTCCAGCGCGCTCATCGGGACGAAGAAGATCGCGGCGACCTCCTTCGGATCGGCGCGCAGGCCGTGGGTCGCCGGGATAACGCCGACGAACGGCGTCACGTGGATCTCGCTGGTGCGCGCCACCGTGCCCTCGAAGCCGCCCAGCACGTCGACGCTCGCGGGGTCGATCCCGACCTCTTCCTGCGCCTCGCGCAGCGCCGTGTGGAGCAGGCTTTCGTCGGTCGGATCGACGCGGCCGCCCGGAAATGCGACCTGGCCGCGATGGCTCTCGACGTGGTCGGAGCGCCGGATGTAGACCACGTGCAGGTCGCCGTCGAGCTCGAAGATGGGCATCAGCACGGCGGCGCCGCGTCCCATGCCGGTGCGATGGCGCGCGAGCCGATCGGCCGGCTCGAGGCCCTGGCGCAGGCGTGCGAGGCGCTGATTGATTCGTTCCCGTGTGCTCATATATCAGTGCTGACTCGCCGCAAATATGATGATGCCTGCGCGGAGCGGGAGCCTTGCGGGTGTAAGCGATCACGATGCGTTACCTGATTGGAAGATACCACGAAATCGCGCTCAAGGGGCGCAACCAGTGGCGCTTCGTCGATCAGTTGAAGAGCAATCTGCGCGCCGTCTTCGCCGACTTCAAGCTCGGCGCGATGCGTGGCGAGGGTCCGCGCCTCATTGTCGAGCTCCCCGAGGAGATCGACGAGGAGGTCGCCGCCGAGCGTGCCGCGCTGCTCTTCGGGCTGCAAAATTTTACGCTGAGCCGCCCGGTCGCGCGCGATATCGAGGCGATCAAACGCGAGGCGATCGCGATCGCGCGCGCGCATCGGAGCGCCGGCAGCTTTCGCGTACGCGCGACGCGCGCCGACAAGCGCTTTGAGCTCAACTCGATGGAAATCGACCAGGCGGTCGGCGCCGCGGTCAAGGACGACAGTCGGACTTAAAGTAGATCTTGAGAATCCCGCGCTGGTCATCACGGTCGAGATTCTTCCCGACGCCGCCTATATCGCAGCCGGCAAACGGCCGGGCGCGGGCGGCCTGCCGGTGGGTATCACAGGACACGGGATGGCGCTGCTCTCCGGCGGAATCGACTCGCCGGTCGCCGCGCATCGCATGATGCGCCGCGGGCTTCAGGCTCGATTTCGTCCACTTCCACAGCCATCCACTGGTCTCGGCGGCGAGCCGCGAGAAGGCGACCGAGTTGGCCGAGCATCTCACCCGCTACCAGGCGCGGTCGACGCTGATGCTGGTGGCGTTCGCCGACATCCAGCGCGAGATCGTGGCGCGCGGGCCGCGCCCGCTGCGCGTGGTGCTCTACCGCCGCTTCATGGTGCGGATTGCGGCCGCGCTGGCCCGGCGCGCGGGCGCGCGCGTGCTGGTGACCGGCGAGAGCCTCGGCCAGGTCGCGTCGCAGACGCTGGAGAACATGACGGTGATCGAGGAGGCCGCCGCGCTGCCGATGATGCGCCCGCTGGTCGGGATGGACAAGAACGAGATCGTCGACCAAGCGCGCGCGCTTGGCACCTTCGAGACCTCGATTCAGCCGGACCAGGACTGCTGCTCGCTGTTCGTGCCCCCGCATCCCGAGACCCACGCCAACCTCGACGAAGTGCGTGCCGCCGAGAGCGTGCTGCGAGGTCGAGACGATGGTGGCCGAAGCGGTGCGCAAGGCGGAGATCGTTCGCCTGAGCGTTTCCGTAGCGGCCGATGCGCTCCGGCGTCAGCGAAAAAGCTGGAGCCAGGCGATATCGATGGCGAGCGTGATGATCGTGACCGGCAGGCCGACCTTCAGATAGTCGACGAAGCTGATCTCGATCCCTTCGCGGCGCGCCTGCTCGACCACGATCAGGTTGGCGATCGATCCGAGCAGGGTCAGATTGCCGGCGAAGGTGCTGGCGCTCGCGAGCACCAGGCCGGTGCTCATGCCTTGACTGATCTGCGGATAGATCGGCTTGAACAGCAGCACTGCGGGAACGTTGCTGACCAGGTTGGAGAGCGCCGCGGCGACCACGGAGAGCACCGCGACGTTCTTCAGCTTCTCGGGTCCCGCCGCCTGCACCAAATCTTTCAGCAGACCGGTGGTCTCGGCGCCTCTGACCACGATGAACAGTCCCGCGAACATCACCAGCAGCGTCCAGTCGATCTGCTCGTAGATCTGCGCGGGGCTGCGTGCGCCGCGTGAACAGCAGCGCGGCGCCGCCGCCCAGCGCCACCAGGTGGGTCGGATAGCCCATCGCGAACAGCACCAGCACCGCCCCCGCGACGATCGATGACTTGATGAGATGATAGCGGCGCTCCGGCGGCGGCGCGGGCAACTGCAGGTCATCGCGCCGCCGGATGCGGCTCAGGCGGCCGTGATAGAGCCAGGCGATCACGGCGTAGTCGACCAGCAGGCCGGCCAGCGCGACCGGCGCCAGGCGAATCGCGAAGGCTGAGTAGCCGATGCCGGCGAAGCCGGCGACGATCATGTTCTGCGGATTGCCGGTGATGGTCGCGACGCTGCCGATGTTGCTGCCGGTGGCGAGCGCCAGCAGCAGCGGCGCCGCGTCGATCTCGAGGATGCGGGCGACCTCGATGAGCGGCGCCGCCAGCGACAGGCATACCACGTCATTGATGAAAAACGCCGCCAGCACGCCCGAGGCGAGCACCGTCATCGCGAGCAGCCCGTAGCCGGAGTGCGCGCGCTCCAGGAGCCATCGCGCGACCAGCGCGAAGGCGCCCGAGATGCGCAGGTTGGCCACGATGATCATCATCCCGAGCAGCAGCAGGAGCGTGTGAAAGTCGATCGCGGCCAGCGCCTTGGACTCGCTGAGCGACCCCGTCACCACCATCAACAGCGCGCCCGCCAGCGCGGCGCCGGTGCGGTCGAGCTTGAGTCCGGGAAAGTTGCCGACCGCGAACACGAAGTAGGTGAACGCGAAGATCGCGAGCGGCACCGCCAGGCGTAGTTCCATCGCTGGCATCATCGGGTGACCTTCGCCGCCGGTCAAGCCGCAGTCCTGCGCCAGTTCATCAGAGGCCGTTCACACTTGAGCGCGCGCGGCGCTATAGTCTTTAGCGGCCGGAGCCGGCGAGGCGCGCCGGGACCGCGATCGGGTTGCGTTGACAGGTGGCAGCGCAGATGCCGGCCGGGAGGGAGACATGATCTTTCGCGAACTGAACAACGCCAAGTGCAAAACCTATCTGCTCGCTTCCGAAAGCATGGAACGCGCGGTGATAATCGATCCGCTCAAGGACCGCGTCGAGCGTTACCTCGGCGTGCTGGCGTACCATCGGCTCAAGCTCGATCTCATTGTCGATACCCATACCCACGCCGACCATCGCAGCGGCGCGCATGAGCTCTCCGAGCTCACCGACACGCCGGTCGCGATGCATCGGCGGGCCCCTGCGCCGCACGTAACGATGCATCTCGAGGACGGCCAGCGGCTGATCGTCGGCGACTTCGAGCTCAAGGTGCTGTACACGCCCGGCCATACTCCCGACTCGATAAGCCTCTACGCCGAGGACCGCGTCTTCACCGGCGATTGCCTGCTGATTCACGGCACCGGGCGGGCCGACTTCGCCGGCGGCGACGCGGGCGAGCAGTACGACTCGATCACACGCAAGCTGTTCGCGCTCCCCGACTCCACCCTGGTCTACCCGGCGCACGACTACCGCGGTCATATCTACTCCACGATCGGCGAAGAAAAGGGCTCCAATCCGCGCGTGGCCGGACGCTCGCGCGAGGCCTACGTCGAGCTGATGAACAATCTCGGACTGCCGCTGCCCGAGGGAATCCAGGAGGCGCTGCAGCCCAACCAGACCGAGATCGAAGCCGCGGCGATCCATTTTCCGACGCTCGCCCAGCTCAACTCTGGTGCGCCAGCTCTCGCCGGCCGAAGTCGCCGGGCGTGTCGACTAGCGCGGCCGGGCCGCTGTTGCTCGACGTGCGCGAGCCCGAGGAGTACACAGGCGAGCTTGGCCATATCGCGGGCGCGCGGCTCATCCCGTTGCGTGAGCTGCCCGAGCGCGCCGAGGCGGAACTCGCGCCTTTCAAAGACAAGGACATCGTGGTGATCTGCCGCGCTGGCGTGCGCAGCGTGACCGCGGCGGCGATCCTGACCGGCCTCGGCTTTCGAGAACGTCTGCAGCATGAAGGGCGGGATGCTCGATTGGGACGACGCGCGCTTGCCGGTCGAGCGCTAGGCGCGCCGCGTGCTAGCGTCCACGCGCGCGTCAGGGATCCCAGATGACTGCGAGATGAAGTTTGCGGGAGAGTTTCGCGAGCGCGTTCGCGGTCGACGTGCCCGGCTGCGATCGCTCCGGGGCACCTACTGGCGCTGCTGGCGCGCGCTGCTGCTGGCCGGATGCGGCCAGTCGCCGCAGAGCCTGGCCACGCGATATCTCGCCGACCTTCAGCAGTTTAACTATCCGGCCTGCTACGCGACGCTCACCGACGAGGACCGCGCCGCGCGCCCGCTCCAGCAGTTCCTGACCGAGATTCCGCTGGCGCCCGACGTCGATCCGATCTGGTTCCGCGCGATCCTGTTCAGCACGCGTCTACGAGGTCGGCCAGCCGCAGATCAACGGCGAGCGCGCGGTGGTGCCGGTCAAGGTCACGATGCCCGATCTCACGCTGTGGGAGCGCACGATCGACGCCAAGGCCGGACCGCAGGACTCGCTCAACGCCGCCGCCGACAAGTCGCTCCAGAGCGGGCTCCTATCCCAAGCTCAGGTTCGAAGACGCGCTGGTGATGGTCAAGCAGCAGCATCAATGGCGCGTGGTCGCGGACTTCGCGCGTCGCGACCTGATCCGCGACGGCAATCGCGAGGCCGTCGGCATCTACCATAAACTGGACTATCCCAAAGCGGCGGCGGCCTACCAGGCACTGCTCACGCAACTCGGCAAGCAGGAATTCAGCGGCAGCCGCGGCCTTGAGTTTTTCCTCAAGCGCAAACTCAAGGCGATCGAAGACATCCAGGCCGCAGCTCCCGGCGGCTCGCGCCTACATCCCCAAGCTCGTGCTGAGCGACGTCGCAGTGAAAATGTCGGAGGCGCGCGTGCCGGCGATCTTCGGCCGCATCAACAACGCCGGCGACCGCGGCGTGGACGAGGTGCGGCTGACGGTGACCTACTACGCGGGGCGCGGCGCCCAGCGCAAACTGCTCTACCAGGAGAGCCATAGCGTGATCGTGACGCCGATCGAATTCACCGGCTTTATCCGCCCGGTCCTGCCGTTCGTGCCCGGCGAGACTCGCGACTTCGGCTTCGAGCTGGTCGCGCCGGCGCAGATCCAACAGCAATCCGAGCCGAGCCTGACTGTGGGATCGATGGTTTTCACGCAGTCCAAGGCGCCGCTGCCAACCCTCGCGATTGAAAACCTCACTCCGGCGCCGCAGCCCTCGGCGATCGCCGTCGGCAGCACCTTCCTCAGCGCGCGCGATTTCCACGGCGGCGCCGTCGCCCCGGCCGCGCGCGACGCCGGCTCCGCACTAGGCAATTGGCTATTCGACTCACGCTCGCGGTTCCCACTCACAATCGCGCGGCCACACTCGGCGAGACCCTGGCGAGCCTCGCGGCGCAGAGCCTGCCCGAAGGCGTCGAGACGGAATGTATCGTGATCGATAACAACTCGAGCGACCGCACGCCCGCGGTGGTCGAGGAGGCGGCCGCGCGCGCGCCGTTTGCGATACGCCGCGTGTTCGAGACGCGCCCGGGATCGAGCTTCGCGCGCAACCGCGCGGTCGACGAGGCGGCCGGCGACTTCATCCTGTTCATCGACGACGACGCGATAGCCGATCCCAACTGGGCGGCGCTGATGCTGGCCGCGATCGAGCGGCGCGGACTCGACGCGGCGTGCGGGATGGTGCTGCCGCGATGGGAGGTCACGCCGCCGCGATGGCTGGGGACGTCGTTGTACGTGCGCTTCGCGGTGCACGACCAGGATGCGATCGCGGCGGCGCCGCTCAGGGACGCGGAGGTCCTGCGCAACTACTTCAGCGCCAACGTCGGCTTTCGCCGCGAGTGCTTCACGCGCTTCGGCCGTTTCCGCGAGGACCTGGGCGTGGTCGGCGGCAATCCGATTTCAGGCGAGGACACGGAGCTGTTCGCGCGGATCATCGAGGGCGGCGGCGCGATGGGGTTCGTCACCGAGGCGCGGGTTTTTCACCTGGTGCCGGCCGCGCGGATGAACCGCAGGTACCTGCTGCGCAAGGCCTTCGCCTTCGGCGTGGGCACGGCGCAGGCGGGCGGGAGGAGCCACAATCATCTCGACAAGCTGGTGCGTAACGCGATACGGATGGCGGCGGCGGCGGCGCGCGGCGATCGCGAACGCGCGCTCTGCCACGAACTGGAGTGCGCGAACTTCTTCGGCTACTGGTGGGGCCGTCGGCCCAAGCGCGGTGCGCCGCCGGCGAGCCGTTGACGCCCTGGTAGCCGACACTTTCGAAGTCGAACTTCGAGGAAGCCTTCGAGAAACGGTTCGGCTTCTAAGTGTCGCGTCTGATTGATATTTCGCATTCAAGAGCTGGTCATCCTGAGCGAGCGCTGCGCGAGTCGAAGGAACCCGTAAAAACTCGGGGTCTTTCGACTCCGGCCGCAGCGGCCTCCGCTCAAGATGATAAAAAATCGAGTCGAACTCAGGATGTCAAAGAGGTAAAGAAACTTTTTATTTCAGATAGTCCAGCATTCCGCGCCGCAGCATCCCTTCCAGATAAGGAATCATGTCGCTCATCCGCGCAAGCTCGTCCACCGTTACCCAGCGGCTCTCGATGTGCTCCTCTGGCATCAGAACGAGTTCGCGGCGCGCGTCCGCCGGCCGACATGCGAAGAGTGCCTGCACGTATGGGTCCGGCGGCGCCTTGTAAAGCCCGAGTGCGCGCTCGATCGCGATCGCAAGGCCGGTCTCTTCGCCGACCTCGCGCGCGAGACACTCCTCGAAGCTCTCGCCGAGCGTGAGATGGCCGCCGGGAAGGTCCCAATGGCCTGGCCGATAAGGCATCCGCGCCGCGCGCCGCAGCACCACCAGGCGCCCGCGGTCGGCGATTATGCCGTGTACTCCGATCCAGAACTGCGACTCCGCCATCCGATTTCCCTTCAGCCCGTGTGAAAAGCTTGCGCTCAGAGTAACTGCGCGAGGGGTCCCGCGCCAACAGGCGCGACGACGGCGTCGCCGTCGTCGCGCCTGTTGGCGCGGACCCGCACGCGCTGGCGTCAGCGGGGACGGATAGGGCCGCGCGGCGCGCGGCCCCATCCGCCCCCGCCGGGAGTCTCGATTCGCACGCGCTCGCCCGCCAGCAGCCGCTCGTTGGCCTTGCCGGGTAGTTTGATTCGCCGCCCGTCGCGCACCAGGTAGTTCGCGCCGGGCTTGCCGGGGCCGCCGCCGGCAAGCCCCCACGGCTGAGTGATGCGCCGATCGGTCAGCAGGCTCAGCGTCGCCGGCACCAGGCATTCCAGTTCGCGAATGAGGCCGTCGCCGCCGGCGGCCGCGCCGCGGCCGCCGGAGCCGCGACGCACGCGGTACTCGGTTATGCGCATCGGGTAGTACGCCTCCAGCGCCTCGATCGGCGTGTTTAGCGTGTTGGTCATGTGCGTATGGAGGCCGGCGGCGCCGGGATGGCCGGGAGCCGCGCCGGCGCCGCCGGCGATCGTTTCGTAGTAGGAGAAATGCCGCGCGCGGATCGAGTCGTAGCCGCCTAGCGTCATGTTCGACATCGAGCCCGAACTGGCCGCCGGGATGCGGTCGGGCGCGGCGGCGGCCAGCGCTCTCAGCAGCACGTCGACGATACGCTGCGAGGTCTCGACGTTGCCGCCCGCGACGGCGGCTGGCGCCAACGCGTTGACGATCGAGCCGGGCGGCGCGATCACCCGAATCGGCCGCATCAGCCCCTCGTTGGCCGGCACCGCTTCCGCCGCCAGGCACTTCATCACGTAGAAGGTCGCCGACAGCGTGATCGCATAGTTGGCGTTGACCGAGCCGCGCACCTGCGGCGCGGAGCCGGTGAAATCGACGATCGCGCGTCCGCCCCCGATACGAATCGCGACACGGATTGCGATCGGCCCGGTGCCGACGCCGTCGTCGTCAAGGTAATCGACCGCGCGGTACAGACCCGGCCGCAAACGGCGAAGCGTCGCGCGCATCAGGCGGTCCGCGTAATCCTTGAGCGCCGCCATCGCCGCGGCCACCTGCGCACGCCCGCTCGTCGCCACCAGCCCGCGCAGCCGCTCGGCGCCGACGTTGAGCGCCGCGATTTGCGCGCGCAGGTCGCCCTCGCGTTCCTCGCGCACTCGCGTGTTGGCGAAGAACAGTTCCAGCACGTCGCGCGCCGGCTTGCCCGCGCGCATGATATGGACCGGCGGCAGGCGAAAGCCCTCCTGGTAAATCTCGGTCGAAAGCGCCATCGAGCCCGGCGCCATCCCGCCGATATCGGCGTGATGGGCGCGGTTGGCGGCGAACGCGAACGGGCGGCGCTCGTTGCCAAGGAAGATCGGTGCGACCAGGGTGAGATCCGGCAGATGCGTTCCGCCGGCGAACGGATCGTTGACCGCGGCGACGTCGCCCGGGCCAAGCTCCAGCCGTTCGATCGCGGCGCGCACGGAAAGCGGCGTCGAGCCGAGATGGACCGGGATATGGGCGGCCTGCGCGACCAGTTCGCCGCCGCCGTCGAACAGCGCGCATGAAAAGTCGTGTCGCTCCTTGATGTTGGGTGAGAAGCCGGTCTGACCCAGCACGACGCCCATCTCCTCGGCGATCGCGGCGAGGCGATTGTTCATCACCGCAAGCGTCACCGGGTCGAGCTTCATCGCGAGCCGCTTGATGGCGCGTTTCATGGTCACGCCTCCAGGTGCAGATTGCCGAAGCCGTCGGCGCGCAGCGTGAACTCGGGCGCGACGTAGGCGGTGGCGCTGAGTTCGACCACGATCGCCGGTCCGCGAATCCTGGCGCCCGCGCCGATCGCGTCGCGCGCGTAAACCGGCACCGCGCGCGCGCGTCCGCCGGCGACGCACCTGGATACGCCGCGCGGGCGACGGCCGTCCACCCAGAAGCGCGCAAGGCGCTCGGGGGCGACGGCGATGCCGGGCGCGGTCGCGCGCAGGCGCAAATTGACGACTTCGACCGCGGCCTCGGGCGCGGCGTAGCCGAAGGTGCGGCGATGGGCGGCGTGGAAGTCGGCGGCGAAGCGCGAGGTGAGCCGCACCTCGATTTCGTAGGACTGGCCGCGGTAGCGCACGTCGGCGAAAAGCTCGATGCGGATTTGCGCGGGGCGCGCGCCTTCGGCGGCGAGTTCGCGCCGCGCGCGGGTGACCATCGGGACCGCGCGCGCCGCGAGGCGGCGATAGTTGGGCGAGGCCTCGCGCACGGTGAGCGAGTATTCGCGTCCCAGCGGCGCCTGCAACGCTCCCCACGCGCAGAGCAATCCGGGATTGCGCGGCAGCACGATATGCCGGATGCCGAGGTCGAGCGCCAGTTCGCAGGCGTGCATCGGGCCGGCCCCGCCAAACGCCATCAGCGCGAAGTCGCGCGGGTCGAAGCCGCGCTCGACGGTTATCACGCGCACTGCGCGTTCCATGTTGGCGTTGACGACGCGGATGACGCCGCCTGCCGCGCCGATTGCGTCGGTGCGCATCGCACGGCCGAGCGCGGCGATCGCTTTTGCGGCGCGCTCGGGATAAAGGCGCATCGCGCCGCCCAGGAAATTCTCGGCGACCAGCCGCCCGGCGACCAGGTTGGCGTCGGTGACCGTCGGCGCCTCGCCGCGTCCATAGCAGGCCGGTCCCGGATCGGCGCCGGCGCTTTCGGGGCCGACCTTGAGTGAGCCGCCCGCGTCGACCGCCGCGATCGAGCCGCCGCCCGCGCCGACGGTGTGGATGTCGATGACCGGGGTGCGGACGGCGTAGCCGCCGGGATAGCTGAGCGTGCGGATTGCGGCGCGGCCGTCGAACAGGGACACGTCGGTAGAAGTGCCGCCCATGTCGAAAGTGATGAATCGATCGACGCCGGTTGCGCGCACCAGCGCGGCCGCGCCGATCACGCCGGCGGCGGGGCCGGAAAGGATCGTGCGGACCGGTTCGTCGCGCGCAAGCCGCGCGCCGATCGCGCTGCCGTTGGATTGCATCACGCGCAGGCGCGCCGCCCGCAGATCGCGCTCCAGCCGGCCGACGTGCGAGGACATCCGCGGCGCCACGTACGCGTTGACCACCGTGGTCGAGAGCCGCTCGAACTCGCGGTACTCGGCGAGGATACGATGGGAAACCGAGAGCGGCAGGCCGAAGCGGGGTGAGCGCGCGCGCAAGCCGCTGCTCGCTGGCCGGGTTGGCGTAGGAGTGGAGCAGGCAGATGGCGATCGAGTCGGCGTGGCTTGAAGCGGCGGCACGGCGCACGCGGTTCAGTTCTGCGGCGGTAAGGCCGAGCGCCACCTTGCCGTCGAAGTAAGTTCGCTCGGCGACGCCGAGGCGCATCGCACGCGCCACCAGCGGTTCCGGGCGCTCGGGAGCGAGCGAATAGAGATCGCTGCGGTTTTGGCGGCCGATCTCGACCAGGTCCTCGAAGCCGGCGTTGGTCAGCAGCAGGACGCGCGCGCCCTTGCGTTCGAGCAGCGCGTTGGTCGCCACGGTCGAGCTATAAGTGACCAAATCGGGGAGCAGGTCCCGATGCGGGCCCGCGCGGTGTGTCTTGAAGCATCGCTTTAAGTCCAGTCGATAACCGCGCGCGCGGGATCGTCAGGCGTGGAGAGCACCTTATGCACGCTGAGGCGTCCGCCGGCGATCGCGACCAGGTCGGTGAACGTGCCGCCGGTGTCGATTCCGATGATGACGGTCGTGGCCATCAGGGCTTGAGCAATACCTTGAAGTTTGGCGAGCGCCCGGCGGCGGCGAAGGCGGCTGGCGCGTCGTTCAGCGGAAGCACCGCCGAGATGAGCGGGCGCGGATCGACCTTTCCCGAGGCGAGCGCGGCAATCGCCGGCGCGAACCGGCCGCATCGCGAGCCCACGATCGTGATTTCGTTGACCACGGCCTTTGCCAGGTTGAGCGACGCGCCTGCGGCCGCGGTGCTCTTGAGAATTACCTTGCCGCGCGGGCGCACCAGCGCGAGCGCCCGGTTAAGCCCCGCGCTATGTCCCGTGCAATCGATTACCACGTCGAAGCCGGGCTCGAGCTGGTCTTCAAGTTGTACTTCAAGTCCGAGCGCGGCCAGGCCGTCGAGCTTGTCGCGATGGTGTCCGGCGAGCACCGGCGCGTAGTCTTCGGCGCGGAGCACGATTGCGGTGAGCGCGCCGAGCCGTCCGTCGCCGAGCACCGCGATTCTATGGTCGCGCCGCAATTTGGTTTGTTCGAAGATCTCGTAGGCGGCTGCGACCGGCTCGACGAAGACGCCAAGCTCGTCGGTTATCGAATCGGGGAGGGCGATCAGGTTTTCGTCGGGCAGCCGGAGGTACTCGGCGAACGCGCCGTCGCGGCCCAGAATCCCGAGCACGGTGCGGTTGGGGCAATGGCGTCCCAAGCCGTCCAAGCACCAGGCGCATCGCCCGCACGCCGCGTTGATTTCGCCCACCACGCGGCGGCCGGCGAGCGCGCCGGTCTGGGTGTCGACGACTTCGCCGACGAACTCATGGCCCGGCACGCCGCGATAGGTCATGTAGCCGCGCGCCAACTCGAGGTCGGTGCCGCATATCCCGGCCATCCGCACGCGCACGATACTCTCGCCCGGCGTCGGCGCGGGGTCGGGATAGTCGTTATGCAGAGTCAGTTCGGGATCGAGCAGCAGCGCGCGCATCGGCCGATTGAAACAAAAAAGCCGCGGGGTGCGCTACCCCGCGGCGTGTGCGCGCGCGATGCTCTGGAGCTCAGTTCCTGGAGATCAGTCCCCGGAGATTAGTCCGACGACTTGCCCTTGGTGGTCTTTTCGGAGGAAGACGAGCCACCCTTGTCCGACGAGCGGCCTTTGTCTGACGTGCCGCCTTTGTCTGATGATCCGCCCTTGTCCGATGAGCCGCTTTTAGCCGACGTGCCGCCGTCCGACGACGCCGACGCGCTCGAGGAGCCGTTGGTGCCGTTGCTCGCGGACTCACCTGATCGACTTGTCGCTGGATTTATCGTTGGATTTATCGCTCGACGCGTCGGTGCCTTTGCTGCCGGAGCGGGCGTAGTCGGTGGCGTACCATCCGGAGCCCTTGAGCACGAACGAGGTGCTCGAAATCATGCGCTCGACCTTGCTCTTGCAGGTCGGGCAACGCTTGAGCGCCGGCTCGGTGATGCGTTGCATCGTCTCGAACGTTCCGCATTTGGGGCAGCGATACTCGTAGATCGGCATTTTAGTAGCTGGGATTGGCTCCTGGCGGCCTCGAGCCTTAGGTAATCACGCTTGGCATCCTTGTCAATTAGCCCTCGCCAGCCCGCGATTCACCGATGGATTCGCACCGCGTTCCATCCTTGGTCATTTTCCCAGAATCAAGGCCGCGATGCCATCGCGGCTAGTCTGGCCGCTATAGCGGCCGGATCATCGCAAGTTATCCGGAGCGATTTCTGCCGCGCTGCCGCGCCCGCGACCAGTTCCACCGCCGAGCGCGCGACGCCAGCCATCCGCGCGACCGTATCGATAAGCTCCGCATTGGCCTTGCCGCGTTCGGGTGCCGCCGCGATACCGATCACCAGGCCGCGCGGGTCGACCCGCAATACGCCGACGCGCGAGGCGCCCGGCCGCGCCATCACTTTGAGCGTGACCGAGCCGGCACCGGCGCTGAGCCACGCGGGGAGGCCACCGAGGTCTTCGCGAACGTTTTCGTGAAAGTCTTCGCGAAAGTCTTGGCGTTGACCGGCAGTCGGGCGCGATCCGGAAGGGATCCTACGAGCCGTAAATCACCGCCGCTGGCGTTATGGCTCGCAGGAGAGAAATGATCAACACGCGCTGCACGAATTGAATCGCGATGATGACGACGATGGGCGAGAGGTCGAGGCCGCCGAAGTACACCGGCAGATGCTCGCGAACAAAATCGAAAACCGGCTCGGTCATCGCGTAGAGCGTGCGCACGATGGGGTTGTACGGGTCGGGCTGGACCCAGGTGAGAAGCGTGGCGATGATGACGATCCAAAAATAAATTTGGAGTAATCCGGACAGTGTCTGGGCTACAAATACGATGGTGCTGACCAGGATATCAGGCATGCTCGATGACTCCGGGACGACCTAGCTGACGCGTCCGAGTTCGCGCGAGCGCTCGGCCGCGGCATGTAATGGCACGCGACACGATATCAGAAAAGCCGTCCGCGCCTAATTGTTTGAGCGCGGCTTCGGTAGTGCCGCCGGGCGAGGCGACGATCCGAATCAGCTCGGCCGCCGCCATCGGCGAGCGGCGCATGTTCTCCTCCGCGCCGCGAATCGTCTTGAGCGCCATCCGCAGCGCCAGCTCGGCCGGCAGGCCTTGAGCGACGGCGGCGTCGGCGAGCGACTTGGCGAACAGGTAGACGTACGCCGGGCCGCTGCCCGAAAGCGCAGTCACCGCGTCGAGCAGCGCCTCGTCCTTGAGCGCCACCGCGTCGCCGACGGAGCGGAAGATTTTAAGCGCGAAGGCCTCGTCGGCCCGGCTGGCGTTGCGTCCGCGCACCAGCGCCGCCATCCCCTGACCAACCATCGCGGGCGCGTTCGGCATCACGCGGATCACCTGCGCGCGGCCGCCCAGCGCGCCCTCGAGGCGGCCCAGCGTGACGCCGGCCGCGATCGACACGAAAAGCTTGGAAGCGAGCCCTCCTTTGCGCGGCGCGCCATCGTCACCGCCGCCGGCGCGGGCAAGCTCGGTGAGCACGGCGTCGATGGTTTGCGGCTTTACGGCGAAGAGCACGGCGCGCGAGGAGTTCAGGACCTTGAGATTGTCGGTCGTGACCTCGATTTTGAGCGCGCCTTTGAATTTGCGCCGCCGCGCCGCGTCGACGTCGGAGGCGATCAGCTCGGACGCTTTGAAGACCTTATTTTCGACCAGGCCGCGCGCCAGCGCCTCGGCCATGTTGCCCGCGCCGATAAAGCCCAGCTTCTTTTTCACGTTCATCACGCACGCTCGCCGAAGACCGCGCGGCCCACCCGCACGATCGTCGCGCCTTCTTCGATCGCCACCTCGAAATCGTCGGTCATTCCCATGGAAAGCTCGCTTAGCGCAAGCCCGGTTGCCGCCGCAAGCCGATCGCGCATCGCGCGCAGCGCGGCGAAGTGGCTTCGCGAGCGCTCCGGATCGGGCGCCGGGGGCGGAATCGTCATCAGGCCCAGGATTTCCACCGTCGCGCGCGCGTCCTCGATCAGCCGCTCGACCTCGGCGGCCGCGACGCCGCTCTTGGACGCTTCACCCGCGGCGTTGACCTCGATCAGCACCGGCACGCGCGGCGCGGGACGCGCACGGCCCAGCGCCGCCGCCAAGCGCGCGGAGTCGAGGCTATGGATGAGCATGAAGCGATTTGCGGCGTCGCGCGCCTTGTTGGTCTGCAGATGGCCGATCAGATGCCATCGCAGGCCGCCGAGATCAGCCAGCGCATCCTGCTTCGCCGCGGCCTCCTGCAGGTAGTTCTCGCCGAACTCGCGCGCCCCGGCGGAGTAGGCGGCGCGAATCGCCTCGGGCGGCTGCGTCTTGCTCGCGAGGACGAGTCTGACCGAGGCGGGGTCGCGCTCCGCGCGTCGCGCGGCGCGTGCCATCCGCTCGCGCACGGCCGTCAGCCGCGCGGCGATTTCGTCGATTTTGCTTTGGGTCAGCATCGGCCTTGCGTCAGCGTCCCGTTTGGAATCAGCGCCCGCCTTCGTGCGATACGATCGCATGGCGCCGCAGCGCCGCGAGCACCTCGCCGACCGGCAGGCCCATCACGTTGTCGCGCTCCCCCTCGACCTCGACCACCAGGCCCGCACCCTCGGCCTGGATACCATACGCGCCCGCCTTGTCCATCGGCTCGCCGGTGCGGATGTAGGCGTCGATTTCGTCGTCGCCAAGCTCGCGAAAACGGACGCGGCTGTGACCGCGCGGCTTTCGACTACGCGTCCGTCGCGCACCAGCGCGAAAGCGGTCACCACGGTGTGGAAGCGGCCGGAGAGCATGCGCAGCATGCGATGGGCGTCGGCGTGGTCGCGCGGCTTGCCGAGAATTTCGCCACCGCATTCGACCACCGTGTCCGCGCCCAGCACCAGCGCGCCGCCGGCACGCCGCGAGACCGCGAGCGCCTTTTCCTCGGCCATCCGGAGCGCGAACTTCCGCCGCCGGCTCGCCCGCCAGGCGTTCTTCCTCGACGCCGCTTTCGGCGAGTTCGAACTCGACGCCGGCTGCCGCGAGCAAGGCTCGGCGCCGCGGCGAGGTCGAGGCGAGAATCAATTTGGTTGCGGCCATCGTTTACAAAAACCAGGCAAAAATCCCTGGGCAAAAAATCCGTTGGCAAAAGGTTGCAGGAGCGCATCGCGCGGCGCAAGCGCGCTCGTGCGTCGGCCGTTGGTTGAACGAGACGGGTGTGCTTAGACTGGCGATCAGCGCTAGGATAAAAATCCGATGAGCGAGCTGGTCCACAAGTTCGTCAAAACCAACGGCATCAGGATGCACGTAGTCGAGGCCGGCGAGGGGTTTCCGGTGGTTTTCTGCCACGGCTTTCCCGAGCTCTGGTACTCGTGGCGCCATCAGCTCCGCGCGCTCGCCGACGCCGGCTTTCGCGCTATCGCGCCCGACCAGCGCGGCTACGGCGAAACCGATTGTCCGCAGCCGGTCGAGGCTTACCAGGTGCGCGAACTGGTGAAGGACATCGTCGGGATGCTCGACGCGCTGGAGATCGAAAAGTGCGTGATCGTCGGTCATGACTGGGGCGGCTTCGTCAGTTGGCAAAGCGCGATGCGCGCGCCGGCGCGGATTGCGCGCGTGGTCAACCTTAATACGCCGTTCATGCCGCGATGGCTTCCGTCGACGCCGGGAAGTCCCGAACATCCGAAGGTGATTTGGGTGACGAGCCCGCAGCCCGCTCCGCTCAAGCCGACCGAGATGGCGCGGCAGGCGGCCGCCGGCAATTTCCATTACGTGCTGCACTTCCAGCAGCCGGGAGTTGCCGAGGCCGAACTCGAACGCGACGTGCGGCGAACGCTGCGCGGTCTTTATCGCGACCCGATGCCGCTAGCGCCGCTTTCGCAGCGCGCGGCTCCGGGCGTGTTCGGTCCTGCGGGCGGCGGTCTGCTCGATCGCCTGCCCGACGGGCCGCTCGGCAAATACATGAGCGAGGCCGACCTCGACGTCTACGTGAAGGCGTTTGAGAAAACCGGCTTTCGCGGCGGACTCAACTGGTATCGCAATATCGATCGCAACTGGGAGGAGTCGGCCAACCTGCCCGACCGAGTCGATCAGCCGGCGCTGATGATCACCGCCGAACTCGACTTCGTGCTGTGGCCCGAGCAGACGCTGGGCATGGAGCGATGGGTGCCCAATCTCAAGCGCGTGAACATCAAGGGTTCCGGCCACTGGACTCAGCAGGAGAAACCCGAGGAAGTGAACGCCGCGCTGCTGGAATTTCTTATCCGACCTTCGATGAACGCGGCCGCGAGCGCTCGCAAGGGAGGCGATCGTCGAGAATTGTTTCGCGGCGATGCTCTACCTGTCATGCGGCGCGATTCGATCGCGCGAATGCCCAGTTTGAATCGGCGCGGGCGTCACACTAACCTGAAGTGATGTTGGTGAAGCTAAGTAGCGGAGTGGTGGGTTTGGTGATGGTGGTGGGGTTGGCCGCACTTTTGGCTACTCCGGCGCGGGCGCTCGGACCCGTCAAAACGCTGGCAGCTCCCTCGATTCGCGGCGACGCACGGTCCATCCTGGGCCAGTTCGGCATTCTCACCGTCGTTCCGATCGATCCCGAGCAAGCTTTCGTCGAGGGCTACGCGGCATACCGCGCGCACGATCAGATGAAGACGATCGAGCGGATGACGCTCGCGGCCGACAAGTACCCGGCCCTTGCCGACTACGCGCTGTTCTTTCTCGGGTCGGCCCAGCGCGACAGTGGCGACAATCAGAATGCCGCCGCGACTTTCCGGCGGCTCAGTTACGGCTATCCGCAAAGCGTCTTCGCCGACGAGGCGTCGCTTCAGTACGCGGAGATACAATTCAAGCTCGGGCGGCTGAGCGACGCGCAAGCGGCGGCCGCGGCGCTGGTCGCGCGCAATCCCGCTCCGGACATCGACCAGCAGGCGCGGCTGGTCGAGGCGCGCGCCACGCTCGGCCTTGGCGACGCGCACGGCGCTTTCAGCCAACTGCAGGCGCTGCGCGAAAAATATCCGCAGGGCGCCGCCGACGGCGAGGCGCGCACGCTCGCCTACTCGATCGCCGCGGCCCATCCCGGATCTGATCGACACCGACTCGCTCGGGTACCATCGCCGCGAGGCCGCCCTGCTCCTGCGCGAGGGCCACTCCACGATGGCGCTCAGCCAGGCCGACGACGCGTTGGCGCTCGGGCCTCCGGCGAGCGTGCATGCCGAGCTGCTGTGGCTAAGAGCGCGCGCCCTGCGGGCCAACACCGCCCGCGAGATGCTCGCGCTCAACGCCTATCTCAAGTATGCGCCGCACGGCGAGAAGGCTCCGGATGCGCTCTATCGGCTGGGACATCTTCAGTGGCGGACCGGCGATACGAAGGCTGCGCGCGCGACGTTCACCAGGCTGATGGAAGGGTTTCCCGGCAAGCGAGCTTGCGCCGGCCGCGATGTTCGATATCGGGCGCACGTATGAGGACGACGATGAGTGGGACCTCGCGCGAGCCGGGTACCTGCGCCTGGTCCGAAGCTATCCGCATAGCACACAGGCCGCCGATGGCCGCTTCCGTGCGCCGTTTGCGCTTTATATGACGCGGACACTTCGACGCGGCGGCGCGCGAGTTCGCCTCGATGAAGCCGATGGCCGACTCGCCGTCCGAGCGCGACGGGCTTTCTTACTGGCATGCGCGCTCGATGGAGCGCTCCGGCCAAAGCGCCGCGGCCATGACGATTTACCAGCGCTTGGCGCAAAGCACCGAGAGCAACTATTACCCCGAACTGGCGGCGCGCCGGATCGCCGCGTCGCCGGCTCAGTTGGCCTCGGGTCGTGCGCTTCAACTCGACGACTCTGTGCCTTCCGTGGCCCCCGGCACCCTCGCCGCGTTTCATCTGAGCCGTGTCACCACGTTGAAGCGGCTCGGCTTGAGCTATCTCGAACCGCCCGAGTTGCGCGCGCTTGCCGCCGAGGGCTCGACCGACCCGCGCGTGCGCGACTTTGTGCTTGCGGAATTGCAGCGCACGGGCGAGTGGTATACGGCGATCGAGATCGCGGTGCGGCTGGAGAAGGAAGGCGCGCTGGACTCCTCGATGACCGAGCGGCTCCGCTACCCGCGCGCCTACTGGGACATGATCGCGCCGGCCGCCAACGGCGACGCGCTCGATCCTTACCTGGTGCTCGCGCTGACGCGTCAGGAGAGCCTGTTCAATCCGCAGGCGCGATCGGTGAGCGACGCGCGCGGCCTGATGCAGTTGTTGCCGGCCACCGCCGACCGGGTAGGACCGTCGGCGGGCGTCGAGCAAGCCTCGCTCAACCTCTACGATCCTTCGCTGAACGTGCGCGTGGGCAGCGCCTATCTCAAGAACCTGTTCGAGATGTTCGGCGGCGATCCGTTCAAGGCGGTTGCGGCCTACAATGCGGGCGAGCACGCGGTCCAGCAATGGGACGCCAAATATCCCGGCGACGACGATCAATGGGTCGAGAACATCGGCTTCCGCGAAACCCGCGACTACGTCAAGCGCGTGATCGGCGGTCTGCGGGAATACCGGATGCTCTATCCCTCGCCGACGGCGTCCAACGGCGGGACGCAGCCGCAGGGACCATCGTAGAGCAGCCGGCCCAACAGGCTATCGGACCATTAATCGGGCCGCTTCCCGGGCGACTCACCGGACCGTTTATAGGTGTCGACGTCGGCGAGGATTTTCTCGACCTCGCGATCGTCGGTGGCTTGCCACGCACGCTGGTTTTCAAACGCGTCGCGCTCGGCGGGCTAGACGAGCGTGCCTGCGATACGCTCGCGAACCGCATCAATGGCGTGGCGCCGGGACTCGATACGGCGGCGATAACGCTGATCGACTCGCCGCGATGGCCGCGCGATCTCGACTGCTCGCGCGGTACTCACAAGCGCGATCCGGCGCCTCGCGGGCGCGAGATTGATGTCATATTGCGGCGAATCTTTCGGACGCTGATGGCCGCGTCGGACGGCAAAGCCCGGATACCGGGACTCGCGATGTTCCCGACGCCGCGATATGACTACTTCGCGCGATGCGCGCGCGACCCGCGATGCAAGCCGCATCTCAAGCGCGATCGCAGTGGAATTGTTCGGACCGCTTTTAGATGACGATGGCGATGCGCGCGAGCCGGCGCCGAACGGCGGAGCGATCTTCACCCGCTTCATGCTGGCCGGATTCGCAATCTATCGCGCATTGGAGCGGTTTGGCGTATTAGCTTTTGAGTCCTATCCCGACCTGCAATTGCGCCTCTCGTCTCCATCGCGAGATGTTCCACCGGAAGACCTTCCGCCCAAACGCCGGCGCGCCGAGGCGCTGGCAGCGCGCCGTCGGATAGTTGCGTCGTTCGCGGCTGAGCTTGGGCTTCACGATGCGCCCGTGGCCGCAAATCTCGACCAGGCCGACGCCGCGGTGCTGGCACTGGCGGCGGCCTCGTCGGCGCGGAGCGGTACACTGTGGGTGGTAAGTAATCCATGCGAGGGGCGTTTCATGCTCGCGCTAGATAGCCGTCAGGCGCACAGCCTCGGCCTTGCTCGCGCTTGACAAGCGCCGATCCGACACGATCAAAATTGTCTAGCGGGCGCCTGCGCGCCGGCGGCCATACTGATGTCAGCACAGCGCGAATTTAAAGCGGTCTTCTTCGATCTCGACGGGACCCTGGTCGATATCCACGGGCCGCTCTATACCGCCGTGCGCAGTGCGCTCGACGACGCTCGGCCACGCTCCGCCGCTGACTCGCGAGCGCTACCATCAGGCGCTCGAGCGCGACGATCCCTACCTCGGCCTGCCCGAGGACAAACGCGCCGAGTACACCAAGCTCGCGTTCGCCTATTTTCTCGCCGAGATCGACCGCACCGAGCGGCTCGAGCTCCTGCCCCACGTCCAGGAAACGCTGGCCGAGCTCAAGCGGCGCGGCTATGCGACCGCAGTGATCACCAGCCGTCCCGGTGATTCGCAGCGGCTGGTCGAAAAACTCGCGATGGTCGGGCTGGCGTCCTACTTTGACCAGGTGATCACGCAAAGCGGCACCACGATGCGCATCCTCGACAAGACGCAGAGCCTCAAGCAGGCCGCGATGCGCGCCTCGATGCTGCCGCAGGCCTGCATGTACGTCGGCGACGAGCCGCGCGACGTGATGGCTGCGATGAACGCGGGCTACGGCGCGTCGGTGGCGGTCACCACGGGACCCGCCAGCTACCGCACGCTCAGCAACCATCCGCAGTACCGCCCCGATTTCGTCATGCGCTCGATGAGCGAACTGATCGGATTGTTGGATCGGCTCAAGGGCGCTCAGCGCTGAGCCGGCGAGCTCAAAGAAAAGACAGGCGGGGTGGGGCGGCCGCGAATTCGGCGCGCAGCGCTTCGAGGCTCTTCAGATCGTCGACGGTGCGAAACAAGCCGCGATGGACGTAACCGAACATCGCCTGCCCCCGCGCCAGCAGCGGCGCGAACAGATCGCCCATCAGGCTGAACGGCGGCGGCATGGCCGGCATCAAGTCGAACAGCGCCGGCTCGCATAGCAGAACGCCGCAATACATGTAGGCCTCCAGGCGCGCGGCAGCGGCCACGTCGAGCGCGGGCCCGTAGTCTTCAAATTCGACGGGCGCACGGCGCACCAGCAGGCGCATCCGGCGCACCCGCGCGTCCGCGTCGATTTCGATTCGGCTGTAGGCCTCCGGTGTGTCGCTTTCGCGCAGCACCAGCGTCGCGAGGCCGCCGCGGTTGCGATGAAACTCCGCGAGCGCAAGCAGATCGAGATCGATTATCGTGTCGCAATTGAGTATCGCGAAGGTCTCGTTGCCGAAGAACTCGCGCAGTCCCACCAGCGGGCCGCCGGTGCCCAACAGCGCCGCCTCGGGCGCATAGGTTATTCGCACGCCCATCGCGTCGCCGTTTCCGAGCGCAGTCTGGACCTCGGCGGCCAGGTGATGGACGTTGATCGCGACGTCGGTCACGCCGGCCCGCGCCAGCATGCTTAGCGGATAGTGAATCAGCGGACGCCCGCCGACCTCGACGATCGGTTTGGGCACGGTCGCTGTAAGCGGCATCAGCCGCTCGCCCTTGCCCGCCGACAGCACCAGCGCTTTCATCGATGCGTCATTCCTCGGTTGCCTCTCTCGCGCCTCGCGCGCGGCGCTAACGTACGGCGAAGGCCGTGCGCAGTCGGGGAAAGTTGTTTTTTGCCGGGGACATCGCCAGCAGCGTTAGAATTCTGCGCGCCTGCGCCACCGCATGCGGAATGTAACGCCGCGTAACCCGGCTTGCCCTGGCGCTCGAGAGCGTTGAAGCGTCCGATAACCTTGAGCGCGTGTTGAAGCACGCACAAATGATAACTGTTGATGAATGCGTCGGCATCGGGACAAGGATCGCCGCGGCGCGCGCGACCCGCGATGTAGTAGTCGAGCAGTCGGCGCTCCGCCTCGGGGCCGATCACGCGGTCGGTGTCGCGCGTCGTGAGCAGCACGGCGAGATCCTGCGCGGCGGGCGCGAGCAGCGCGTCCTGAAAATCTATCACCCGGATGCGCACTGCGTGCGTCGTTTTGCACGAAAAGGTTGTGCCCGTGGTAGTCGCGATGCGACAGCACGCGCGCAAGACCGCCGAGCCGCGCCGCGAGATCGTCGAGCTCCGGAGCGAGCGCGGCTAGATCGGTGCCTGCCGCAACGCTCGCCGATCCCGTCGTCAGGAAATCTTCCATCTCCCATCGGAACAGCCGCTCGTCGTATGCGATCGACGCGGCGATACATCCGTGGCCGAGCCGCCGCGTGCCCTCAACATGAATCAGCAGAAGCTCGTCCACGGCGCTGCGATAGAGCGTCGCCGGCTTGGCGACGCCATCCAGCGCGGCCTGGAACAGCGAGGTCTCGCCGACGTCCTCGACCAGTAGCATCCGGCGCTCCGGGTCCGCGACGTATATCTCGGGCACGGCGGCGCCGATCGATTTGAGAAAGCGCTGCACGTTCACGAAGGGAGGCTCAGCCGGCGCGGTCGAGACCAGATTCAAAGCGCGCACGTAGGCGGGCAAGTCGTCGGGACCGAGATCGACGGCAATCGCGGATGCGGGCAGGGTCGCGCTGGACGCGCCGCCGTCAGGCGGCGCGTCCAGCGCGACCCGCCAGAAGCGGCGGTTGGACGCGTCGCCCTTGAGCATCGACGACGCTCGCGGCGCGCGCGCCGGGCCATCGGCCGGCGAGCGCGCCGTCGAGCCATCGTGCGAGCGCGTGCTGCGGCGTCCCCTGAAGACACGACGCGATCTTAGCCGCTGCACGCGGCGACGGCCATGCGTGCGGGCTTTGGCCCACGCATGGCCGTCGCCGCCGGACGCACTCGCGCACGTCCTGCTCTCCTTGTCCAAGGAGCGGCTAAGGCGACCGCGCCCAAGCGCTTGCGGGGCGTCGTAGCGGAAGCGCAGCCGCGCTGCGCGCTACGAGCCCGACGGCGCCCCGGCGCCGTCGAGGTTCATCAGTTCTTCGTACAGCCGCTCGATTTCGCCGCCGAGCCGCTCGTAGGTGGCGATGAGTTCCTTGGCGTCGGTGCGCTGGAGGTAGAAGTTGGGGTCGTTCATCTGCTCGCCAAGCGCGGCGCGCTCGGTTTCCTTGCGTCCGATATCGCCCTCGAGCGCCTGGCGCCGGCGGGCGCGCCGCTCGCGCTCGCGGCGCTGCTTTATTTCGTTCTCGTGCGCGGCGGCGCCGTCCGCCCCGGCTTTGCCGGGGGCGGACGGCGCCGCCGCGCGCTGCGCGCCAACGGCGCGTCCACCGTTGGCCGTGCGCCCACCGTTGCCGGCGGACGCACCGTTGGCGGAGCGTGCGCCATTGCCGGAGCGTGCGCCGGACGCGCCGGGCTCCGCGCCGCGTGCGGCGCGGAGTACGCGGCTTGCTCTGCGGCCGCCGCGGACGCCGCGGCCCGGGCGGTTGCGCTATTGGCCGCGACGGCGGCGGATTCAGCCGCCGCTTTCTTGGCCAGGTAGTAGTCGTAGTTGCCGAGGTAGCGCGTCGCGTGGCCCTGGCCGACCTCGATAACCTCGGTCGCCAGTTCGTTGAGCAGGTAGCGGTCGTGACTGACGATCACCACGGTGCCCGGAAAGCGGCGCAGCGCTTCGAGCAGCGTGTCCTTGGCCACGATGTCGAGGTTGTTGGTCGGCTCGTCGAGCAGCAGGCAGTTGTTGCGATGCGCCAGCACCTTGGCGAGCGCGAGCCGCGCGCGCTCGCCGCCCGAGAGCACGCCGGCGGGCTTCAGCGCGTCGTCGCCCGAAAAAAGCATCGCGCCCAACAGGCCGCGAATTTCCCCGGTCGTCATCCCTTCCGCCGCGTCGCTGAGCTCCTTGAGCGCGGTTTTGCTGTAGTCGAGCGACTCGGCGAGGTTCTGGGCGAAGTAGCCGATCTCGACTCCCGCGCCGACGGTGCGCTGACCGGCGCGTCATCGGTTCGATACCCGCCAGCAGTTTCATCATCGTGGATTTGCCCGCGCCGTTGGGGCCGACCAGCGCGATTCGCGCGCCGCGCTCGATCGTCAGGTCGATGCCGTCGTAGACGGTGAGTTCGCCGTAGCGTTTGACCGCGCCGCGCAGTTCGAAGACCCGCCGCCCGCCGCGCTCGCACTGGGGGAAACGAATCGCGGGCGGGCTTTCGCTGCCGGCCGGCGGCTCCAGCCGTTCGATTTTCTCGAGCTGCTTTATCCGGCTCTGCACCAGCTTGGCCTTGCTCGCCTGGTAGCGGAAGCGGCTGATGAAGGTCTCCATGTGCTCGATCTCGGCGCGCTGGTTTTCGTAGGCGGCCAGCTCCAGCTCGCGGCGCTGCTCGCGCTCGACCAGGTAGGCCGAGTAGCCGCCCTGGTATTCGACCAGCCGGCCGCGTGACACCTCGAGGGTGCGATCGGTCACGCGGTCGAGAAAATAGCGATCGTGCGAGACCAGGATGATTCCGCCGGGATAGTTCGACAGGTAATCCTCGAGCCAGTTGCGCGCCTCGAGGTCGAGATGGTTGGTCGGTTCGTCGAGCATCAGGAATTCCGGGCGGCGCACCAGGAGCTTGGCCAGCGCGATACGCATCCGGATGCCGCCGGAAAACTCGGCGACGTCGCGCGCCAGGTCGGCCTCGCTGAAGCCCAGCCCGAACAGCACCGCCTTGGCGCGGCTGTCGGCCTCGTAGAAGCCGTGGCGTTCCAGTTCGCTCAGCACGTCACCGAGCTCGGCCAGCGCGGCGTCGTGTCCGGGGCCGCTATGATGCTCTGCCAGCACCTCTTCGAGCTCGACCCGGCGGCGGTCGAACTCGAGCATCTCGCTCAGTGCCGAGAGCGTTTCGTCCAGCGCCGTGCCGGCCGCCCATTTCGGGCGCGTCCTGCGGCAGGTAGCCGACCGACGAGCGCTGCGGGCGCGCGATACGGCCGGCGTCGGGCGCGATAACCTCGGCGATCATGCGCAGCAGGGTGGTCTTGCCGGCGCCGTTGAGGCCGACCAGGCCGACGCGCGCGTCGTCCGTCATCGCCCAGCTCACGTTCTCGAAGATCGTGCGGCCGCCGTAGAACTTTGATACTTTATCGAGCGCCAGCATCCGGGCAATTTCCCATGAGTTCCAGAAGATTCGAGCAAGTCCGAGTAAAAGGCGCGAAAACGCGCACGCGCGTGTCCCGTTTGCCGACGGCTGCCTCGGTGCCCGCCGCGGGCCCCGCTTAATCCACCATCTTAGCCGCATCGGCGCGCGTGCAAAAGCCGGGCTGCCACGACGGGACAATCATGACGTCTGTTCGCGTACCCTTGCTCGCGCGTGCTCGGCAGGGCGCATTCGCGGCAAGCAGCATCCGGCACTCAGGGGTATGGACGGGGCGGCGGGCAATCCGTTTAATGGTGCAGTAAGTCTCAATGATGGAGTAGGTCTGGCCGGCGCGGCCGGCCGGCGACAACGGAGGGACGATATGCCCGCAATCCGGGACGGCGACCACATCCTCGTGATCGATCGCAAACTCTTCCACGACGATAACACGCGCTTCTTCGTCGGCGTGGTCGAGGAGTACGACGACAGAGTGGTGCGCCTGCGCGGCTTCCCGTTCCATCTGAGTCCCTATGAGGTTACCGGCGTGGAGCGCCATGGCGAGCAACGGGTAAGAGTGCTCTCGATGTCGGGCGACATATTGCTTTACCTGCTCCCGCGCGAGACCGAACTCGACAAGATGCAGCTGCGCCGCTCGCCCAAGTCGCTCCAGATGACCGACGGTGGCGCGGTGACGATCGATCTCAGCGAATGGCTGATGCGCGCTTAACGTTTGCGGCTCGCCGTACGCCGTGCTTGCCGCGTTGTTGCTGATCGCGATACGGCCGGCGCCGGTCTGCGCCCAGCAGCAGCAGGAATCAGGACCTGCAAGAGCAGCAGATGCAGGCGCCCGGGAGCATGCAGGTGCCCGGGATCGATGCCCGGATCGATGCCCGAATCAATGGCGAACGGGCACGGCATCAATCACGTCGACATTCCGCAACCGCCTTTGATCACGATGACCGCCGTGCCCGGCTACGGCCCCGCGCCGCTCTCGGTTGGCTTCTTCGTCAACACGGTCGATCCCGAGGGCAAGGGCTTCGTCTCGTACGTGTGGAATTTCGGCGACGGACAGGTCTCGATGGATCCGCCGCTGACCTTTTTCCACACCTACGCGGTCGCTGGCACCTACGTCGCGACCGTCAACGCGACCACTGCGGACGGCCGCACCGCTATCGCCTATGTCGGAGTCACGGTGCGCCCGAGCATCCTCAACTAGAGCCGCTCACTCGCCGGAGTTGATAATTTCGACCTTGCCGCTTTCCAGGTCGTAGCGGCGCGCCGACGATTTTCAGGCTGCCGTCCGCGACGCGCTTTTTGAGCAGCGGCGAGCGCTCGAGGATTTTCACCTGGTCGGTCACGTTCAAATCGATCGCGCTGGATTCGAGGTTGTCGCCGCCCGTCTTGCGCGCCTGGCCGACCGCCGGGCAGATGTTGGCGAAGATTTCAGGCAATCCGGCCGTGGGCTTGCTCACGCATTCGGCGAGCGCGCCTTTGACCGCGCCGCAACTATCGTGGCCCAGCACCATGATCAAGCTGGTGCCCAGATGCTCGACCGCGTAATCGATACTTTCGAGGCCCGCGCGGGTGACCGTGTTGCCGGCCAGGCGCACCACGAAAAGACCGCCGAGCCCCTGGTCGAAGATCAGCTCCGGCGGCACGCGCGAGTCCGAACATGACAGGATGACCGCGAACGGCGCCTGGCCGCCGACAAGCTCCGAGCGCCGTCTGGCGTGAAGGTGAGGATGGCTGTTGGCGTCGTGCTGGAAGCGCTGATTGCCCGCGATGAGTTGCGCGAGGGCCTGTGCCGGAGCTCATCACCGGAGCGCCCGCGTCGGCGGCCGCCGAGACCGCGGAGAGTTGCGCGGTTCCAAAGATCCAAAGCGTCGGCCACCATGACCGCAAACGTCGGTATGGCTCGCATCGTGCGTATCGGATCGTGCGCATCGTACGCATAGCAAGTCCCTCTCCTTTTGCAGTCGCTCGCGCGCATGAAAGCACGTATGCTCTCTGCCCAGCGAGCCGGAAAGCTTATCATCATTATTCGCCGAATTGAAGCGCTTGCCGCGCGCGCATTGACAGCGGCGCATCGCTTGGCAACTAAGTAGATATGCGTCGCGTGTGGATTTCTGCTTCAGCAGGATTGGCGATCGTGATGGCCGTGGGCGCGGCCGGATGTCTCTCCGACGCGATCAAGGAAGACCAGCGCCAACTCGATCAGCAAAAGGCCGAACTGGAGCAGCTCAAGCAACAGGTCGCGGATCTCAAGAACGCCCAGCAGCCTTCCTATCCAACCACCGCGCCGCCGCCGGGCTCGTGCGACAAGGCCGTGATGCAGGTGGCGACCCGGCACGGCGGTGAGCGGTTTGCGGCAAGCGAATTCACCAAGGCGCTCGGCTACTACCAGGATGCCGTCACTGCCTGCCCGACCAGCGCGCAGGCCCAGCTCAACGTGGCGCGCGCGTACGAGGCGCTGGGCGATCGCGACCAGGCGATGAACTACTACAAGAGCGCTCTCCAGTCCGCACCGTCCGAACGACGCCGCCGTCGCCGAGCAGGCGCGCCAGGCGCTGGCGCGGCTGGCCGCGAAGTAGCGCTTTCATTTGATTGAACTGGCCGATTGAACTGGCTGCGAGACCCGGTCGTGTGAGGAGGGATGCTCCTTTGAAAGACGTATTCAGCGTTGAAGGCAAAGTCACAATCGTAACCGGCGGCGGCACCGGAATCGGCGCCGTGATCGCGCGCGAGTTCGCGTTGCGCGGGGCGCCGGTGCTGGTCGCGAGCCGCAACGCCGGGCACCTCGAGCCCGTGCGCGACGCTATCCGCAAGGCCGGCGGCAAGTGCGAGATGGCGGTGTGCGACGTGCGCAACGCGCGAATCGTGCGACGCGCTGGTGGCCGAGGCGGTCAAGCACTTCGGCCGGCTCGACGTGATGATCAACAACCACGGCGCGAGCATCGCCGCGCCCAGCCTCAAGCTCTCGCCCAACGGCTGGCGCGCGGTGGTCTCGATCAACCTCGACGGCGTGTTCTTCTGCTCCAAGGCCGCCGCCCGCCAGTTCGTCGAGCAAAAGGGCCCCGGCGCGATCATCAACCTGTCCTCCACCGCCGGCGTTCACGGCTCGGCCACGATGCTGCCCTATGCGGCGTCCAAGGCCGGCGTGATCAAGCTCACCGAGTCGCAAGCCGCCGAATGGGGCCATCTCGGCATCCGCGTCAATTGCATCGCGCCCGGCCCGGTCACCACCGAGGGCGCCGCCGAACGCATCTGGCCCAACGAGAAGGTCAAGGCCGCGATGCTCCTGTCGCGCGCGCTGCAACGCTTCGGCACCTGCGAGGAAATCGCCTACCCGTGTATCTTCCTCGCCTCCGACGCGGCGAGCTTCATCACCGGCGCCCTGCTCATCGCCGACGGCGGCAACCTGCGCTACGGCGACGCGCTGCAGGTTCTGCCCGAGTAACGGTCGGGCGCGCGCGGTGCCGCGGCGAGGCGGCGCTTGTCGCGGCGCGGCGCGCCGTGGTATCCGAAATCGCGCGGGCATATCGGGCCGGCGCCGAAGAGGAAGAGAAACTTGGATTTCGGATTCAGCGAAGAGCAGGAGATGCTGCGCCAGAGCGCGCAGGTCGCTGCTCGAGCGCGAATGTCCCTCCGCGCACGTGCGCCAGATGATGGAGGACGAGCGCGGATACTCGCCCGAGCTGTGGCGCAAGATGGCTGGCCTCGGATGGCTCGGCCTGGTGCTGCCCGAAGAGCACGGCGGCGCCGGACTCAACTACGTCGACCTGGTGGTGGTGGCGGAGGAGATGGGCCGCGTGCTGCTGCCGTCGCCATTCATCTGGACGCTGATGTTTGCCGAGGCGGTGAGCCGCGCAGGTTCCGACGAGCAGAAGCGCCGGTTCCTCCCCGCCATCGCGCGCGGCGAACTGATCGCCACGGCCGCCCATCTGGAGGCGAACGGAAGCTGGGAGGAAAGCGGCATCACGATGGCCGCGCGCAAAAGCGGCGCCGGCTTCGTGCTCGACGGCGACAAGTTGTTCGTCAACGACGCGCACGTCGCCGATTTTTTCCTGGTCGCGGCGCGCACCGGCGGCAAGCGCGGCGGTGGCGGCGTGACGCTGTTCGCGATCGACGCGAAGCGCCCCGGTATCACGGTGACGCCGCTCAAAACGATGGATCAGACGCGCAAGCTCGGCGCGGTGGCGTTCCGCGGCGTGAAAGCGTCGGCCGCCGACGTCGTGGGCGAAGTCAACAACGGATGGCCCGTGCTGGCGGCCGCGATCGATCGCGCCAAGGTGGCGCTCGCGGCCGAGATGATGGGCGGCGCGCAAAAGGTGCTCGAGACGACGGTCGCGTACACCAAGGTGCGCGAGCAATTCGGCCGCCCGATCGGCAGCTTTCAGGCCGTCCAGCACAAGTGCGCGAACATGATGGTCGACGTCGAGGGCGCAAAGTCCGCCGTCTATTACGCCGCGTGGGCGGTCAGCAATGACGCGGCCGACGCGCGGACCGCCGCCGCGGTCGCCAAGGCCGCCGCCTCCGACGCTTACCGGCGCATCGCCGCCGACGGCATCCAGGTCCACGGCGGAATCGGATTTACCTGGGAGCACGACATGCATCTTTACTTCAAGCGCGCCAAGTCCTCGGAGTTCACCTTCGGCGACGCCAATTTCAACCGCGAGATCGTGGCGCAATTGATCGGTTTATAGATTGATCGGTTTATAAATTGATCGTGATGACGTGACGCGGCGGCGCGCGCGCAGCGGGCCGCCCGGGGAGTGTTTCGGCGATGGTGGACAAAAGTATAGTCGGCAAAACCGGCAAACCGTTCTCGATGCCGATCGAATGGAGCAAGGTGCGCGAATTCGCCCGCGCGGTTCGCGATCCCAATCCGGTTTACTTCGATCCTGAACTGGCCAAAAAAGAATGCGGCGGGATTCCCGTGCCGGTCACTTTTCTTCAGACCAGCGCTTTCTGGCAGACCGCCGATTCGGCGCCTCCGGTCGACATGTTCGACCCGCGGCGCATCCTGCACGGCGAGCAGGAGTTCGAGTTCTTCACGCCGATCCTCGTGGGCGACACGTTGACCGGCATCGCGCGCGTCGCCGACGTCTATGAAAAAGAAGGCGGGCGCGGCGGCAAGATGACTTTCCTGGCGGTCGAGACGACCTACACCAATCAGCGCGAACGAGAAAGTCGCGCGCTCGCGCTTCGTGCTGGTCGAGACCGGACAGGCGGTAGGCGGATGATAGTACGGCGAGCGGTAAATGAGACGATCGGCGGAGCGGAATTAGACGAGCGGCTGGGCGATTTGAAGTCTTGCGCGGCGGAAAAATTCACACCGAAAAATTCGCATACGAAGGGATGAGGCGATCATGGCATCGAAACTGAAATTCGACACGGTAAAGGTTGGCGACTCCATCCCCACCATCACCATCGACAACGTCGCGCGTCCCGATTTCGTCCGCTACGCCGGCGCGTCGGGCGACTTCGTCCCGCTGCACTACGATCAGACTTTCGCCGAGGCGGCGGGCATCCCGACCGTCTTCGCGCAGGGCATGTGGACGGCGGGATGCCTTTCGCGATGCCTGACGGATTTCGCCGGCGCCGGCCAGGTGCGCCACTTCAAGGTGCGCTTCGCGAGGCAGGTATGGCCGGGTGATACGCTGACCTGCCGCGGCACGGTGACCGCCAAGAACGAAACCAACGGCGAGAAGCTGGTCGAAGGCGAGCTTGAAGTGGTCAATCAGAAGGGCGAGGCCACGGTCAAAGGCGCCTTCCGCGTCGCCGCGGCCTAGACCGTCTCGCGCGATTACCTGTGGCGCGCGGGCCGCGCCGAACCTAAACTTGGAGTGCGATGTCTGAACCGCGCTACGTCATCATCCACGGCCATTTTTATCAGCCGCCGCGTGAAAGCCCATGGACCGGACTCATCAGTCCCGAGCCCGGCGCCGCGCCGTTCCCGAACTGGAACGAAAAAATCCTGAGCGAGTGCTATATCGCCAACGGGCGCGCGCACATCATGGACGGGCGCGTGGCCCATATCCGCAACAACTACGCCGCGCTCAACTTCGACTTCGGCCCGACGCTGACTGGCTGGCTGGAGCGCCACGGCGCGCACGCCTACCGCGCGATCCGCCACGGCGACCAGCTAAGCCTCCAGGAGCGCGGCGGGCATGGCAACGCGATCGCGCAATCCTACAACCATTCGATTCTGCCGCTGCTGCGGCCGCGCGACCGCGCGCTGCAAATCGCCTGGGGGATCGAGGATTTCGTCGCGCGCTTCAAACGCCGGCCCGAGGGGATGTGGCTGCCGGAATGCGCGGCCGATCACGATACGCTGCGCGACGTCGCCGCGGCCGGAATAAAATTTATCATCCTGGCGCCCGAGCAGGGCGCGTTTCGCGGCGAAGGCGCGGAGCGCCGCGGCGCCGGCCCCTTCATCTGGCGCTCGGAATCGCTGAGCCTGGCGGTTTTTCGTTTCGACCGCGATCTTTCGCGCTCGGTCTCTTTCGACCATGGCCTGCAAGACGGCGGCGACCTGGCGAATTCGATCGCCGAGGCGGCGGCGCAGGTCGAGCCGGGCGAGCGTCGTGATGATCGCGACCGACGGCGAGACCTTCGGCCATCACAAGCGCCGCGGCGACGCCGAGCTGGCCCGCGCGATCAACGCGCTGGAGCTGCGCGACGACGTGCGGATCACCAACTGCGCCGAATACCTGGCGCTGCATCCGGAGGGCGCGGGCAGTTTCGAGATCGGCGCGCCGAGTTCATGGAGCTGTCCGCATGGCGTCGAGCGATGGCGCGCGGCGTGCGGATGCCGCCTGGACCCGGCGACGCATCAGGAATGGCGCGGGCCGCTGCGCGAGGCGATGGACTTCGTGAACAATCATGCCTCGGCGGTTTACGATCGTTTCGCGCCGCCGCTGGTCGACGACGCCGCGGCCGCGCTTAACGAATCGATCCGGCTCGCGATCGACGCCAACCCGGCGCTGCGCGAGGAATTTTTCGTCCATCATCGCGTAAGGTCCGAGGCCAACCGCGAGAGCCTGATGCGCCTGTTCGAGATGGAGCGCGCGGCGCAGGCGGCGCTGACCAGTTGCGCGTGGTTCTTCGACGACTTTGGCGGGCCCGAGGGGCGCGTGGTGCTGCGATGGGCTGCGCGCGCGGTCGAGTTGGCCGCCGAGTTCTGCGCTCAGCGTCGAGCCCGAGCTGCTCGAGCGCTTGCGCGAGATCCGCTCCAACCGCCGCGAGATCGGCGACGCCGCCACACTATACTTGAGCCTCAAGACACGCGAAGCACGCGGGAGGGTATGATTGCCATGGCGGACACCGACCACCACGACATCGAATCGATACTGCGCGAAGGCCGCAAGTTTCCTCCCAGTGCCGAGTTCAGCCGCGCGGCTCACGTCAAGAGCATGGCCGAGTACGAGGCGCTCTACCGGCGCGCCGAGGAGGACCCTGAAGGATTCTGGGCCGAATGCGCGAAGGAGCTGAGCTGGTTCAAGCCCTTCGACAAGGTGCTGGAGTGGAAGCTCCCGTTCGCCAAGTGGTTCCTCAACGGCAAGCTCAACGCCGCCTACAACTGCCTCGACCGCCATCTGACCGGACCGCGCGGCGCAACAAGGCGGCGCTCATCTGGGAGGGCGAGCCGGGCGACGTTCGCGTGCTGACCTACCAGATGCTGGCGAGCGAGGTCGCGCGCGCGGCCAACGCGCTCAAGAGCCTCGGCGTGAAGGAGGGCGACCGCGTCGCGATCTACATGCCGCTGGTGCCCGAGGCGATGATCGCGATGCTGGCCTGCGCGCGTATCGGCGCGATCCATTCGGTGATTTTCGGCGGCTTCTCGGCCGAGGCGCTGGTCGATCGCATCAATGACGCCGAGGCCAAGGTCTGCATCACGGCCGACGCCGGATGGCGCCGCGGACAGCAGATCCCGCTCAAGCCCAACGTCGACGAGGCGCTCAAGCGATGCCCCTCGGTCGTGCATTGCGTGGTGCTGCGGCGCACCGGCGCCAAGGTCGAGATGCGCAAGGGGCGCGACGTCTGGTGGGACGAGCTGGTGGCGCAGCAAAGCTCAGTATGCGCGCCGGCCGAGCTCGACGCCGAGCATCCGCTTTACACGCTCTACACCTCGGGCACCACCGGCAAGCCCAAGGGCGTCGTGCATGCGACCGGCGGCTACCTGGTGCACACGCTGATGACGATGAAGTGGGTGTTCGATCTCAAGGAGGAGGACATCTACTGGTGCACCGCCGACATCGGCTGGGTCACCGGGCATAGCTACACGGTGTACGGTCCGCTCGCGGCCGGGGCGACGGTGGTGATGTACGAGGGCGCGCCGAATTTTCCCGAGAACGATCGCTTCTGGCGGATAATCGAAAAGTACCGCGTCAATATTCTCTACACCGCGCCGACCGCGATCCGCACGTTCATCAAGTGGGGCGATTCGTGGGTCAAGAAACACGATCTCTCAAGCCTGCGGCTGCTCGGCACGGTCGGCGAACCGATCAATCCCGAAGCCTGGATCTGGTACCACAAGGTCATCGGCGGCGAACGCTGTCCGATCGTCGATACCTGGTGGCAGACCGAGACCGGCGGCATCATGATCGCCCCGATGCCCGGCGCGATTCCGACCAAGCCCGGATCGGCGACGCGTCCGTTGCCGGGCATCGCCGCCGAGGTCGTCACGCGCGAGGGCAAACCGGTCGGCGCCAACCAGGGCGGACTGCTGATCGTCCGGCGGCCGTGGCCCGGGATGCTGCGCACGATCTTCCGCGACCCCGAGCGCTACAAGCAGCAGTATTTCAGCCAAATCGAGGGCACCTACTTCACCGGCGACGGCGCGCGGCGCGACGAGGACGGCTACTTCTGGATCATGGGGCGCGTCGACGACGTGATTAACGTCTCGGGCCATCGGCTGGGCACGATGGAGATCGAGAGCGCGCTGGTCTCGCATCCGACGGTGGCCGAGGCGGCGGTGGTTGGAAGGCCCGACGAGATGAAGGGCCAGGCGGTGGTCGCGTTCGTGACGCTGGAGGGCGCGCGCCACGGCGACGCGAAATTGCGCGACGAGCTGCGCCAGCACGTGGTCAAGGAGATCGGCGCGCTGGCGCGTCCCGACGACCTGCGCTTCACCGACGCGCTGCCCAAAACGCGCAGCGGCAAGATCATGCGCCGGCTGCTTGCGCCAGATCGCCTCGGGCGACGAGAAGCTGGGCGATACCACGACGCTCGAAGATCTCTCGGTGCTCGCCCGGCTGCGCGAAGACGACGAGTAGGCTCCGTCGTTGTCGATTTCCGGTCGCGAAGCGGGAATCTTTCCTCCTCCCTGTGGCTAAAGGCTACGCAGAGAGCAATGAATATCCTTGCCGGATTACTCACTCTCTGCGCTTTTTCCTTGTCTTTGCCGGCATCGTGCCTGGCGAACGAGTCGACCCAGGCCGCTCAGAATCAGATTCGTGCCACGCTGGAGAAGTGGACGAGAGATTTCAATACGCGCAATTCAAGCCAGGTATGCTCGCTTTTTGCCCCGGATCTGATTTCAAACTATCAAGGCCAGCCTGAGGGCAACTATGATTCCTTATGTGCCCGCCTGAAGAGATCGCTGGATGATCCGGCCAAGATCTATCACTACGCCCTGCATATCGACGAGATTCTGATCGCCGGCGATCTCGCCGTGGTAAGGCTCAAATGGACCCTCAAGATAGGGCGCGAAAAAGCATCGCAAGAAGCCTCAAATGATTTGACGATAGAGGAACCGGGCCTTGACGTATTTCGCCGCCAGCCGGACGGAACCTGGAAGATAGCTCGTTACATGTCCTATCCGGCGTCTGGTCCTTGGATCGATATGGCGATGGGCGGATTCAGGAAGGGCGGATGCCGAAAGTCTTGGCGATTATGCGATCGACCATGCGCGCCGGCAGGAGCGTCGGCAGCGTCCAGTTCTGAAATCTTCCGGCGACCGGAGAGTAGCGCGCCTTGGGCCGCGCCGCGGTCAAGGCTTCGCAAACGACCTCGCCCAGGCGCTCGGACGACCAGCCCTTGCGGCCCTCCGCGATCATGTAGTCGCGAAAACGCTTGATGATCTCGAAATAGGGACTTTTCTCATACGGCGCGAGGTCGATCTGCTCGGCCTTGTCCCATATCGGTGTCGCGACCGCGCCCGGCGCCACGATAATCACGTCGATCCCGAAGAGCATCAATTCCCGCCGCAGGCTCTCCGACAGGCCTTCGAGTCCGTGCTTGGAGGCGGCATAGAGACCCACGAAAGGGGCGGCGAAGCGGCCGCCGACCGACGAGATGTTCACGATGCGTCCCGGCGGGCCGGTGAGCGCACGGTCGGTGCCGAGCAGCGGTGCGAAGGCCTTGATGACCACCATCGGCGCGATCAGGTTGACCTCGAGTTGCTGGCGGAATTCGTCTGCGGAGCTTTCCAGCAGCGGTCCCGCCACGGCGATGCCCGCATTGTTGACCAGGCCCCAAAGCCGTCCGCCGGCCAGCGCCGCGCCGACCTCCGCCGCGCCGCGCGCGACCGCGGCCTCATCGGTCACGTCGAATATCAGGGGCGAAAAGCGCTCGCCGAGTTCCGCTTGCAGCCGGTCGGCGTCAGCCTGCTTGCGCACGCTGCCGAAGACGCGGAAGCCCTTCGCGGTCATTACCTTGGCGATACCCCAACCGATGCCGGTCGAGACCCCGGTGACTACGACGCTTTGCACGGATTACCTCCTGCGCGCGGAAACCCGGCAACACTGTCGCATAGGCGCGGGTCAAACGCATCGGGATGAGGCGCGGAATCACGGGCCGCTTCGCGAACGGTCCTGCAAAAATGAAGGCGGGGCGCACGCAGCTTTGAAGCCGTGTGCACCCCGTCATTACCTTTGATTTTTCGACTTTGCCGCCTGTGCGGCGGATCGCGGCTCAAATTCTCTTAGCCGCGGACCCAGCGCCAGTGGCCGTCGATGAGCTGCCAGTGCGCCGGACGAGGCATCATCCGATTGTACGAATAGGCCGGACCATACACCGGATTGTAGGCGTACACCTGCCGCGGATGATGGATGTCCCACCAGTGGGCGTCGTGATGGTAGTAGGTTCCCGCGCCAGAGCCGGCCCGGCGAACAATGCGCCAGCCATCGCGACAGTCGCCAGAAGCGTTGCGATTTTCTTTTTCATGTTCCTACCTCCCTGCATCCAGGGCGAAAGCGCCTTATGACCGGGATTCGCGGAATCGCTTGGAGTTTCGGCCACTTTTTGTTTCGCCCTTCGTCAGGAGGCCCTTTTCAAGGCCTCTTGCCATTAAAGACGCAGGCGGCCGGTCGCGGTTACAGTAGGCCCGCGTGGTGCTGTCCGAATTAGGAAGCACCGCCCGCCTTGCCAGCCGTGTCTCGCTGGTGATAATCTGCTTTTCGTGTGGGCTTTTGCCCACTTTTTCGTTTGGCCGGTTCGCCCGATGGTTGCGGCGCTCGGGCGCAGAAACCTCCTGAGACAGAGTCGGACTGCGGTTGGGCGCTGCGTGAGCCCTCTCTCGGGCGTGGCGCGTGAGATGTTGCGGGAGTCTGTTGTGACTGACGCAGGCGCGACGGGAAATCACAGGCAAGGCCACAAGATGGTGGTGCAACTCCATCCGGTGGCGATGCGCGTGGCCGAACTGCTCGAGCCGCATGTCGAGCGCCAGGGCTTCGAGCTGGTGTCGGTGGAGTATCACAAGGGCACGCGCAGTTCGCTTTTGCGCCTGCTGGTGGATCGGCCGGGCGGCGGTATCGCGCTGAGCGATCTGGAACGGCTGAGCCCGGTGCTCGGCGACCTGCTCGACGTTTACGATCCGATCGACGGGCGCTACACGATGGAGGTCGCTTCGCCCGGAGTGAATCGGCCGCTGACGCGGGTCGGCGATTTCGAGGCGTTTGTCGGCCAGCGGGTCAGGATCAAGACGCATCGCGCGATCGACGGTCAGAAATCGTTCACCGGCGTACTCGCGTCGGTCGACGCGGAGGGAGTGGAA
Organism: uncultured delta proteobacterium; assembly: GCA_963832395.1. Taxonomy (GTDB): domain Bacteria; phylum Desulfobacterota; class Binatia; order Binatales; family Binataceae; genus JAKAVN01. The sequence continues at coordinate 75,535 of CAWHTV010000009.1, read as the reverse complement.
ATCGACGACGAACCTAGCCGGCGCCGCCTAAGGATCGGCTTCGGCGAAATGAAGGGAGCGAACCACGAATACGATTTTGACGGAGCCGGACGCCGATGAAGCAGCTCGGCACTGCGCGAGCGGCCTCGAACGCGCCGGTTCAGGATTGGCCGATAGATTATTTGGCGGCGCATGCGAGCCATCGCGCCCCGTGGAGGCCGTATGACCGGAGAGCTTAACCGGGTGATCGAGCAGGTTTCCAAGGAAAAAGGGATCGACAAGACGATCGTGATCAGCGCGGTCGAGGAGATGATGCATTCGGCGGCGCGGCGCACGTTCGGCAACGAGCGCAATATCGAGTCGCGCTACAACTCCGAGCTCGGCGAGGTCGAGTTGTTCGAGATCAAGACGGTGGTCGACCAGGTCGCCAACTCGCAGGCCGAGGCCACGGTCGATGAGGCGCGCGCCAAGTACGATCCCGAGGCCGAGGTCGGCGACGAAATTCTGATCAAGCTCGACACCGCCACGATGGGCCGGATCGCGGCGCAGGCCGCCAAGCAGAACCTCATCCAGCACATCCGCGACGCCGAGCGCAAACAGATCTTCAACGAGTTCAAGGATCGCAAGAGCGAAGTCGTCTCGGGCATCGTGCAGCGCTTCGAGCGCAAGAACATGATCGTCAACCTCGGCCGCACCGAGGCGATCCTGCCCGAAAAAGAGCAGATCCCGCACGAGCGCTATCGCCAGGGCGATCGCATCCGCGCGTTGATCCTCGACGTCGATTTGTCCGAGAAGGGCCTCTCGATCGTGCTCTCGCGCACCGCCAACGAGTTCCTGTGCAAACTGTTCGAGCAGGAGGTGCCCGAAATCTACGAGGGCATCGTCGACATTCGCCAGTGCGCGCGCGAGCCCGGCGGACGCGCCAAGGTCGCGGTCTACTCCAAGGACTCCGACGTCGACCCGGTCGGCGCCTGCGTCGGGATGAAGGGGACGCGCGTGCAGGCGGTGGTGCAGGAGCTGCGCGGCGAAAAAATCGACATCGTGCCGTGGACCGACGACCAGGCCGAGCTGGTGTGCCGCGCGCTCGCGCCGGCCAAGGTCTCCAAGGTGATCATCGACGAGGACGAGCATGCGATGGAGGTGGTGGTGCCCGACGACCAGCTTTCGCTGGCGATCGGCAAGCGCGGCCAGAACGTGCGCCTCGCGCATCGGCTCTCCGGATGGAAGATCGATTTGCGCAGCGACTCCGAGGCCGAAGAAGAGGCGCGCGCCGCGCGGGCCTCGCTCAACGCCATCCCCGGCATCGGCGACATCAACGCCGAACTGCTCTTCCAGTGGGGTTTTCGCACTGCCGAGCAGCTCGCCGAAACCGCCGAGGAATCGTTCGAGGTCGAGGGAATCTACGCCCGAGCGCGCTCGCCAGTTGATCCTGGCCGCGCGCGAGTGGGTCGCCAAGAAGCATGCGGATGAAGAGGCGGCCGCGGTCGCGGCGGCCCAGGCTGCCGCCGAAAAGGCCGAGGCGGACGCAGCCGTTGCGGCGGCCTCCGGCGATGACGAAGCGGCGGCGGACGGCGGTGTCGAAGACAGCGACGGCGCGGCTGTCAGCGAAGAGGAAGATGCGGCGGCGAAATCATAGGCCCGAGCGCACCTGTCTCGGATGCATGACGCGCGACGCGCAGGCCGCGATGGTGCGGCTGGCGGCGGTGGACGGAGTGGTGCGCGCCGACGAGCATCGGCGCCTTGGCGGACGCGGCGGCTATCTGCATCCGCGCCGCGAATGTCTGGAGCGTTTCGCGCGCACGCGGACGCGCGAGTTCCGTTCGTTGCGGGTTGCGCTCGACCGCGGCGCGCGGGATTTGATTACGCGAATGTTACAGCGGCGGCTGGATAGCGAGAGCACTCTCAATTAGAGTAGGTAAGATGGCGCGAAAGCGGATCAAAACCTTTGCCCAGGAATGGGGCACTTCCGTCGACGAAGTACTGGCTACCTGCGCGCGTCTGAAACTTGGACACGCCCATTCGGACTCCAGTCTGCTGACACCCGAGGAGGCCGACCGCGTCAAGCGCGACCTCGACGAGCAGGCCCATCGCCAGGAACTCCTGCGGCGCGAGACCGTGGTCGAAACCAGCGCTGGCAAGGTGGTCGAAAAGCGGCTCAACGCCACCGTGATGCGCCGCCGGCATACCGAGCCCGAAGCCGGATTTGCCCAGGCCGCCGCCGAGCCCGACGTGCCTTTCCATTTCGAGCTCGAAGGCGAGCGCGAAGAGGCGTTCGCCACGCCGTTTCTCGAAGAGCGCAAGGAGCCGGCTGAGCCCGAGATTCCGGCGCTGTTCGACAATGAGCCGTCCGCTGCGCCCGCGCTCCACGAAACTCCTGCGCCGCATGCCGAGCCATGCCGCCGAGCATCACGCCGAAGCGCCGAGCGCACACGCCGCTCCCAACGGAGCCGCTCGCCAAGGCAGAAGCCGTCCCAGCGCCGAGACCGCAAGCAGCGGAAGCTCCGGCCGGCGAGGTCGACAACGACAGGCACAAGACCATCAGTGACCGATACGGTCGAAGCCGTCAAGACGACCGAAGCGGCCAGGCCCGAGCGCGCGCCCGCGCCAGCCTACGAACAGAAGCCCCTTACGCGGACCATCGTCGAGCCGCCGCGTCCGCAGCCGCCAGGCACGCGGCCGGTGATGCCCCGCATGCAGCCGTCGGCCGGCTCAGGCGTGCGCCGCATCGGCGAAGTGCGCCCGCAGACGGCCGGACGAACCATCAATCTCACCGGCTCCGCCCATGCCGCGGCGCCGTCGCTCGACGACGGCCAGCGCGGACCGCGGGTGCTGGGCAAGATAGAGCTACCCAAGCCTGCGCCGCGTCCGTCGGCGCCGGTGACCCGGCCCGGCGCGCCGCCGCGTCCCGGCCAGCCCTCGCGCTTTGCGCCCGCGGCGCCGGCTCGCGCAGCCCGACCAGGGCGCGATGCCGCCGCCCGGCGACGCGGCGGCCAAGCCCGGCGCGCGGACGATCAAGAAAAAGCGCGTGGTCAAAAAGGGCGCGCCCGATTTCACCGCCGAGCGCGAGATGCGCGGCCTGCGCGTGCCCAAGAAGCGCCGCGCGCTGCCCGGCAAAGAACAGCGCAAGACCGAGATCACCACGCCCAAGGCCTCCAAGCGCGTGGTCCGAATAACCGAAGGCGTCACCGTCTCCGAGCTCGCGCGCAACATGGGCGTCAAGGCCGGCGAGATCATCAAGAAGCTGATGGACCTCGGCGTGATGTCGACGCTCAACCAGGTGCTCGACGTCGACACCGCGGCGCTGGTCGCCAACGAGTTCGGCTATAGCGTCGAGAACGTCGCCTTCGACGTCGAATCCGCGATCGAGGAAAGCGAGACCGAAGAGGCCGCGGGCGAGATGGTCCCGCGGCCGCCGGTGGTCACCGTGATGGGCCACGTCGATCACGGCAAGACCTCGTTGCTCGACGCGATCCGCCACGCCAAGGTCACCGAGCAGGAGTTTGGCGGAATCACGCAGCACATCGGCGCGTACACGGTCGAAGCCAACGGGCGCAAGATAACTTTCGTCGATACTCCCGGTCACGAGGCGTTCACCGCGATGCGCGCGCGCGGCGCCAAGGTCACGGACATCGTGATCCTGGTGGTCGCCGCCGACGAGGGCGTGATGCCGCAGACGGTCGAGGCGCTCAATCACGCGCGCGCGGCCAAGGTGCCGATCGTGGTCGCGATCAACAAGATCGACCGGCCCGAGGCCAACATCGATCGGGTCAAGCAGCAGCTCACCGAGCAGGGACTCATCCCGGAAGACTACGGCGGCGACACGATCGTGGTGCCGGTCTCGGCGCGCACCGGCGTGGGCATCGACAAGCTGCTCGAGATGCTGCTGTTGCAGGCCGACGTGCTCGAACTCAAGGCCAACCCGGATCGTCCCGCGCGCGGCACGGTGGTCGAATCGGAACTCGATCGCGGACGCGGCCCGGTCGCGACCGTGCTGATCCAGGAAGGCACGCTGCGCCAAGGCGATCCGTTCGTCTGTGGCATGGCCTATGGACGGGTGCGCGCGATGCTCGATCACAACGGCCAGCGCGTTGCCGAGGCGCCGCCGGCGACGCCGGTTGAAATCTTCGGACTCTCCGCCGTGCCCGAGCCCGGCACTCCCTTCGTGGTCGTGGCCGAAGAGGCCAAGGCGCGCCAGGTGGCCGAGTTCCGCCAGGGCAAGCAGCGCGAGGGCGAGCTGCAGAAGAGCGCGCGCGTCTCGCTGCAGGATCTGAGCGAGCGGATGAAGGCCGGCGAGGTCAAGGAACTCAAGGTCATCATCAAGGGCGACGTGCAGGGCTCGGTCGAAGCGCTTGCCGATTCGCTCTCGCGGCTTTCGACGGCTGAAGTCAAAATTGAAATCCTTCACAGCTCCGCCGGCGCGATCTCGGAAACCGACGTGACGCTCGCCTCGGCCTCCAACGCCGTGATCCTCGGCTTCAACATCCGGCCCGAACCCAAGGCCGCGGCGCTGGCCGAGAAGGAAGGCGTCGAGATTCGCCTCTACACGGTGATCTACGAGGCGATCAACGAGATGCGCGAGGCGATGGAAGGGCTGCTCGCGCCGACCTACCGCGAAAAATCGCTGGGGCGGGCCGAGGTGCGCAAGACCTTCAGCGTACCCGGCGGCACGATCGCGGGCTCGATGGTGGTCGACGGCAAGATCACGCGCAACGGACGCGCGCGCCTGGTGCGCGACGGCCGGGTCGTATGGGAAGGCAAGATCGGCTCGCTGCGCCGCTTCAAGGACGACGCGCGCGAGGTCAGCGCGGGTTACGAATGCGGTATCGGGCTCGAGAATTACAACGACGTCAAGCCCGACGACGTGGTCGAAGCGTTCGAGATGGAAGCCATCGCGCGCAAGCTCGAGACTCCGCGCTCGGACGCGATGCGCGGGCACGCCGCGGCCGATAAGCATCCCCAGACCTGAGCTGCCTGAGCGTTCAGCCGCGCCCGGGCGTGTGCGCGCGCATCGTGTGTCGATACGCGTTGCCACGCGGCCGCTCCAGGAAGGAGCGGGCGATCGGAGGGGCTCCTTGATCGCGGAGCGCTAGGCGCCGCGGCAGCGGGCGGGGCGGAGGGGCGATCGATGGTTGTAGGTGTTTTGCAACTCACCCTTTTCTTGCCGGAGAACCATTCGCTCAAGGGCAAGCGCCAGGTGCTGCGCGCGATCAAAGCTCGTGTGCGCACCAAGTTCAATGTTTCGATTGCCGAGTCCGACAGTCACGATCTCTGGCAGCGCGCCGAACTGGGCATCTGTCAGGTCGGCAACGACCGCGCATTCGTAGACTCGGCGTTGCGCGAAGTCGTCAATTTCATCGATTCGCTCGGCCTTGCGCCGCTGGGCGAGGAGCTCCTCGAAATAATCAATTACTGATCCTTTTGCACCCGCGTCGCGACCGCGCGTTCATCACGCAAAACGCAAAACATTTTGCGAAACATTTCGCCGCCGGATGGCGATTAGCCAGTAAAAATCAGCAAGATCGTTTGGCACGATTTACGCCTATCTCCTGGAAGTAAGAGGAGATAACGATCGATGTCCTACAAGAAAATTCTCTGTCCGATCGGCCACGAGGAAAACTCGCGCGCCGCGTTCGAGACCGCCGCGCGCCTCGCGCGCGAATCGCATGGCACGCTGTACCTGATACACGTTGTGCCGCTGCCGACTTCGATTGTCGGCGAGAGCGTCCTGTCAAACGACCGCGAGCGCGCCCACCGCGCGCTGCAGAGACTCGCCGCGCAACTCCCCGCCGCGTTGAGCCGCGTGATTATCGTGACCTTCGGCAATCCCGCGCGCGAGATCACGGAGGTGGCGCGGAGGATCGGCGCCGACCTGATCGTGATGGGTACGCATGGCCGCACGATGATAGCGCGTTTTTTCCAGGGAAGTATCGCGGAAAAAGTGCTGGCTGACGCGCCGTGCCCGGTGCTCGCGTTGCCGACAGATACGGTCGCGGAAGCTCAGGATACCGCCTCGCAGGCTGCCTGAAACACGGCCGCGGAAATTCTCCGCGCCATTTTCGACGGGCGCGAGCGCGAGTTGCGCTCGCGCCGGCGTTTATGCGCGTCGGCGCACGCGCTAACATGGGCGTCGATGGCTTCCGAACCACGCCGGCCCGAGCGCGTCGCTGAGATGGTGCTGCGCGAGCTCTCGTTGATGCTACTGCGCGACTTGAAGGACCCGCGCCTGCGCGGGATCACGCTCACCGGGGTTAAGATGACCGACGACCTGCGCCACGGCCGGGTATTTTTCTCGCACCTTGAAGGACAATCGCGTGCGGCCGAGGCGATCGCGGGCTTCAAGAGCGCGAGCGGATTTATCCGCCGCCAGGTGGGCCGCGCGCTGGGCTTGCGCTACGCGCCTGAGCTGGAATTCGAATTCGACCCCGGACCCGAGCGCGCCGCCCGTATCGACGTGCTGCTGCGCAGCGCGCGCAAGGACTAACCTTCTCCTCGCTTCTCCTCACCCGGCCGCGACGCTTACGCCGCGCCGCCATATCGGCTATCGTCGCCGCACCGCCCATGGATGCAGTGCTGATCGTCGACAAGCCCGCCGGGATTACCTCGGCCGAGGTGGTGCGCCAAATCAAGGCGCGTGTGCGGCCCGCGCGCGTCGGCCATCTCGGCACGCTCGATCCGTTCGCCACCGGCTTGTTGCCGATCCTGATCGGCGAGGCAACCAAGCTCGCGCCGTTTCTGCAGGACGGGGAAAAAGAGTACGAGGGTGTTATCCGGCTCGGGGTCGAGACCGACACGCTCGACCGCACCGGCGCCGAGACGCAAAGGGCCGAAGTCCCAGCGCTTACTTCAGAGATGCTGGCCGAAGCCGCCGCGCGCTTCACCGGCAGGATTGTTCAGCAGCCGCCCATCTACTCAGCCATCAAGCGCGGCGGAGTGCCGCTCTACAAGCTCGCGCGCCGCGGCGATGGAGGTCGAGCCGCCGCCGCCGCGCGAGGTCGAGATTTCGCGCCTGCAACTCGATGCGCCGCTCGATACGAAAGACGCGACGTCGATCCATTTCGTGGCCACCTGCTCGACCGGCACCTACATGCGCTCGCTCGCGCGCGATATCGGAGTGGCGCTCGGCACGGTGGCCCATCTGGCCGAACTGCGCCGGCTGCGCAACGGCTCGTTTACGCTGGCCGAGGCGCGGCCGCTGGCGGCGGTGCTCGAGGCGCTCGATGAGGCCGGCAGCGGGGATCGCACGGGGCAGAATCCCGCCGGCCAAAATCCCGTCGGACTGATCGGGATGCGCGAGGCGCTCGCCACGATGGCTGAAGCCGAGGCGGACCCGGAGCAGGTGCGCCGGCTGCGCAATGGCGACTCGCGCGCGCTCGACGGCCTGGCGCCCGAGGGCGCGAAGCTGTTCAAGGTGGTGAGCGCCGGCGCGTTGGTGGCGGTGGCCGAGGCGACCTCGCGGGTCACGGCGCGCGTGGTGCGGGTCTTCGGCGTGGACTAACTCACTGTTGCGTAACCGGACGCCGATTCGCCCGCGCAAAATCGTGCTGTCGGTCGTGTCGGCGAAATGAGCTTGCGATGGGCGAGGGTTGTTCAGGGCCGCAGTGGTGGGATGAGCCGGCGAGGGCGCGAGGCAGGTGTAAAGCCGTGAACTCGCACGTAAGCGACCCCAGGCGCTATGGTCGAAGCAGACCGCTTTACTGCTCGGGACGCCTTTGATAGTCTGCCAGATTAACTAAAAGGAAAAGGGAAAGTAAGAGCTCCTGATGCCCCTCGCAGCCGTTCGCAAGCTGGAAATTGTCCAAGCCCACGCGCGCACTCCCACTGACAGCGGTTCACCCGAAGTCCAGGTGGCGCTGTTTAGCGCGCGTATCACGCAACTGACCGAGCACCTGAAGACCCACGCGAAGGACCATCATTCGCGGCGCGGACTTTTGCGCCTGGTTGGCAAGCGCCGCCGGCTCCTGGACTACCTGCGTTCGTGCGATGTCGCACGTTACCGGGCGCTGATCGAACGGCTGGGCATCCGGAGATAGGCCGAACAAGCTTCAAGCCGCGTGGCCGCACGGTGCGGAGGCGCGGTCTCGGGTCGGCGGCTCCGCCGGCTTAGAGTATGCGTCGTTTGAGCGCCGATGTGGCGCGAGCAATGCGGCCCTCCGTCCTCCCTCAGGTGTGAATCAGATGTATCGAAAACTCGAGATAGATTTCTCCGGCCGTAAACTGTCGCTGGAGACCGGCAGGCTGGCCAAGCAGGCGCACGGCGCGGTGCTGGCGCAGTATGGCGAGACAGTGGTGCTCGCGACCGTCGTGTCGGCCTACGATGCCCGCCCCAATATCGACTTCTTACCGCTCACGGTTGACTACCAGGAACGTACCTTCGCCGCCGGCAAAATCCCGGGCGGCTTTTTCAAGCGCGAGGGCCGTCCCTCGGAAAAAGAAATCCTGACCTCGCGGCTCATCGACCGCTCGATGCGCCCGCTGTTTCCCAAGGGCTACGACAAGGAAACCCAGGTCGTGGTTACGGTGCTCTCCGCCGATCGCGACAACGATCCCGACATGCTGTCGCTAATCGCGGCCTCGGCCGCGCTTGAGGTCTCTGACATCCCGCACGCCGGGCCGGTGGCGGCGCTGCGGATGGGCCGGGTCGACGGCAAGCTGGTTGCCAATCCGACGGCCGAGCAACTCGAGCAGAGCGACATCTCGATGGTGGTCGCGGCCAAGCCCGACTCGATCGTGATGCTCGAGGGCGGCGTACAGATAGTCGACGAGGAGGCGGTGCTCGAGGCGCTGTTCACGGCGCACGAGATGCTCAATCCGATCTTCGAGCTGCAAAGCGAGCTGCGCCGCCTGGCCGGCAAGCCCAAGCGCGAGTTTACGCCCAAGGTGCTCGACCCGAAGCTGCTCGAGGCGGTGCGCCAGCGGATGGCGCCGGAACTCGAAGCGGCGCTCGCCATCGCGGGCAAAAAGGAACGCGGCACGGCCGTCTACGCGCTGTCGGACAAGACCGTGGCCGAACTGGCCGCGCGTTTTCCCGATCACGAAAAGGATTTGAACGAGGCCTGCGAGAAGGTTATCCGCGAGCGCGTGCGCAGGGTCATCATCGAGCAGGACAGGCGAATCGACGACCGCAAGTCGACCGACATCCGGCCGATCAGCGCACAGGTCCAGATGCTCCCGCGCACCCACGGCTCGGCGCTGTTCACCCGCGGCGAGACCCAGGCCCTGGCGACGGTCACGCTCGGCACTTCGCAGGACGAGCAGAAGATCGATGCCCTGATGGGCGAGCGCTACAAGAAGTTCATGCTGCACTACAACTTCCCGCCGTTCAGCACCGGCGAGGTCAAGTTTCTGCGCGGCCCCGGACGGCGCGAGATCGGCCACGGTGCGCTCGCCGAACGCGCGCTCCTGCCGGTGCTGCCGCCCGAAGAGGATTTTCCGTACACCATCCGCGTGGTCTCCGAGGTGCTGGAGTCCAACGGCAGCTCCTCGATGGCCACGGTGTGCGGCGGCAGTCTCGCCCTGATGGACGCCGGCGTGCCGATAAAGTCGGCAGTCGCGGGTATCGCGATGGGCCTGGTCAAGGAAGGCGAGCACGTCCGCGTGCTCACCGACATCCTGGGCGACGAGGATCATCTCGGCGACATGGACTTCAAGGTCGCGGGCACCTCCGACGGCATCACCGCCATCCAGATGGACAACAAGGTCGGCGGAGTGACGCGCGAAGTGATGCGCCAGGCATTGCATCAGGCGCGCGACGCGCGGCTGTTCGTGCTGAGCGTGATGGAGAAAGCCCTGCAGACGCCGCGCACCGAGGTCTCGATGTACGCGCCGCGCATCGTCACCATCCACGTCAAGCCCGACAAGATTCGCGAGATCATCGGTCCGGGCGGCAAGGTGATCCGCGCGCTGGTCGAGGAGACCGGTTGCAAGATCGATATCGAAGACGACGGCACCGTGGTGATCGCCTCCGCCGACGGCGCGGCGATCGACAAGGCCATCGCTTCCATCCAGGCCATCACCGCCGAGCCCGAGGTCGGCCGCATCTACAAGGGCCGCGTGCGCAAGGTGGTCGAGTTCGGAGCCTTCGTCGAGATCATGCCCGGCACGGACGGCCTGCTGCACATCTCGCAGCTCTCCAAGGAGCGCGTGAACAAGGTCGAGGACGTCGTTCACGAGGGCGACGAGATCAACGTCAAGGTGCTCGAGGTTGGGCGCGACGGCAAAATCCGGCTCTCTTTGCGCGAGGCGCAGGAGGAGCTGGCGAAAAAGGCGAACTAACCGAACCCTTTGGGGCGCCGCGTGCACGACGATTTCCGCCATAGCTCAGGCATGACGGTGCGATGATTTCGCGATGATGGTGCGATGATATTAAAAGACGTATTACCCAACGGCCTGCGCGTAATCAGCGAACCGATGCCGGCCGTGGTCTCGTCCACCATCGGTATCTGGGTCGAGAACGGGTCACGCTACGAAATCCCGGCGCAGAACGGGGTCTCGCACTTCATCGAGCACCTGCTGTTCAAGGGCACGCGCAAACGCACCGCCGCGCAAATCGCCGAACAGATCGACGCCGTCGGCGGCGTGCTCAACGCGTTCACCGGTAAGGAATACACCTGCTACTACGCCAAAGTGCTCGGCGCCGACCTGCCGATGACCACCGAGCTGCTCGCCGATCTTTTCCTGGACTCGGTCTTCGAGACGGACGAGATCGATCGCGAGCGCCAGGTGGTGCTGCAGGAAATCTCGCAGGCCGAGGACACTCCCGACGATTTCATCCACGATCTTTTCAACCTGAAATTCTGGGAAGGCCATCCGCTGGCCCTCCCGATCTTCGGCTCGGTCGCGACCGTCAACGCGATCAACCGCGAGCTGCTGGTTTCCTTCATGGCCGAGCGTTACCGCGCGGGCCGGGTCTTCATCGCGGCGGCCGGGATGGTCGATCATCAGCGGCTGGTTGACGATTGCTCGCGGCTGTTCGGAGGAGTTTCAGGCGATGGACGCGGCGAGCCGATCGCGCCACCGGCCGACCGCACGGTGGTCATCAACCAGGAGAAGGACCTCGAGCAGACCCATATCTGCATCGGCGGGCCGGGAATCAGCCAGGCCTCGCCGCTGCGCTACGCCAGCTACGTGCTGAATACGGCTCTGGGCGGTGGGATGTCCTCGCGGCTGTTCCAGGAAGTGCGTGAGCGCCGCGGCCGCGTCTACAGCATCTATTCTTTCATGTCGTCCTTCCTCGATTGCGGCTACCTCGGGATTTACGCCGGCACCAATCCGGAATGGGTCGAAGAGGTGCTCGAGGTCACGCTGGGCGAGGTCAACAAGATAGCCCGCGTCGGTCTTACCGATGAGGAGTTGGCGCGCGCCAAGAGCCAGCTCAAGGGCAATATGCTGCTCGGCATGGAGTCGACGGAGAGCCGGATGAATCGCGTCGCGCGCAACGAGATTTATTTCGGGCGCGAGATTCCGCTCGAGGAACTGGCGCGCGGGATCGACGAGGTCACCCACGACCAGGTGCTCGAACTGGCAGAGACCTCGTTTTTGTCCGACAAGATGGCGCTGGTGCTGCTGGGCGATCTGAAAGGACATAAGTTCGGCCCCGAAGTGTTTTCCGAACTCAAATAAGTCTTCTCCGAAACTCAAGTAAGCTTTCTCTCGGCTTAAGTAAGCTTCGTTCGAGCCTTAAGTAGCCGGCAGCTTTTGCGCCGCTGGTTGCGCGACGATCCGATTGCGCCGATGATCTGCTCAACACGGCGCCGCACGATAGCTGTCGCCCTATCCACGGGGCTTGTGCTTGCGCTGAGCCATCAAACATCCCTAGGTTCTCTGCCGAGGTTCTTTGGCGCCGGGACGCCGCTGGCTGGATGCCGTCATCGCTCGACTATCGCGAACGCTCGACCTTCGGCCTGACCGCGTCGGATCGGTCGGTGGCGGCGATGGTCCTCGTCATCAAGGCGGCGGTGCTGATCTATGGCGCGCTTTCCTTCCAGATAATCAATGACGAGCGCGTGCGCACGCTCACCCAACTGCTTTCTATTTGGAACCGATGGGACGGGCCGCAGTACCTGCTGATCGCGCAGCACGGGTACGCGGCGTCGGGTGACCAGCGCCTGGCGCTGGCGTTCTTCCCGCTCTACCCGTGGCTCATCCGGCTGCTCACGATAGTCGTGCGGGATGCGGTTCTCAGCGCATTCCTGATCTCGACGGCCGCGTCGGTGGTCGCAGGGGTGGCGCTGGCGCGGCTCTTTGCGATCGACTACTCGCCACATCTGGCGCGCCGCGCCGCCTGGTTCCTTTTCATCTTTCCGACCTCTTATTTTCTGCACATCGACTACAGCGAGAGTCTGTTCCTCGCGCTGGTGCTGACGTCTTTTGTGGCGGCGCGCCGCGAGCGGTGGTTTCAGGCCGGTCTGCTCGGGGCGTTCGCCGCGCTCGCTCGGCCCAATGGAATCCTGCTGCTCCCGGCACTCGGCGCCGACACGCTGTGGGAATTGTGGGAGACGCATCGTTTCAATTGGCGATGGCTGTGGCTCGGCCTGGTGCTCATGGGGTTCGCGATTTATCTCTGGATTAACTATCGGATAACGGGCGATCCATTGGTCTTCCTGAACGTGCAGCGCGAGCATTGGTCGCACACTTTGGTGACGCCATGGAGCGGCATCCAGGTCAATTTCGACGTTGCCCGCGACTGGAAACCCGCCCAGGCCGCAATGATCGGAACCCAGGTGCTGTTCTACCTCGCGGTCGGCCTGGCCGGCACGATCGCCGCGGCCGTTTTGCTGCGTCCGTCGTACGCGGTATGGATGGCGCTCAACTGGCTGCAGTTCGCGAGCCAATCGTGGGACATCAGCGCGCCTCGCTACACGCTGACGATGTTCCCGATGTTTCTTTTGATCGCGATGCTGGCTCGCAAGCGTCATTGGAATACGGCGATTACCGTATGGTCGCTGCTGTGGCTGGCGCTGTTCACGAGCGAGTTCGTCCACGGCCATTGGACGTTTTGAGCGAGCCCTGTGGATGGGTTAAGTCGCGCAGCGTTGCGTCCGCCCGTCGGCGCGGATACTTCTGACAATCGACGATGACCCCGGTAATCAAGGTGCGGCGCGTGAGGCCTTCCTCGTTGCCGCTCCCGCGCTACCAGAGCGCGCACGCGGCTGGGATGGACCTTGTCGCTGATATTGAAGTTTCACTTGAGATCGCGCCGATGACGCGCGCCGCAGTGTCAACCGGAATCGCGATGGAAATTCCGCCCGGCTTCGAGGGGCAGGTGCGTCCGCGCAGCGGGCGGGCGCTGGAAGAGGGCCTTACGCTGGTCAATTCACCCGGCACGGTCGACGCCGACTATCGCGGCGAAATTAAAGTATTGCTTGTGAATCTCGGAAGTGCGCCGATCACGATACGCCCGGGCGACCGAATCGCCCAGCTCGTAGTTGCTCCCGTGGCGCGGGCCGAATTGGTCGAGGTCGCGGAGCTTGAGCCAAGTTCGCGCGGCGGCGGCGGCTTCGGGCATACTGGAAGGTAGTGGCGCGCGTTCGAGATACATTCACGCGATGAGTTCAAAAGTTCGCGAAATCGGCGCTTCCGAAATCGATATTTCTTTGATGGCAGTCACACCGATCGACGGCCGCTATCATGTCCGCACGCGGGCGCTGGCCGCCTACTTCAGCGAGTTCGCGCTCATCCGCTATCGCGTCCGGGTCGAAATCGAATGGCTGCTCGCGCTGGCCGAAAATCCCGCGCTGAAGGAATTCGCTTTCGACCCCGGCGCGGCGCCCCGGCTGCGCGCATTGTACAGCGACTTCACGCTCGCCGACGCGCGCCGGGTCAAGGAGCTCGAGCGCACGACCAACCATGACGTGAAGGCGATCGAATACTTCCTTACGGAAAAAATCGCGGCAACCGGTATCGACGTCCCGCCCGGGATGATCCATTTCGCCTGCACCTCGGAGGACATCAACAACCTCGCCTACGCGCTCATCCTGAAGGAGTTCTCCGAGCGCGAGCTTGCGCCTGCGCTGGATTCGATCATCGCGACGTTGAGCGCGATGGCGCGGCAATGGCGCGCGGGTCGCGATGGTCGCGCGCACGCACGGCCAGGCGGCGACGCCGACCACGATGGGCAAGGAGCTGGCGGTGTTCGCGGCGCGGCTGGAGCGCCAGCGCCGCGCGCTCGGCCGCCAGGAGTTCCTCGGCAAGTTCAACGGCGCGGTCGGCAATTTCAACGCTCATCAGGCCGCCGCGCCCGAGGCCGATTGGATCGAATGCTCGCGCCGTTTCGTCGAATCGATGGGCCTGGTATGGAACCCGCTCACCACCCAGATCGAGAGCCACGACTTCATCGCCGAGCTGCTCGACCTGATGGTTCGTATCGACACCATCCTGCTCGGCTTCGCGCGCGACATGTGGGGGTACATCGCGCTCGGCTACTTCGGCCAGCGCACGGTGAAGGGCGAAGTCGGCTCGTCGGTGATGCCGCACAAGGTCAACCCGATCGACTTCGAGAATTGCGAGGGCAACCTGGGCCTCGCGACCGCGCTGTTTCAGCATCTGGCGGCCAAGCTGCCGGTCTCGCGATGGCAGCGCGATTTGAGCGACAGCACGGCGATGCGCGCGTTGGGCACCGCGTTCGGCCATCTGATGGTCGCGCTCGACGCGCTGAGGCGCGGGCTCGCTCGCGTCGAGCTCAATGCCGCGCGAATTGCCGCCGACCTCGAGGCCGAGGGCGCCTGGGAGGTGCTGGCCGAGGCGGTGCAGACCGTGATGCGCCGCCACGCCCTGGAAGATCCCTACGAGCGGCTGAAGGAACTGACTCGCGGACGCGCGATCGACCGCCAGACGATGCGCGGCTTTATCGCCGCGCTCGAGCTGCCGGCCGAGGTCAAGGCGCGGCTTGAGAAGCTCGAGCCGCGTGGTTACGTTGGACTTGCCGCCGAGTTGGTCGAGCGCTTCGCGCCCGGCGGCAAATCCAGAAGTTAGCGTTAGACGGGCTAGCCGGCTGTGCATAAGCGCCGCGCTTTGTGAACAAAGCAGGGCCCCGAAGGTTTGTCGCGCGCGCTCCGGTCCGCTTCAATATTGATCGACCGCTTACGGATTTGTGAATTCCTGTTAACGGAGACATGCCGGTGGAAGACGCTCCGCAGATGCTCGAAATGTTTTACGAGGGCAAGGCGAAGAAACTCTATGCGACCGCCGATCCCGACCTCGTAATCGCCTACTTCAAAGACGACGCGACCGCGTTCAACGCCAAAAAGCGCGGCACGATCGAGGACAAGGGCGTGATGAACAACCGCATCTCGGAGCTGTTCTTCACGCTGCTCGAGCGCAATGGAATACCGACCCACTTCGTGCGCCGCTTGAACGATCGCGAGATGCTCTGCCGGCGGCTCGACATAATCCCGGCCGAAACCGTGGTGCGCAATATCGTGGCGGGCTCGATGGCCAAGCGGCTGGGCCGCGAAGAGGGCGAAAAGCTCAAGCATCCGATCGTCGAGTACTATTACAAATCCGACGCGCTCGACGATCCGCTGATCTATCCCGAACACGCGGTGCTGTTCGGATGGGCGACCGAGGCTGAACTCGACACGATTCATGCGATGGCGCTCAAGGTCAACGACGTGCTGAGCCGCTTTCTCGACGAGCGCGGCGTGATCCTGGTCGACTTCAAGCTCGAGTTCGGACGCCATCACGGCAAAATTCTCCTCGGCGACGAGATTTGTCCCGACACCTGCCGCTTCTGGGACAAGGCCACGCTCAAGAAGCTCGACAAGGACCGTTTCCGCCGCGACCTCGGCGACGTCGAGGGCGCCTACCACGAGATGCTTCGCCGGGTGTCGAATTGAGCGGACGGCGCGGCGGAAATTTTCTCGCGCCGAACGCGCGGAGGCGCTGAGTTGCTGGTCAAGGTGTTCGTCACGCCGCGCAAGGGGATTCTCGATCCCCAGGGACGCGCGGTCGAGCAATCGCTAAAGAGCCTCGGCTTCGGCGGCGTCGGCGCGGTCCGCGTCGGCCGGTACATCGTGCTGGAACTCGACGCCCCGAATATCGAGCAGGCGCGCGAGACGGTACGCCGGATGTGCGAGCAGTTGCTGACCAACCCGAATATCGAAGACTACACCTTCGAGATCGAGCCCAAGGAGATCGAGCCCAAGGAGGCGGGCCGCGATGAAGTGGGGAGTGGTCCGCTTCCCCGGCTCGCTCGACGACGCCGACGCGCTGTGGGCGCTCAGCCAGGTGATGGGCCAGGAAGCGCGCGCGCTCTGGCACAAGGACGAGGACCTGGCGGGCGTGCAATGCGTGGTGCTGCCGGGCGGCTTCAGCTACGGCGACTACCTGCGCTGCGGCGCGATCGCGCGTTTCGCTCCGATCATGAAGAGCGTCGTGCGTTTCGCCAACGACGGCGGCCTGGTGCTGGGAATTTGCAACGGCTTCCAGATTCTGTGCGAGGCGCATCTGCTGCCCGGCGCGCTGATGCGCAACCGCTCGCTCTCCTTCATCTGCGAGCGGGTCAACGTGCGGGTCGAAAACGCCGCCACGCCCTTTACCTGCGCCGCGCGCCAGGGCGAGGTGCTGCGCCTGCCGATAAAGCATGGCGAAGGCCTCTACGTGGCGCCCGCCGACGAGTTGCGCGCGATGGAAGAGCGCGGCCAGGTGCTGTTGCGCTACACCGACGCCGCCGGCCGCGAGCGCGACGACGCGAATCCCAACGGCTCGACCAGGGCGATCGCCGGCGTCGCCAATGAAACCTTCAACGTCTTCGGCCTGATGCCCCATCCCGAACATGCGGTCGAGGCGGCGCTGGGCGGCGAGGACGGGCTCAAGATTTTCCGCTCGATCGTCATGAGCGTCGAGCGGACGCCCGTCGCAGCTCCGACCGCCGCATCTTCCAGAAGTTTGGCATGACTGCGGCGAGCACCATCGAGACTCCGGTCGCGCTGGCGGGCGAGCCGGCGGTCGACCTCGAGCAGGCCCGCGCGCACGGACTCACCGACGACGAGTACCGTGCGGTCGAGCGATGGCTCGGCCGCACGCCGACTTTCACCGAGCTGGGCGTTTTTTCGGTGATGTGGTCGGAGCACTGCTCGTACAAGTCCTCGCGCCGCCATCTGCGGATGATGCCGAACAAGGGGCCGCGCGTGGTCGGCGGCCCGGGCGAGAACGCGGGCGCGCTCGACGTCGGCGACGGATGGGTCGCGGTGTTCAAGATCGAAAGCCACAACCATCCCTCGTTCGTCGAACCCTACCAGGGCGCCGCGACCGGCGTGGGCGGAATCCTGCGCGACATTTTCACGATGGGCGCGCGGCCGATCGCCAGCATGGATTCGCTGAAGTTCGGCGCGTTCGACCATCCGCGCACGCGCTACCTGCTCGGCGGCGTGGTCGGCGGAATCGGCGGCTACGGCAACTGCGTCGGCGTGCCGACGGTCGGCGGCGAGGTGATGTTCGACGCGGCCTACAACGGCAACATCCTGGTCAACGCATTCTGCCTCGGCCTCGCGCGGCGCGGCGAATTGCAGAGCGCGCGCGCGCAGGGTCCCGGCAACCCGGTGATGTACGTCGGCTCGGCGACCGGACGCGACGGAATCCACGGCGCGAGCCTGCTCGCCTCGGCCGAGTTCGACGCCTGCAGCGAGGCCAAGCGCCCGACGGTGCAGGTCGGCGATCCGTTCACCGAAAAGCTGCTGATCGAGGCGTGCCTGGAAGCGATGCGGAGCGGCGCGATCGTCGCGATCCAGGACATGGGCGCCGCCGGGCTTACCTCGTCGTCGAGCGAGATGGCGGCGCGCGGCGGACTCGGAATCGACCTCGACCTCGACCGCATACCGCTGCGCGAAGCGGGACTGACGCCGTACGAGATTCTGCTCTCGGAGTCGCAGGAGCGGATGCTGCTGGTGGCCGAGCGCGGGCGCGAGGCCGAACTCGAGGCGATTTTCGCGCGCTGGGACCTGCACGCGGTGGTGGTCGGCAAAATCACCGAGGACCGGCGCTGGCGGGTGCGATGGCGCGGAAAGCTGGTCGCCGATATTCCGGCCGTGGCGCTGACCGACGAGGCGCCGGTTTACGACCGCCCCGCCCGCGAGCCGTCGAAGGCGGCCTCCACGCTTCAGAGCGCGGCACCGCGTCTTCAAGCGCAGCTTCAAGCGCGGCGTCCGATTTAAACGCCGCTTCAAGCGCGGCGTCCTGGCCGTCGCCGGCCGAGGCCTTGCGCCGTCTGCTGGACAGTCCCAACGTCGGCTCCAAGCGATGGGTTTATCGCCAGTACGACTCGATGGTGCAGAGCAACACGATGGCCGGGCCGGGCAGCGATGCCGCCGTGCTCAGGATCAAGGGCACGAATCGCGCCCTGGCGCTGAAGGTCGACTCCAATCCGCGCGCCTGCGCGCTCGACCCCTACGTCGGTGCGGCGGCGACCGTAGTCGAGGCGGCGCGCAACGTGGCGTGCGCGGGCGCGCGGCCGATCGGGCTCACCAATTGTCTCAACTACGGCAATCCCGAGCGTCCGGAGATCATGTGGCAGTTCATCCGCGGCGTCGAGGGTATTCGCGACGCCGCGCTCGCGCTCGAGACGCCGGTGGTCAGCGGCAACGTGAGCTTCTACAACGAGACCGAAGGCCGCGCGATTCCGCCGACGCCGACGATCGCGATGCTCGGCGTGATCGAGGACGCCGGCCGGCGCGTCACCCAGTTTTTCGAGCGTCCGGGCGACGCGATTATCCTGCTGCGGACGGCGGCCGCGACGCTGGCGGCGAGCGAATATGCGGCCCTTTTCGCGGTCAATTTCGCGGTCGGTGGCGGCTCGCTCGCCGCCATTGGACCTCGAACGCGAGCGGGCGCTCATCGAGGGGCTGGTTGCCGCCGCCGATCGAGGGTTGATAAGATCAGCCCACGACGTCGCGGAAGGCGGACTGGCGGTTACGCTGGCGGAGTGCTGCTTCAATCCCGACGGCGTCCTGGGCGCGGAGATCGACGGGATGCCGGAAAGGGATGGGGCAGAAGTGTTTTTTGGCGAAGGCGCTTCGACCGTGGTGTTGTCGGCCGCGCCCGACGAGGTCGAGAAGTTGCGAGAGCTGTTCGACGGAATCGAATTCACCGTGATCGGACGCGTGTTAAGCGAGCCGCGGTTGAGAGTTGCAAAGGCGATCGACGAGGACGTGCGCGAGTTGAGGCAAATCCACGAACAGGCGATTGCGCGGAGGCTTGCCGCAAATGGATAAAGTCCTGTCGCAAGACGTCCTGCCAAATCTTTCGCCGAGGTCCTTCCGCAAGATATTGCGCGAGAAGCTGACTTGCAAGATCCGGCAGCGAGAACTCTCGCAAGAGCTTTTTGTCGAAGTCTCGCCCGAGGAGTCCAACCTCGACGCCTTCCACGAGGAATGCGGCGTCTTCGGCGTCTTCGGCCATCCCGAGGCCGCCAATCTCGCCTACCTGGGGATGTATGCGTTGCAGCATCGCGGACAGGAATCCGCCGGAATCGTCTCGTCCAACGGCAAGTCGCTGATCTCGCATCGCGGGATGGGTCTCGTCGCCGACATCTTCAACAGCGACGTGATCAATCGCCTCGAGGGCACCGCCGCTATCGGCCACAATCGTTATTCCACCACCGGCTCGACCTCGCTCAAGAACTGCCAGCCGCTGGTGGTCGAGTACGCGGGCGGCGGATTGGCGCTCGCGCACAATGGCAACCTGGTCAACTTCGCCGAGCTGCGCGAGCGGCTGGAAGCCAACGGGTCGCTCTTCCAGTCATCCTCGGACAGCGAGGTTATTATCCATCTGATCGCGGGCTCGCACGCGCCCACGCTGGCCGAGCGCGTCGCCGAGGCGCTGGCGCAGGTGCGCGGCGCCTATTCGCTGGTGGTGCTGGCCCAGCGCGAGATGATCGCGGTGCGCGACCCGCTTCGGCTTTCGCCCGCTGGTGCTGGGCTCGCTCAACGGCGCGCCGATCGTGGCCTCGGAGACCTGCGCGCTGGACCTGGTGCGCGCCGACTACATCCGCGAGATCGAGCCGGGCGAGATGGTGGTGATAAGCGACGACGGCGTGCGCTCGCTGCGTCCATTCCCGCCCGCCTCGCCCAAGCGATGCATCTTCGAGTACGTCTACTTCTCGCGTCCCGACAGCCTGCTCTACGGCCGCAGCGTCTACCAGGTGCGCAAGCTGCAGGGGCGCGCGCTCGCCCGCCAATGCCCGGTCGACGCCGATATCGTCGTGCCGGTGCCCGACTCGGGCAACGCCGCCGCGCTCGGCTATGCCGAGCAATCGGGGTTGCCGTTCGAGATGGGGCTGGTGCGCAGCCACTACGTCGGGCGGACGTTTATCGAGCCGCGCCAATCGATTCGCCACTTCGGCGTCAAGATAAAATTCAACCCGGTCTCCGAACTGCTGCGCGGCAAGCGCGTGGTGCTGGTCGAGGATTCGCTGGTGCGCGGCACCACGCTGCGCAAGGTGATCCCGATGCTGCGGCAGGCGGGCGCGCGCGAAGTCCATATGCGGATCGCGGCGCCGCCGACCACCAATTCCTGCTTCTACGGGATCGACACGCCGACCCGCGAGGAGTTGCTCGCCTCGAGCCACTCGATCGAGGAGATCCGCAACTACATCACCGCCGACTCGCTCGACTATCTTAGCTGGGATGGCTTGTACTCATTCCTGGACGGCCCGCGCGAGGGCTTCTGCGACGCCTGCTTCACCGGCCATTACCCGGTCGAGATCCCAGCCAATCACGGACCGCATCAGTTGCGCCTGTTCGAAGCCGCCGACGGCGCGCTCGGCCGCTGACCGCACCAGTCATTCATACCTGAAGCATACGCTGTGACGGGCCGCCGATGCGTCGCCGCCTAGCGGACGATGCTGAACGCGCGGGCCAGCGAGATGTCGTGCCGCAACTCGTCCATCGGCTCGCTCGTGGTGAGCACGCAGATGAAGTGGCCCTGCTCAGACACCGTTACGCAGAGACTATAGCCCTTGTACTCATAGAGCAGATGGCCGTGAATCTCGCCGACGGCGCCGGATGGCACGGCGAAGTCGCTCGCCTTGTAACGCGTGCACAGGATGTCGCTGTTGCGGCCGTGGTAGAGCGTATAGGTAACAGGATTGCCGTCGGGCAACTGGTCGATTCGACCGCCGACCACGCCGTAACCGGCGAACTGGAAATTCCACATCAGGTCCGGCATATCGGCCGAGCCATAGGCCATCGCGATTGCGGATAGCGAGTGCGACGGCACGGTGGGCCGAAAAGCGGTCTCGAAGGTTTCGTAACTGTAGACGGCCTGGTCGAGAGCCTCGCTGGCCGGAATTGCACTGACTCCATTACCGCCGCCGATGGGCGACGTGCCTCGATGCAGCCCGGGCAGGCCGCCACCCGCCAACAGCACGACGAAGAGCATCGCCGCCGCGGCGAGCGGTACCCAGATGCGCGGCCGGCCAAGTTCGCGCACCACGGCGGCTCCTATCCGTCGCGGCGCGGACCTGCGGTCGAGCCGATCGAGCGCGGCGTTGATGCGCGCCTGGATCTCCTCCGGAGTCCTGATGGTGGCGGCCTGACGCTTGATCAGCGCCTTCAGCAGGCGTTCCTCGGCCAGGCGCGACCGGCATACGGCGCATCCGTCGGCAGGGCCGCTGCCCAGATGCTGGGCGACCGCACTTTCCTCTTCGGGCGTGAGTTCGCCGTCGGCGTGCGCCGAGAGGTATTTAGTGATGTACTCCTCGCAGTTCACGGCTCCCCCTGCTTATACACGCAAGCGCGATTCATCTGAATACACCGGCGAATTCACCTAGCGGACCAACCCGCGGCGCTGGGCGAACGCGCCCAGCGCAACACGCATCATCTGACGGCCGCGCGAGACCCGCGACTTGACCGTTCCGATAGGTATTTCGAGTACCTGCGCAACCTCCTGGTAGTTAAGTTCCTGCACATCCACCAGCATCAATACCGTGCGAAAATCGGAGGGCAGGGCATTGAGCGCCGCCGAGACTTCCTGGTCCAGAACGTGTTCCGAGACAAGCGTCTCGGGATTGCTCAGTCTCTGGTCCCCCCGCGCACTTAAGCCCTCGACCGCGCGCTCGAAATCCTCGGGCGTGAGCGAGACTTGTTCACGGTCGGCGCCGCGGTAGCCGTTGCGGAAGTTGTTATACAAAATGGTCAACAACCACGCACGGCAGTTGGTCCCCGGGGTGTACTGATGAAAAAATCGATAGGCGCGCAGCACGGTCTCCTGCAAAAGATCGCGCGCGTCGTCAGGATTGCGCGACAGCCGCAAGGCCGCCGAGTACAGCGCGTCGACGTGAGGCAGCGCCTCGCGTTCGAACAGCGCGCGCTTTTCGCTGCCCCGTTTGTCCTCCATATCCCCAGAGCACCATATATCACCGCCTTATGATTAAATCCCGTCCACGGACCGGAAAGTTCCCACACTTCATTGCGGTAAATACGATTTCTACGCCCGAGTTTCGCCTTCTGATTTCCATCGATTTTAGACGGCTTTCGTCGCTCTTTTCCGAGACCGCAGGGTCGAAGCGCCCCGGATGGAACAGTGCGGCCGGCGGAAGGAACCGTGGCTCGCGACTTGAGATTTGAATAAACTGGCGCGAAGCTTAGGGTCACTCGGCCGTCGAACTGAACCGTCAGCCGGGCGGATACGTATGCTCAATCGAGGGACGATAGGATCGGCCAATGGCCAAGCCGGAGAGGAGAATCACTACGATGGAACGCAAGACGATTACAGGTGCGGTTTTGGCGGCGGCGGTCGGCGCGATGTTTCTGACCACGCCGGTCTTCGCGCAAAGCTCCTCGGGGAATTCCGCCAGCGGGGCCAGCGTGAAGTGCGTCGGCGGCAATAGCTGCAAGGGCCAGAGCTCGTGCAAGACCGCGAGCAACGGTTGCATGGGCCAGAACTCGTGCAAGGGCAAAGGCTGGGTGACGGCCACCTCGGCCAAGGTCTGTACGCGACAAGGGCGGCAAGCCGGAAAAGGCTCCGACCAATGCGATGTAGGACGTGCCGGCTTCGCGATGAATCGGCGATGAACCGGACGATGAACCGGTCAGACTTCGCAGCGCTCGGATTTGGCGTCGGCCTGCGCCGGCCGCACTACGCGCGCATCCTCGACCGCTCCTTCCGACCACGCTCGGCCGGTGGACTGGTTCGAGGTCATTTCGGAGAACTTCATGGTCGAGGGCGGCCGGCCGCTGGAAGTGCTCGAAGGCGTGCGCGCGCAGTATCCGATCGTGATGCATGGCGTGTCGCTGTCGATCGGCTCGAGCGACCCGCTCAACCGCGACTACCTCGGCGCGCTGCGCACGCTCGCCCGCCGCGTCGAGCCGGCCTGGATCTCCGACCATCTGTGCTGGACCGGTGTCGGCGGCCGCAATCTGCACGACCTGCTACCGCTGCCATATACCGAGGAGACCGTGCGCCACGTCGCCGGCCGTATCCGCGAAGTCCAGGACATCCTCGAGCGCACGGTGCTGATCGAGAACGTGTCGAGCTACATGGCATTTCGCGCCTCGCGCCTTACCGAGTGGGAATTCCTGAGCGCGGTGGCGGAGGAGGCCGACTGTGCGATCCTGCTCGACATCAACAACATCTTCGTCAGCGCGTTTAACCATCGCTTCGACCCCCTGCGCTACATCGACGCCGTCCCTGCCGAGCGCGTGGTGCAGTTCCATCTCGCCGGCCATAGCGACCACGGCAGCTATCTGCTCGACACTCACGACCATCCGATTCGCCCCGAGGTGTGGGCGCTCTACGAGCACGCGGTTGGGCGCTTCGGCCGCGTCGCGACGCTGATCGAATGGGACGACAATATTCCGGAGTTCGAGGTGCTGGCCGCCGCCGCCGACGAGGCGCGTCGGCGATGCGAATCAGTGCTGGCCGCCGCTCAGCCCCAGCTCAGGCGCGAATCCTCGCGCGCGCCGAGCGCATCAATTGATCTTTTGCGTGTGACGTTGTGCGTGATCTTTTGCATCCGCGCCCCGAGTCTTGGGCGCAAGTCCTCGCGACGAAGTTCCAGTGGCCGAAGCTCCGTGACGGTGGATAGTTAACCGCGCGCGGGCAATGCTAATCTTCTCGGAGACGTGAGCGCCGCCACCAACATACGGATCGAGGCTATCAATAGCCCGCAGGCGTTCGAGGAATTCGCCCGCCTGCCCTACCAGGTCTACGCCGATCGCGAGGCCTGGTGGCCGCCCGACATCCGCAACGAGGTCGACCTGCTTTCCGGCCGCACGCTGACCGCGCCTTACCTCGACCTGCAGCCGTTTTGCGCCTGGAGCAACGGCCGGCTGGTGGCGCGCGTAAGCGCCGTGATCAACCGCCGCTACATCAGCCACTGGGGCCAGCGGCTTGGCCAGCTTATCCATTTCGAGGCGGCGGCCGGCGAAGACTGACGCAGTCGGCACGATGCTGACGCGCGCGATGGAGTGGCTCGCGCGCGGCAAGATGGAATCGGTGCGCAGCGGGTTCGCCGCTTTTCTCGACTATCCCTACGCGATCGACAACTACGGCAGCCTGCCGTCGTTCCTGCTGCGCGGCAATCCCGAGTACTATCATCGCTACCTCAAGGACGCCGGCTTCGAGACCGAAAAGGGACAAATTGACTACACCGCCGCGCTGACGCCCGAGATGCTGTGCGCGCTATGCGCGGATGATCGAGACGGCGCGCTCCGCGGGGGTCGCCGTGATGAGCTGGCGCGAATACGGATTCCTGGCCGCGGTCGACGCCTGGACCGAGGTCACCAACGCGGCCTTTGCCCGGCATTGGGGATGGAACCCGATAACCCGCGACGAAGTTCGTCCGATGATGGGTCCGCTGCACGGCACTCCGGTCGGCGATCTTTCGATGGTTGCGGTGGCCAACCGCGAGGTCATCGGCGTGGTCTTTTCGGTGCCCGACCTAAGCCCGGCGCTCGCGCAGATTCGCCCGGGCGTCAAGCTGCATCCCGAGCGCGGCGGCGGCACCCGCGGCGCACTCATCAATATCGGCGTGCTCGAGCGCGCGCGCGGCAAAGGTGTGGCGCTGGCGATGGCGGCGCGATCGTTCACGACGATGGCGCGCAGTGGGATGCGCTATGCCGGATATACGCTGGTGCTCGACGACAACTGGCCCTCGCGGCGCACCGCGATGGCGCTGGGGGCACGAGCCACCGGAAACTTCGTCACCTACCGGCGCGATCTGTAACTGCGATTTCTGTTCGCACGGTGAATAGACTCAAACCCTATCACTCACCACGGACGGTCGCCGACGATGCGCCCGGTGTCGGGATCCAGCTTTAGTCGCGGCGCGAGCGGCCAACTGAAATTGAACATGCCGGTGAGCGAATTCGCCTTCAGATCGAACGACTGCGGATCGCCCAAGCGTCCGAGGTCCCAGTTGTCCTCGACAAACCGCAGCACCGAAGTCTGATCGGTCAGCGTGTGGTCGATATAATTGCTCCTGGCCCAGGGAGAAATCACGATCAGCGGAAGGCGCGGACCGTAACCGCATCGATCCTGATAGGCGTTCGTCGCAGCTTGTCCGCACAGTCCGGTGGGGCCCAGCAGGCGATCCTGACCAGGGTCGCTCGACTGATTTACGATCGGTGGCATCACGTGATCGTACCATCCGTCGGAATCGTCGTAGGTAATGATGATTGCCATGTTTTTCCACTGGGGCGTGCGCTGCAGCCGATTGATCGTGTTTACGAGGAACCTCTGCTCGAGAAGCGGGCCTGAGGTAAACGGATGGCCGGTCGAGTCGCTCGAGGCCTTGAGAAACGTTACTTGCGGCATGTAGCCGAGACTGACCGCGGTCCAGAAGTTGCTGAGATCGTACTGGTGATTTGCCTGGTCGGCGTTGGTCCCGATCACGTATGGCGATGACGGCGGCAGGTGATGAGGATTGGCGGTCGATTCATAGTATTGAAACGGCATGTAGTGGCTATTATAGCGAGGATTACATTCCGGGCCGCTGCCGGTGTTGATCGATCCGAAATCGCCATAGAACCAGCCCCACGTCACTTTCTTGCTAGTCAGCAGGTCGCCGATATTCGGACCGGACATTTGCACGTTCGTGCGTATATCGCAGTCATCGAAACCGGCCTCGACGTTTTTTATCACCGTTCCATTAACTACTTTGCCCGGCACACTGGATGGAATTGCGCCGTGAGTCTCTCCCGCCACCAGGTTTAGATGGCCCACGACGGTCACGCCGAAGGTGGTCTCGAACGAGTTGTCGCTCATCGCATAGAACTGAGCATAGTTCCACAGAGCAGTTACGGTGTTGCCGTCGTAGTAGCCCATCGGCAGATTGTCGATCATTGGACAGTCCATCGGATTAATCGGGCTGGTGAACTGGACGAACATGTCGAGCAAGCCGCCGTGGTAAGCCTGCTGCTCATTCATGTAGAAGTTCGTGTTGTCGCAGGTGAAAGCCTGCGATCGATCGAGGCGGAAGGGATTGACGAGGTTGAGGTTCTGAGTCGCGATCAGACCGCCAATACCGTTAGGCGACGGCGTATTGGGGAGCGCGTTGAATTTGGGCTCGAACGGCGGGTTGGCGGCGACGGGATAGGTGGCGAAATAATGATCGAACGCTACATTTTCGTCGTCGATAACGACCAGATATTTGATTGGCGTCTTAGTCGGCGCGAGCATCAATGATGCCGCATCGACGGGTGTCCCCCCGCTCGCATAGAACCCCACGGCCGCTACCATCGCGATGGCAATCCAGTTCCGCATGACGTACCTCCCCGAAGAGTGCGGCGGGCGAAGGATTTCGCAGACTGTGTTCTACAGACGCCTGACGGAACTGTAAACAGCAGAATGTGACTTTTTCCTCAAGATCGACCTCATGGCGCTTCTGATAGTGCCGAATTGACCCGCGCGGAGGCGGGTCTCACAAAAAAAGGCCAAAACTCAAGGAAAATGGGACGCTGCACCTTGAAGGGCAGGATTGGCGGGTGTTAGTGTAACCACTCGCTCCTTGCTCCCAATTGGGGGCTGGAAACCACAAGGAGGCTGCCGCGTGCGGCGCTACGAAACCATTTTTATCCTTCGCTCCGATCTGGGCGAAGCCCAGGTCAAGGACAGCATCAAGCGCTTCGAGGGGCTGGTCGCGACCGGCGGTGGCGAGATGCTTGAGACTGACGAATGGGGCTTTCGCGAGCTCGCCTACCGAATTCATAACGAGCGCCGGGGCTATTACGTCCGCCTCGACTACGCTGCCACCGGCCCGGTGATGAACGAGGTCGAGCGCAATCTCAAACTATCCGATAGCGTGCTGCGCTACCTCTCGGTGCTGCTGGATGCCGAGGTCGACACCGCCAAGGTGCGTGCCGAAATCGAAGCTCGGCTTCATCGCGCGGCGGAGGCGAAGGCCGCCGCCGAGGCGCGTATGGCGGCAGCCGCTGCCGCCGCTGAGCATCCCCCGGGCGCAGCCGCATCCGGCCGCCCTGGTCGCCGATCTTTCTCCCGAAGAGGCGGCGGGTGAGGCTGAAGTAGCGCAAAAGGCCGTGTCCGAGCAGCCGGAAGAAGCCGCAATTGAAGCGGAGCCGGAGGCGAATCCCACGGGTGAGCCGAAACAGGATTGAACTGGTCGGCAAAGTGGTTGCCGCACCCGAGCTGCGGACCACGCCGACCGGGACGCCGGTGGTAAGGATCGAAGTGGACTGCGGCGACGGCCGCGAGCTCCTGAGGCTGGGAGTCGTGATGGCCGGGCAGGGCGCGCGGGAAGTTAGTGCGCGAATCGGCGCCGGAGCGGCAGTGAAGGTCACGGGAACGTTGCGCGCGGTACGCGGGCGCGCGTGGTCTTCGGCGACAAGTGGGGTCGAAGTATTGGCAAGCGAGATCGTCGAAGTCGCGGCGAGCGCAGGTACATAAGATTCGCCAAGATTCGCTAAGATTTCGCCGAAGATTTTGTCGAGAGTTTGGTAACAACAACGAGTTAGTCAGACGGCTCGCCGCCTGGCTTTGACTCGATTAGAAGCAGGATTTGACAGGAAAAAAATGGCCGACGAAGAAAGGACAGAACAGGGCCCCGGACACGGTGGCCAGAGGCGGACCGCGCCCCGGAGGCTCGCGCTCCGACTCCGACCGCCCGGGCGAAGGACGCGGAGGCGAACGGGGTGGGATGCGCCGGCGGCCCGGCGGAGGCCGGCGCAAAGTATGCCGGTTCTGCGCCGACAAGGCGCTCAAGGTCGATTACAAGGATGTGCGCACCTTGCAGAATTTCATTACCGAGGGCGGCAAGATCGTGCCCAGCCGCACCTCGGGCAACTGCGCGCGCCATCAGCGCCAGCTCGCGGTGGCGATAAAGCGCGCACGGGTGATAGCGCTGTTGCCATTTTCAACCCTGGGATGACGCGGATGATGGGGATGACGAGCGAGCGGTGAGACGCCTGAGGACATGAGACGCGGAGGGACAATCGTCGGGCTGCTGGTCGGTGCGATTCGCGCGGCATTCCTGTCGGCGGCCCTCTATCTGGCGGCGGCGGTGGTGCCGCTGGTTGGAGCGATGGTCTCGCTGTTCGCGCCAGCACCGACTCTGCTATTCGCGGTAGGCTTTGCGAGAGCCCGATTGCGCGCCGCAGTGGTGATTCTGGTGGCTGCCGCGGCGGTCATGGCCCTGGGTGGATGGATCGCGGCGCTCGGCTACCTGATGACCTTCGGGCTTGCCGCGGCCGTGATGTGCGACATGCTCGAGCGGCGTAAGCCCTTCGAGACGATCGTGCTGGTGACCGCGATGGTCGTGCTGGCAGCCAGCGTGATTACGGCCTTCGCGATGGCCGGTTCGGTCGAGGGGCTGGCCAAGGCGGTCCACGACGCGATGGCGGCCGGGATGGCGCGCGGCCACGACTTTTACAAGGTGCTCGGGGTCGAGACCGGGATGGCCCAGGAGGCTCGAGGCTGGGCTGCTGGATATGATGCTGCGGCTATGCCCGGCGCTGGTGGCGATGTGCGCGGGTTTCGGTGCACTGCTCAATCTGGCAGTGTTTTGGCGGCTGGGCGGCAAGCAGCGGCTCGACTATCCGCTGTTCGGCGATCTGGCCCGATGGTCGACGCCGGAATGGTTCATCTGGGTGTTGCTGGCGGCCGGGTTCGGGATGTTCGTTCCGGTGCCGGCGCTTGGCGGTAGCCGCGATGGATACTTTCGTATGCGTGGCGGCGCTCTATTTTTGCCAGGGGATGGCGATCATGGCCTTCTATTTTAAGGCCTTGGTTATCCCGCCGTGGGTCCGGGGGCTGATCTATTTTGTTACAATAATCCAGCCGGTGCTTGCGGCCTTGGTATGCGCGGCCGGCATTTTCGATCTCTGGGTAGATTTTCGGCGGCTCAAGCCGCCGAGCCAGGAGGCGGGTAGCTTTGGTGATTTTTTCTAAGTGCCGGACGGATTTTCGGCGGTCAAGCCTATGAACGTGCAAGTAATTCTAAGTGAAGACGTGCCCAATCTGGGCCGCCCCGGAGACGTGGTCAAGGTCCGTGCCGGGTACGCTCGCAACTATCTGCTGCCGCGCCGGCTCGCGGTCGAGGCCAATTCCAAGAACCTGCGCGCCTTCGAGCATCATAAGGGCCTGGCGATGCTGCGGCGCGAGGCAAACAAGGGGCTGGCGCTCAAGCTCAAGCAGCAGCTCGAGGCGTTGACGCTGACGATCGGCGCGAATGCGGGCGAAGAGGGCAAGTTGTTCGGATCGGTGACCAATATCGATATCGAACGGGCGCTGCGCGAGCGCGGATTCGATATCGAGCGGCGAAAGATATTGTTGGCTGAGCCCATCAAGCAGCTCGGCGAGTTTACCGTTCCGGTGAGGCTCGACCCGGAGGTTGAAGCTGGCGTGAAGCTCACAGTCGCGGCGTCATAAGGCCATCCGGGTATGATGAAACTCTACGATTTCCTGCCCTGCCCATTCGGTCAAAAAGTGCGGATCGTTCTGGCGGAGAAGAGCCTCACCTACGAGCTCATCCAGATCGACCTCGCCCAGGCCGACCAGCGGCGCCCTGAATTTCTGCGCCTCAACCCGTTTGCCAGGGTCCCGGTGCTGGTCGACGAGGACACCACCGTCTACGACTCGACGATCATCGTCGAATACCTGGAAGACGAATATCCGGAGCCGCCGGTACTGCCGACGATCGGATCGAGCGCGCAGCGTGCGCGAGCGCGGATGTTCGAGGATTTTGCCGACACCTCGTTCACGCCGCAGGTCGGACAGCTCATGGCCGAGATGGCTCGGGCCGAGGCCGATCGCGACCAGGGACGCCTGCAGCGGCTGCATCGCTCGATCGAACGGGCGCTCGACTACCTCAATCATGAACTCACCGGGCAGCAGTTCCTCGCCGGTGACTTTTCGGTCGCCGACGTCGGCTTCGCGCCGCGCGTGCTGGTGCTGAGCGAGTTGGGCCTCGAGGCGAGCATCAACCGCCCCAACGTCGACGCGTGGATAAAGCGGATGCTCGAGCGGCCGAGCATCCAATCCCTGCAAGGGGTGACGCTCGAACCGCTTGGCCGGAGTCTGATCCGCGATCAAGTCAGACTGCGATCGAATCTGATCGACGATCTTGAGTTGGAAAGCGACAGACGCGCCGTCCGTACAAGCGGCCGGCGCGTCTGTTTTTCAGGGTCACGGATGTGGAGCGGCGACGCCTAACCTAGACCATCCGAGGCCGGTTTAATAGGGTGAGCCGGGTCAATAGGGTTGATCCTCGCCGAACAGTGGCTCTTCCTCGTCAGCCCTCGTGGAGGCCACGCCCGTCGCTCGGTAGAGCAGCTTGGCGGCAAACAGCTTGTTGCCCAGCCGGCCCTGCGGCTTGAGCATCCCGCCATGCCTGCGGCATCGTGGGCACGCCATGGTGCCGCTGAGCAGGCTCGCGTTCTCGGGAGTTATTCGCAAATCGAAAGTGGTTCCGCAGCCCGGGTTCTGACATACGGTTCGGTATACGACACCCGGCCGCTCGGCGGTCTTGGTTCCAGTGCTCATCGCGGTTTGCATAGCGCCATCTCCTTCCTGTGTCTATAGGTTCTTATCGGCCGCGCCTTTGGATTAGACGTAACTGACTTGCAAAGGTTTCAAGCAAGCGATGTGCCGGGGTTGATCCGAAGTCTCATTCGAGGGAAATTTCCTTATAAATCTTGTAGTTAGGGGTCCTGGACTCACTTGAATCCGCCATCATGAAACTTTCGCACTATGGTCATTTCTTGCAACAATCGTGTTTACTTTCTGCCAAAATGCGCCGGGATGTTGGCACCAGCCGGTTCATTTTCGAACGGTTTCGCCGTTGCCGTGCTAATTATACGAAACCGTGCGGTGGCCTGAGATGACTCCCGAATGACGAGTTGGTTAACCGAAGGGTGGGTAGGGGCAATGAGGACGCTTGCGATGGTGATGGCTGGAGGGCTGGGTAGCAGGCTGCATCCGCTGACTCGCGATCGCGCCAAGCCGGCGGTGCCCTTTGGCGGCAAGTACCGGATCATCGATTTTGTCCTCTCCAATCTCGTAAATTCACGGATTTACGCGATTTACGTGTTGGTCCAGTGGCGCTCGCAGTCGCTGATCGAGCACCTCAAGGACGGATGGCAGTTCGGCGGAATACTCAACGACCAGTTCGTCACTCCCGTCCCGGCCCAGATGCGGATGGGCGAGAGTTGGTACCAGGGCACCGCCGATGCCATTTTCCAGAACCTCAACCTGCTCGACGACAACAGCCCCGACCTGGTCGCGGTCTTCGGCGCCGACCATATCTACCGGATGGACGTGCAGCAGATGATCGAGTTTCACCTCGAGCGTAAGGCGGCGGTGACCGTCGCCACGCTCCCGGTGTCGGTCGAGGAGGCGAGCCAGTTCGGCATCGTCGAGGTCGACTCGGGGCTTCGCGTGTCGGGCTTCGAGGAGAAGCCGGCCACGGCCCAGGCGATGCCGGGTGCGCCGGGACAGTGCCTGGCGTCGATGGGCAACTACCTGTTCGATCCCGAGGTGCTGCGCCGCGCGCTGGTGGAGGACTCGACGATGGCGTCGAGCCGCCACGACTTCGGTGGCGACCTCATCCCGCGCCTGATTGAACGGGTTCCGGTCTACGCCTATAACTTCATGACCAATCGCATCCAGGGCGACTCCGAGGTCAACCTGAGCTACTGGCGCGATGTCGGCACGATCGACGCCTACTACGAGGCCAACATGGATCTGCGCGACGCGCGGCCTCATCTGAACCTCTACAACCAGCGCTGGCCGCTGCGCACGGCTTACTACGATCAGCCGCCGGCCAAGTTCGTCTTCGACGAGAACGGGCGGCGCGGAGAGGCGTTGCACTCGGTCATCTCCGAGGGCTGCATCGTGTCGGGCGGGATGGTGCGCAACTCGGTGCTCGGGCGCTCGGTGTTCGTGCACTCGTGGAGCCAGGTCGAGGATTCGGTCCTGATGGACTACAGCGAGATCGGCCGCCACGCCCGCGTGCGCCGCGCGATCATCGACAAGAATGTCTACGTACCCGAGGGCGATGAGATCGGTTACGATCTCGAGCGCGACCGTCAGCGTTTCCACGTCACCGACTCCGGCCTGGTCGTGATTGCCAAGGCGCCCAAGCGCGAACGGCTAAGCCTGTGACACCAAGCCTCGCCAATCCCCCGATGGAGAAGGCGTCTACCGCCGCGACCGCTGTGCCGGCGGAGGCCAACGGCACGGCTGGCCCCGGCGACCCGGCTCGCGCCGCCGATGCGGCCCAGCGCGCACCCTCGAGCGGTGTCGCGCGCCAGCGTCCGCCGCTGGCGGGGCTCAAGCTGGGCCGCAAGGACTGGCTTCTGTTCCAATTGATGCGTGTCGTCGTGCACGGTTTCAGCCTGCTGCCGGATTTTATTTTGTATCCGCTCGGAGTGCTCGGCGGTTATATCGGCTACCTGGTTGACCGCCGCCACGTGGCGATCGCGATGGTAAATCTGGCGATCGCGTTTCCGGATCGCAGCCTGCGCGAACGCCGGCGCATCGTGCGCGCCTCCTATCTGAACCTGGGCCGCCTCGGCGCCGAGTACATGCGCCTCGCTGGCTTTTTCTATCGCCGGCTCATCGGACGCGTGGTCTACGAGCGCTTCCACTACTGGGACGAGCTCAAGCGACGCTACCCGGGCCGCGGAATCGTGGTGCTCAGCGCCCACTTCGGCAACTTCGAGCTATTGGCGACCGCCCACGCCCTTCACGGCCATCAGATAACCCTCATCCATCACACGCAGCGCTTTGTGGCCGGCGACGCATTGATGACTTGGGTGCGCGAGCGCGCCGGCGTCGACGTCGTGCGCAAGCGTTCGGCCGTGCGCGCCGTGCTCAAGGCGCTCGGCGATGGCCAACTGGTCGGCGTGCCGTTCGATCAGAACGCCAAGCGCGGCGAGGCGGTCTTCGTTCCGTTCTTTGGTGAGCCGGCGGCGACCTCGCGCACGCTGGCGCGGTTGGTGCAAAAGTCGCATGCGATCGTGGTCCCGGTTTTCATCGTGCGCGCGCCCGACAACCGCCATCATCGCATCGTCATCCAGGACCATATCCCGCTCCAGGAAAGCGCCGACGCCGAGGCCGACGTCGAGGAGAACACGGGGCGCTTCCTGCGCGCGATCGAAGAGATGGTGCGGCGCTATCCCGAGCAGTTCCTGTGGCAACATCGGCGCTACCGCACGCGGCCGCGCGGGATGGCGCCGCTGTACGCCGAAACCCGGCGCCATCGCGATTCTCGCCCTAAAGCGGCGCACTAGCCGCGCCGCGTCCGCTCACGCCTCCGATGTTCCCGCCGGAACATAGTCCTGTCGGCGGCGGTTCTTCTATTCGAGTAGAATAGAGGCATGATGATGAATCTTGATTTGTTTGACGGCGCTTGGGCCGCCAACGCGCCGTCGTCTGATACGTTACGCGATATGTCGCGCGACGCGTCGTCCGAAGCTTTTGGCGCCGCGCCGGCAATTTTGGCCGCCGCCACCGCGCTCCCGCCCAACGTTATCGAACAGCAATCGCTGGCCGCGCTGCTCAAGGCTCTGTGGGGCGAAAAATACGACCAGTCGCGGCGCTGGCGCTCGACCTTCGAGCAGATCCAGCGCTCGGTACGCGTCGATCGGCGCTACCTGGCGCTGCCGGTGAGCGAGTACCCGGCGCTCGACTCCTTCACCAAGACCAACGCCGCGTGGACGCGCGTAGCGCCGGAGCTGGGCGCCGCGGCGGCTCAGAGCGCGCTCGATGCGGCCGGGATGACGGCGCGCGACGTCGATCATCTCTTCTTCGTCACCGGTACCGGCATCGCGACGCCGAGCCTCGATGCGCGAATCGTCAACCGGCTCGGGATGCGTTCGGACGTGCGGCGCACGCCGATCTTCGGCCTGGGATGCGCCGGCGGAGTGGCCGGAGTGGTTCGTGCCGCCGACGTGTTGCGCGGATTTCCCGGCCAGGTTGCGATGGTCGTGTCGGCCGAGCTCTGCTCGCTCACCTTGCAACGCGCCGACGACTCGGTCGCCAACATCATCGCCTCGGCGCTTTTCGGCGACGGCGCGGCGGCGGTGCTGCTGGGCGGTGCGCGGCTGGCCAATCGCGGCGCCGGTATGACTCCGCGCGTTGTCGCTACGCGCTCGGTGTTTTATCCCGATAGCGAACGGATG
This sequence comes from uncultured delta proteobacterium, assembly GCA_963832395.1. Taxonomy (GTDB): domain Bacteria; phylum Desulfobacterota; class Binatia; order Binatales; family Binataceae; genus JAKAVN01. The sequence continues at coordinate 40,985 of CAWHTV010000009.1, read as the reverse complement.
ATGGGATGGGACGTGGTGGACAGCGGACTCAAAATAGTGCTTTCGCCGGCGATCCCCGACCTGGTCCGCGAGCATCTGGGCGGCGACGTCGACGCGATGCTCGCCGATCACGGGCTTGGGCGCTCCGCGATTAGCCATTGGATCGCGCATACCGGCGGCAATCGCGTGCTCGAGGCGATCGCCACGCGCGCTCGACCTTCCGCTCGGTGCGCTGGATCGTTCATGGCGGCTGCTCGCCGCCACCGGCAATCTGTCTTCGGCCTCGGTGCTGTTCGTGTTGCGCGACCTGCTCGACGCGCGCGCGGCACGTCCCGGCGATTACGGGATGATGCTCGCGATGGGTCCGGGATTTTGCGCGGAGTTGGCATTGCTGCGATGGTGATTTCGCTCGGAGCGTACCTGGCTATCCTGGCGGCGCTCGCGGCCGAGCGGGTGTTCCATCTTGCGATCGCGTCGCGCAATGCTACGCCGCGCGTTCGCGATGGGCGCGGTCGAGCGCGGGCGAGGCCATTACCCGGCGATGGCCGCGTTCCACGCGCTCTTCCTGCTCTCGGCCGCGGCCGAGGCGATCGTGCTCAAGCGCCCGTTTCCGGGGACGCTCGGATGGATGGCGCTTGGCGGCGCGCTCGGCGCGCAGGCGCTGCGCTATTGGTCCATCGCGAGTCTCGGTTCGCGCTGGAACACGCGCATCATCGTGTTTCCCGGGATGGCCGCCGATAAGCCGCGGGCCGTACCGCTTCATGCGCCATCCCAACTACCTCGCCGTGATCGTCGAGATCGCATGCGTTCCGCTGATTCATGGATGCTGGCTCACCGCGGTCGTGTTCTCGATCGGCAACGCGGCGCTGTTGCGCGTGCGGATTCGCGCCGAGGAAGCCGCGATGGGGCCGCGCTACGCGCTGGAGTTCGGCGGCCGCTTGCGGCTGTTTCCGAAGCTTCCACGGCGCCAACGCGCCTAGCGAATCCGACGCTCGCGCTCGGCGCACCACCGGCTGAGAAGTCTCCAAGCATTTCCTGCCTTTGAAGCCGGCCCTGTGAATCCTTCCCCAGTGTTTGTTTTAGAGGGAGATCGAGCGAGGAAGCGCCGATCTTTCGCTCCCTCGAGAACCCCGATGGCGCCGATTTGACGCCGGAGCGACTATTGGGCTTAAAATCCAGCGCTTGCAGAGCCAAAAAAGGAAATTCCGGAGATCAAATGAGGCGGGACAAATTCTGGAAGAAATGGGGAGTGTTATTCAGCGGCGATAAACTCTCGCTGCCGGAACAACTTAAATTTTCGGCGGCCGCGGAGTCCGCCGGCGCTGAGAGTCTGTGGTCGGCGGAGCTGTGGCGCGACGGCTTCGTTCCGTTGGCGGCTATGGCCACGGTCGCGCAAAAGGTGCGCCTTGGCACTGGCGTGGCACATTTTGCGCGCACGCCGATGCTAACGGAACTAAGCGCGATGTCGATGGCTGAATTGAGCGGTGGCCGTTTCATTCTCGGCCTCGGCACTGCGCCCAAGGCCTGGAATGAAAATTGGCATGGGCTTCCCTACCATCGTCCCGTCGATCGAATGCGCGAATATATTGAGTGCGTGCGCCTGATGTGGACCTCCAATTCACAACATCCGATCGAGTATGACGGCAAGTTCTACAAAATACGCGACTACCGGCGGCTCAGCGCTCCCGCGCCATATCGCATTCCGATCTACCTGGCTGCGGTGCTGCCCGGCATGATGCGGCTGGCGGGTACACATGCGGATGGCATAATCGTGAACGTGCTGAACACCCCGCGCTATTTCCAGGAGGTGGTGCATCCCAACGTCAAGCAAGGATTGGCGCGCTCCGGCGTTAGCGAGAAACCGTTCGAATGGTGCGCGGTCAAGATCTGCTCAGTGAACCGAAACCGCAAACAGGCACGAGCGTTCGCGCGTAACGCAATTGCTTTTTACAGCGCAATTCCCTACTTCGACGCAGTCCTCGATCCGGCCGGCTTCAAATCGCCCAAAGAGCGCATGCGAACGCTGCTTGCGGCGGGCGATGTCGCTGGCGCGATCGATGCGGTCACTGACGAAATGGTCGATGCTTTGGTCCTGGCGGGTACTCCCGAAGAGGTCCATCGCCAGCTCGAACCATTCCGGGACTGCTTCGAGACGTTGATCCTCCTCAGCCCGACTTTCGCGGCCGAGCCCGCGCAGGTCAGGGAAAATCACGAGGCCCTTATCGACGCGTTTGCTTCGTGACCGCGCGCGCGTGTGCATCACGCGGGCTGTCAGGCAGCAACAGCCTCGAAAGCCGAGTAACGGGCAGGCCCGATATCCGTTCCCTCGAAGGTTCTCGCAAAACGGCTGAATCGCGATAGACTGGGCGGTCAACGTTACGGCGCTGGGGCTTGGATGCTCCCACGCCATAACCATCGAGGCTTAAAAAATGAGCAAGACTTTCGAGAAGCATGCAATCACTGCCGAGTTCGCCCAGAAGCTGATCGAGGCCGCTGTTGCCAAGGCGCAGGAACTCAAGGTTCCGCAATGCGTGGCCGTCGTCGATGATGGCGGGAATCTGAAGGCGTTCGTCCGCATGGACGGAGCGGCGCTCATTCCGATCGAGATCGCGCAGAGCAAGGCCTACACCGCGCTGTTCGGGTTTCCGACGCACGACTTTTTCAACTTCATCAAGGGCGACCCTTCGCTCGTCGCAGGCATCGCGTCACGCCCGCGCGTGGCGGCTTTCGGCGGCGGCTATCCGATCAAAGTCGACGGCAACATCGTCGGAGCGATAGGCGTCAGCGGCGGATCGGTCGAACAGGATATGCAATGCGCCGAGGCGGCATTGCTGCTCACGAAGTAAGATCACGGAAACAGGATTAGGAAGGAAGCGGAGCGCATCGCGACTCGCGATGCGCTCCGTTTTTACGTTTTAACCGCAAATTCGCCGTTCACGCGGATTTTCGCCATGGGCCCATCAACCGGGGCCCGGCGCCGCTGCTTTCTTGAGCCCTCGATCAGGGAGTCGGCGGCGGCAGAGTCTCCTGATACGAAACGTCGAACATGGTGCCACGGGCCGAGGCGACGGCGTTGGGAGTATGAACCTCGAAGTTGGGAGCGCCGTTCCGACTAAAATGGACCAGGGAACGCACCAGTCCGTTCAGCAGAGTGACCTTCGTGCTGGCCCGCGACCCGTCGGGATTAAGGGTGTCTTCTGTAAGCACAAGGGTACTCGAGTCAGTCAATTCCAACTGGCTACCATCACTGAGCTTGATAGTGAGCCGGCTGTTCGGTCCGGTCGTAAACTTGTCCCCGACCTGAACGGTGGTGCCGTCGGCTGCTGGAATCGACCTGCCGGCGCGCTCGATGGTGACGGCGCCATTGACCGCGCTGACCGCGCCGGCTGTGGCCAGCCCCCAGGCGTGAGGCACAGAGACCAACAAGACCATGGCAACGAAGCTCACTGAGGCTGCTACGCGACCGATTACTTTTAGCATATCTAAAAGCTATCTTCATTCTCGTGACGTGTCTAGGCAAAATTGAAGCAAGCCAAAATGGGAACTCTCCGTTGGCTGCGTCAGCCCTAGAAAACCGCTCTACGAGCCAGAGCGGCCGGTGAGCCGCGGCACGAGCGCGAGGACGATCAGCGCCATCACCCACGCCGCCTCACCGCTTATCAACGCCGGCCGATTGTAACCGGCGATCCAGTGCGGCAGGGCGACTCCCGGCGCATCACTGTAAGGCCATAGCTTCACGCCGATCACCAGGCCGGCATGCAGCCCTGCCGAGAAATAGACATTCCCGGTCGCCAGGAAGGCCTCACCCAGCACCAGCCCGAGCAGAAAGAGCCCGATCAGCGCCGGGAGCACAGCCGCAGGATGGGTCAGTTGCGCGAGGCTCGCGTAGAGATTGTGAAGGCCGGCCGCCGCGTCGAAGTGTGCCAGGTAAAATCGGGCCGGCGAGCGCACCAGATGCGCCAGTGCGTAGATCGCCGCGCTAATCGCCAACGCGCCCGTGCGGCCGAAGTCCTCCATCATTCCGCCCAGCATGAAGGCACGGAAGAATCCCTCTTCGATTATCGCGATCAGGAGTGCGCCTGCCACGTATTTGGGCGCGCGAGCCAGCGCCTCGCCGACCCGCATCTCGTCGCGCCCGCCAAACGCCGCCCCGAGCGCGAGCAGGATAGCAATCACCGCCGCCGCGACCAGAAATCCGCGCAGCAGCCTGCCGAGATTGTCCAGCGGGCGGGCGAAGCCGCGCCGCAGCAGCCGTGCCGCTCCCAACGGGCGCGCCCACAGGAACAACATCACCGCCAGCGTGACCATCACGGTGCGGTCGAAGATGCGCGGGAACGGGAAATGGTAGCCGGCAACGGCGAGCGCGGTTGCGGCGAAGGGCGAGACGAGTGCGGCGGCGGCCGCCGCCAGCAAAAGCGCGATCGTTAGTCTGAGCGTGAAGGGCATCGTGGAGGTGCATTGGCGCTGGGCTGGTGCACAATGCCCACGAGCGTTATCGATTGCAAGCGCGCCATGCAAGTGGCGATTATTGTGGCAATCGTCTTGAATGACTTCCGCGGACAACGTCGGCGAACAAGACCGCGGGCAAAATCCGCGAATAACTCGCGAATAACTATTGATGACCGGCCAGGAGGCCTCCTATGGATCTGGGACTTAAGGGCAGGGTCGCGCTGGTGACCGGCGCGAGCATGGGAATCGGCGAGGCGACCGCGCTTGAACTTGCCGGCGAGGGCTGCGACCTCGCGATTTGCGCGCGCCATGCCGATCAACTGGCCAAAGTGCGCGACCAGGTCGTGGCCAGGGGCGTGCGATGTGTCGTCGCCGAGTGCGACATCCGCAAGCCCGCGGAGATAGCGGCCTTGATGAATGAAGTCGGCCGGGTCTACGGCCGGCTCGATATCCTGGTGAACAACGCCGGCGCCGCCACGCATGGCACCTTCGCCTCGCTGAGCGACGAGCAACTGCTGGCCGACTACGAGCTGAAAATTCTCGGGCAACTGCGATGCACGCGCGCGGCGCTGGCGTTGCTGGAGAAGAGCCCGGCGCCTCGCGTGATCAACGTCAACGCGATTGCCGGGCGGGTGGTGATGCCGGGGCTGTTCGCCACCACCACGCATCGCGCTTCTTGCTACGCGCTCAACAAGGCGCTTGCCTGGGAGTTGGCGGACCGCAAGATCCTGGTCAACTCGGTCAACATCGGGCTCGTACACACCAACCAGATCGAACGCGCGCACACGCGCCGCGCGCCCGACGTGCCGCTGGAGAAATTCATGGCGCAGGCGGCGCAGATCGTGCCGCTCAAACGCTTCGGCGAGCCGCACGAAGTCTCGGGGTTGATCGCGTTTCTGGCTTCCGACCGCGCGGGCTTCATCACCGGCGCGTCGATCGACGTGGGCGGTGGGCAGGGTGCGCACGTCTGAAGCGCGACGCGCCACGGCGTCTCGTCGCGCGCCGACCCGGTATCACTAGCGCGAGCGCTCGGGGTTGCGTTGCGGCTCGAGCACGATTTCCACCGGACACGCGCGCACCGGTGCGCGCAACACCGCCATCACCGCCTCCGCCACGTCCTGGGTCCCGAGCATCAGCGCGCGGTCGAGATGCTTGTTGTGCGGGATGAGCGCGGTGTCGACCAGTCCGGGGATTATTACCGCCAGCTTGACGCCGCTCGATCGGAGTTCGGCGAACGCGGCGCGGCTGAACGCGACCAGTCCGGCCTTGGCCGCCGCGTAGACCGCTTCGCCGGCCGGCGTGCTGCGCGCCGCCGACGAAGCGATATTGACGATCGCGCCGCCGCCGCTTTTGACCATTCGCGCCGCGGCCAGGCGCGTGAGCGCGATCGGCGCGCGCAGATTCACCGCCAGTATACGGTCCTGCGCTGCCGCGCTGGTCTTGACGAGCGGCGTGCGCGGCGGAGCCCATCCGGCGTTATTCACCAGCACGTCGATTTGACCGAAATGGTCGAGCGCCGCATCGAAGAGCTCCTGTGGGCTCTCCTCGCCGGCGAGATCGATCAGCACGATGAGCGAGCGTGCCGCCTCCAGACCTGAAAGGCGCCGCGTCTCTTCCAGCTCATCGAAGGTGCGCGCGCCCAGGCATAGCGAGTAGCCCTCGCGCGCGAGCGCAAGCGCCGTCGCGCGGCCGATTCCGCGTCCGGCGCCGGTTATCAACGCGACACGCTGCTTTTTTTGCTCTGCCATCCCGATTTGCTGCTGAGGCGGCGCCACAGCAAAACCGCAGCTTGCACGATCAAGACGACTTCCACAAACTGGTGGGCACGGCAGCGCCAAGGTCCCTTTGCGGGCGGCGGCGCGCGGTGGAGAGACGGGCAGCAAACGATGAATCCGCAAGTCTTTCGCGAGTATGATATTCGCGGCATTGTCGAGCGCGACTTCGACGACGACTTCGTCGTAAGCCTCGGGCGCGGCTACGCGACGATGCTCAAACGGGCCGGCAAGGCCACGATCACGCTTGGCCGCGACTGTCGGCTGTCCTCGGACCGCCTGTTCGGGCTGCTGAGCGACGGACTACTGCAAAGCGGCATCAACGTGGTCGACATCGGCGTGGTGCCCACGCCGCTGCTTTATTTTTCGGTGATCCACTGGCGGATGGACGGCGGTGCGATGATCACCGGCAGCCATAACGCCGCCGAATACAACGGTTTCAAGCTCGGCGTGGGACCTTCGACCATCTACGGCGAGGAAATCCAGGAGCTCCGGCGCATCGTCGAGCGCAAGGATTTTCCCGCCGCCGGCGCGCGCGGCGCGCTCAGCACGCGGTCGGTGCATGGCGACTACAACGACTTCATCAAGCGCACCATCACGCTTCGCCCGGGGCTCAAGGTCGCCGTCGACGGCGGTAACGGATGCGGCGGAGTGGTCGCGGCGCCGTTGATGCGCGAGCTGGGACTCGAGACGGTCGAGCTTTACATCGAGATGGACGGCCGCTTTCCCAACCATCATCCCGACCCCACGGTCGAGGAGAACATGCGCGACCTCATCGCCGCGGTGAAAAGCAGCGGCGCGCGTATCGGGATCGCCTACGACGGCGACGCCGACCGGGTCGGCGCGGTGGACGAGAACGGCCGTATCGTATGGGGCGACGAGTTGATGGTGGTGTTCTCGCGCGCGATTCTGCGCGAACGTCCGGGCGCCGCGATTATCGGCGACGTCAAGTGCTCTAACCGCATGTACGACGACATCACCGCTCACGGCGGCCGCGCGATCATGTGGAAGACCGGCCATTCACTGATCAAGAGCAAGCTCAAGGAAGAGCACGCGGCGCTGGCCGGCGAGATGAGCGGACACATGTTTTTCGCCGACCGCTACTATGGCTTCGACGACGCCATCTACGCGTCGTTCCGGCTGCTCGAGATCGTCAGCCGCGAGCGCCGCGGCCTGGCCCAAATCCTGGCCGACCTGCCCAAGAGCAGCTTCACTCCCGAGATTCGTCTCGATTGCCCCGACGAACGCAAGTTCGACGTGGTGCGCAAGGCCGCCGAGTACTTCCGCGGCCGCTACGAGGTGATCGAAATCGACGGGGTGCGAGTCAAGTTACCGGGCGGATGGGGCCTGGTGCGCGCCTCGAATACCCAGCCCGCGCTGGTGATGCGCTTCGAGGCGAGCGACGAAAAGACCCTGGGCGAAATTCGCGCCCTGTTCGAGAGCAAACTCCAAGAACTGGGCGCGATGTGAGCGCGGCACAGCCGAGCGCGCTCATTATCGCCGGCGGACGCGGCACGCGCTTTTGGCCGGAAAGCCGCGCCTGGCGTCCGAAGCCGCTGTTTTCGATCGACGGCCGCACCTCGCTGCTCGCCGACACTATCGCGCGAGTCGCGCCCATGACCGGGCGCGCGCGGACCTTCGTGCTGGTCTCGGCCGACCAGCGCGCGATCTTTCGCAAGGCTCTGCGTGGCCTGATCCCCCCGGCGAATCTAATCGTCGAGCCCAGCGGGCGCGGCACCGCGGTCGCGATCGCCTATGGATGCGCTACGATCGCGCATCGCGCGGGCGCCGGCGTGGTCGCCGTGATGCCCGCCGACCACTACATCAGTCCGCCCACGGCCTTTCGCCGCACGTTAGGCGACGCGATCGAGCTTGCCACCACGCGCCCCGCGGTAGTCGTGATCGGCGTCGTTCCCGATCGCCCCGAGCCCGGCTACGGCTATCAGCAGATCGGGCGGAAGGTGGGGCGCGGGTTCCAGGTCGTGCGCTTCGTCGAGAAGCCGCCGCTTGAAACGGCGCGCCGGATGGTCGCGTCGGGAAAGTTTTTGTGGAATGCCGGGATGTTCGTGATGGATGTCGCGACGCTGACTTCCGAGCTCGACCAGCACGCTCCGGGCCTCGCCGCGGCGATGCGCGAATTCGCTGGAGCGCCGGCGGCCAAGGTCGCGCGCCTCTATCGGCGCCTCGACTTCGACGCGTTCGACCGCGTGGTGGCCGAGAAGAGCCGCAACGTGCTGAGCGTGCGCGCGCGTTTTCGATGGCATGACGTGGGAAGCTGGGAGGGGCTCTGGGAGGCCCTTGGCGGGCGCGAATCCAACGTGCTCAAGGGCGAGGTGATCGCGCTTGATTGCGAGGGCGTGCTGGCGCGCGGCGGAGATAAGCGCTTGATGGTGTTGCTGGGCGTCAAAGACCTGGTCGCGGTCGACACCGGCGACGCGCTCCTGATTGCCAGCCGCAAAAACTCGCAGGACCTCCGCCGCGTGGTCGACGAACTCGCCCGCCGCCGCCTCGAGCGCTACCTGTAGCCGCGGCTTCGTTTTTTCCTGTGCCTTAAGGCCACCGATGCGCTAGGATCGCGCGGCCCGGCCCCGACAAGCATATCCGCGCGCCGGACGAGGTGAGCATCGTGAAAATGAAAGACCTGCGGCGGGTCGTAACCGGCATCGACGCCTCCGGAAAATCCTACGTTGCGATCGACGGACCGGGCGCCGGCATCGTAGAGGAGGCCGGCGCTGGGCTGGCCGAGGTTTGGGTCACCGACTCCACACCCGCCGACAACGCGGCCAAGGGCGACGCGGCCAAGTGGAAGATGCGCCTGGAGCCGCCGGCGGGTGGCAGCGTCTGTCGCTTTTTCATGCTCGCGCCCGAAGACAAGACGCTCTCGGCGCGCGAGTTGGAAGAGCGAAGCGCCGCGATGTTCGCGGCGATCGGCGGCGCGCATTGCCGGACCGATACGACGCGCCATCCGAGCATGCACACGACGCGCACGATCGACTACGTAATCCTGCTCTCCGGCCACGTCACTCTGGTGCTCGACAAAGGAGAGGTCGACCTCAAGCCCTTCGACGTGGTGGTGCAGCGCGGCACCAATCACTCCTGGGTCAACCACGGCCCCGAGCCGGCGTTGATTGCCGCCGTGCTGATCGACGCCAAGCCGCTCTGAAAGATTTTTTGAGCGCCGCCATCCGCGGCCGGACGAGGTGAGCATCGTGCAAATGAAAACACTGCGGCGAGTCGTGACCGGCATCGACGCCGCCGGGAAATCCTACATCGCGATCGACGGACCGCCCGCCAACATCCGCGAGGGCGACGGCCGCGGCGCGGCCGAGTTCTGGGTAACCGACGCCACGCCGGCGGACAACGCCGCGCCGGGCGACGCGGCCGAACGTCCGCCGCGTCTGGAGCCGCCGGCCGGCGGCAGCGTGATCCGCTATATCATGGTGCGCGCCGGAGGACAAGTCGCTCTCGCTGGCGGAGTTGGAGGCGCAGAGCGCGGCGCGATTTGCGGCGATGGGCGCTTCGCATTGCCGCGTCGACACCTCGCGCCATCCGAGCATGCACACCACGCGGACCGTCGACTACATAATCGTGCTGTCGGGGCGCGTCACGCTGCTGCTCGACAAGGGCGAGGTCGAGCTCAAGCCGTTCGACGTGGTGGTGCAGCGCGGCACCAATCACGGATGGGTCAACCGGGGGACCGAGCCGGCGGTGATGGCGGCGATCCTGATCGACGCGAAGCCGCTCTGAGAGCCGTCGCCGCGAGCCTGAGCGCTTCAGTCGAGCGCCTGCGGATCGCACTTCAGCGCCAACTCGCGCAGTTCGCCGATATTGCGATTGTCCTCGAGCGCTATCGTATGCAGGCGCGCCGCAAACGGCGGATCGATTCCCTCCCAATGGAGCGCCTGCTCGTTCATCTCGCGCGCGAGCTCGAGCATCAGCGCAAGGTCGCCGCTCACACGCTGCCAATTGCTGGAGCCCTCGGCGCCCGTCGGGCGCGGCAGCTTCGACCATACGTGGCGTTCGCTGAGAAGCGCGTCGAGCGTGCGGGCGTGCTCGGCCTCGCGCGCGGCGAGCGCGCTTCAGCCCGCCGGCGATATTCGGGTAAACGCAAAGACCGGCGTGGCGCGCCAGTCGATCGGCGAGTTCCTGATGGCGGCCGGCGATGTCGGCCAGTTCGGCGAGCAGCCGCTCTTCGGGCGGAATCGCGGTCCACATTCGTTGCAATATTCCCATCAGACTCTTGTTAACCTTCGGCGTCCTTTGCCGCTGCCGCCAGGTGATACCCGCGGCAGGCCGGCCGCGCATCCGCCGCGCGCCATTGTCAAACCTGTTCGGCGTCGGAGCCGGGCGGAAAAACCGCGCGCACCAGGAACGATTCGCGTTTGAAGAAGCCCCGCGTATGGTACGAGTTGCCGAGCCGCAACAGCGGCGTAGTCCAAGTAGTGGGCCAGCTCGTGCATCAGCGTGCGCAGAAAAGTTTTGGGCTTGACCACGTCGTGGCGCAGCGCCGTGCGCGTCCACAAGACGATGCGCGGCGCGTCGGGATAGAAGATGCCGTGAAGCTCGCCGCGCGCATTGCGCGGCCGCACGCCTTTGACTTCGATCGGCACGTTGCGCACGCCGAGCAGCCGGCATAGCTCGGTCACCAGGGCTTGCGCGGCGCGTCCGGTGCCGGCAACGCTGCCGCCCTCGAGCGCCGCGATCAGCGCCTCGGCGAGCGCGAGCGCGTTGGGCCCCGCCACCAGGTCGAAGGCGTCGATCGCGTCACTGCGCAGGTAGACCTTCTGGTCGCGCGGCGCGAGCCGGTAGAAAAAGCCCGGCAACGCGCCGCCGTCACCTGCGCCGCCGCCGCGCGGCGCCGCGGTGCGCGAGCGGCGGCTGGGTTGCGCGATGACTTCCGGCGGGTTTTCAATACATGCCTCGCAACAGACTCGCAATCGATGCCCCGGCTCTCCTATCATCGAGCAACCATCGCAGCCCAGCAACGAATAGCGGAGAACGCAAAGCGTATGGAACTCAGCGCGATCGAAATCGTCAAGCCCGCCGACGCCAACGTGATTATCGGTCAGGCCCACTTCATCAAGACCGTCGACGATCTCTACGAGGCCGTGGTCGGGGCGGTGCCGGCGGTGAAGTTCGGCGTGGCCTTTTGCGAGGCCTCGGGGCCGTGCCTCATCCGGCACACCGGGACCGACGCCGAACTGGAAGACGCCGCGGTGCGCGCGGCCAAGGCGATCGGCGCGGGACACGTGTTCGTGATCATGCTCGGCAACGCCTTTCCGATAAACGTGCTCAACCAGGTGAAGGCGGTCACCGAGGTATGCTCGATCTTCTGCGCCACGGCCAATGACGTGCGCGTGATCGTGGCCGCCGACGGCGGCGGCGCGCGCGGCGTGATGGGCGTGATCGATGGCAGCGCGCCCAAGGGAGTCGAGGGCGAGCAGGAGCAGGCCGAGCGGCGCGCGATGCTGCGGCGGTTCGGCTACAAGCAGTAGCAGCGACCGCGCGGTCGCTGGAATCGACGCTCGCGGGCCATTACGCTCTAGAGAGACCGCCGCGCATGCCGCTTCGGTGGCGCGCGCTGTAAGTCGAATACGGATCGAGATCGCGAAGAGATCGGAGAACCGATGAGTCGAGCCACATCGCCCGCGCCGGACGCGAAGAAAAAACCGCGGCCGCGCGAGCCCTGGATTATCAGGACCTACGCCGGTTTCGGCGACGCTCGGCAGGCCAATCGCCGCTTTTTGGAAAACCTAAGCCGCGGCCAGCGCGGACTCTCGATCGCCTTCGATCTGCCTACCCAAAACGGTTACGACCCCGACGCGCCGGTTGCCGCGGGCGAGGTCGGCAAGGCCGGCGTCTCGATCTGCCACTGGCGCGACATGGAGGAGTTGCTCGCCGGGATCGACCTTGGCGCGATCAACACCTCGATGACGATCAACGCGACCGCGCCGTTTCTGCTCGCGCTCTACCTGGTCGTCGCCGAAAAGCGCGGCGTGCCATGGACGGAGCTGCGCGGCACGACCCAGAACGATCTGCTCAAGGAGTTCGTCGCGCGCGGCACCTCGATTTTCCATCCCGAGATTTCCTTTCGCATCTCGACCGAGCTCATCAGCTTCGCGGTCGAGCGCGTGCCCAACTGGAATCCGATCAACTGCTGCGGCTATCACTACATGGAGAGCGGCGCCGGCCCGGCCGAGGAAATCGGCTACACCTTCGGCAACGCGCTGATGATCCTCGACGCGTTGCGCCCGCGGCTCTCGCGCGAGGCCTTCGAGCAGACCGTGCGGCGCATCTCGTTCTTCATCAACAGCGGCATCGAGCTGGTGCCCGAGATAAGCAAGGTGCGCGCCTACTTCAGGCTGTGGCGCGAGCTGTGCCGCGACGAATACGGCATCGATGACGTCGCCTTTCGCGCCGGATGCCAGGTGCGTTCACTGACGCTCACCGAGCGCCAGCCCGAGCTCAACATCATCCGCATCGCCTACGAGGCGCTTGCCGGTGGTGATTTCCGCCGCCGCGCGCGTCAACGCTTTGCAGCTTCCGGGTTTTCGCGAGGCGATGGCGCTGCCGGACCAGGCCGAGCAGACGCTCAGCCTGCGCACGCAGCAAATCCTGATGCACGAGACCGGGCTGGCGGAGTGGGGCGACATCTTCGAGGGCAGCAAGGTGGTCGAGAAGCTGACCGGCGAGATTGCCGAACGCGCACGCGCGATCGCGCTGGGGCTGCGCGCCGCGGGCTACGCGCGCGCGATCGCCGCCGTCGGTGGCGAGCTGACGCGCCTGCTCGCCGAGCGCCAGCGCAGGCTCGCCAGCGGCGAACTGGTGCAGGTCGGCGTCAACGCATTCCTCGACGAGATTGGCCTCACGGGCTCCGGCGTCGTCACCGACGACGCGGCGGAGCATGCGGCGGCTGAGCGCGAACGGATCGAGTCGCTGGTCCGATGGCGCGGCGAACGCGACGCTCGCGGCGACGGCGCGGTCGCTCGCGCGCTCGAGGCGCTGGAGCGCGCTGCCGCAAGCGGCGCCGGCGTGATGGAGCCGACGGTCGATCTCGCGCGCGCCGGCGGCACGGTCGGCGAGTGGACCACGGCTATCGAGCGCGCGACCAACGGACGCTACACGCCGCCCGTGCTCGATCGCACGATGGCGCTTGCGCCGCTCAACGTGCCCCGCGCCCCGCGGCGCATCCGCATCGCGCTTGGCAAGGCCGGGCTGGACGGCCATATCAACGCGGTCAAGCTGCTCGCGCACGCCTGCATGCAGGCCGGGATGGAAGTGATCCTGGCGGGGTTCAAGCAGACGCCGGCGCAGATGGTCGAGACCGCGCTGCAGGAAGATGCCGAAGTGCTGGCGATAAGCTCGCTCGCCGGAGCCCATCTCGCGATCGCTCGCGAGACGATCGCGTTGCTCAAGGAACGTGGCGCGGACGACGTGAGGCTCGTGATGGGCGGGATAATTCCCAACCGCGACCGCCATGCGCTGCTCGAGATGGGCGTGCGGGCGGTGTTTACGCCCAAGGATTCCGACCTCGGCGAGATCGTGCGGCGGATTATCGAAGTATGCGACGGCGCGGCGGCTTGAGGCCGGCGGCGAGGCATGGCGGATAGGCTCCGGCTATCGAAGCGACGACGCCGGAAGTGCGAGGCGAGGGTTGATGAAAGGAATGCGATGAAGTTCGGACGTTACTTGCTCGCCGTAAGCTGTGGAATCGGTCTCGTCGCTGCGGGCGCGTTGCCGGCCCATGCGGCCGAGGCGCGGCCGTGGCTCTGCCGCTCCAAGCCGGTGTTTTCGTCGAATTCCGCGATGACCTACCAGGTAGTCAATCACGGCGGCTCGCGATGGGAGTTGCTATTGATGCAGTTCGAGCCGGAGAGCGCCCACGATGGATACGAAGTGGTGGCTTCGCAGGAGTTGCCCGCGGGCACCGGGCAGGCCGGCGGCACGCTCGCGCCCGGCCGCTACTTCGCGGTCGCGATGTATCGCGGCGGCGGAGGGCGCTGGATCTGCCCCGGCTACGCCGAGGACAAGGACCGGCCCGCCGGCGCGGTCAGCCGAATCTGCTATGACGAAGATTCGCCGGTCTGCCCGGTGACGCTGACCGTTCTCTCCGCCGCTCCGGCAAGACCGGCACACCGGCTACTCACTGACATAGCGGAAGCAAAACGGCCGCCGCCGAAGGCTCGTGAGCCCTCGGCGGCGGCCATTTTCGTGGTATGCGCGGAATCGCTGTTGTGGTGCGATCGGCCTACTCGGTAGGCCCGTTGCTGCCGCGTACGCTATCGAGTGCGCCGTCCATCGATGCGGCGTTGATCGCCGACGTTGCGCCCGTGCCCGGCGGTCATTCCGGTGACGATGCAGTGGTACTGGCCCGCATCGAGGTCCTTGACCAGCTGACGTTGTGCAGCAGCGAGCGGTTGCACTGCATGTGGTGGTCGCCGGGATGCAGTAGGCATCGGTGCTGGTCGGCGCAAAGGCTCAGGCTGATCGTGAATTCGCCGTCGCCCGAGCCAAACCCTCCCGCAGGCGGCGTGATCGCTCCGCTGACGGTCCCGTCGCAGACTTCCTGTGCCGGAACCGTTGGGTCGACCGCGGTGAAGCTCTCGGCGCCGCTGAGATTGCCCTTGGTGTCGCGCGATCACCTGGCCGATTCCATCGATGCTCAGCCGGGTCGACGTAGTCGAGTTCTCGGGCGTCACCACTTCGTATCCGTTCAGGCGTAGATCGAGGTTTCCTGACGGGCCTCGCAGTTCTGCGGCGGCGGCGAATTGTCCCGCGCTCATCCCTACCGCCATCATCATCGCTGTCCCGACCACGATCCCGATGCGACTCTTGAAGTTCATACTATCTTCTCCTCTCAGACTTGTTGTTAGAGAAATTGTTTCTTTACTGACTATTTCGCCAAATGTTTCGATATGCAGTTGATACGTCAGTCGCATGACCAAGGTGCTACTTATTAATGGTTCTGATCGTATTTGGTCTTCGCGATTCATGTAGCGGTACGGATGCGACTTCCATTCGGTGCGCGCAACCGGATGCGTGCGAGGAATTCATGCAGGCCCGGATGGCTCGCCACATACCTGGAGTTGTCGACCAGGCCCGGATGCTGCTGGAGCTGCTGCCGCGACCTCCGGATGTCTGATCGAGGTAGTGGTCCGTGTTGGCGAGCGGATGTGGGCCGCGCCAGTCCTGCGCCATCGCCGCCGTGCCGATCGCACCGGAGAAAATCACGACTGCGAGAGCGGTCACGATCTTTTTGATTTGAGTCCTCTTCATTTGCCTTCCTCCTCCTTCATCTGCGGGCACGGCTATACCGTGGCCGCGTTTGCGGTCTGTCGATTCCCTGTCCGCAGGCGCGGCGACAGGGTATGCCTTGCGAACTTCGGCTAGTGGCGCGCTGCGAACAGCAGGATGCCGGTGCCCTGCGCGAGGTGGCCGATACTCGAGACGACCTGGGCGCTGGTGCGCCAGGCCTGGTTGCTCTGGTTGGACAGATGGTCCTCGAGCTGCATCTTTTGTTCGCGCGCTCAGTTGATCGTAGGACTGGTTGTAGTAGCTCGGCGCGTATTGCTGGGCCGCGCCTTGCGGATCGTACGCAGTGCATCCGGCGGCCGCGCCGGCGACCATCAGAGCGGCGGCGCATCCGGCGAGTCTGCGGCCGCGCTTGCGATTCCGCTGGAGACCCTGACCCTTCATCGGCATCCTCCTGTCTTCCACGTTCCATGGCTTGGACGTGCGCCGGGCCGGTTTCGTTTACAGTGAAAAATGAAAAGTGAAAAGCGGAAAAGCCGAGTGAAAGACCCGCGGGGCCGTGTAAACGGATAGCCCCCTGCTTTCGTCAAAAGCGTGGGGAAGGGTAGCATCGGTCCGACGGCCAGCAATCTGGGGGATTCCGTCGCCGGGCCGCGGGTTCGGATGGCGGCAAGTCGTGAGCCGAATTCGCGGACCGAATTCGTGGGCCGAATTCGTGATGGGATGGACCGGTTGCGGTGGAGCCTTCCGATGAGGAGTTGTGCAGGCGGGTTGCGGAACGCGATGCGCAGGCTTTCGACTTGCTGGTCGAGCGGCATCAGGCGCGCGCCTACCGGCTCGCCTGCTCGATCGTGGGCAACGAGGCCGACGCGCGCGACGTGTCGCAGGAGGCGTTCATCAGGCTCTATCAATCCGCCGACCGTTTCGACGGGCGCTCGCGCTTCTCAACCTGGTTCCATCGCATCCTGGTCAACCTCTGCATCGACCATCAAAGGCGTAATCGATGGTGGCGCAGGCTCGTTCAGCTCTCGGCGCCCGGCAGCGAGAGCGGCGAGCCGGCGATCGATCCGCCGTCGGCCGAGCCCGGGCCCGAGTTGGACGCGATTCGCAACCAATCGATTGGCAAGCTGCGCGGCCTCCTGGCCAAGCTGTCACCCAAACAGCGCGCGGCCGTGTTGTTGCAAGTGCAGGAGGGGTTGAGCAGCCGGGAAATTGCGGCGGTGCTCGAATGCTCGGAAAATACGGCGAGAGTCCACGTGCATCGCGGGATAACGGAGCTGAGGAAGGCGCTCAAGCGAGAATAGGGTCGAGGGCCGGGCAGCGCCAACGGCGGGACTAAGGTTAGAACCAAGGGTAGAAGAATGATTACGAGGCATCCCGAGACGGCGCTCGTTCCATACGTGCGCGGCGAGCTGAGAGGCGAAGAGGGCGCGCGCGTCGCGCGTCACCTCGAAGGCTGCGCGTCGTGCCGCGAGGCGGCCGACTCGGCCGCGGCCGCGATGCGGGAGCTGGCGCGTCGCGTCGAGGCCGTGCCTGCGCCCGACCCGGCCATCTACCGCGCCGAGCTGCATCGCAAGCTCGACGCCCGGGCCGAGCCTGGCGCGCGCGGAAATGCCGAGACTCGTTGGAGGCAGCCCGCGGATCGTCGGGCTCTCGCTCGGAGCGTTCGGGGTGGCGGCCGCCGCGCTGATGCTGATCTTCGTGATGCACCAGGGCGCTCGGGTCGTGGCGCCGCCGCCGATCGATCAGCTCGCGACGCAGGAAGGCACCATGCAGGAGGCCGCGATGACCGGCGCGGACGTCGGCCTGCTGCGCGACTACCCGATGGTCGAACGGCTCGATCTGCTCGAGAACTACGACGTGATCGCGCATCTCGACGAAGTCTCGCCGGCGGCGCCGGCCAACGATGAGAACCGGTCGTAGCCTGGCCGTGATTGCGCTCGCGGCGGCCGCGCTTGTGATGGGAAGTAACAAGACCGGGGCGCAGGAGCAGCCGCCGCCAACGCCGCCGGATTTGCGGATGCTGCTGAACCTCGATCTATTCAGGCCGCAACCGTCCGACGCCGGCAACGGCGCGCCGGAGCAGCGATCGAACGCCTCGATGCTCGATCAAATCCGCGCGCTCAAGGCGATGGGCTATCTGCGGGCGAATCCGCAGGCGAATCCCCAGACGATTCGGAAACGAATTCGGAAACGAATTCGGATGATACCGCATCCGCGCCGGGCGCATCGGCTGTCAGCTGGCGCTCGGACGACGACGCCAAGCCCGCCGCCCGACGATTTCGGGGGACAGCGATGACCCGCCGCGCGCCAATCGCTTCGATCGTGTTGGCGATGGCAATCGCGCTGATCGCGCTTGCGCCGCCGGCACGCGCGCAATCACCAGTGCAGGGTCAGCCGATGGCCGCGGATCAGCCACAGAACGCCGCCGAGCGCGCACTGGTCACGCAGCATCCCGACGCCTGGGCAAAGCTGATGCCGGAGCAGCGTGCGCGCGTGCTCGCGAACTACCGGCAGTGGCAGAAGATGACTCCCGCGGAGCAGGGTGCGGCGCGGCAGAACTTCGAGCAGTTTCGCAGTCTCCCGCCAGAGGAGCGCCGCCAGGTATTGCAAGGGCTGCGTCGATGGCGCCAGCTTCCGCCGGCCGAGCGCGAGCAGTTGCGCCAGGCCTACACGCACTACAGGCAACTCCCGCCCGAGCAGCGCCAGAAGGTTTTCCAGCACTATCAGCAGTTCCAGCAGCTTCCTCCGGCCCAGCGCCAGCACATGCTCGAGAACTATCATCGCTGGCAGCAGATGACGCCCGAGCAGCGCAAGGCCGCCCGTATCCGCTGGCGTCAGTTTCATCCCAAGCACGCGCCGCCGCCTACGAAACTGCCATAGCGCGGCGCCCGCGAGGATGCTGGCGGAAGCAACTGCGCACTCTGCGTGAGGAGAAAAAAGTGGAGGCGGCGAGCGGATTCGAACCGCTGAATGGAGGTTTTGCAGTGCTTGCGGGTAGTCTCGAACGAGTGCGAATGGGCGCGAACCGATAGCTATTCCGGCCCTTTCGTCCCAACTGAGTATACGTTCACCCGTTCAAATCCGTTCGCCATGCCGGGCGTCATGCGTTGCAGGACTAGATCAGTCGAGGATCACCCGCTGCTGAAAGCGGCTGATTTTCCGCCACCGCCAGACCGCAACGCACATGTAACACGCGGGGACTAGTCGTCAATATTATCGTCAAGCGCAGGACTGTATGAGGACGAGGGCACGAGACGGCCACCTAAGGAACACTGAGCGTGAAATCCTAAGAGCTGGTATTTACCATAGAAAACCGGACACTTGCAGGTAGCTGTGGACCCTCCTCGATTCAGCTGGCAGGGCGCCGTCATGCAAGCCGCATACGGTCCCTTCGGGCAGGCCGTAAAGACGCCGGTACCGGCGATCGCGGCGACCAGATCGTCATGCGAACCGGGGTCAAACGTCGAGATTACGTCGGCTCCCGGTATTAGGATGCCATGCTTTAGATATTTGCAAACAGGCGCGTCGCCCGAGCTTGGGCAACCGGAACCATCAACCCCGCATGCTTTCAGCGTCGAGCGATAAACCGGATAGTTCAAAATTGCGTTGATCAAAGTGTAGTTCGTCTCGCTCGCAACCGTACATTTGCATTCTGCTGAACGGCCGTCAGCAGAGAGTCTACAGGGCAATGGCTCGGCACCTGAATGAAAACACAATGCGAATTTGCTCGAGCAGGGAAGCATTTGTGAAGGCGACTCTACAGTGTCGCGATAGGCGGGCCCGAAATTCGTAGTCCAATGTTTGGAATCGTTCCAGAAGGAAGGCACGTCTGGCACAAATTGCGGCAGTGAATCGCTGGAAGAAAGATCTAACGACTGAGCCGACGACCGGGGAGCGGCCACGTAAGACAAGCCAAGTATGATGATAAGGCAGACAAAGACGGCACTGAACTTTCGCATATACTTCACCTCTGTTTAGGCAGGCTTTGCGACTCTTTGCCCTGTCCCACCCTCATGTTGATGCTAGGCATCACGTGAGAGGTCATATGGTATCCAATATCGCGTACGGGTATATGAAAAATACTGACGAAATGCAAGCCATAACTGCCGAGAACCGGGAATATCACCCCATGACCACATTCCGCGACTTCTAACACGGTGGTCGGATTTTCGGATCTAGCCCACATTTCCATTTTCTCAGTGAACTATCAATTTGGTAAAATGCGACTAAAGCGCTGATGGGACGTGGGTTTGGATGTGATTGGGGCGGTGCGGAGGTGGCGAGGCGGTGGGTGAGACACAACAATCGGCCGTTTCAATTGTCCTTCAATAGCTCGCTGAAGGTTGATTTCCAAGGTTCACGGGTGACCTCGGACGGTGGATTGGTTCTGGTGCGCGAGTTGGACGAACGTCTCGGCTTGAGCGAACTCATGGAGCGCCACTTGAGCGATTCCCGGCGGGGCAAGAATATCCAATTGCCGCTGGCCGACCTGCTGCGGCAGTCGATCTATAGCCGCTTGGCCGGGTTACGAAGATGTTAACGACGCCGCGCGCCTCTCTCAGGATCCGACCTTCCGGCTGATTGGCTCGCGGAAGATCTGGGAGCGCGGTGCGGCCTTGACCTCGCGCTTGCAGTCGTTCGAGACCGAAGTGCTGACACAGGAGGAAAACCTTGCCGGGCTGGCCGCGCTCAACCGGGAGTTGGTCGCCAAGGCAGAGGCCATCGCTTCACCGCGACGGGTAGTGCTTGATATGGACAGCACCGAAGTGCGGGTCCATGGCCGGCAGGAGCAGAGTGCCTACAACGGCCACTTCGAGTCCACCTGCTATCATCCGCTGCTGCTGTTCAATCGCGAGGGCGACTGCCTGGCCGCCAAGCTACGGCCCGGCAACGTTCACAGCGCCGACGGCTGGGAAGAATTGCTGCTGCCCGAGATCGAGCGACAACAGGCGCAGGGCAAAGAAGTGACCTTCCGCGGCGACGCCGCCTTTGCCAAGCCGGAGCTCTACGAGGCGCTGGAAGAACGTGACGTGAAGTACGCGATCCGCCTTCCGGCGAACGACCATCTGCAGCGGAACATTACGGAGTTGTTGACGCGGCCAGTGGGACGGCCAAGCCACAAGCCGGTGTTTCGATTCAAAAGCTTTCGCTATCAGGCGGCGAGTTGGACGATAGCGCGGCGGGTGGTGGCGAAGGTCGAGTTCCATTGCGGGGAGTTGTTTCCCCGCGTCGGCTTTATCGTGACCAATCTTGGGACTTCGACAACCGGGCGGTGGTGCGCTTCTACAACAAGCGCGGCACGGCCGAACAATGGATAAAGGAAAGCAAGCAGGCGGTCGCGCTGACGCGGCTTAGCTGCCACCGCTTTCGCGCCAACGAAGTCGGCTGTGGCTGAGCCTGATTGCCTATAACCTGGGGAACTTGTGGCGGCGGCTGGCGCTGCCGACGCGGGTCGCCAACTGGTCGCTAACCAGCTTGCAGCAGCGGTTGGTCAAGACCGGCGGACGGCTCATCCAACATGCGCGCTACTACTGGTTGCTGCTGGCCGAGAGCCACCTGACGAGACGGCTCTTTGGGAACATGCTGCAAAAGATCGCGGCGTTACCGTCGCCGGCGGGATAAAGTGAGCACAAAGCGGAGCAAATTTCGATGACTACGCCGGGGATGCATGGGCGAAGTGTCGCCAGAATCGATGGGGAAAGCGCGTCTTCAGCCGTCGAAAGTCCGCCCGACGCGAAACCGGCCACTTCCGCAACTACTTGGGAACACTGCGGAACAAAGTCGGCTAAAGCCTTGCACAGGAAAGCCGTTCGAGCTATCGAGGGAGTCGGAATTGGAAAGTTAAAAAGGCAATTCTCATTAAAGCTTCCGTGTTCGGAAAGCCCCGGCTAGGGCCGAGATCCCTGCCAAGCAGGCATCCAGGAGTGCACGCGCTATGGCCTCGAAAGTTGCCGAAGATCCGCGCATCGATCCACGTATCAAGAAAGTATTTGGACCCATGCCGGTAATCGGCGGGGGCAACGCTGCCAGCCGCGAATTGAGTGGCCGCCAAACGCGCCTTGCCGGCTTCGGTATTTTCCGCGGCCCAACATGCTCGGAGCCTTTGGCGATGAGACCGTCGCGCCGTCGGCCGGTTTACGCGTCACTACCGAACGCGTCGTGTCGGATCCCGATCGCAACGTCATCAATATCCAGTTCATTCGCCCTGATAACGGCGAACGGGTGCCGTGTGTCTATTACATCCACGGTGGCGGGATGCGGATGATGTCGTGTTATGCCGGCAACTACAAGGCTTGGGGCCGGATTATCGCCGCCAACGGTGTCGCCGTGGCGATGGTCGACTTCCGTAATTCACTGACGCCCTCGTCGGTTCCTGAAGTCGCGCCTTTTCCAGCGGGCCTTAATGATTGTGTCTCCGGCCTGAAGTGGGTTCACGCCCAAAGTGACGCACTGAAGATCGATCCTAAGCGGATTATCATCGCCGGCGAGAGCGGCGGCGGAAATCTCACCTTGGCGACCGGGTTAAAACTGAAGCGTGACGCCCAGCTGGGCCTGATCAAGGGACTCTACGCATTGTGTCCCTACATCGCAGGCGAATGGCCGCAGGCCCAATACCCCTCCTCGATTGAGAACAACGGTATTTTCATCGACGATCACGGGAATAAGGGCGCCATGGCTTATGGGATCGCAGCCTTCAACGCCCGCGACCCGCTGGCGTGGCCCGGGTTCGCGACGACTGAAGATGTTGCAGGGCTTCCGCCCACGGTGATCAGCGTGAACGAGTGCGATCCGCTCCGAGACGAAGGAATCAGTTTCTATCGCCTGCTCATGCGCGGCGGGGTGCGGGCTTCGTGCCGCCAAGTGATGGGAACGATTCACGCCACGGAGATCTTTCCCACCTGCTGTCCCGATATCAGCTACGCAACCGCCAGCGACATCGCCAACTTTTGCAAGCGCTAACCAACATCCGCGGATCTAACTTTCAACATCCGAATCCAATAAAGGGCGACCAAACGGCGCTTTGCTCTGCGCCACGATTCTTCGTTCGAGGGAAGAATCCAGATTAAGTTCACCAGTATGTTTATTCAGGTTCAATACGTCCCGGAGCGGTTGCAGCACGTCTCGCCGGAACTCTTCGCCGGCCGGCGTCATGCTGTCGAGCGCCTCGATGACGTCGATGGCGTCTTTCAATCCCTTTTTGAGGGCGGTGATGTATGTGGTCGCGGTCGTGGTTTTTTCTCCTTCGATGTTTGCTTCCGACGACGGGCCGTCAGCCGAAATAAAAGGCTCACGGCGCGCGCAGTGTGGTCGCTGTCCAGCCGTTGTCGGTCTTGCGGAATTCGACAGTGGTCACGCAGAGATAGCTGAAGAACAGGCCGCCGTCATGGGTTCGATTTGTGCATCCGATCCGAACAAGCGCGTCTTCGTCGATATGGCCTCTGCTGAAAAGCAACGCGACGGCATATCTTGCGGTGATTTCGTAGATGTCGTGAGTTTGGCCGCCTCCGAGGGTCGCCGCCTATTCGGATTTCAAAACCCGATAATTCTCGATTGAAAAACGGCCACCGATCTTAGGGCGTAGTGTTTGTTTGAGATACGATTTGGCCGAAGAGCCGGAGGGGTTGGAACCAGCGAGGTGAAGCACGCGCATTGCGATTGTCAAAGATTCTGGTGTTGGGCGTTTCATGTTTGTTTTCAGGTTTCGGGCTCTGCCTCTTTTGGTGAGCGGCGCGGCTGCATGACCGCGCCGCCCACGATCGGTTAGCTGGCCATTCCCAACAGAAAAGTGATAATCGAGACCTAGTGTCGTGTCTCTGAAGTAAATGTAGGGCATGTTCGTCTACTCAGCATGGGCGTAAAAAGATGCTGGGTGGAAATAAGCGGAGCTGATCGAGCCGAGTTGGAGCACTGGTTGCGGGCGCAGAGTATCCCTCAGGCGCTGGCGACCCGAGCGCGCATCGTGTTGGGCAGCGCGGCGGGTGAGAGTGTCCGCGGTCTGGCAGCGCGGCTTGGGGTAACCGAGACCACGGTTTGTCTGTGGCGGCGGCGCTATCGGAGCGCGGGACTCGAGGGGCTGCGCACCAAGCCGCGTATGGGCCGCCCGCGGCGAATTACCTCGGCCAAGGAGCAAGCGGTCATCAGCGCGACGCTGCGCAAGCCCAAGGCGGCGACCCATTGGAGCGCGCGGCGCTTGGCCAAGCAGGTCGGGCTGTCGCCGGCCACCGTCCATCGCATCTGGCAGAAGTATGGGCTCCAGCCGCACCGAGTCGAGACCTTCAAGTTCAGCTGCGACCCGCAGTTCGACGCCAAGCTGGCCGATATCGTCGGGCTCTATCTGGACCCGCCGGAGCGCGCGCTGGTGCTGTGCGTGGATGAAAAGTCGCAGATTCAGGCGCTTAACCGCACCCAGCCGGCGTTGCCGATGTGGCCCGGGCTGTCCGTCCGCATGACCCATGATTACGTGCGCCACGGCACCACCAGCCTGTTCGCTGCGCTGGAGGTAGCCAGTGGAAAGGTCCATGGGCGTTGCTACCGGCGCCATCGGCACGCCGAGTTCATCGTCTTCCTGGAGTCGCTGGCCAAGCGCTATCCCAAGCTGGAGCTGCATCTGATCTGCGACAACTACGGAACCCACAAGCATCCCGCGGTCAAACAATGGCTGGCCGCCCACCCGCGCTTCCATCTGCACTTCACCCCGACCAGCGCCTCGTGGCTCAACCTCGTCGAGCGCTGGTTCGGCCTCATCACCGCGCAGGCCATTCGCCGCGGCAGCTTCGACAGCGTCGCGCGCTTGGAGCAGGCCATCACCCGCTTTTTGGCCAACTGGAACGAAAACGCCAAACCCTTCCGCTGGACCAAACCCGCCGCCCAGATCAAACGCAGCATCCGCAATGCTGCACTTATTTACGGGACGTGACACTAGATGGCATTTCTGGGTCACCTGGGTAATAGGGAGCGCAACGGCGAGGCGGGTTTTCACACCGACCGATTTTAGCAAGCCCGCTCCTGCGTGCGGCCCTTTTAGACCAAGGCGACGGAAGGTGAATCCACAAATCTGCCCCGTGATGTGCTAGGCATCGTGCGTTGCAGGCCCGGTATGCGTCCGCGCCGCGCTGCGCAGCAGGGTCTAAGCGCCACCAAATAAACGTCTTTGGAGAAAAAATTGGAGGCGGCGAGCGGATTCGAACCGCTGAATGGAGGTTTTGCAGACCTCTCCCTTAACCACTTGGGTACGCCGCCCCTGTGCGTACGATCTTAGCGGAGCGGGAAAGCTAACACACGCATGCGCGGCCCCCGCAATTTACCGCCGGCCTGCGTACCCCAGGGTTGCCGCGAGCCGCTGAGTTGACACGAAGCGGCGATTCTGCGGCAATGTCTTCGGCGGCGGCCACGCGTCGCGAGCAACGCTCTCCACGGAGGCAGTCATGCCCACTGTTCCGATCAAGGACGAACATCGCGTCGGCACCGAGGCCCGCTTCAAGGTCGAGCCCTCGGCCTATCTCCAGAAGCTCTTCCAGAGCGGCACACCCGATCTGAGCTGGATGAAAGAGACGGGAGAGTGGGGCATGCGCGCCAAGCCGTCGGGCCTGGGGCTGCGCCTCAAGGACGTCGAGATCGGCAGCTATGGCGTGGTGCCGGAGCGCGGCGGCGCGCATCTATCGATGGCGCCGCGCGGCAGCGTAATCCCGGGCAACGTGCCGTCGCTCGGCTTCACCATCAACAACAAGGACGAGTGCTGGGCCGACAACGTAACCGAGCTCTACGAGGAGGCGGTGGCGCGTCAATGGAGTTCCGCGCGCGACATCCCGTGGGATGAGCTCAAGCCGCTGCCCGACGACCTCGAGCGCGCGATGTGCCAGCTCTGCACCTTTCTCACCGAGGTCGAGTTCATCGCCGCCGACGCGCCGACGCGCTGGATGAGCCGCATCAACCAGGACTTCTTCGAGGTCAAGCTGTTCCTCGCCACCCAGGCGATGGACGAGGCGCGCCACATGGATGTCTTCCGCAAGCGCGCGCTCGCCAACGGCGGCGGATTGGGCAAGGCCAGCGCCTACAGCGAGCTGGGACTGAAGAAAATTTTCGACGCGCCGAGTTTCTCGGCGCAGACCGGCCGGCTCCATCTGCTGGGCGAGGGCTTCGTGCTGACGATCTTTCGCCAGGGCGAGTTCATCGCGCCGAGCCGCGTCGACCAGGAAATCTTCCGCCGCTGCATGCAGGACGAGTCGCGCCACGTCGGTTACGGCACGATGCATCTGCGCACGCAGCTCAAGTCGCGTCCCGAGTTGGCCGACGAGATTCACACCGAGCTCGACGACGCCGAGCGCATCCTGCTCGAAATCTTCAGCGAGCCCGAGTCGGTCGAGCCGATGGCGGTGCTGATGGGCGGCGGGCTCGCGCACTTCGACAAGGGGATGGAGATGCAATCGCAACTGTGGCGGCGGATCGTCGGCGAATATCTCCAGCGCTGCGACTCGGCCGGCCTCGATCGGCGTCCGCGCTGCCTGCTGCCGACCGAATTCTCGAAGCTCTTCTCCTGATGGCGCCGCGGTTTCCCGATCCGCAATGGTTTCTCGCCCTGGGCGGCCTGATGGCGGCCCGGGGCGAGCTTTTTCAGCGCATCGGCTACGTCGAGACCCGCTTCGTCGTGCGCGTGCTGCCCGACGAGGATGGCGGCGGCCAGCAGCCAAATCGGACAAACCAAGGAGCAAAACACCGGCGTCGCGATGCAAGGCTACGCGCTCACCGAGGCGGCGGCGCTGGCTCCCAGCGAGGCCGTGTCATTCGATCCGGATTTCGCGATCTGTGCGCGGCGCGCGGTATGGCGGCGGATGCTGGATGAGATCGCGCGCACCGGCCGCCCGGAGTTGCGTCATACGCTCAACTCGCTCGCGCTCATCGGCGACGAGCTCTGGCTCGAGTCCGCCGACCAGTTGCGCGAAGACAAGTTCTACCGCTTCAATCAGAGCCTGCAGGAACTGTTCAATCTCGCGGCGCAGTTGCCCGACGCTTGATTTTCGCGAACACTGGAGCAGGGCCGGAGGGACATGGAACCAAGCGTCACCAGGGCGGAAAATAGCCGGCGCGAACACAAAACGCTGATCTTCTTTCTGGTCGCGCTCGAAGTGCTGGCGATCATCATGCTGATAGTGGGAATCGCGATCGACAACGATTCGCTGAAGGTCGCGTCCTATGCGCTGGGGATGCCGGTCACCTTCGCGCTGCTCGGCAACATCGGTCTTTACCTGAGCTGGTCCGACAAAAAGTAGCGCAGGACCTCGCACGGCCGATCGCTAGAGCGTGCGCTTCACCGTCATGCTCGCGATCACCAGCATGATCGCGGTGAACACGATCAAAAATGCGAGGTCGCTCGAGATCGCGGCGAAGTTTGCGCCCTTGAACAGGATCGATTTGAGCGCGCTGACCGCGTGGGTCTCGGGATTGTAGTGAGCAAAGGCCCGCAGCCACGGCGGAAAGCTCTCGATCGGGTAAATCGCGCCGCTCGGAAAAAACAGGATCACGTTGAGAAAGCCGGCCGACGCGCCGACCACGCGCGGATTGTTCGCGCGCGCCAGCAGCACGAAGGTCATCGCGAGGATTCCCGGTCGCCCCGATGATGATCACGCCCACCAGCATCGCGGCCGCCGGCGCGCCGCCGGTGATCGTGCCGCCGGTGATCAGCAAGCCCGCCGCCAACACGATCACCGACGCGACGCTGGTCACCAGCACGCTCGAGCCCAGCACTCCGGCGGCGAGGTTCCAGCGCGACAGCGGCGTCACCAGGTAGCACTCCGTGATCCCCATGAAACGGTCCATCACCCAGTTGAACACGCCCGAGGTCAGCGAGCCCATGAACAGCGCCATCACGATCACGCCCGGAATCAGCGAGCGGTCGTAGTCGACGGTGGTGAACAGGTTGCTCGGGCGCATCACGATCTGATCGAGCTTGGGCTCGCGCGCGGTGACGTAGCCGGCGCGGATCGAGGCGGTCGCCTGGCTGAACACGCCCGTCAGCGTCGCCGCGCTGATGGTATCGACGTTGTCGGTGAACAATCCCAGTTCGCCGATGCGGCCCTCGGCGATGCTGTGGCTGAAGCCGGGCGGGATGATCAGCGCGGCCTTGTAGACGCCGTCGCGCACGTCCTGGATCGCCGCGCCCGCGTCGCTGTTGTAGGTGATGGCGATGGTCTTGGGGCCGGCGGCCAGCGCCTGCATCTGCTCCATCACGCGGATCGCGTACGGGCCGTTGTCCTGGCTGACGATCACGACCGGCAGATGCTTGAGCACGCCCTGGAACGAATTGCCGAAGATGACCAGGTAGATGATCGGCAGCAGGACGCTGGTGAAGATGGTCAGCGGATTGCGCCCGAGCTTGAGCAGGTCGCGCCGCATTATCGACCACGTTTTTCTCATCGCCGAGCCTCCGTCAGCGTCCCGGCGGCATCGGCATCCCGAAGCTCGAGCTGAAGAAGCCGCCCTTGCGCGCCGGTTCGTCGCGCAGCCGCCGCCCGGTGAAGCGGATGAAGACGTCCTCGAGCGACATCCGTTCCAGCTTGATCGAGGAAACCTTGGCGCCGGCGTTCTCGATTTCGCCGATGATTTTCGGCATCGCGTGCGCGCCGTCGTCGACCGAAACGATAATCGGGCCGTCGGGATCGCGCGTGACGTCGTGGACGCCGGGCTGTCCGCGCAGCAGCGCGACGATCTTTTCGGCGTCGCCCGCCACCTCGAGCTCGATACGGTCCGAGCCCTTGACCATCGCCTTGAGTTCGGCCGGCGTTCCGATCGCGATGATCTTGCCGCCGTCGACGATCGCGATGCGGTCGCACAGCGTTTCCGCCTCGTCCATGTAGTGCGTGGTGAGCGAAATGGTGAGCCCGGTCTCGCGCCGCAATTGCTCGAGCAAATCCCACACCGCGCGCCGGCTCTGCGGGTCGAGTCCGATGGTCGGCTCGTCGAGGAACAGCACCTCGGGCGAATGGATGAGCCCGCGCGCAATCTCCAGCCGCCGGCGCATCCCGCCCGAGTAAGTCTGCACGAGATCGTTGGCGCGCTCGGTCAGGCCCACCATGTGGATCAAGTGCTGCGCCCGCTCGCGCCGCACGCGCCGGCCGAGATTGTAGAAGCCGCCGTAGATGTCGACGTTCTCCCATCCGGTGAGGTCGAGGTCGGAGGTCAGCGCCTGCGGAATCACGCCGATCGCTTCGCGCACGCGCACGGGGTCGCGCGCGACGTCGAAGCCGGCGACGAATCCTTGTCCCGAGGTCGGCACGATCAGCGTCGTCAGCATCCGGCTGAGCGTGGTCTTGCCCGCACCGTTGGGTCCGAGCAGGCCGAACAATTCGCCGCGCCGCACCTCGAAGCTCACGTGGTCGACGGCGGTGAAGTCGCCGAAGCGTTTAGTGAGTCTCGCGTGCCTGTATTGCTGCTGATTGCGATTCCATTGTTGAGCGCAAATGCGACCTCGGCGGTCATCCCCGGCTTCACCTGTCCGGTCGCCTGCAAAACCCGCACCTTGACGTAGAACGTGCGGATGTCCTGGCGTCCGCGGCGAACGTCGGTCTCGGTCGCGAACTGTCCCTCCTGCCCGATCGCCATCACCTGTCCCGGAAAAACCAGCGGCGGACGCGTCGGCAGCGTCACCTGCGCCGGACTGCCGACGCGAATCGCGCCGAGTTCGGTCTCCTCCATGTCGACGCGCGCCCAGATCGTCGACAGATCGTCGACGGTCAGGATTGGCGTTCCCGGAGTCACCCATTCGCCGACCTCGAGATTCTTGCTCACGACGGTGCCGGAGATGGGGGCGCGGATGACCGTGTCGTTCAACTGGTCGGTGTAGTACTGCACGTTGGCCTGGTCGGCGGCGACGGCGCCGCGATCGCTGTCGCGCGCCGCGCGCGCGTCGTCGCGATCCTTGGCCGAGATCACGTGCTCGGCATAGAGCTTCTCGTTGCGCGCCATCGTGATCTCCGCGTCGCGCAGCGTGGCGCTGGCGTTCGCGAGATTGCCGCGCGCATTGGCGAGCTGATTTTTGATATCGATGTCCTCGGTGCGGCAGACGACCTGGCCGCGCTCGACCGTGTCGCCCTCGAGCAGATCGAGCTGCACGATACGGCCGGCGATGCGGCTCGTGATGTTCACCTCGGGCGCTTCGATTATGCCCACGGTCTGGATCGTCCGGGTGTCGGGCGCAGGCCAAAGATACTTGCTGCCCAGGTAATAGCCGCCGCCGAGAATCAGCGCGACGACCGCGAGCCTCATCACTCTGCGGAGTATGGTTTTCATGGGATGATGCCGTGCCTGGCGCTGACCGAACCTGAGGCGCGGCCGCCGTCGTGATTTTCGTCCGCTCGCCGGCCACTGCGCGCTCCGTTGCGAGTGCGCGAGGCGCTGCGCAGGTCGCGCGCCAGCCGGACCATCAGCTTGTCGAACAGGTCGGCCTTGAGCGCCGCGATACCGTGGCCGATTTCGACCATGCTGGTGCGAAACGGGCTCGCGCCGTGGCTTTTCATGTCCTCCAGCAGCCGTTCGAGAAACGCCTCCCACGCGCCGGCGAAGCGGCGC
Organism: uncultured delta proteobacterium; assembly: GCA_963832395.1. Taxonomy (GTDB): domain Bacteria; phylum Desulfobacterota; class Binatia; order Binatales; family Binataceae; genus JAKAVN01. Next base: position 10,968 of record CAWHTV010000009.1, on the reverse strand, counting down.
TCGCGCTCGACATGATGGAGCGCGGCCTCCGGGTCGTGATGCGCGAAATAGATTTTCACCTGCGCTTCGTCGTAGACGAAGATCGGCTGCGCCGGCTCGCGCAGCGTGCGCAGAAAATGCTCGCGCCCCTTGGGGGTAATCGCGTAGACTTTGCGCGCGCGCTGGCCGTGCTGCTCGGCCCGCATCGTGACCATGCCGTCGTGCGCGAGCTTCTTCAGCGCGGGGTAAAGCGAGCCGTCGCTGGCCCGGTAGAAGAAGCCGATCGGATCGCGAAAACGGCGCTTGATGTCGTAGCCGGTCATCTCGGACTCCATCAGGAAGCCCAGGATGGGAAACTTGATGTCGATACGCGGGGGCTTTTTGGGCCAGGCGACTTCGGGCGGCGCCACCCAGCGTGAGAAGGATTCTTCGCCCGCCGGCCGCTTCCGTGGTAACCGCCGTTCGCGCCTTTGTTCGATTCGCTTCCATCGCAATCGCCTACAGCATCACAATATATCGACTCGATATATCGAAGCAAGATGCCCGGCACGAGACCGGATATCAGCCGCGGACCCGGCGTCAATCCCCGGCCCGCGCCAGTCCGCGTCAATCCTTCGAGCTGTAGCTGACGCCGAGTCCCGCGCGCGCGTCCTGCTGGATCCCGTACTGCGGAATCGGATAGCGCAGGCCGTTGGCGGCGAGCCGCTTCAATCCTTCGATCGTCCGGGGCAGGTAGCGCGGCGCAATCGCCATCAGCAATTCGTCGTCCAGCACGCCGCCGTAGCGGCGCTCGGCGAAGCACGGAATCGAAATGCTCGGCTCGCCGGTCTTGAGCGCGCGGCCCCACGAATCCGCGCATGCCGACTCGCCCACGCATCCCCATTCGAATTTCTTGTAGCCCGCCCACTGCAGACCGTTGATGAAGATGATCATCTGGCCCGGCGTGCCGTAGATGAGACAGATGTCGGGCGGGTTGAGCCGCGCCGAGGTCAGCGGCGAGACCGCCATCGCCGCATATCGGCCATGCGGCACGACGTCCATCGCATGCTGATGGGCCGAGGAATCCTCCAGCGTCGAGTACCAGACGCCGGCCATCCGCTTGCCCGAGAGCCAGTCCTCGTCCGCCGGCTGCAGTCCGATCACCACCGCGCACTGCGCGCCGACCAGGTCCTTGGCGGTGATGCCGACGGTCCATCCCAGGCGCGCGGCCTGCGCGACGATTTGATCGGTGGTGTGGATCGAGTTTGGCCGGCGCAGCTTGGGAATCCGCTCCATCTCCTCGACCGTCGCGAACAGTTTCATCCCGATCGGCGTGGTGCGCAGCCGCAGCAGTCGGTTGAGATCGTCGACGATCTGGTTCCAGTCATACGATTCGGGCTCGGCGAACTTGGCCGGCTCCGGGCGCGTCCGTTCCATCTGTTCTTACCTCCGTTGTCTAGGTGCGGCTATCTTCCGTGATAAGTGAAAAACGGCGTCACGGCGATTGACGTCAGGCGGCCGCTTTTGTCGAAGTCGATTCTGACCGCGATGTCTTCGCGGGTGAAACTGAAGCGCGAGCCGACGTTGCGGATTCCCGCGAGGTAAGAGCGCTCATCGGGCAAAAAGCTGTGCTGCCATCCGTGCGCCGTGAGGTACGCGTCGACCTGGCTCGACGGTGTGCCGATCGGAAGCTCGCGTCGTAGCTGCGCTTCGAGCTGATGCGGCTCGGGACCTCGAACGCATCCGCTGACCCCGATCGCCAATGCCAGCAGTGCTGCCCGCGCGCGTTTCAATCAAGCCTCGTAAGCGGGTGCGGCACGTCCGCGGCGCCCGGCGCGCGCTATGCGGCGGCGCGATGGCCGAGCGCCTGGCGCAGGAACTGGCCGGTGTGCGAATTCGCCGCCGCCGCGATTTCCTCGGGCGTGCCCTTGGCCACGATTTGGCCGCCGCGGTCGCCGCCCTCGGGTCCGAGATCGATTACGTAGTCGGCGGTCTTGATCACGTCGAGGTTGTGCTCGATCACGATGATGGTGTTGCCGGTGTCGGCGAGCCGTCCGAGCACTTCGAGCAGCCGCTTGATGTCGTCGAAGTGGAGCCCGGTGGTGGGCTCGTCGAGGATATACAGCGTGCGGCCGGTGGCGCGGCGCGCGAGTTCCTTGGCGAGCTTGATGCGCTGCGCCTCGCCGCCCGAGAGCGTGGTCGCCGACTGGCCGAGATGGATGTAGTCCAGCCCGACGTCGCGCAGGGTCTCGAGCTTCTGGCGAATCGGCGGCACCGAGCCCATGAAGTCGACCGCGTCGAGCACGGTCATGTTGAGCACTTCGGCGATGCTCTTGCCCTTGTACTGGATCTCCAGCGTGTCGCGGTTGTAGCGCTTGCCGCCGCAGACTTCGCAGGTCACGTAAACGTCGGGCAGAAAGTGCATCTCGATGCGGATGATGCCGTCGCCCTGGCAGGCCTCGCAGCGTCCGCCCTTGACGTTGAACGAAAACCGTCCCGGCCCGTAGCCGCGCATCCGCGCCTCGGGAAGCTGCGCGAAGAGCTCGCGGATATGGGTGAAGAGCCCGGTGTAAGTCGCGGGGTTGGAGCGCGGCGTGCGCCCGATCGGACTCTGGTCGACGTGGATCACCTTGTCCAGATGCTCGACGCCCTCGATGCTCTTGTGCGCGCCGGCGCGCTCGCGCGAGCGGTTGAGCTTCTGCGCCAGCGCCCGGTAAAGCGTGTCGAGCACCAGCGACGATTTGCCCGATCCCGAAACGCCGGTGATGCAGATGAACACGCCGAGCGGAAAGCTCACGGTGAGGTCGCGCAGATTGTTCTCGCGCGCGCCTTTGATCGTGAGCCAGCGGCCCGAGAGCTGGCGGCGGCGGCGCGGCGTCGCGATATCGAGTTCGCCCTTGAGATAGCGCCCGGTCAGCGACGCCGGATTGCGCATCACCTGCTCGGGCGTGCCTTGCGCGACGAGGTGGCCGCCGTGCACGCCCGCGCCGGGCCCCATGTCGATGAGATGATCGGCCTCCAGCATCGTGTCGCGGTCGTGCTCGACCACCAGCACGGTGTTGCCGAGATCGCGCAGGCGCTTTAGCGTCGCGAGCAGGCGCTGATTGTCGCGCTGATGCAATCCGATCGACGGCTCGTCGAGAATATACAGCACGCCGACCAGGCTCGAGCCGATTTGCGTGGCGAGCCGGATGCGCTGGCCCTCGCCGCCGGAAAGGCTCGCCGAGACGCGATCCAGCGTCAGGTAGTCCAGCCCGACGTCGGCCAGGAATCCGAGCCGCTCGCGAATCTCCTTGAGGATGAGCCGCCCGATCTCCTCCTCCTGGCGGCTCAGCTTGGGCGCGGCGAAAAACGCCACCGCCTGCTTGACCGACATCGCGGAGACCTCGGAAATCGATTTGCCGTTGAAGCGGACGTAGAGGCTTTCCTTCTTGAGCCGCGCGCCGTTGCAGTCCGGGCACGGCCGCATGTTCATGTACGACTCCAGCATCTCGCGGATGCTCTCGGAGTCGGTCTCCTTGTAGCGGCGATCGAGCCAGGTCAGCACGCCTTCGAACGCGCGCTCGTAGCCGCGGCGATGCTCGCCGCGCTGGTAGGTGAACGCGATCTCCTCGTCGCCCGAGCCGTTGAGGATCGCGCGGCGCACCTTGGCCGGGATGTTCTTCCACGGCGTGTCGAGGCTGAACTTGTAGTGCGCCGCCAGCGCCTCGAGCACCGGCTGCATGTAGTTCATCGTGGCCCACGGCGAAATCGCGCCGTCGGCGATGCTCAGGTCCTCGTTCTGCACCACCAGCTCGGGATCGAAGTACATGATCGAGCCGATGCCCGAGCAGGCCGTGCACGCGCCGTGCGGACTGTTGAAGGAAAACATCCGCGGCGTGATCTCGGGATACGAGATGCCGCACTCCACGCAGGCGAAGCGCTGGCTGAAGTAGACCTCGCCCGCGTCCTTGCCGTCGAGCCGCTCGATCTTGAGCAGGTCGTGGCCGTACTTGAAGGCGACCTCGAGCGAGTCGCTCAGGCGCTTTTCGATCCCGCGGCGGATCGCGAGGCGGTCGACGATCACCTCGATGGTGTGGCGCTGGTTCTTGTTGAGCGCGATCTCCTCGCCCAGCTCGCGCACCGCGCCGTCGACCTTGACCCGCACGAAGCCGGCGCGCCGCAGATCGCTCAGCTCCTTGCGATACTCGCCCTTGCGGTCGCGCACGATCGGCGCGAGCACGTGGATGCGCGTGCCCTCGGGCCACGCCATGATGCGGTCGACGATCTGCTGCACGCTCTGCTGCGTGATCTCGCGCCCGCAGTTGTGGCAAAACGCGTGGCCGACGCGCGCGAACAGCAGACGCAGGTAGTCGTAGATCTCGGTGATGGTGGCGACGGTCGAGCGCGGATTGCGCGAGGTCGTCTTCTGCTCGATCGAAATCGCCGGCGATAGCCCCTCGATCGAATCGACGTCCGGCTTCTCCATCTGCTCCAGGAACTGGCGCGCATACGCCGAAAGCGATTCGACGTAGCGCCGCTGGCCCTCGGCGTAAATCGTGTCGAAGGCGAGCGAGGACTTGCCCGAACCCGAGAGCCCGGTGATGACGACCAGGCGATCGCGCGGAATCTCAAGGTCGATGTTCTTGAGATTGTGCTCGCGCGCGCCCTTGATGACTATTCGATCCGCCATCGCTGCTAAACTTTTCGCCCCGGCTTCTTTCGCTCAGCCTTTGCGCGGCACGCTTCGCCGCCGGGGCGCCAACGCGCTCGTTAGCGCGTGCCACTTTTCACCACCCGCGATGCGTATTCCATCGCCGCCAGCATGCTCGCGCCGTTCGCCGCGCCGCATCCCGCTATATCATAGGCGGTGCCGTGATCGGGTGAGGTGCGCACGAACGGCAATCCCAGGGTCACGTTCACCGCGCGCTCGAACTCCAGGGTCTTGAGCGCGATCAGCCCCTGGTCATGATACATCGCGACCGCCGCGTCGAAGCCGAACTTTCCCGCCGGCCGGATGAATGCGGTGTCGGGCGCGAGCGGTCCGCGAGCGTCGATGCCGGCGCGCCGGGCGCGGCGTATGGCCGGGGCGATCACGCGCGCCTCTTCGTCGCCGAAGAGTCCGTGCTCGCCCGCGTGCGGATTAAATCCGAGTACCCCGACGCACGGCCGGCTCACGCCCAGGCGGGCGCTTAGATGCTGCGCGAGCAGCCGGATCGTGTCGAAGACGCCCTGACTGCTGAGCGCGCGCGAGACCCGCGCGAGCCCCATATGCACCGTCACCAGCGCGAGCCGCAACTGGTCACCCGCGAACATCATCCGCCAAAGCCGCGTGCGGCTCAGTTCGGCAAGCAACTCGGAGTGCCCGGGAAAGCGATGGCCCGCGCGGTTGAGCCATTCCTTGTTGATCGGCGCGGTCACCAGGGCGTCAGCCTCGCCCGCCATCGCCATGCGCGCCCCTTCCACGATATAGCGATAAGCCGCGTCGGCGCCTTCGACGCTCGGCGCCCCGGGCTTGAGCGCGGAAGCGCCGAGCTGGCCGATTTCCAGCACCGCCAGCCCGTCCGCCGGGCGAACCGGCGCGTCGCCCGGCTGCCAGGGCCGCGGCGCGGGCACGCCACGCAAACGGCGTGCGGCCTCGCGCATCGCGCCCATGTCGCCGATCACGACCAGCGCGGGCGCGCCGCGGCGCGAAGCCATCGCGGCCGCCGCCTTCAGGATGACCTCGGGGCCCACGCCGGCCGGATCGCCCATGCTTACCGCCAGGAGCGCTGGCACGCTGCGACTCGATGGCATCCGCCGCGTCACTAGTTGAACGTTTCGATGTAGTGCTGCTTGACGAGGTCGTTGTCGACCCACGTGCCGAACTGTCGCTGCGGCCTTCTCGCTCACCAGCTTTTCCTGGATCTGACCGGAGACCTCGGCGAACGGTTTGACGCCAACCGTGTCGTGCGCTTCGAGCTTGACGATGTGAAAGCCGTGGTCGGTGCGTATCGGCTCGGAAATAGCGCCCACCTTCATCTGGTCGACCGCATTCTGGATGGGGTCGATCATGTCGCCGCGCGAGAAGTCGCCGAGCTCGCCGCCCTGGCTCTTGGAATCGTCGTCGGAGTACTCGAGCGCCAGCTTGCCGAAGTCGGCGCCGTCGAGCAGTTGCTTGCGGATGCTCTCGGCCTTGACGCGCGCTGCCTCGACCTGGGCCGGCGTGGCGTTGGCCGGCACCGCGATCAGAATCTGCGCGAGTTTGAAGCGTTCTTTGCCGATCGCTGAACTCCTCGGGATGCGCGTCGTAGTAAGCCTTGACCTCGTCGGGCGAGATGTTGACCTTCTGCCGCACTTCCTTCTGGATCATAATCATCTTTTGCAGTTCCAGCCGGGCGTGCTTGCGGAACTCCTCGTATGTATGGCCCTGGGTCTGGAGCTGCGAGCGCAGTTGCTCGTCGGTGATCCCGTTGCTCCGCTCGAAGTTGGCGATGTATTCGTCGATCTGCCGCTCCTCGACCTGATCCTTGTATTTCTTGACCTCGCTCTCCAGCAGGCGCTCCGAGATGACTCCCTTGAGCACCGCCTTGGTCTCCGGCGAATTCAGATCGTCCGCGTCGGTCAGCGTCGCATGGTTGACCGCGGCAAAGGTCTTGAGGTCGTGAACCGTGATCGGATCGCCATCGACGCTGGCCACCACCCGATCGAGGTCATCCTGCGCATGCACGGCGCGCGGCGCCGCCGATGACACGGCCGCGAAGCACGCGACGATCAGCGCCACGGCGCCCAGGCGCATCCGAGAATGAAGCTGGTTCATGGTCTAACTGGCGAGCGGCCCGGCGGGGCGGCCCGGCCCGCTTTCCAATTTTTCACAGGCCGCCAACGCCTGCAAGACGCCGTCGAGTTGCTCGAACAAAAGCTCGTAGTTGTTGCCGGAGTCGCTCGCTCCCGTCTCGATTCGAACCATCACCTGGAACGACGGAGTGAGCCGCATGCGGCGCCGGTTGGCCTCGGTCAGCGCGGCCAGCCGGGCCGTGTCCAGCGGAGCGTCGGGATGGAATTTCACTTCGAGCTGGTCGCCCTTGAGGATCGCGCTCAGCATCATCATCTCGCGCATGCGCCGGCGCAGATCCATCGCGGCCAGCAGGTTGTCGACCAGCGTCGGCGGCGGTCCGAAACGGTCGCGCATCTCCTCGCGCAGCGCGTCGAGGTCGGCTCTGGAAGCCGCCCGCGCCATCCGCCGGTACAGCACCAGCCGCTCGCCCTCGTCGGGCACGAAGCTGTCGGGGATGTAGGCTGGGATGCCGAGCCTGAGTTCGGGCTCGAAGTCGGGACGCAGCGGCTCGCCGCGCAGTTCGTGGATCGCCTGTTCCATCATCTCCGTATACAGCTCGAAGCCGACCGCCGTGATTTGGCCCGACTGTTCGCGGCCGAGCAGGTTGCCTGCGCCGCGATGCTCGAGGTCGCGGATCGCGAGCTTGAAGCCGCCGCCGCTTTCGGTCTCGACCAGCTCGCGCAGAGCCTCGATACGCTTCTTGGCGTCGCGCGTGATGATGTGCTCGCCGGGGATGAGCAGGTAGGCGTACGCCTTCTGGCGCGAGCGCCCGACCCGGCCGCGAAGTTGGTAGAGCTGGGCCAGGCCGAAATGGTCGGCGCGGTTGATGATCATGGTGTTGGCGTTGGGAATGTCGAGTCCCGACTCGATGATCGCCGAGCAGACCAGCAGGTTGACGCGGTTCTCGATGAACTCGCGCATCACGTTCTCGAGCTGGCGCTCCTTCATCTGGCCGTGCGCGACCGCGACTTTCGCCTCGGGCACGATCGCGCGCAGATGGCGCGCGACGTAGTCGATGTTCTCGACGCGGTTGTGCACGAAGAACACCTGCCCGGAGCGGTTGAGCTCGCGCATGATGACTTCGCGCAGCAGCCCGTCGTCGAAATGCGCGACGAAGGTGCGGATGGCCTGGCGATCCGGCGGCGGCGTCTGGATCACGCTCAGGTCGCGGATGCCGAGCATCGCCATGTGCAGCGTGCGCGGAATCGGGGTCGCGGTCAGGGTCAGCACCTCGACCAGCTTGCGCAGCCGCTTTACGCGCTCCTTGTCGGCTACCCCGAAGCGATGCTCCTCGTCGATAATTAGCAGGCCGAGCCGCGGAAACTCGACGTCGTCCTGGATCAGACGATGAGTCCCGACCACGATATCGACCTTGCCGCGACGGACATCTTCGATCACCGCCTTGTTCTCACGCGCGCTGCGAAAGCGCGAGACCATCTCGATTCGCACCGGGTAGCCGTCGAAGCGCTTGCGCATCGTGTTCCAGTGCTGCTCCGCGAGCACCGTGGTCGGCACCAGCAGCGCCACCTGCCGCCCGTCCATCACCGCGATGAACGCCGCGCGCAGCGCCACTTCGGTCTTGCCGAAGCCGGCATCCCCGCAGATCAGCCGGTCCATCGGCTTGGGCCGGCACATATCGCGGACCACCTCGTCGATCGCGGCGAGCTGGTCGGGCGTCTCTTCGAACTCGAAGCCCTCGGCGAATTCGGCGTAGTCGGCCCCGGGATGGGCGAAGGCGTGGCCCTCCATCACTTCGCGCGCGGCGTAGATGTCGAGCAGCTCGGAGGCCATCGCCAGCACCGCTTCCTTGGTGCGCCGCTTGACCCGGTCCCATGAACCGCTGCCGAGCTTGTCGAGTTTCGGCTCCTGACCGTCGCCGCCGATGTAGCGCTGGACCAGGTTGATTCGTTCCACCGGTACGTACATCGCGTCGCCGGCCGCGTACTCGAGCGCCAGGAAATCGCCCTCCGTGCCGGCGACCTTCATGTGGCGCAGTCCGCGGTAGCGCCCGATGCCGTGATCGATATGCACCACCACGTCGTCGGGCTTCAGCTCCTCGAGGTTGAGCAGCGCGCCCTTGGAGACCGGCCGCGAGCGCCGCCGCACGCGCGGCTCGCCGAAAATGTCCTCTTCGCTGTAAACGTAGAGCCCGTCGGCTTGCAGCACTACGCCGGATGAGACCTCGCCCTCCATGATCACGGGGCGGAAGTCGGGCAACTCCAGCAGCGCGCCGAAGCTCTTGCATCCGGTGTTGACCTCGAGGTCGTAGGCCTCCAGATGGCGGCGCAGACGCGCGGCCTGGCTCGCCCCCTCGACCACCATCAGCGCGCGGCCCTGTCCGCGCTGCACCTCGCGCAATTCCGTCGCGAGCGGCTCGAAGCTGGGCGGCGTGCGCGGCCCGGTGAGCGAACTCGCGCCGAGCTTGAGGCTGGGCTGGCATTTGACCTCGATCGGCGGCGCCCATCCCTCGCGCGGCGCGGCCACTGTGACCAGCGAACCAACCTCGACCGCGGTCATCGTGCCCAGCGCGTCCTCGAATTCATCGGTGCCGAGGTAGAGCGACTCCGGCGGTGGATAGAACGAGGGCTTGCTCTGCGCGGCCTCGGCTTCGGCGGCCGTTTGCCCGGTCACCCTGAGCGCCTCGGCGAGCACGCGTCCCGGCTCGACTATCCAGACCACCGTGCCCGAAGGCAGGTAGCTGAAGACGGTGTCGAGCGGGCGGCCGAACAGCAGCGGAGTCAGCAGCTCGGCGCCGGGGAACAACAGCCCGTTGGTCAGCGAGTCGCTCAGCTCCGCCAGCTCTTTGCGCACCAGGCCGATCTCGCTCGCACGCAGCGCCACGCGCTCGCGCACCTTGTCGTCCTTGAGCGCGATCGGCGGCACCAGGCGCGTGCGAATCACGATCGCCTCGCGCGTCTCGCCAAGCGAGCGCTGAGTGGCGGGATCGAACTGGCGCACCGAGGTCACGATGTCCTCTTCCAGCTCGATGCGCACGGGGTTGTGATACAGGGGCGAGAAGATGTCGATGATTCCGCCGCGCACGCTGAAGTCGCCAGGCTCCTCGGTCTGCGGCACCCGCTGATAGCCGGCCGCGCTCAGCGCGTCGATCAGCGCTTCGAGGTCGAGCGTGTCGGCGGCGGCGATTCGCAGCACCGAGGATTCGAATACCGGCCGCGGAATGGTGCGCATCAGCAGCGCCTCGGCCGACGCTATCAGCATCGGCGCCTCGCCTCGCGACGCCGCATAGAGCGCCGCGAGTTGCGCCGCTTGCGTATGTGGCGGCGGCGAGAGATGGGCAAACGGCTTCAGCTCCCAGGCGGGCAGCAGATGGACCCGGCGCTCGACCGGGTCGCGCTCGGGCGGCTCGTCGAGGAAAAATCCGACCTCGCTCGCCAGCGCCTCGGCCTCGCGCGCAAGCGCCGTCACCACCAGGATCGGGCGGCCCAGCCCGAGCGCGGCCTCGCGGAGCATCAGCGCTCCGGCCGCGCCCTTAAGCCCCATCAGCGGAAAGCGGCGCGCGCCGCCGCCGTCCAGCCGCGCCCTAAGCTCGCTCGCCGCCTCTTTCAGACTCCGTTCCAAATCGATCTTCGACCGCTACGATCGGTCTTCGACGCTCCCGCGATGAATCGCTGAAATAGAACTCAGATTGAAGGTCAAATCAAAAATAATAATCCAATCGATAATAGCAAAGGCGCCCGCCCGGGTCGCGTCAGCGGTTTGTGGCGCGCTTACCGGGCCGCGTTCGCGCTCTTTGGATCGCCCAGCGTCACCGGCAGCTTGACCGCTTTGTATGATCCGCCGCGCTGCTGGCGCAGCACGGTCAGGTAGATGATGTCGCCGGGATGGAGCCGGGAGAGATGGTCGGGCAGATCGGAATCGCTGATCACGCGATGGTCGTCGATCGCGACGATGAGGTCGCCATCCTCGCCGAGCTGACCCGACTTGGCGAGCAACGGCCGCACTGCCGCGTCGAGCGGGCCGAGCAACTCTCCGGCAGTCGCGCCGCTGGCCCCAATCGTGGTCATCGGAGTGCGCGACTTAAGTCCGGCGCGCGAGGCAGGGCTATCCGCGTCAACGTCCATCACCTCGAGTCCGCTGACCTGCTGCCCATCGCGCGTCGCGACCGTGTATAGCACCGAGATGCCTAGGTAGGGGCGCGGCCCGTTACTCTCAGGGGCAGGTAAATCAGCAGGTAGCGGAGCGTTGTCGGAGCC
>CAWHTV010000008.1:0-140721 GCA_963832395.1 uncultured delta proteobacterium | reverse complement strand
GGTTGTGAGAGGGCCGCGCGGAAAAACGTTGCGTGGCGATGGAAACAAAGCGCAGCACGCCCTGCCCGATGACGGGAAGCGGGCGCAAACGAACAAGGAGGTTCGTAGTCATGTCAGTTAACAAGGTGATCGTGATCGGCAATCTGGGAGCTAACCCCGACATTCGTGCGCTGCCGTCTGGGCAGAACGTGGCGAATTTCTCGTTGGCTACCACGGAGCGGTTTTCGGACCGCAACGGCGCGAAGCAGGAACGCACCGATTGGCATCGGATTGTCGCATTCGGACGGCTGGCCGATTCGTGCGAGCAGTTCCTGAGCAAAGGCCGCCAGGTTTACATCGAGGGTAGGCTCACTACCCGCCAGTACGAAGCGAAGGACGGCAGCGGTAAGCGCTACCGGACTGAGATCGTGGCGCGGCAACTCCGACTGCTCGGCAACCGCACGAACGGCAACACGGTCAAGACCGAAGCTTCCGACGACATCCCGTTTTAGTTTCCACCACGCGACGGGAGAGCCGCGAAAGCGGTTCTCCCTTCAAACATCAAAATTGCAATCGGAGATTACGGAAATGGACATATACTCGATAGTGACTGAGGATCATCAATCTGCTTGAAACCGGTGTCGTACCGTGGCGCAGGCCATGGACCTCAACCGGACTGCCGCGCAACCTCGTCAGCAAGTAGCCATATCGCGGCGTAAACTTGTTCCTGCTCTCGGCTTCGAAATACGTCTCGCCATTCTGGCTGACGATGCGCCAGGCTAATGAACTTGGCGGACACGTCCGCAAAGGCGAGGAATCCACTGCCGTAGTATTGGGGAACTTTCCCCCAATTGACACCACAATGAATCAATTATTAAAATGGTCTCGACAGGCCGGCGTGTTCTTTCTAGCGTGCGCCTTAGTCGGCTAGTTCCCGATTGGTTGGGGAACCGATCGCAGCCTTCAGGTGTTCCTTTCGGTTCGACCATGGGCTGGGTACCAAAGGAAATACCGGATTGCATGGCCGCAAATGTCCCTTCGGGAGGTCCCTCTGGCTTCCCGAGGAGATAGGCGAATCGGGTTTCGTGAGCCGGAACGGCTTCGGACTCAAAGAGCGTTCTGTACCAAGCACAGCCAACGACTACGAAGCCGATTCTTTTAAGTGGATCCGTGCTCCGATGGTTTTTGTGACATCAGCACCGACCACTGCTATCACCATGGTGGATTCAATTTCCTGTTTCGGAAAAATAATGAACCCACTAAGATTCCCTTTTGGTTCATTTTTCCAAAGTCGATGCTTGTCGCAGTATTCCGTTTGGCGAAGCAAGCCAGCGTCCCAGTTGTAATTGTGATCAAGCGGGACCATATCAGCCCACCACCCAACGTTAATTGCGACAGAGCCGCCGCTGTTCTGAAAAGTCTGTTTCAATTCAAGAACGGCGCTACCATTTTCCAAGAAGGTCAACGGCTTATCTATGTCGCTGAGGGCGAGTACCCAAGGTCGTTGCGACAACTCAATTCAGTCTGCGCTGTTTTGGCTTGGGTCGCAGCAATGTCGGTCTGTTTACTAGCTTGGTCTATCAGAGCTTGGGTTTTCGACACGGTGTCTTGCATGGCAGCCACTTGCTGTGCGCGAAGTCGTAGGTAGCAGCAGCAACGAAAGCGCCAACAGTGGCAACGGTCAAAATGATATTCAGTGCAAGTTTAGATTTTGGGTAGTTCTCTGCGGATTGGTGGCACGCGAGAGAGGGTTTGGCGGGATCGCTATTATTTACAACTATATCGAGAGGTTGAGTTTCGCGACTAGCTTGCCGTTGCTGTTGTTGAGTTGCGCGATCTACGGCAGCGGTCTTTTTGTTACCTTCGTTTACTTCGGGATTTGGTGATGGCACTCTTTCCTCTTTTCGGCGCAGGCGGCTCTTCAATTAGCCGTTTCACTACTTTGCGGAAAACGCCCTCATCGACATTTTCTTCAAGAAACAATCCGCGTTCCTCTTGTTCTGTTTTTGCGCGCGCTAGGAATTCTTCATCTTCTTTTGTCATGAACACCTCCTCGTTTAAGGAACGACAGTACAGTAATTCTTGTTCTCCTCAGGGAATTCCCGCCAATCCAGACCTACGGGTGTTGGCCGCGTTATGAATCGCTCACATGCCACGCTTTGGTCATGCGGATCGAAGCTTAAAAAACTGAAAGTTGAAAACGTAACCATCACGTCTACTTGTGCCTGCGCGATCTCTTTCCCCCAAAGACGGTGCACTTCGAAACATGATACGTCGACCGTTTCGCCACGTCCTAGGCGGTTGGCTACTAGCATGAAAACACTTGGGCTGATTTGTTCAACAGTACCATCTACAAGCATTACGCTTCGGTACGTGCAGGTGAAACCGACATGATAAACCGCCTTTATTCCATCGTTCGTTATCGCAAAGGAAGTAGAAAATGGCCGCTTGGGATCGACTAGGCCTCGGTGATCAATATGAACATCTGGGTAAAACGTGGGAATCCATAGAACAAGCGATACGAAGGTAAAAATAAATGCTAAAACGTCAAGTAATATTCTTTTACGATTGGCTTGAATATCACCCATACTAGAAGCTGTGTTGGTCGAGAGCGCAGCCGTATTATGTGCGTTCGTTGTGTATGCGCTTGGCCTACGGTGTTGTTAGCAACACGATATCGAGCTCCTATCGACATGACACAGTCGAACCAAAATCGAAAGCTAACTGCATCGGTCTGGCTTTCGGTGGCTGAGGTTCCCGCCAGCGAGGCTGCCTCAGCATCCTCCTTGATCTCTCCGAAGATATCAGGATTCTTGCGGTTGTTGTGGCGAAACTGGAATTCCGCAAGATAGAGCGGCAGATATTTCTTGCTCACATTGTGGTAAGTGCCGATGACTCCGCGCTTCAACAACGCCCAGAAACTTTCGATGTTGTTTGTATGGACTTGGCCGCGCACGTATTCAAGCGCCTTGTGGTCTACGCTTGTGCGGGAACGCCTGATAGAGCTTTTGATAGCCAGCGCTCTCATCGGTCGCGACCAAGTCGACTTTCTCCGAAACCATTTGGCGAACGAAGCGCGACATGGTTTCAGTAGAAGTATCCTCGATGATTTGGCAAGTGACGTTACCCTTGCGCGAGATCGCACCGATGACGGCAATCTTGCCGACAGGGCCGCGTCCCCTGAGATTGAATCGCTTGTGCAGGGGTCGGTTGGCGTTTTTGCCGCCGATGTAGGTTTCGTCCACTTCGACAATTCCCATCAATTTCGCGAAGTCCTTATCCCTCATCGCCGCGCGAATGCGATGGCACATATACCAAGCAGTCTTTTTTTTCTGAAACCCATGATCCGCTGGACGTTCAGAGAACTGATTCCTTTCTTCGCGTTCAGCATCAGGAAGGTCACGGTAAACCATTCCCGCAAAGGTCGTTTGGTGTCCTGAAAGACAGTTCCGCTGATCACCGAGAAGCGATAGCCATTACGCCCGCCGCATTCTCGCTGTTTGCAGACCCAGTGGAACGGACGATGCGTGACATGAAAGACTTTCTCGCTGTCACACTTAGGACAGCGCACGCCATCCGGCCAGCGCTTGGCCTTCAAATATTCCTTGCAAGCCGTCTCGTCTGGAAACTGTTGCAGCAAGTCTTTGAGCGTCATGAGAAGAATCGTAGCAAACCTATAGTGTGGTGTCAATTGGGGGAAAGTCCCCAAACAGAGCACGGAAGGCCTCGACAACGAGGAGACCGACGGGAAGACGCGCCGCCGGTTCTTACTTCGCTTTTACCGGGTTTGGAATGTCGAACAATGCGAACTTCCTCAAGGCGTGCTCGATAAGCTACCTACGATCGAAACGCACGAACACGATCCGATCGAAGCGGCCGAGCGGATCATCGCTGACATGCCGAACCGGCCTGAGATTCAATACACAGGCTCAAAGGCCTTTATAGTTCGATCACCGATCGGATTACGCTGCCGCCGCGCGAGCTGTTCACCAGCGCCGAGGCGTTTTATGCGACTGCGCTGCACGAGACGGTCCACAGTTCAGGCAGTCAGAAACGCCTTGCGCGAGAAGGGATTTGCGAAGCCGCTCCGTTTGGTTCGCCCGTCTATTCCAAGGAGGAGCTATCGCGGAATTTGGAGCAGCTTACCTCTGCGCCGAAGCTGGAATATCAACCGCCGTCCTTGAGAATCAGGCCGCCTATGTTGCCGGCTGGCTGAAGAAGTTTCGCGATGATCGCAAGCTATTGATTCACGCCGCCGCCCAGGCACAGCGCGCCGCGGATTTCATCCTCAACCGCACGTACCCCGCGTAGGATGCGCGCGGCGCCCGAGCTTTCGCTCGGGCGCCGCTAACTCCATTCCTCTTCTTGCCGGATCACAGGCACAGGTCCCCAGAGAACTCGGCACAGCGTTCTGCCTTTCATCTTCCGCAGCCCTGATACGGCAATTTTTAGCATGTGCCCTAGTGTGTATAAGGCCGGTACGGAATCGCCTCCATGATCATGGTGCAGATAGGTTCAACAGTTTCGCCCAGCTCGCGAGCGCTAAAATCTTCCGAGGCGCAGCAAATGAAGGACAGACAGTACCGGCATTTCCATAGTCTGCAAGAAGAACGGCGCTTTCCACGGCTACGCACGATGACTCGGTCGATTTAGACCACCTCTTTAGACCCGTCGCACTTTGCTAGGACTGGAAGCCACGAGTTAAGTCTCAACCGATGAGAGATCGATGGAGCGTTCAATGGATGAAAAGATAGATCCGATTTACCTACCGTTCACGAGAGCGCAGGTTTCAGAATGCCTTCCGAAGTCGTCCGTAACGGCGGAGTACCTCCGATACTACACCGAGAGCGCGAAGAAATTTCAGAGTCATCGGAAAGACGGCGCCACCATCGTCTCGGCAATGACCCCCGAAGCTCTGAAATTGGCTCAAAAACTCGAAAAGCAGAACCGGCAAATTGAGAAAGACGAGCGATTTTGGAGCGCGACCTGCTTGATGAGCTTTCATTTCGGCAAGGAGAAGCCCCAAAAGAATTGGCAGAATCTGATACGAAAATGTTTCGGGGACAAGCCGCCACACTCTTTCGAATTGAGTTCGTGGGAAGAATGCTTTGAAGGGAAACTGCATCTTGTATTTGAGGAGAGTTTGCCTTCACCCGAAGAATACAAGAAGTGGCTCAAAGCCAACTTGGAAGGTAGCCAAAGGCGTCACTTCATTCCGTATGTCTTAGATGCAAAAGAGCGGGTGTGCGCCTTGAAGGGCAGACCCATCCTGACGCACTGCTGATCTCGGAGAAATCTGGCGTTTCAGTTCTTTTCGAGGCAAAAGTTACGTCCGACATTTCATACCAAGTGTCGTTCGACCTTCTGAGAAATCAGATCGCTCGGAACGTTGACGTAATGCTCGAAAGCCCTGACAAAATGGCCAGGGCCCCCTTGGTTTATCGCCGACCCTCCCGCTCGCTATTCGTCTTGTTGACTCCAGCACTGTTCAAAAGGAATTCCACTTCGCGTTTGTATGGCTGGCTGATGAACGAATATTTCCAGAATCCGGAGGCATTAGCCCGAGACCTGCCTCATCGAAAAGACCAACACTGCGACTGGAAGGAAATCGTGAGCCGCATGCGTTGGCTAACATTTGAAGACTGCGAAGATGTACTCCCGGATGCTGCCCATGGTTATTTTTGCAGCCATAAACGCCAAAGAGAACCTGAGCCTCGTTCCGTCTCTTCGCCGCGCCGGCAGGGATCGCCATATAGAGAAGGAACGATCGAACCACGGGTTCATCGCAGTTTCCCCTTGCACGTCGGAAGTTCAAGCCGATATAGAGATTGCGTGCAGCTGATGGTCATTTCGAGCTGTTCCAGCAGCAAAGCTGTCAATGTCGATGAGCCGCTGACGCTGGAAGATTTCCAGGATCCTGAGCGTCGGCACCGAAGGGAGCTGGAACTGCAGACGTATATGCGGCCTGCTGGCGCAATGTACTCAGGTCGTCAACACTTAGCGCTTATGCGCGGCGTCGCGAAAATCCGAGAGAGGTTCGGCCCCGAGGCTGTTGCCGTCCAAATTATTTCCGCGGGATATGGGCTAATCTCCGAGCAACAATTAATCGCACCGTACAACGCGACCTTCCGAGGCATGCCCAGAAGGATGGCAAGTAGCTGGGCACTTTTTCTTGGCATCGCCGATGCAGTAAGGAATACAATCCGCGACTGGCGGCTCGTGATCTTCCTCCTTGGCGAAGCCTATTTGACGTCCGTCGATCCTCCCATCGCTGCTTCCACTTCTGAGCAGCGGCTGATTTTTATCGCCAAACCAATTCTGGCTCCAAGGTTATCTGCGTCTGGAGTGATCCTGATACCAGCGGGGAGGGCTGAAGAGGTACGTTTTGGCGATCGCTATGCGCTGAAGGGGCGCCTATTCGAATTGTATGCGCGACGCCTCTGTCATGAGGGGAGCTTGCTTTGGGAGAACACCTGCGCAGATCCGACCGCTGCCACTTTCTCGAGAGCTATTCAGAGGGAGTTAGAATTTGAGCAGACAAGATGGTCTTGATGAGTTTTACGAAATCCTGACCGACCTTCGCGCCCGCCTCCGAGGATATAGACGGCTTGCCGAATGCACCGGAAAAATAGAATGGCCGCGACGCGGCGTCTACTTTTTCTTTGAAGTGGGAGAGATGCGCCAAGATCGTTTGTCTGAGAGAGTAGTCCGTGTTGGCACCCATGCGGTCTCTGGCCGCTCAAGCAGAACCTTATGGGACCGTCTGCGCGACCACCGGGGAACGTTGCGTGGAGCATATGGTGGAGGCGGTAGCCATCAAGCTTCAATCTTTAGAGACCTTGTCGGCGAAGCGTTCCTCCATAAAAGCTCCTTCCCTCGTGAAGTCGCTTCTTCCTGGTCAGGGAGTAGTGCGTCGGCAGCGATACGGAGACTGGAGCACATACTCGAAGTAGAAATCAGCAACTACATTCGCACGATGCCTTTTCTCTGGCTTGCAGTCGATGACGACCCCGGACCTGGAAGTCTCAGGAAGACTATCGAGCGCCATTCCATAGCGCTGTTGAGCAATTTTGAACGAGACGCGATTGACCCGCCTTCGCCTGGCTGGCTGGGGACATTGTCGTCTACGAAACGTGTCCGCGAATCAGGCCTCTGGAATAGTGACCACGTCAATGAGATTTGGGATCCGCTCTTCCTTCAATTGCTTCGCCGCCAAGTAACGGCAATCTCCTGATTGTAACTCGACGTACCACGCGAGATGCAACCTAATTCGCCGCGGTCATGAGATTCTGTCGCGAGGTCGCGGTATCAACCCTCATTAAATGTCTGCGTACCATCTGGGATCTTTCCAGAAGTCTGCTTTACGCCGCGCGACGCGCGGCGTGACGCCTCCCTCACGTTAGGCCGTTTCGACCGTCGCGCGGCGCGCGGTGTCCGTTCCCATTAGATCGGCCGTTGGATTTGTGTCGAGCGTCGTAGCGCTCGAGTTTCCCGTATAGAGTCCGGCGAGGGACGCCCAGCATTTCCGATGCTCGGGCCTTGTTTCCATCCGCGAATTCGATGGTGCGGCGGATGTATTCCTGCTCGATCTCGTGGAGTGGCGATCCCAAAGAAACCGTGAAAGAAGTTTCCCGGTTCGTGGAGATTCTGATTTCCTCGGGAAGGTCCTCCACCGAGAGTCGCGTCGAATGCGTCATCAGCACAGCAGTATCGAATACATTACGTAGCTCGCGAACGTTTCCCGGCCATCGATAAGTTTTGAGGGCACACAGGCATTCTGGATCGATGCTGTCGACTTGCCTCTGATAATCGTGGTTCGCTTGCGTGAGGAAGTGATCAATGAGCGCTGGCAAATCCTCCAGCCGATCCCGAAGAGGGGGAAGGTGAATGGTGGCCGCGCATAAACGATAGTAGAGGTCCTCGCGCAGCCGCTCCTCGCCGATCGCCTGCTTCGGCGCTCGATTCGACGCCGCGAGAAATCGAACATCAATCGGGATTTCCTGCGTTCCGCCTACGGGCAGCACTCTGCGCTCCTCGATGACGCGGAGGAGCTTGGCCTGCGCCTCGCTACGCATCTCGCTGATTTCATCGAGGAAAAGGGTTCCGCCGTTCGCTCGCTCGACGAGTCCTGGGTGTCGCCGGTCGGCTCCGGTGAAAGAGCCCTTCTGATGCCCGAACAGCTCGCTCTCGATCAGGGTCTCGATGATGGCGGCGCAATTGACCGGCACGAAAGGACCCGTTCGACCGGATCGCTCGTGGATGGCCTTGGCTGCTTCTTCTTTGCCGGTGCCGGTTTCACCAGTGATGAAAACGGAAACTCTTGCGGGAGCGACGCGCTCGATCGCTTCCATGATTCGGCGCATCGGAACTGACTGGCCAATCATGACGAACCCCAACAGACCTGTGGATTCTTGACACCTCCTCCACCCCCGCAGCCCTTGACAAATAGTTCATCCAGCCATAATGCGTCAAGAGTTTTTAGATCATTATAGAAAATGGCTCGCACGATTTTCGAGTCAGTCTTCACCAATCCCGGCAAACCGTTCAGGTTTGTTGGCCGCTATTCCTTTCTCGATTTCATAAATACCGAAGCGAACGAAGCCGGATAGTCGCGTAGATCTGTTAACTGACGGTCAGGATTTTGTGACGTGGCTCGTTTTAGCCAAGTTGTTCGAGCGGAATAAACTGAAAGTAGGCATTAGAAACAATGGCGACAACAGGAAAACAGGCGTGCGCATTTGGAAGGATGCGCTTGCGCTGCGTACGTTAATGCGCCGAATGGCTCGAGGCGATTGTCGCAGGCCGGCCGATTCCGCGCGCCAGCATTGATGCGATCAATGCCTTGATTGGCGAGTCTTCGGGCGTCACGAAGGTAGTCAAGACTCCGCGGAAGTTTCGAACGGCGATTCGAACTGGACTGAATCAACCGAAACAACTTCTTGTTCCGCTCGCTGAGTCCGCCGCTCGACTTGCTCTGCCGCGGAGATTTTTCCCGTCTGAAACGTTGCGACAATTCAAAATGCGCCGCTTTTTTCTACGATACGAGCAAGAACCGTATGCGGCCGATGGTGCAGCGGGACTGAATGCGGAAACCGGATGAGGGTTGCGAAATTTTACGCTCGGAGTCGAAGCGATGATTGAAAGATCGTGGCTCGTCGAAGCCGGCCGTTGGTCAAATGTGTGCCAAATCTGCACATGTGCAAAATCTGCACACGTGCGAGCACGCGCGGATCAGAAGCGCGTTAGGCCAGGTTTTATTTTACTGGGGAGGATCCTCGGAGGTTGGCATAGCGAGCAAAGCGAGCGACCTCGACGCTCGCCAAGTTCGCCGCGCCAAAGATCCCGCATAGCTGGACCTAACAGCGTAGTTGAAACACTCCGTTCACAAAGTGTGCGTGCCAAATCTGCACATAGCACACTTTTCGGAGGTGCAAGTTGGCGCAAACGCTACAGTTCGGCGGATTTTCGGTCTGGCATCCAGATTGCGGTACCGCTCTCCGCCCAGTTAACACAAGCTCATCGACAGCAACGCGTCCGAGTACCGCGATGAGAGGCGATCATGAGCAGGCAAGAAGCCGAGACCGGCTCCCCGGCGAGTGAGTACTTGACAGTACCTGAACTTGCGAAGATGGTTCGGCGTAACCGAAAGACGGTGTATGGCTGGATTGCGACGGGCGAAATAGGCGAAGCGGACGGGCTTTTCGTCGTTCAAGGGCGTTTTCTGATCCATTGGCCGACGTTCCGGGAGAAGCAATTCAAACCTCTTGAAAAACTTCGCGGCCAGGTTCCAGATTTCTCGGAGGAAACTGAAAATGGCGTGGCTCGAAACGGACAGACACGGTCGATTACGGATCGCGTTTAAATACTACGACGGCCGTACATACCGCGAGCCGTTGGGCGTCGAGGCGAGCAAGCGCACGCGAGTAGATGCCGAACGATTGAGCTCGACGATTCAACTCGAATTGTCGGCCGGCACTTTCGACTATGCGAAACGTTTTCCCAACAGCGAACGCACAAAAAAATTGGGTCTCAAGCGACCTGAGCAACGATCCAATCAAACCCTGAAAGAATTTGCCGAGGCCGCTTGGTTGCCCGAGAAGCGTCTCGAGGTCAAGCGCTCGACGTTTGTGTACTACAACGAGATTTACAAACCTCACATCGAAAAGGCCGAGATCGGGAAGAAGCTTCTCTCTGAAATCAATGACGAGGACATCAATCTCTGGAAACTGGAGATTGAGGGAAAGCGAACGCCGCAGAAGAAACCGCTCAGCACCCGGCGCAAGAATATGAGTCTTGACGTGCTCTGCCAGATTTTGCGCCTCGCCAAACGGCGCGGCTTGGCGAACGACAAGCTTCTAATCGACGCGCGTCCTTTCAAGAACGAGGAGAACGAGGACGAGGTCAACCCGTTTACCGAGGATGAGGTCGAGAGTCTTCTAAAGGCGTCGGAAGGATGGGAGCGTTCGCTCCTCTCAGTCTGCTTTTTCACCGGCATGCGCCGCGGAGAAGTCCTCGGACTGCGTTGGTCCGGTGTCTTCTTTGACCGGGATCGCATCCTGGTCAGACGGAGTCTGACGCGCCATGGAGAAAGCTCGCCCAAGAGCAAGACGAGTTTCCGTTACGTCCAGATGCTGCCTCGTGTTCGCGAGGAATTGCTGAAGCAACGAGACCGGATGAAATTGCGGAGCGAATTCGTTTTCCCGAATCGGGCGTGGAAGGCATTGAACGTGAACTGGGTGACGAAGGCGTTGTGGCCACGGTTGGTCGAGAAGGCCGAAGTTCCGTATCGGCCGCTCATGCAAACGCGGCATACATACGCGACCCTCATGCTTCAGAAGGGAGCCCCAATCGATTGGCTCCAGAAGCAGATGGGCCATCGAAACCTCACCATGCTGATCCGTCACTACTGGCGCTGGATCAATCCGGGCGAGCTGAGCCAGGAGACGTTGGCCCGATTGGGAGCGGTCAAGAACTCGTCAAATCAACCCCACCCTGACCCCACCCGCGCCAATCAGGGCGTTTCGAGAGAGGCTTGACCACGATGCTCAATGCCAAAAAGTGCAGCAATTTGGCGGAGAGGGAGGGATTCGAACCCTCGGTACCGGTTACCCAGTACGCCAGATTAGCAATCTGGTGCCTTCGACCACTCGGCCACCTCTCCGCGCAATGAAATCAAGTACTTATGCGGTATTTGCTTTGAGAGCAACCTCCAGAGTGTTCAAAAAATGTCCAAGATTCTTGGAGCCCGTCGTCAGACTCTGCACAAGCCGGTCCACCGAATCGGTCTCGACGTTCTTGAACCAATGCTTCGAAGCTACATACTCGCCCCCCTACCGATTCGCGATTTTATGTCCGTCAGCGGGTTGTCGGCTTCCTTCTTGGTGTCAAAGGTCGCGCGATGTCTCCTGCTTTGGCCATCGCGGTCGCCGATTTGCCGGCGTCCACCAACCGCCTTTTGAATATGCCCGCCCATTTTAATTCCCTCGCCTGGCGATTTTATGTTCCTCTGCAAACTTCTCCAACAGCCTCGCCGCCTGCTGGGTCCATTGCGATCACGGAGCCCACTCGCCGCTTGGTCGAGGGATATTTCGTGCTCAAGTCGCGAGGACCAACGCCGGGAAGGGTCTGAGCGAGCCGGTCAACGTTTACGAAGTCATCGGGATGGACGCTGCGCACGAGACTGCAGCGCGCGGTGGGGCGCGCCCTGTCGAAGTTCGTGGGCCGGCAAACTGATCAAGGCAGCCAGAACGAACACCATGTGGTCAGTTGCAAAGCCGGACTCGGAGACGGGAGCGCTAGGCTTCATCGACTGCAGTTCTTCGGCTGCGCTATCAAACAACGGCCAATGCGGTGCATCGGGCGAATTCGGATCGCCGGTGGCGGCGAAGGTCGTCCAGTAGCGAATCCAGGCCTTTGAAAGCCGGAGCTGTTTCGCGTTCAGAAGGTGAGTGTCGAGGAGGTACAGGACTTCGGCAGAGTGATACGCCCCCAAAAGGAAAACTTACCGGGCGATCGAAAAATGACGGCGCATGTTCGTCATTGAACTCGTACGCATAGGTCGGCACCCATTGAGCCAACGACAGATCGCCGCTGAGCGCCGGACAGGCAAAAACCCGGTCTGTACCAGCCGCGCCGAGGGCGATTGGCGCGCTGTCCTTGTAATTGCTCAAAAGATACTGGTTGAGAACCGTGGTGACGAACGGATCAGTTTTCGCTGCCAGCAATTTTGTCTGGAGACGAGCCTGGCTGTGTGCACTCGCTCCCGAAATATGGTCTGGGCGCGCTCAGGCAAGCGATCAGCTTCTCGAGCCAAGCCACTGCGGATTCTGCCATGTACTATCAAAGGTGCGGCTGGTTTTGTAGAGCTCGTAGCGACCGTCCGAAGCAACCGGCGCTGTCTTGCTTAGCAGCGCTGCTGTTTGTGAATCAGTCATCGGACGGAAGGTGCGCGCAGCTTCTAGCGCCTGGTGCAGAATAGGTATTGAGTCGCAGCCAGTGATCACGACGTTGATAGGCAGATTCATCGCGTAATGAAGACATTCGACAGCACTGACGGTCTTGCTTTCGAGAATAATTCCGCCTCCCATCGGCTTCATCGCAAGCACGCCGATGCCGCCAGCGACAAGCACTGGCAGGACCAGCTGCTGAAAACTCTGAAAATGAGCATCCATCGCGTTTAGAGGCATTTGCACGGTATCGAATCTGAAATTGTGCCTGCGGGCAGTTTCCAGCATTTTCAAGTGGATGTGGGGATCCTTGTGGCCGGTGAAGCCGATGTAACGAACCTTGCCAGCCTTCCTTGCGCCAATTGCTGCTTCGATCGCGCCGCCGCTATCGAATATACGATCAGGGTCGTTCATCCTGATGATCTCATGAAACTGCAGGAGGTCGAGATAATCGGTCTGGAGTCTTTGCAGCGACTCATCCAATTGCTCTTGTGCAGTTTTGGCGTCTTGGCCATCTATCTTGGTCATCAAGAAGACCTTGCCTCGGTAGCCGTCGCGCAGCGCTCTGCCCATTCGTAATTCGCTCGTGCCGCCCCAGTAATCCCAACAATTGTCCATAAAGTTGACGCCATTATCGATCGCCGTCCGAACTATGCGCACAGCTTCAGCATCAGTCTTCGGAATCCCGAGATGTGCGCCGCCTATTCCAAGCAGCGATACATTCTCGCCAGTGCGTCCCAATTTTCGGTAAAGCATATTCAGGGAATATTTACCTGATGAGACCGCAATTGGAGACGGCAACGCCGCGGTCATTGCCGCAGCAACAGTTCCCTTTATGAAATCTCTGCGTTTCATCTTGTTCGTAATCAAGCCGATTCGCACAGCATTTTGCGGAGTTGGTTCTCTCTTCCTGAAAGGACGGTGTTTACACAAGAGGTCTATCGGATCGTTTTTTGTGCCTCCCAAGAACCCTATCCGGGATGACGTGCAGCTGGACATATGGTAATGAAGCGGCCGATCGTCGCGCTTCTGACCCAGCTATTGTTTTCTATCCGGTCGCGGTTCACGAGGCGAGCGCGGCGTGAGGCCGAGAATCTCATCCTGCGCCAACAGTTGGTAGTTTACGGCGCAAGCCCCCGACACGCGTGAGACTGTGGAACATCGAGTCAGGGTTTTAACTAGGCACAGGCAATAGATGGAGCCTGAAATGGCTGATCGGCCAAACCTCCACCACGAAGGCCTTCTGTATCGGTTCGGGAATCCGCTGGAATGGAATCTTGCCTTTCGGATAGCGCTCGTCACCCTGATAGCGTTTAGTTTTACGGCATGGACCGTCATCATCGCGCGGTACCTTATGAGCCATCCCGAGACCGCAACCTATGTATCGCGCCCGGTGCTCAAGGAACTGTTGTATCTCGAGGAACGAGTCTTTCTTACCGGATGGTTGCTATTTGCCGCGCTCGGTTTGCTCCTCGGAAGCTTGGGAAAGCATGGCGGCGGCGTCCGGTTTTTAGCAGCTTCGGCTCCTGTTTTCTACGTTCTTCATGTCCTGACGGTAGGCTACTGTCTGGGGTTTTTCACAACAATCTACTTCGGCGCAACGTTCCTGACCGGCTTGACCGTCGGAATGCTGCTTCTGGAACCGCTGTCGCTAGTTCTTGCAATGATAGGCATGGTAATAGGGTCCATTTTACTCACGATTGCGGTGCAACTCCGCGTCATTCCTTACGGCCCACTGCTGCTTCAGGCCCCGTTCAAGGACGGGCTGTTGTCGGCGTCGTGGCTTGCTACGTTCGGCGGATTCGATTTCACGCTTCTGCTGTTTATGTTTGGCCTCACTCTTTTGGTTTTGGGACGCTGGCGATCGCGCGAGGAGCAGCTAGCCGAGGCCAATCGCTTTCTGACTCGATTTCTTTCTCCCCAGGTTGCACGCGTTGCCAAGGAACGAGGCATGGCCAGCGTCATGCAAAAGAGCCGCTCTCAACTGACGGCTATAGAATGCGACCTCAGGGGGTTTACGGCATTTTCTGAAAGCGTAGCTTCAGAAGAGGTTGTCGACCTCCTCGAGCACTACTATTCCGCGATTGGAGAAGCGGTGAGCGAATTCGGTGGCATAATCAAAGATTATTCCGGTGATGGCGTGCTGGTTTTAGTCGGGGCCCCGGTTCCATATCCGGATCACGCGCGGCGGGCGGTCCTTGTCGCGTTCAAGATTCGCGAACGCGTGATGGAAGTCCTCTCTGCTTGGCAACGTATGGGGCTCGAACTGAAAGTGGGTATAGGTGTCGCGAGTGGATATGTGACGGTGGGCGCAATCGGAGGCGCCGAACAACTCGAGTACGTAGCGGTAGGCCCGGCCGTCAATCTTGCATCGCGCCTATGCGAGCGTTCCACTGATTTAATTCTCGTCGATCAGCGGACCGCTAGCCTGGTTGGAGACGATGCCGCGTTTTGCTTCAAGCCAGTGGAATCCGCCGAGTCTCAAAGGCTTTTCACGCCCGGTCAGGGTTTTCGAGTTGGTCGCGGCGAACGGGCTAGCTGAGCAACGATAACAGCTATCAAGAGTTCGAACGGCGGCGTTGGGTCTTGATAGTGCCGAGGCCGCGCTGCTCTCCTAGCAGGCCGTTGAGGAAGGGATTTGATTAGTCAGTGTGATCGCCATCGTAGTGATAGAAGCGCTGGATTCAGTCGCTGGGTTCGACGGTTTTCGCTCGCCGAGGCGAGCGCGGCGGTGTGGTGGAGTCGTTCTTCATGCGGAGGCCGGGCTGAGTCTGGCGATTCGGAGCAGGTTGTAGGCGGCGGCCACCAGGTAGGCATGCAATTGGGTGCGGTCGAGGCCGCGATAGCGAGTTTTGCGCAGGCCGCCCACGGTCTTCATCCAGCCGAAGATCTCTTCGACCCGCTTGCGCACCCTTTGGCTCGCCGCGTAACCGGCATGACGCGCGGTGCGGCGGTCGAGCGCGGAACCGCCGGCGCGACGCTCATTGCGCGCGATGTGCGGGGTGACCTTGAGCGCGCGGCAGGCGGCGACGAACTCATCAGTGTCGTAGCCCTTGTCGGCACCGAGTGTAATCCGCCGGCTGCCCGGCAACTCGGTCTCCAGCATCGCCCGGGCGCTTTTGCGCTCGGCGTAGCCGTCGGCCGGTTCGACCGCGAACTCGATCAGGAGACCGTTGCGGTTCTCCATCAGCGCGTTGGCCGAGTAACACAACTTCGCTTCTTTGCCCGCTCCCTTCTTCGCCAGCTTCGCTTCGGGGTCGGTGGTCGATTGATGAGTCGCGTTGCTGCGGCGCTCGCCGTGGAAGTTAACCGTCGGGTTGCCGGGGTCGTCGGGCGGCTGAGTCGGCCCCTGGTGCCTGGGCTTGAAGCTCTTGAGCGACGCCCAGGCCTCGACCAGTGTGCCATCCACGGTGAAGTGTTCGTCCGAGAGCAACTGCAGACTGCGTGCCTGCGCCACCACGCGGGTGAAAAACTCGCGCGCCAGGTCGTGCTCCAGCAGCCGCGCCCGGTTGCGCGAGAAGGTCGAGTGGTCGAAGCTCGGCTCGGCCACATCCATATCGAGGAACCAGCGGAACAACAGGTTGTAATCGAGCTGCTCGCAGAACATCCGTTCGCTGCGCACGGTGTGGAGCGCCATCAGCAGCGAGGCCTTCAGCAGCCGCTCGGGCGGGATCGACGGCCGCCCGATCGCGCTGTACATCTCATCGAACAGCGGCGAAAGCTGCGCGAGTGCCGCGTCGGCGAGTTCCTTGACCCGCCTCAGCGGATGCTCCCTCGGCACCCGATCGCCAGGCTCCATAATCATCAACATCGACCGCTGCCGCCGCTCTTCACCCCGCATCCGCCGCTTCCTCCACCAATCCGATTAGCCACTCAGACGAATTATATCACAATGAAATTCAAGCGTTTATCAACGGCCTGCTAGACGAACGCACACGACATTGCCAAGAGTGGGAATCTCGAAGGGCATGGAGCGCGGGTAAGATTGCGTACCGGGAGCACTTCAACTATGCGAACTGACGCTCCCGACAAGGCAAATGTAATCGTATTGCCTCCATTGATCGTTGGAGCGAGTTTGATAAGGTACCGAGTGCTCTATTTTCCCTTCAAGCGCGGATCATCGCCGGCGATACACTGGACCGCATGCTCAACTTGAGCCGCATTGTTCGAGCTACGAAACACTGGCTGAGTAGTGTCGCGGGCGAGATTTTGTGACTCGGCCTTGGAGACTCTCACCCGTCCCTTTTCGCAAGCGGCGGCTGTGTCGACGCATCCCAGCTTTTTCCAGCTGGAAAGTGGCGCACCGGCGTCAAAGTAGGGGCCCGGCGTTTTCAGCCACGCCTGGCAGTCTCGGTCCGAGGATTTATCCTGGCAACCTGCGGGAGGGTTGCGAGGCGGCGCCAACATCAAACACCACCCGACCAAGGCGAGGGCGGCGGCGTGACGGGGTTTCATGGTCTTTCCTTCTTCTCGGGGCGTCAGGCACATCACTGCATCGTACATGGGTCGGCGGATTGTTGGGAAGCCGGCCGACCCTAAGTATTCCGACCGAGACCCGTATTCCGGTCTAGAAATTTTCATCGGGTCGCTCCAAAAAGAGAGCACGCAGGCGGGGCCCTGAGCGAGCCGGAACAGTGCGTGCGACAGCTCAGGGCCTGGATCAAACGTAGCGGAGATGTGGGTGATCAAGGGCGGAACTTTTTTCAATGTGACTCCGCCGAGCTGTACGCAAACGCGCCTTGACGTTCACCGCTCGACGGTCCTAGGCTCGCGAATGATGAAGCTACGACACACGGTTGCGCTCGCGCTCGTCGCCGGTTGGCTGCTGCTTGCACCGTCCGCCGACGGCCCCACCGCACCGCTGACGCGGTGGACGGTCTATCCTCAATCGATGCGCCACACGACTTTTCCATCCAAGGCTGCGTGCCTCGCCGAGATAGGTGCACTCCGTCATCTCCGTCCGCCTCCTAAGAGCCTCGCACCTCTGCCTTTGACGAGTGGGGCCGAGTTTGCGGACGCTCTCTGCATTGCGGCGGACGATCCGCGTCTCAAAGGAAAATAGAAAAATTTATGAAGCCACCAGTGGGAAGGGACACTCGGCCTCAAACTAGGATAGCACCAAGTTTCTCGATCGGTCGCGGAGCAGGGCCTATGTCGTCGAGGAAATGCGTGACACCCGGGTGAGTTATGCGGGGCAAGCTCCGAAACGTGACCTTCCAGTATGCGTAGATTTACTGCTTAATGAAGCGCATTGTTTCACCGTCGAATCGCTGGCTGGGCTGAAGCCCAACGGAGGCGGTCAAATGCGCAAGCGAGACATCGTTATTGGTACGATGGTGCTTCTGGCATTGGGTGCCGCAACTGTTGGCGGCAGCGCGACAGATGGGCCATGCGGCTTTGCCCCGTACCCGCCTTGCAAAATGGCGGAGAACGCCTGCCTCCTGCTTAAGGCCGAAGATGTTTCGGCGGTATCGGGCCAATCGTGGAAGCAACAGGGGAGCGGACCGATGAGGCCGCTGGCAGGCGCGCCATTGATCAACGACTGTCAGTACGATGGTCCAACCGAGGACGAGGACGTAGAGATAAGAGTGCACGACGGCGGACGCGCGCAGTTCGACGAGACTGTCTTCAAGCTGCTGGGCGGCCTGACCGCAGTGAGCGGTGTGGGGGATGCTGCGTACAAGAGCTCAGGGCGGTCAAACGTAGCGGGGATGTGGGTGATCAAGGGAGGAACTTTTTTCAGTGTGACGCTGCACACCGACAACCCTAACATCGGCTCGTGGGTTGTAGTGCTGGCGCGCAAGATTGCCGATCGGATCAAGACTAAATAGTCAATCGCGCAAAGTCGTGTTTGCAACCAAGAGAAGGGTGGATCGAATGGCAAGATCCGACGTCCCGCGCAGGACATTGATACCGGTAACCATCGCGGTGGTTATCGCGGTCTCGATCGGGGCTGGCGCGCGAGCAGCGACAAATGACTACGGCGGTGAGGGTCGGCTTACCAAAGCAGCGGCGCATCAGGGTGCGTGCGCCCTGCTTACGGCCGCCGACATCGCCGCGGTGTTGGGCAAGTCAGTGACCTGGTCGTCGGCTGGGACCGGGGGGCCGGATGCTCAATCTGCGTGCAGCTATTCAACAGCCGACGGCACCGACATAAACCTAAACCTCGCCGGCGGACGCGCCGATTTTGACAAGCTTCCCAGCCAGATGTCCGGCATGACCGCGCTGCGTGGCGTGGGTGATGCCGCGTTCAACGGGCCAAAGGCGACAGGGGGGGTCCGGAGGAGGTGCACAGGTGTTTGTGCTCAAAGGCGGCACTTACTTCTATATCACCGTGCAGAGCGACAGTGGTGATGCCGACGACGCCAAGACGGCCGCCGCGTTGGCGCGCAAAGTCGCCAATCGGATAAAGGCCAAATAGGCAAGGTCGCTGCGATATGCGCTCGGCAATTGCACGAAGGCCTCCAAAATCGAGGCTCTGGGCGGCTCTATGTTCAGAACTGGTTCAGTCCATCAGGCCCTCTGAGCCGCGAGCAAGTGGCCGAGGTCTTCAGCCGATGGATACTACTCGCGGGGAGTCTCAGGATGAAACTCGATCACATCGGCATAGCGGTCGCTGATCTGCTCGGCGCCGCACGGAGCATGGAGGCACTGGGGCTCATTCGCACCGATGACGGACAACTCGGCCCGGAGGCGATGCAAGGCTATCCCAGTTTGAACGCCCGCTGGGCCTTTTATGGCACCCGCCAAGGGGGACTCGCCCATTCTGCTGCTGCAGCCGCTTGACGCCCAGGGCCCGATTCACAACTTCCTTCGCGCCGGCAAGGCCGGCGTTCAGCATCTCGCATTTGCGGTCGACAATCTCGAGCGTGCGCACGCGGTCCTATCGCAAACCGGCGTGCAGTTCGCCCGGCCGCAGCCTTTCGTCGATCCGGACGGTAACCGCTCGCATTTCTTCTCGCTAGTGGGGGTTCCGGGCGTCCTTTTCGAATTGATCCAGTGGACTCGCAAGCCTTGATAGTACTTGTCCGTCAGTGACAATTAGCTAGATTCCACCCTCTCACAAATTCTTTCACAGTTGACGATCTGGCACCGGCTCATTTGTTGGTCGCCCGAAGCGATGTAAACACAACGTTCCAACGAAGAGCAAGATCGCCAGCCCGCTGGTCAGAACAAACGGCCCAAGAGCCATGAATGCACCATCCTCGATCCAGGTCCTTGTCATACTGACAGCGATCCAAAACGGGGTTGCCACGGCGATGATCGGAATGCCGTCCGGATGGAAACGAAGCCGTCGAAGCCGCATGCCATCGGGCCAAAGCGGTGGAAAATAGACACCGAAGAGTAGAGCCCCACTATTAAGAACCATCCAAATGAGGAGACCCACGCCGAGCATCCAGAAGCCGCCGTTTCCATCCGCCCAAAAGAAACTAAAAGCCGACATCAACAAGTTGGTTGAGTGTCCCATCCTTCCAGCGCGCAATTCCGATCTCATTTGCACGGATTGCCCGCTGGAATCTTGACTTTCTGAACTGGCCAGCCGCAAGCCGGTACTCACTTTACGGACCAACGCTTTAGCCACGAAGAGCTTCCGCAATCCAGCGAACAAGCGATTGCAGCGGCAAGTGGAAGTAGCGTTGTCAACTGCATTCCGGTATTCATTGTCTCAAATCATGAAGTCGCCGGTGGACCATCGCGCAGACGAGGAGGCGCGCCGACACGTTGAAAATTTCATCACCGGCCGCTCCGAAGTGTTTTGAACTGATGACGGCCAGTAGTCATATCAGACGTTGGGTCGGGGCATGTGGCAAGAAGGCCATGTCGCTTGTCGCGGAATCCGGTATTGCTCCAAACGAGATAAGCGTCATCGGCCTGATCCTGGTTTCGGCAAACTGCGCAGCCTACATATGGTATCGAAACGCTTTTTGGCTTGGCACGGGACTGGCTATCTCATTCGCCTTCGATTCTTTGGACGGGGCAGTTGCGCGTTACCAAGGCACTCAGAGCGCCTATGGTGGCTATCTGGACGCCGTGATCGATCGATACGAGGAAATTATCACCTATTTCGTCATCGCTTGGGTAAATGGCTGGTGGGCAATCTGTTTCATTGCTATGACGGGTTCTCTCCTCACTAGCTATAACAAAGCACGCACGGCGATCGAAATACCGATCGACAACAAGGCTTGGTCGGATATCCTGGATCGGCCCGTGCGAATGTGGATATTGTGCGCAGGGCTCATTCTCGACCCGATAATCTCGATGCCCACTCAAATCGGTGGCCGCCTCATATGGATCGTCCTGGTTGCCCTGGGTCCGTTGACACATATTACCGCCGCGCAGAGATTTCTTCGTGCCCGCCGCATTTTGTTGTCGACTGACAAAAGTGCTCTGCATAGATAGTTTCAACTACAGTCGGACCTGGTTGGTTCTTCGAGTTGAACTAAGCGCCGCCACCGACAAATCTCGCTTGCTCACGTCCTAGATCAATATCGGCGACCGTCGGGCTCAACCGACGCTCGCTCGATTTTCCAGGGACCCTCCGTCTCAACGCAGCCGTCCGTTGATATCCCTCGCTTGTTGGGCTCGTGTCCGCCCCGTTAGGTCTCTCGTGCGTTTCATGGGTCACGCTCGTGCCGGCATCTCCATGAATTGGGCGCGTAACTACGCTGCATATGGACTTAAATAGCGTTGTGATGTATCAGTGTCAAATAAATTATGGAAGCGCATCCGCACGAACACGTGCAACACAATGGCGCTAAAAGCGATTCGTACCGTCGCGGAAACGCCGGCATGAGGGCTTGGCCACGCTCGGGACGTAGTGCTTCAGTCGACGACAGAAACTGGCGAGGCTCACCTGCGTTGCCGAGGAGGCGAGCAACCGTAGCACATCGGCCCTGCCACGAATCGGTCTGTGAGCCAACGGTCGGTCCTCTGATTGAGATCGGAGAGTAAAAGGGAGATCTCCGATTAGTGATTCGCCATTCTAATCGTGGCGATGGAGACGCCTTGAAATGACGCAGCAAGAGCTTGCTCCGATACCGCAACCGCCTGAAACACCGCTGCTCGCCAATATGCTTGCGGTCGACCGGAAGGCGCCGATTCAGGGGCTCGTCCAGCTGGCCAAACAATACGGGCCGATTTATCAGCTTAAGCTACGTGGCCAAGTGACGGTCGTGGTCTCCGGGTTGAGCCTTGTCAACGAGTTATGCGATCAGGCGCGTTTCGGCAAATCCGTCGAGGGCGCACTGCTCAAGCTCCGCGCCTTTGGCGGCAATGGCTTGATCACGGCCGATACCGCCGACCCTGATTGGTCCAAGGCGCACAATATCCTGCTGCCGAACTTCAGCCAGCGCGCAATGCAGTCGTATCACGCGATGATGCTCGATATAGCATGCCAGCTCGTCGACAAATGGGCCCGGCTCAATCCCGACGATGAAATCGACGTCGACCGCACGACATGACCTCCCTGACGCTCGATACGATTGGCGTTTGCGGCTTCGACTACCGTTTCAACTCGTTCTATCGCGAAAGCAACCATCCGTTCGTTCGCGCGATGGTCAACGCTCTGAGAACCGCGATGGCGCAATTGTGGCGGCTGCCATCTCGAGAGTTTTATCCGTCGGCGGCAGGACGCCGCGTACGCAGGCCGATATCGAACTACATGAACAGCGATGGTCGACCGTATCATCCGCGAGCGCCGGATGGTGGACGGTGATGTTCTCGAGCAAGTCCGACCTGCTCAATTCGATGCTCTCAGGCATCGACCGCAAAACCGGCGAGCGGCTCGACGATGTCAATATCCGCTATCAGATCATCACTTTTTTGATCGCGGGCCATGAGACGACGAGCGGACTGCTCTCGTTTGCGATCAACGCGCTGATCAATCATCCGGAGGTGCTGGCACGCGCCTATGAGGAAGTCGATCGCGTCCTTGGGCCCGACCCGTCGTCACAGCCGAGCTTACGCGCAAGTCAATCAGCTCAGCTACATCACCCAAATCCTCAAGGAAACGCTGCGGCTATGGCCGACCGCGCCGGCCTTCTCCGTCTATTCTTACGAAGAGACGGTAATTGGTGGCAAGTATCGTGATTAAGCCGGCCTACCAGGTAAGGATCCTGCTGCCGGCGCTCCATCGCGACCGCTCGGTGTGGGGCGAGCGAGCCGAGGTGTTCGATCCCGACAACTTCACGCCCGCGGCCGAACGCGACCGCCCTGCCAATGCCTGGAAGCCGTTCGGGAACGGCCAGCGGGCATGTATCGGGCGGCAATTCGCGATGCAGGAGGCGGCGCTGGTGCTCGGGATGGTGCTGCATCGGTTCAAGCTTATCGATCACACCCGCTACAAGTTGAAGATCAAGGAGACGCTGACGTAAAGCCCGACGGCTTGCGAATCAAGGTCGAGGCCGCGCACCGACCGCGCCGTCGCTGGGCAGAACTTCAGCCTGCGGCTACATCCCCGAACGGGCTCGTCACACGATGACTGCTTCGGACGATAAGACGGCGGCAGCGCGTCTGGACGTTCCGCGCCATGATACGCCGCTACTGGTTCTTTACGGCTCGAATCTCGGCACCGCCGAAGAAGTAGCCGGACGTATCGCGCAGGACGGCGAATCGTATGGCTTCGCGGTCAACCTGGCGCCGCTCGACGATTATGTCGGCAAGCTGCCTTCGCAGCGGCGCGGTGATTGTCGTCGACGGCGTCGTACAACGGCACGCCCGCCGGACAATGCCGCGAAGTTCTGCGACTGGCTCACGGAATCCTCGCTCGCCGCCGACGCACTCAAGGATGTGAGCTATAGCGTTTTCGGCTGCGGCAATCGCGATTGGGCCGCGACCTTCCAGGCGATTCCGCGACCTGATCGACGAGCAAATCGAAAAGCATGGCGCCCAGCGAATCTACTCCGCGGGGCGAAGGCGACGCACGTGACGATTTCGACGGCCAGTTTCAGGCTTGGTATCAGCCGCTGTGGAAGACTATCGCCGCGGCCTTGAATGATCTGGATGCTCGATATGAGCAGCGTCGCGCACGCGGCCGCTCTATACCGTTGAGATTGTCAACGCCGACGATGCGGACAATTCGATCGCGGAAACGCTTGGCGGCAAGCCGATGCGCCTGCTCGTCAATCGCGAACTACATACCAAGGACGGACCGTTTCCCGTCTGAGCGCTCAACGCGCCATCTCGAATTCGACACTTGCCCGAAGGCGTCAGCTATCGCGCCGGCGATCATCTCGGCGTGCGTGCCGCGCAATAGTGATGAGATGGTGCGGCGAGTCGCGCCGCGCTTCGGCTTCGAAGGTGACGCCTGATGGTCAAGCTGCGCAAGACCACCAGCCGCAAGACCGCGCTGCCGGTTGATCAGCCGGTATCAGTGTTCACGCTTTTGCGCGATTACCTCGAATTGCAGGAGTGCCGCGACCCGCTCGCAGATCGAAATGCTCTGCCGGCTATACTGAATGCCCGCCGGAGAAGGCGCGGCTCGAGAGCGCTGATGGCCGGCGACGCCTATCAAGACGCGAGGTGCTGGCCAAGCGCCGTCGCTGTAATCGATCTGCTCGAGCAGTGCCCCGCCTGTGCGCTGCCATTCGGCGTCTTTCTCGAGATGATGCCGCCGCTCGCGCCGCGCTACTACTCGATTTCGTCTTCGCCGCTGGTTGATCCACGCCGGCTGAGTCTTACGGTCGCGATGGTCGAAGGATCGGCGCGTTCCGGCCGCGGGATCTATCGCGGCGTATGCTCGAACTATCTGCCGGCGCTCGAAGGCAGGCGATAGCGTGCGGGCATTCGTCAAGGATACGGGCTCAGCCTTCAGGCCGCCGGCTGATCCGCTCGGTGCCGATAATCATGATCGGGCCCGGCACCGGGATCGCGCCTTTCCGCGGCTTTTTGCAGGAACGCTCCGCGCAGAAGGCCATCGGGAGCGAAAGTCGGACCCTCGATGCTGTTCTTCGGATGCCGCCGCCCCGATCAGGATTTCATCTACGCGGACGAATTACATGATTTCGCCGAGGCAGGGCGTCACCGAACTGGTTCATGCCTTTTCGCGGCTGATCCCGAGCACAAAGTCTATGTTCAGGACCGTATCCGCGAGCATCAGGACACCGTCTGGAAGCTGATCGAGGCAGGCTCCGTGGTCTACGTCTGCGGGGACGCCAGCGGGATGGCCCCCGGCGTGAGACAGGCCTTCGCCGCGATCCATGCTGCGAAAACCGGCGCCAGCGCGGAGCAGTCCGAACGGTGGATCAGTCAGATGACCGCCGATCGCCGCTACCTCGTCGATGTCTGGTCGGCCACCTGAGCGTGCTGCCATGCCGCATCCGCTAGGCCTGCGCGGATGTCGATCGACTTGATGCGATGCACTAAGCCGGCGGGGGAGCGTTTCGCGGCGCGCGATAGTTAAAAACCCGTCGCCATCAACGCGCGCTCGATCGCCGGTGGAGTACCATCCGTCGTTCATCACCTGGCGCGTGAGCTCGGGCCCTTCGACGTAACCCTTCATCAAATTCGGTCCGCTAATCAGCAGCATCCCTTCGACGCCCTGCGCTACCGGCGCACCGGTGGACGGATCGACGATGCGCACTGAAACTCCCGGAACCGGCTGCCCGACAGAGCCGCGCCGCGTCCCGGGCTGGCGTAGCCCGGCCTTGTCATAGTCGGGGACGTTGAGCGAAATGAGCGGCGCGCACTCGGGGCATCCGTAGCCCTGCAGCGGTTCGATGTCGAACTTGTCGATAAATCTTGCGCGGACTTCATCCTCGAGCTCGCCGCCACCGACGGCGACCTGTCGCAGGTGCGGGAGGTCCGCCGCTTCCACCGTGTCGAGTATCGCTGCGAGCATCGCGGGGCTCGCCGGAATCAGCGAGACGTCATTTGCGCGGCAGAAAGCGCCGAGCGCCGGTGTGCCCAACAGTTCCGCGCCGAACGCGACGCGTGCGCCCTCCAGCGCCGGCAGGAGCAGGGTGCTCGCGAAGCTCATCGAGTTGGAAAACGGAATCAATCCGAGAATGCAGTCCTCGCGCGTTACGCGGAAAATCTGCCGCAGCGATTCCAGGTTGGACAGCAGGTTGTGATGCGTCAGCATGACGCCGCGCGGCGCGTCGGGCGCATCGGCGCGGTAGGAAAAAAGAATCGTCGCGACCTGATCGACGTCGGTCGTATTGCCACGAACGAAGAGCCGCGCGATCAACCGCACGGGCATCAATCGGCAAATAATCCTGAGCCAGTTGCTCCGCGCCGCGTCGATCGCCGCTTCAGTATCTTCAAAATACTTCACCACGGCGGGAGATAGCTTTTCGACCGAGCCCAGCATCCGCAGGTATTCGCGCGTAGTTACAACCGTGGTCAATTGAGCGCGAGAGACGGCCGAATGAGAAACATCGACCGCATCGATGTTGACCGGAATATGCCCCGCGAATAGCGCCGCAAAGTTCGCCAGCATCGCGCCGATGCCGGGGGGCATGAGGATTCCAACTCTCGCCCCGGGCTTGTCGCCGCGGCCCCAGAGCACCTGGCTCAGCGCAATCGCGCGGGTCAGCGCGGTGCCGAAACTGATATTTGAACCGTCCGCGCCGGTCGCCAGCGTCGCGCGCCATTGCCGTTTCGCGCGCCGGATGAATCCGATATGGAGCGGCTTTTGAAGATGCTTGTGATACGCGAAGGTCTGGGTCGACAGATCCTGGACCGCACGGCGCACCTCCTCGGCCTTGGCTGTCGAAGGCATCGGTTTGCCGTAGACCACCGTAATCGGTTCGAACAGACGTTTGGGCATTTTGAACACGAAGCGCCCGCGCTCGTAGCTGAAGATGCTCCCCCACACGCCGTCGAGGTAAACCGGAATGATGGGGCAATCCAAGCCCGCGGCGATCCGCTCGAAGCCGCGCCGGAATTTGAGCAGGTTGCCGGTGCGCGTCATGGCGCCCTCGGCGAAGATGCACACCACGTGTCTGTGCCGGATCTCGTCCCGCGCGCGCTCGAGCGACTCCTCGATCTTTTCCCTCGAATCATCCGCGCTGACCGGAATCGCATGCGTCATGCGAAAGTACCAATTGACCGACTTGTATTCGAAGTATTCGCGATAGGCGAGGAAACGCACCATCCGGCTGGTCGACCCGCAGATGAGGAACCCATCGACCATCGACACGTGATTGACGACCAGCAGCGCTCCCGCCTTGGGCTGGTTCTCAGCACCGACGGTGCGGATTCGGTAGATGATGTTGGTCAAAGCCCAGAGGATGAGCCGCACCAGGAAATCCGGCAACTTGTACACGACGTAAACGGACCCGCCGAGCGTCAGGACTGCGATGAACAGAAACTGCTGCCGGATGCTCAACCCGAAGGCGCTGGAGAGTAACCAAGGCACTCCTGCAGCCAGAAGTATGGCGCTGTAGCGGAGAACGTTAGCAAACGCGACCAGGCGTCCTTTCATCCCGACTGGCGCTCGCTGCTGAAGCATCGAGTTGAGCGGAATGTAAAAAAGTCCGGAGCCGATGCCGAGGAAGATCAGGTCCATGCTGGTGTCCAGCGGCAGCCCGAGAATCGGTACTATATGTCCCCCGCCGGAGCCCGCGAGCAGCAGGGAGAAAACCGTGATCCCGACGCTTCCGATCGGGACCAGGCCAATCTCGACGCGATTGTGTGACAGGCTTCCGGCGATGACCGAGCCAAGGCCGACTCCGATCGAAAGCAGGGCAAACAGTAGGCCAACGTGCCCTCCACTTAGACCCAGTTCGCTCCGTCCAAACACGGGAATCGTAGTCACCAGAAACGTGCCGAGAAATCCGAACCAGGTGAGGCCGATCACGGTGTAGTAAAGCGTAGGGTTGTAACGCACTTCAGCGTAGTCGCGCTCGAAGGAGTTGAAGACGTTCCATACGAACTTTGCCTGCGGATCGCCGGAAGGCGCACGCGGTACGAACAAAATCGCGACGGTACCGACGCCGGCGATAACCAGGAAGACCAGGCCGGCGTGGCTGAGGTTCGAGGCGAACAGACTGAAGACATACACGCCCAGGACCGAACCGAGCAGGGCCGCAATATCGCTCGTCAGTTCGAGAACGCCGTTGGCGGCGGAGATATCCGCGTCGGCAAAAATTTCGGGCAAAATTCCAAATTTCGCGGGCGAGAAGAAAGCGCTCTGCGTCGAGGTGAAGAACAAAACAAAGAACAGAAACGGAATGCTGTGCAGATAGAATCCGATCGTCGCGAGCGCCATCGCGACGATCTCCGGTACCTTGGTCCAGAGCAAAACCTGATGCTTTGGAAACCGATCGGCTAGATATCCGGCGTTCGGCGAGAAGAGCAGAAACGGAATCGGAACAAGCGCGGTCGCGATACTCGAGTAGCGTACCTGGCGCGCCTCCTCGCTGACGATCGAGATGACGAGCAGGACCAACGCCATCTTGAAGGCACTGTCGTTGATGGCGCCAAGGAATTGCGCGGCCAGAAAAGCAAGGAATCGCGGCGACGTGATTTTCACGTCAACAGCCCCAGGTTGAGCGGACGCACCGCGGCTGTCAAAGGCCTCTACCGCGGGCTCGGTCCCAATTGTCGCCATCCTCGATGACCTGGTGAGTTATATGGAGTGACAAACCAAAAAAATCATCGAAAACGAATCTTGTTTCTCGACAGGCCGGAGCCCGCCGTTTAGAGACCCGAAACAGCCGCCTCCAAGCCTTTTCAATCCTTGCTCAGGGTCGTAGTCGAGACCCTGAGTAGCTCAAACATAATTTGATTGCAATATTGGATGCTGATTAAGTTTTAGAGATGTCTTATGATCGAGTCCCGACAGTGAAGCGACTGGCGCCAAGGCCCGGCAAGATCAGTCCGTCGTCGACAACGAACTACGACGCGATCCAACGAGGAGGGTCTCGGTCGCCGACCTTGCTGGATCAGCGTTCCGCGAGCATCCAGGCGAAGATCATCATCACGGACACCAGCACGATCGTCAGGCCATTGGCCCTTAGCCAACGGCGCAACTGGCGACGCGCCTTGCGCGCGTTTGGAGGCAAAATACTGTCGGCAAGTCGACCCGGCCATCCGCCGAGCGCCGCGCTGAAGGTCTGAAAGATCGCGCCGTATTGGCGCAAGCTGTAGTAAAACGGTACGCGCTTTTCGTTGGTACTCATGGCACAAATCAATGCAAATGCGTTGAATGAAAACGATCCAGAATGGCTGCCTATCAAGCTACCATACCGCACGTTTCGAGCCAATAAGGACATTGTTAACGGATTATAGAAAGTGCGTCAGAATCCGCTCCGCGTTGTGCCGGATCGGCTCACCTGTCTCTGGCCCGAAGCACTTGCCTGCTCGACCCGACAGCGGCTTCAGTCGGTTCGCTAGCCATTAACAGCCATACGCTGGCCCCCGGGTCGCGTCACCCCAGGTCACGTTCCGAGGTATCGCTCTTGCTCTGGATGGAGGCGAGGG
This sequence comes from uncultured delta proteobacterium, assembly GCA_963832395.1. GTDB lineage: Bacteria > Desulfobacterota > Binatia > Binatales > Binataceae > JAKAVN01. Next base: position 111,871 of record CAWHTV010000008.1, on the reverse strand, counting down.
CGGAGACGTGCGCCTTTTCACAGCGGACGCGGCAATTCCTGGATGACCAACAGATGCTTCAACAGATGAACGGGAACTCGCAAAAGAGCGAGCGGCGGCAATCCGTCGTTGCGCCGCCCGTTCGCGCGGGGAGCTGGTACGAGCGGATTATGGCCGCATTGGTATGCGGGTCGGAATCCGACCTGCGGCAACTCAACGCGCTGCTCCGGACCGGCCTCGGCATGGTGTTCTTTTTTGAAGTCGCCACCTGGTTGGAGGTCGCGCGATTCGAGCCCACGCTCCTCTATTTCGGAGCGGCCCTTCTTCATCTTCGATATTGCGCTGGTGGGCGCCGCTCTCTGTCTGACCTATTGCAAGTGGTTCAGGCGGAATTGGCGCATGGTGGCGATGACATTCTGCCTCATCCTGATTGCCAGCCGCACCCTCTCTACACTCGCCATCGATGAGGACGAGCCATTGCTGTTGGCGCTCTTCGTCGTTCATATTGGGCGCCGCCGTGCTGGTGCCGTGGAGCGCGCGATGGCAAAGCCTGCTCACGCTGGCAAGCCTGGTTGCCTTTGGGATCGCCGCCGCTGACGGGGTGGTCGAATCCACGGATCTCCATCGATGGCTGGTGTTGGCAGCCATGGGAGCTTTCACGCTGACCTTCACCGCGCTGAAGGATCACTATCGGTCCCAGACCATCCTGATCGAAGCCCTATTGGATAAGGAAAAGCGCCTGGCCGGGAGCCAGGCGATGCTGCGTACGCTTTTCGACGCCGTGCCGGACATCGTGACTCTGACCCGGTTCAGCGACGGGAAACTCATCGACACGAATGAGGAACTCCTCAGACGCAACGGGCTTAGCCGCGAGAAGACGCTGGCAGACTTCGATGGCTCAAGCTGGCGCCTGGGTGCGTCCGGAGGAGCGCGACAAGTACCTTTGGCAATTGCAGAACGAGGGCCGCGTCCGGAATTTCGAAACCGATTTGCGGTTTCGTGGCGTGGCCGCGCCCTACCTCGTGTCATCCGTGATGACTCGAGATAGATGGCGAGCTTTGTGCCCTCAACGTCGCGCGCGATGCCACCAGCGTCAAGGAAAATGAACGCGTGCTGCGCGAGACGCAGGAGCGTCTTCAGTGCGCAGGTCGAGGAGTTGACTGCGACCCAGGCGCGCCTGCGGGCCGAAGTCGCTGAACGCGAAGCCGCCGAGCGCGTCGCCCACGAGCGCGAGACCACGGTGCGCAAAGTTTTCGAAGCCAGCCCCGACATCATCACTGTCTCAAGCCGGCGCGATTTCCGGCTGATCCAAGCCAACAGCACATTTTTCCGTGAGACGGGCTACTCGCCACAGGAAGTTCTCGGCCAGCAGATCTACATGAAGTTCTGGACGACCCTGGCTCAGCGTGAGCGAGCTCAAGCAGGCGCTGGATCGCGACGGCTTCGCACACAACATGGAAGCCGACCTCATGATGAAGGACGGCACCATCAATTCCTACCTGCTATCCTCGGTGGCGCTTGAGCTGAGCGGTGAGCCGTGCCGGATATCCTTCTGGCGCAACGTCACCGAAGCCAAACGTGCGGCGCAGCGGGTTGCCGACAGCGAGGCGACGCTGCGCAAGGTGTTCGACGCCATGCCTCGACTCGATCTCAATCAGCCGCCTGCGCGATGGCGCGCTGCTCGACGTGAACAAGGAATTCGAAATTGACCGGTTATCACCCGCGCCGAGGTGCTCGGGCGCTCGACCGACGAACGTCGACTATCTTTCTCCGGCCCGAGCGGCGCGAACTCTTTTTCGAGCAGGATCAAATCCGCGGCATGATACGAGAATCTCGAGGCGAACTTCACGCGCGAGCGAGGCGCGGCACCGAGACCTCGATCTCCGCGGAGTGGTGGATCTAAACGGCGACAATGCGTGGTCGCGCCTCTCACGCGACATCTCCGCGCGCAAGCAGATGGAACGCGAGATTGTCGCCGCGAGCGAGAACGGCGCTCGCCGCTTCGCGGGCCAAATCCGAATTTCTCTCCAGCATGTCGCACGAGATCCGCACGCCGATGAACGCGATCCTCGGCATGGCGGATCTGCTGAGCGACGGCCCGCTCGCCGCGGAGCAGCGCCGCTACCTCGACACCATGCGCTCCAACGGCAACGCCCTGCTGCATCTGATTAACGACATCCTCGACGTCGCCAAGATCGAAAGCGGCCGCTTGAGCCTGGAGCGGGTAAGTTTCGACCTCGAAGACGCGGTCAACAAGGCGATTGAAACGATGAGCGTGCGCGCGCATGCCAAGGGCCTCGAGCTCACGGCGCGCATCCTGCCCCACGTGCCGCCGAATCTGATCGGCGATCCACTGAGGCTGCGCCAGATTCTTATCAACCTGACCGCCAACGCGATCAAGTTCACCGACCAAGGGCGAAGTCGCGCTCACGGTCGAAAGCCTCTCGCCGGCCGAGGCTCTGCGCCTGGGCTTTGCGGCCAACTCGGCCGAGGCCGAGAACGGCAAAGCGAGCGCTCCCGTCGCCTGGCTGCGCTTTTCGGTGAGCCGACACCGGCATCGGCATCGCCGCCGGCCGAGCTCGGCGCGATCTTTTCCGGCTTCACCCAGGCCGACGCGTCCATCTCGCGCCGTTTCGGCGGCTCCGGGCTCGGTCTTACGATCGTGCGGCGCCTGAGCGAGATGATGGGTGGGCGGGTGGAGGTGGAGAGCGAAGTCGGCCGCGGTTCGATTTTCCGCGTCACCGTCGCGCTGCGTGTCGACACCCGATCGGCGAATGCCGAGGAGCGCGGCGCGGCTATCAGTCTACACGGCGTCCGCATACTCGTCGTCGATGACAACGAGACCAGCCGGCTGATCCTGCGCGAGATGCTCGTGCGCAACCGCGCCGAGGTGACCGAGGCGGCCAGCGGAGCGGCGGCGCTCGCGGAACTCGCGCGTGCCCGCGCGGCCGGACTGCCCGTACCGGCTGATGCTGCTCGACTACCGGATGCCGGGCATGGACGGGGTGGAGGTCGCACGCAAAGCGATCGACGACGGTTTCGCACGGGCGTCCGCTGGCGGCCAGGACACCATGATCCTGATGCTGACCTCCGACGACCTGAACTTCAAGCTCGCCCGGATGCGTGAGGCGGGCCTGCACACCTATCTGATCAAGCCGATCAAGCGCGCCGAGTTGCTCGAGAAGATCGGCAACCTGCTGCATGGCTATCGGCGTCCCGGCAATCGCTCGCGAAACCCGGTGAGCCGGCGAGCGGCGCCTGACGACGCGATCCCGCTGCGTATCCTGCTTGCCGAGGATGCGCCCGATAATCGGTTTCTCATCCAGGCCTACCTGAAGAGGCTTCCCTACCAGATCGACATCGCCGAGAACGGCCGCGTCGCGATCGAGAAATTCAAGGCCTTCGCGTCCCGACCTGGTGTTGATGGACATGCAGATGCCCGAGATCGATGGGTTGTCCGCCACGCGCGCGATCCGCCGGTGGGAAAGCGAGCATGGCCTCTTACCGACGCCGATAATCGCGATCACCGCGTCGGCGCTCGACGACGACGTCAACCGCAGCTTCGCCGCCGGTTGCGACAAGCACGTCAGCAAACCGGTCAAAAAGCCGGTTCTGCTGGCCGCGATTCGCGACGCGGTGGCGATGCGCCCGGCCCCAATCGCTGAACTGGAGCAGCCGGCCACCGCGAACCCGCAATTGCCTCGCGAGGCGGCCGCGGAGGATACGCCCTTTGCCTAGAGGCTGCGGCCGTCGAAGGTCTCGACTTTCAGCGCCGACGGCTCGACGCCCTCGATGCAGCGCGCGTTGACGTATACGCCGTCGGGAGCAGAGATAAACGGCGCGCATCCGCAGTTGGGGCAGAAATGATGCTTCACCGTGCCGGTCTTGAAGGTGTAGGTGGCAAGGTTGGACTCCGGCGTCGTCAGCCGCAGCTTCTCTCGCGGTACGCTCCAGTGCAGATAGCCGCGCATGCTGCAGATCGAGCAGTTGCAATCCATCACTTTTTTCAGATCGCCCTCGACCTCGAACTTGTTTCGTCCACAATGGCATCCGCCGCGGTAAGTCATGGCTGAACCTCCCGAGCCTGGCAGCTTTTTGCCTGGTAGCATCCCGCCCCGGCGCTGACAAGCGCGCCGCCACACGCACGGCGATCGATCCTGTGCGCCCGCGCTACACAGCCGCGCCGGCGATCGGATAGACTCGTCGAACCCGTGAGCTCTATCGCGCAAGACCGATCGCTGCGAACGCCGTGGGACAGCTTCGAGTGCGAAGTGCTCGAGTACCTGCGCGCGCTCATCCGCCTGGACACCACCAATCCGCCTGGTAACGAACGCGTCGCAACCGATTTCCTGGCCGCGACCTTGGGCGCCGAAGGCATCGCGTCCGTGGTGCTCGAGAAAGAGCCGTCGCGCGCCAACCTGGTGGCGCGTCTCAAGGGCGGCGGCGGTGGCGCGCCGCTGATGCTGTCCTCGCATACGGACGTCGTGCCCGTCGAGGCCGCGCGATGGAGCCGCGCGCCGTTCGGCGCCGAGGTGGCTGAGGGCTGCGTGTGGGGCCGCGGCGCGATCGACATGAAGGCCAAGGGTGCGATGGACCTGGGCCTGGTGCTCGCGCTCGGCCGCGCCGGCGTCGCGCTCAATCGCGACCTGGTGCTGGCGGCGGTGGCCGACGAAGAGGCCGGCTCGGAACTCGGCGCCCACTTCCTGGTCGAGCATCATCCAGATCTGGTACGTGCGGGATGGGTGCTGAACGAGGCCGGCGGGTTCACCCTGCATCTTGGCGCGCGCCGCTACTATCCGATCCAGGTCGCCGAGAAGGGCTACGTGACGGTGAAGGTGACGGTCAGCGGGCCGCCCGGTCACGGCTCGATGCCTCGCTCCGACAGCGCGATCGCCGGTCTGGCGGATCTCGTGGCACGGATCGATCGAACCCCGATGCGCGCTGCGGGTAACGCCGCTGATGCGGCGCACGCTCGACGAGCTTGGCCTCGACCCGCAAAGCGCGCCGCCGCTGTTTCGCGCGATGATGGCCAACACGGTCGCGCCCACCATCCTGCGCGCCGGCTACAAGGACAACGTCATCCCGGGCGAGGCCTCGGTGGTGCTCGACGGCCGCACGCTGCCGGGCGAGACGGCCGAGAGCCTGCTCGGCGAGTTGCGCGAGATCGTGGGACCGGGGCCCACGTTCGAGGTGCTCAAGTGCGCGCCGCCAGCTGAGGGCAGCGCGGACACGCCGCTCTTCCGGCTGATCGCGCATCATGTGGAGATGGCCGATCCGGGCGCGCGGGCGATCGCCTGGATGCTGCCCGGGGCGACCGACAGCAAGTTCTACGCGCAGCTTGGCGCGACCTGCTACGGGTTTGCGCCGGTCCGGATCGGTCCGCGGATGCCGTACGGGGCGCTCTATCACGGCAACGACGAGCGTATCCCGGTCGACGGCTTTCTATGGGGGCTACGGCTCTACGCGGAAGTGGTACTGAACTTTCTGGGCCTGCGCTTCGACCAGGTATTCAATTAGCGCGGTGAGTTACGAATTGGCTAACAAACCTTCAGCACCGTGAGTTCTTCGGGTTCGACTCGATTTTTTGTCCTCTTGACCTAAGGCCGCTGCGGCCCGAGCCGAAAGACCTCGAGTTTTTACGGGATCCTTCGACTCGCGCAGCGCTCGCTCAGGATGACACCAACCGCGTCAGGAGAATCCTAGTCGATCGAATTGCCGCTATCGCCGCTGGGTTCGCTCCCGCCCGACGGCTGTTGCGGCTCGGGCGTAAACGTGACCAATAGACGCGGCGGAGCGTTGAGCGGTACCACCGCGAAACGCGACACCGGCGACGTGTTCACGGTCACCGTGGTCCCGCCAGCATCGGTCTGGATATCGCAGTCGTGGAAGATCGAGCGGTCGAACACCATGTGAGTCGCAAGGCCACTGGCCAGCTTGGTCTCCTTCAGCCGAATCGTCAGAGTCGATGAGCTGGAGCCACCCTGGAGCTGGTTTTCGAAGGCGACCGGGCCCGTCAGATCGAAGATTACGGAGAGCGGCGGGTCGGCCGAGGAGAGCCTGACTTTATTGAGCGTGGCGGGACCAGTCCGCTCCGCGCGTGTTCATCGCGCTGGCTGCCGGGGCACTGGCAGGCAGCCGCAGCCGCCGCAGCGTCCGCACCCGATGAAATGGAGCTGGGCGCGGCAGCAGCTGGCGCGCTGTCAGCGGACGCGATCGAACCTGCAGACGCCTGAAGGAGTGTCGGCATCAGGCGACGCCGATGGCGATGGCGGCGCCTTGAGGATTGGGAGCGGCGGATACGCGCCCGAGTCCGAGGCGGAGGCCAGCGCGGTTTCGTCGCCCTGGCGCACCCTCACCTGATCGGTGTCGCCGAATCCGCTCTCGGTCAGCACCAGATGCAACGGATCCTCTTCAGTGTCGACCGGCTGATGCAGTTTCTTGAGTTCGTACTTGGCCTTGTTGGCGTACATCGTGCCGGGGTAGTGCAGTACGACCGCGGTGAAGGCCTGCGCGGCAGAGTATTTTTTGCCTTCCTTCTCCAGCGTGGTGCCGAGCTGGTAGAGCGCCGCGTCGCCCACCGGAGTGTCGGGCCATTTCTGCATCAGCTCGGCCAGGCGCGATTCGGCGGCGCGGAAGTTCGCCCGCTTATAGTAGAAATCTCCGATCAGGAGCTGATGGCGCGCGAGCATCTCGCGGCAGACGGAAATCTGTTGATGGGCCAGTGCGGCGAAGCCCGTCTCAGGATAGCGCCGTTCGATTATCTCGAACTGCTGGAGCGCTTCCTCGGTGTTGCTCTGGTCCTGATCGGGGCGGCCGATCTGATCGTAGTGCGCCATCGCCAGGTAGTACGATGCAATCTCGATCTGCTTGCTGGTCGGATGCATCTTCTCGAAGTCGCCCAGTGAAGCGATCGCCTCGGCGTAATGCTGAAGCTGGTACTGGGAAAGCCCGATCTTGAGTTCGGCGTCTTCGGCATAAGGACTGAAGGGATACTGGTCGATCAGCTTCTGAAAATAGATGGCCGAGCCCCTGTAGTCGTGAGTGGCAAAGGCCTGCTGCCCCAGCGAGTAATAGTTCTCGCCGGTTGGGGTCTGCTGATGCGTGGCGCAGGCCGACATGCAGAGCGCGAGACAAGCCGCCAGTACGAAAGTCAAACGTCGCATAGTAAGAGACACAGGTCAGGTTAAACGCTGGCTGATTCCAAGGCAAGCTCGTCCCGAGACGGATACCCACAGTGGGAGAGCGAGAAAGGCGCTACGTTATCGCAAAGGACGCCGAGAATACCGCCTTGCCCTGGGCCAGGTACTTCAGCCCGAAGCCCGAGGCGCGCGCGCCCGGCGCCGCGATTTCGATCCGGCGAAAGCCCGCGCCCGAGAGCATCGCGAACATTTCCATCGCGTAGGGCTCGACGTCGGTTGCCACGTGGACCATCGCCCCGGGCGCCAGCACGCGCTTTAAGCGCTGGGCAAAGCCGGTCGAGAACATCCGATGCTTCTGTTGCGAGAGCGTGAGCCAGGGGTCGGGAAAATAGACGTGGCACGCGCTCAGGCTCTCGGCCGGCAGCATCAGGTTGACCAGCGTGCGCGCGTCCATCCGGGCCACGCGCAGATTGCCGACTCCGCGGCGCGCGGCGCGAAGCGCCAGCACTCGCGCGACCGAGGCCGCCAGTTCGACGGCGAGGAAGTCGTGCTCGGGACGCTGGGCCGCGTATTCGATGATGAAGTCGCCGCGCCCGGCGCCCAGCTCGATCTCCAACGGCGCGCGCCGTCCGAAAAGGCGCTCGGGATCGATCGCATATAGAGGTTCGTCTTCGGCGACCAGCACGCGCATCGCGAGCGCGCGCTTTTCCGGATCGCGCCACATGCGCGCCGCCTTACGCAGCCGTGCCATCGGAGGAACGCCCGACCGATGTCGGCCGGCGCGCCTAGTCGGTGCGCGCCATGAAATCCTTCACCCGCTGCACCAGCGGCGCCAGGTCGGTGTTGTCGACCAGCGCACTGGCCATCCTGACCGGGTCGCCGAAGAAGAAGCGCTCGTAGAGCACCTGGCGGCCGGCGAAGGAGCTGCCGGCGGCGTCCCAGGCCAGCCGGTAAAGCGCCACGCGCTCGCGCGCGCCGGCGTCGGCCTGGCCGAAGTAGCGTTCGATCTCGGGCGCGAGCGGGCTTTTGAAGTCGCGCTCCGACGGCGTCGCCATCAGGCTGGAAGAGCTGTTGAGCTGGATGATCTCGGCCAGGCGCGGATACAGCTTGGGAAAAAGATTGCGCGCGGTGTCGAGCGGCGGGCGCGCCGGCATGTACTCGCCCCACTTGTCGGGCGCGGCGTCGGCCTCGGCGGCGCGCAGGCACGAGCGCATCAGCTCGGTGGTGACGATCATCTCGGCCAGCCGCTCGCGCACGTGCGGCAGGCTCATCGCGTCGCTGACCTGGGCGATCCGCGTGGCCAGGCCGAGCATGAATTCGCTCTTGACGGCGTTCTTGACCACCACCTGATGCATCATGTTGACGACGGCGCCGGTCTCGGCGTAGAGCGCGTTGCATCGCGCCATATCGCCGCATACGAACACGCGCTCCCACGGCACCATCACGTTGTCAAAGATGACGACGCAATCCATCTCCTCGAAGCGCGAAGCGAGCGGATGGTCGAAATGCGAGCGCTCGGACTCGAACGGATCGCGGCACAGAAATTTCAGCCCCGGCGCGTTGCATTGCACCGCAAACGCCAGCGCGAAGGGCTTCTGGCTCGGATCTTCCTTGAGCACGGTGGAGGGGAAGACCAGCAATTCCTCGGAGGCCGGCCCGAGCGTGGCGAGCATGCGCGCGCCGTTGACGATGATTCCGTCGTGGGTTTCCTCGACGAGGCGCAGGGCGAGGTTGGCGTCGGTCTGGCCCGCCCATCCGGCGGCGCGGCTGGCGCGCGGGTTGAGCAGGGTATGGGTGGCGCACCAGTCGTTGTGGCGCGCGGCGCGGTAGTATTCCACGACATTGTCGCCGAAGCGCTTGTCGGCGGCGGCGAAGAACTCGTGCGCGGCCGCCATCGCCGCGATGCTGGCGTTGAGGTAGTCGGGGGTGCGCCCGAGCATCCCGCCGCTGAACTCGGCCCATCGCCGCATCATCGCGCCGCGCTTGCGCACGTCGTCGGCGCTTTGCGGCTGGATGAAGGAGAGGCCGGCGCGCTCGCCGCCCTCGACGCGATAGGTCATCGCCTCGGGATGTTCGATCTGCATGTCGTAGAGCGAGGCGAGCGAGCGCGTGACGCCCTTGAACGCCGGATGCGTGGTCGGGTCGGCGACGCGCTCGCCGCCGATCCAGACCTCGCTCTTCAGCTTGCGCATCGCGCTCAAATAATTATTGCCCGAGCGCGCGCCCATCAGAGAATCTCCTGTAACTGCGGCAGCCGCTTGCGCAGCCGCTCGGCCGCGTCCTCGGGCGCCATGTAGGGCGGACGCGCCGGCCCCATGTCGATCCCGGTCGCGACCGAGGCGGTGACCTTGGTGACGCCGAGATGGCCGAGCGCTTCCTCGCCGCCGCGCGGGAAGCAGCGGTTGAGCCGGCGCTGGATTTCCTGCGCGCGCATGATGTCGCCGGCGCGGAATGCCTTGAGCAGTGCCGCGGAGGCGGGCACGGCAAAGATGTTGATGAAGCCGCCGGCCGCGCCGAGCATCAAGCCGCTCAGCAGCGCGCGAAAGGTGTTGAAGATTTCGATGCGCGAGCCGATCTGGTCGTAAAGCTCCTCGAGATGCTGGAGGTCGGTGAGGACTTCCTTCATCGCGACTACGCCGGGGATCGTCGCGAGGCGCGCCGCGAACTTCGGCGTGATATTGAACTTGCTCAGCGCCGGATTGTGGTAGATCACCAGCGGCAGGTCGCCCGCCTCGGCGATCATCCGGTAGTGGCGCTCGACCTCGGCCTCGCCGCAGCGCCAGTAGTAGGGCGGGATCACCTGCTGCGCGTCGTAACCCATCTTGGCCGCGACCTTGGCGAAATGGAGGGCCTCCAGCGTCGTCGCGCCCGAGGTCATCGCGGTGGCGGGCACGCCTGGACGTTTGCGGGTCTCTTCAAGCGTCACTTCAAATGCGCGCGTACGCTCGGCTTCGCTCAGATGCAGGAACTCGCCGATACTGGGCGTGGCGACGATACCGTCGGCGCCGTTATCGAGTGCCCATCGCACTTCTTTGCGCAACGCTTCTTCGTTGATCTTGTAGTCCGCGGTGAACGGCGTCACCAGCATCGCATGAATTCCATGCACGAGTTTCATTTCAGTTGGCTCCTCCCGCCGGCGCCTGAGCGCCCTGATGCGCCGCGGCGCTGGGCCGGGCGAAATAGAAAATTGCCTGTCCGGTTCCGAGCGCGGCTTCATAGCGGCCGAATTGTTCGCCGCGCCAGTTCCACTCCGCGCCGCCCATCGCACCCGCCATCATGAGGTAGTGCGAGAAGCGTCCCTCGGGCGAACACTCGGAGCGGTACTCGGGGGCGGCGCGCAGAATTTCATCATGCCTCCCAGACTTGAACCATTCCATCAATTTCTCGTCGTACAGGCGGTTGGCGAGCGAGCTGATGTCGTCGGGCGAGGCCGAGGCGTGTTGCAGCACGTTGTCGTAGTCCCAGAAGCGATGCGACATGCCACCCGCCGCGATCAGCACGACGCGCCGGCCCGAAGCGCGGATCGCAGCGCCCATCGCTGCGCCGAAGGCGACATCGTTGGAGATCCCCGCCGTCTGGCAGACTCCGATCGAGAGCACGCGGCGCGTGGCGCCGGGGTTGAAGTAATGCATCACATTCAATGTTGGATAGTGAAGCGGCAGGGTAGGGTAGCCGGCCGCGATCGCGCGCAGTCCGCCGGCGCGCGCCGCCTCCACGATCGTCGCGGCCAGTTCCGGATCGCCCGCATAGTCGTAGGCGTACTCGTGGATCATCTGCGGCAATTCCTCGGAGGTATAGAGGCCCCGCAAACGTTCCTGCGCGTTGAGCACGTACTCGAGCGTGGTGAACCAGTGCGTGTCGATCAGTACGAAGGTGTCGAACTCGAGCCCGCGCAGCCGCTCGCGCTCGACCTGCTCCATCGCGTCGTAAAAAGTGGTGACGTTCTTACCCATGTAAGCGCGGCGCGCCTCGAGGTCATGAATCATCAGGCGCGGCACATGGGTGGTGAAGACTGCGGCTACTATCTCGCCCATCGTGGGCCTCCTTTGGCGCGGCAATTCATCGCTCCGCCTGGCGTTCGGGATAGGTCAGGCAGACCAGCTTGGGCTCGGTCCAGAACTCCAGGCTGAAGCGTCCGCCTTGACGGCCGACTCCGCTCTGGCCCGAACCGCCGAACGGCGTGCGCAGATCGCGCAGGAAAAAACTGTTGACCCACACCATCCCAGTCTTGATGCGCGCGGCCACGCGCAGCGCGCGCTCGAGGTCGCGAGTCCAGATATAGGCGGCAAGGCCGTAGCGCGTCGCGTTGGCCATCGCTGCCGCCTGCTCCTCGTCCTCGAAGCGCTCGACGCTCAGCACCGGGCCGAAAATTTCCTCGCGCACCGCACGCGCGTCGGGCCGCAGACGGTCGATCACGGTTGGCAGGTAGTAGAAGCCGGGTTGGGGATGCTCGGGAATCGCGCCGCCGGCGAGCAACTCGGCGCCGCCCGCAACCGCCTCCTTGACGAAAGAGTCAACGCGGCCCCGATGCGCGGCCGAGATCAGCGGGCCATATTCGGTGTCGTCGGCAAGCGGGTCGCCGATCTTGAGCTTGCGCATGTCGTCGAGGACCATCGCGACGAATTCGTCGGCGATTTTCTGCTCGACCAGCAAGCGCGAGCCCGCAACGCACGACTGTCCCTGGCTGCGGAAGATCGAGCGCGCGACCCCGGCTGCCGCTCGCTTCAAGTTGGCGTCGGCGAAGACCAGGTTGGGTGACTTGCCGCCGAGCTCCAGCGTTACGCGCTTGAGCGACTCGGCCGCCGCCGCCATCACGCGCCGTCCGGTTGCAACGCCGCCCGTAAACGCAATCCCGTCGATGCCCGGATGCGATACCAGCGCGGCGCCGGCCGCGCCCTGGCCGGGCAGGATGTTGAGCACGCCCGGCGGAAGCCCGGCCTCGAGCGCGATTTCGCCCAGCGCGATCGCCGTCAGCGGTGCGAGTTCCGAGGGCTTGTAGATGCACGCGTTGCCGGCGGCGAGGCACGGCCCCAGGTTCCACGTGCCCAGCATCAGCGGCGAGTTCCACGGGATGATGATCGCGCCGACGCCGAGCGGCGCGCGCTCGGTCAGGCTGACCAGCTTGAGGTCGGCGCCGAGAAACTTGGCGTCGCCATAGCTCGCCTCCTGGGTCCAGGCCTCGGCCGCGTTGGCGAAGAAGCGCAGGTTGCGCGCGGCGCGGGCAATATCGTGGTTGACGCATTCGCTGACCGGCTTGCCGACGTCGCGCGCCTCGAGCCGCCCCAACTCGCGGGCGCGCTTTTCGATCCCGTCCGCCATCCGGCCGATGATGCGGCCTCGCGCTTCGGCGCTCATCTTCGGCCAGGGGCCACGATCGGCGGCCTCGCGCGCCGCGGCGACCGCGCGTTCGATATCCTCGGCGCCGGCGTCGGCCACCTGGGCGAGTTCGCGTTCGGTGGCGGGCTCGATATCGGCAAAGTGCGCGCCGCCGGCCGGCGCGACGTACTTGCCGCCGATGAACAGGTTGGTTTCCATTTATGCCGGCTGGTCTACTCGCACAATATGCGGAACGATACGCCGCGATACGTCAGGCACAACTGAATTTCCGCGAATTCCGTTGGCCAGACAATCGAGATATAGCGCGAATCAGGCCGCCGTGTCTGTCCCCGCAATCTGGTACAAGACAAGCCGCGACAAAGGCCCGACACGGATTGGATGCGCCCGTCACCGCCGTTCAGCGCGCGGGATTTTACGCATCTGAGCCGGCTTACCAACTGACGGGACGGGGCGCCTTGACCGGCCTTCCGCGCGGCCATAACGTAGGGCCACGATGGCCGAGCTACCGGACATCATTCCGATCTTCCCATTGCCGAACTTCGTGCTCTTTCCCGGCGTGACGGTGCCGTTGCATATTTTCGAGCCGCGCTATCGCGAGATGGTTGCCGATGTCGCGCAGACCCACGGCACCGTAGGAATGATGATGCTCAAGGGTGACTGGGAGCGCGAGTACTACGCCTATCCTGACATCTTCACCATCGGATGCGCCGGCCGCATCACGTCGCTGGAGAAACTTCCCGACGGCCGCTACAACCTGCAGCTTGAGGGAATGAGCGAATTCCAGGTCGGGCGGGAAATCCGCTCTCACTCTTACCGGCAGGCCGAAGTCCAATGGTGTCCGTCAGGGCGCAGACTGCTCGGGCTCGAGGCTTCCGAGATGGACTCGCTGCGCGATCTGCTGGTCGGATTTCTTGGCGAGAATGCCGACTCGGCATGGCGCGGATTGGTCGAAGAGCAGGGACTACGCGACGCCGACCTGATCAATTTCTTGTGCTTTCATCTCGACGTCACGCCGCTGGAAAAGCAGACCCTGCTGGAGGCGCTCGACGATCGCATCGCTTGTCTGTTCGACGTGCTGACCTTCAAGATCGAAGAACGTAAGCTCGGCCCCCCTGGCCCGCGCGGCGGCGGCCCGGTCAACTAGGTCGAAGGTTGCAGTCGGCCTAGGACTAAAGTCGGACTTCTCAGGGCGAAGCAGCGACGCTCCGAGCAGAATTCTTGGCACTCGGGTGCCCAGATTTGTAGCGCCTGTCCTTTTTTTCTTTACACCAGTCCCAAAATCCCCCAATTGACTCGCTAACGATCGCCGGCAAAAGGCGGCCGTCCGGGCCTGAGTCACTCAATTTTCGGGTCAAATCGCCATCAGTTCACGAATCGGCGTAATTATGCCGGCTCCCGTCCTAGCCAAGGCGGTGAGCCGCACTTCGGCACAACCGTTGCTCTATCGAAAAGCAATAGACGATCAGGCGAACGCCTGAAACGGTTTACTCGAATAAAAGACACGCGGAGGAAGGTGCAATTGGAAAGCAGCGCGATATCGGGGAGCAATTTGTGCGACGCTTTGACCCCGGACCAATACTACGATGGCATCCGCGCCGACGATGCCTCTACCCGCCCAATCAAGCGCTTGATGCTGGCGGTGCTGGAAGACGCGATGCGCTGCTATCAGACCTACGCCAGTTCTCGTAACCCCGCGCATCGCCGGCTGTTCGTCGATGCCGAGAGGTGGCTGATGGATCGCAAGGCCGGCGGTGTATTTGCCTTCGAAACCGTCTGCGAGACTCTTGGAATCGAGCCGAGTTGCCTGCGCGCGGGCCTGCGCCGATGGCGCCTGCAGCAACTGGATGGGATGAATCCGCGCCGCCTGGCTCGTCGATCGCCGGTGACCTGCACGAGCCGCATAAGCGCTCCGCTTAAGCGCCGCCGGCGCAAGCTTCCCCAAACGACCGGCGGCGAGGATGGTAGCATCGCGGTCCCAGTCAATGGAGATGGCAACGGCGTTGGTCACGGCGATATGCATCACGGACGCGATATGTTGGACGACCGCGCCGGCTACGACCAGGGCGGCGAAATCGAAGACGTCAACGGACCCGATGCCGCCGATGGCGCCGAGGCGAGCTTGTCAGCACGGGAGGCGAACATGTCATCGCGGCAGGCGCTCGTTTCTTCGCTAATCGAGGTTCAGGAAGTCGCCCTGGCCTAAATGACCTTGCAGGGGCGGCGCGGAGTGGTCCTTCCCTCCCACCACGCGTCGTCCCACCTGATTCCCTATCGCGCCTGCCACATGATGCGTCCGCTCTGTTCGAGGCGGCGCGCACGCCCTTCGACGCGCGAGTACTCCAGGTGCGCGAGGGTCTCGAACGTCGCCGCCATCACGTGAAAAATCGGCCGGTCCTCGTCGCCGAAGATTTCCTGTGCCACCTCGAAAGCGGTATGCGGCGTGCGCTTGATAAGATCGAGCATCTCGGCTTCGCGATAGCGATGATGTTCGATGAGCTGGTTGGCGCGATGGCGATGGTCCTGATAAACCGCGCCGTGCGCGGGCAGCACGAGGTCGACCTCGAAGTTCTGTACCTTGCGCTGCGAGTCGATGAAATCGCTCAACGGATTGGTCGGCCCCGAGGGATAGATGCCGACGTGCGGGGTGATGCGCGGCAGCAGATGGTCGCCGACGATCATCACCTTCTCCTTGCGCAGGTAAATCACGCTGTGTCCGGGTGCGTGGCCCGGTGTCCAGATGACCTCCAAGCGCCGCTCGCCCACCGCGATCACGTCCCCGTCATGCAGGAACTGGTCGGGCTGCGGCACCGGGTTGTATTGATCGGTGCCCATCCACGCCGGGCGCATCCCTTCGATCGGGTATCGATCGATTGGAAAGCCATGACCGCTGAAAAACGCCAGTACGTCGGGATTGGCCGACGGCGGCGGCAGCGTCAGCATCCGGTTGACCCGCTCGACTTCGAGGTCGTGCAGGTAGGTGCGGGCGTGGCTGAGTCCCTTGATCGTCTGCGAGGCGCCGAAATGGTCGACGTGATGATGGGTGCCGAGCAAAACCGTGAGGTCTTCGAGCCTGGTCCCGGCCTGGGCAAAAGCGTCCTTGAGCGTGACCACGCTGTCGGGCGTGTTCATGCCGGTATCGACCAGCGTCCACTGCCCGCCGCCGCAATCGATTAGGTAGACGTTGACGATCGTCGGCCGCATCGGCAGCGGCAGAAAGAGTTCGTAAATCCCGCGCTGTACTTCTACGATCTTGGCTGGCATCACTTCAGGCCTTCAGGGCGGCCGTTTGTGCGTGGCCGCGCGAAGCGTCGACCCGCTGCCGCCCGGCCAAAGCCCGGCGCTGGAATAGATCCTGATCCGAATCTTACGCGCCGGCGGAATGGCCGATCGCGGAACCGGAGGCGCCCGGGCTTGTTAACTAGTTACTCGTGGAGCTGTTCCTTGACCTGGAAGGTCAGCTTTACCGTCACCTTCCAGCGTGACACCTTGTTGTGCTCGACCTCGGCCGCGATGTTGGTCACCTGGGCCGTGTGGACGCCAGAGATCGTCACCGCGGCCCGTGCCACTGCCAGATCCACCGCGTGCTCGATCGATTCGGTCGAACTGCCGGTCAGCTCGATTGTCTTTTCAACCATGGGGGTTCCCGTTCCTTGGCCGCCGCGGCGCTGCGATTTGACGCGCGCGCACGCGCGGCGTTAGGGTTGAGCCCTGCGCGCTCATTACGTCACACAGGGAACGCAAAGACAAGGCAGAATTCTCATGCTCTACGATCGTTCGGCGGTGCGGGCAATAATCGAGGCGGCAAAGGCCGGCGGGCGAAACGCGCTTTCGCCAGACGAATGCAGGGCGCTCTGCGCGGCTTGCGCTATTCCGCTGCCCAAAGCGGCGACGGCGTCGTCCGCCGCCGAGGCCGGCCGCGCGGCGAACGCGCTCGGCTTTCCAGTGGTGATGAAGATCGTCTCGCCCGACATCCTGCACAAGACCGAAGCGGGAGGCGTGATACTCAACGTGCGGAGCGTGGCCGAGGCCGAGCGAGCCTACGAAAAGATCGTCGCCGGCGCGCGCGCCTACAAGCCTGACGCCAAGGTCGCCGGCGTCGAGATTCAGCAGATGCTCTCTGGCGGCCAGGAGGTGATCGTCGGCGCCACGGCCGATCCGAGTTTCGGCAAGGTCGTCGCCTTCGGCCTGGGCGGCGTGCTGGTCGAAGTGCTCAAGGACATCACGTTTCGTCTGGCGCCGGCGAGCCGCGACGACGCGCTTTCGATGATCAACGGGATCGCGGCGGCCGAGATTCTTAATGGCGTGCGCGGCGCCGCCGCGGTCGACAAGGGCGCGCTCGCCGCGATCATCGAGACGGTCTCGACCCTCGCCGCCGACTTTCCGGAAATCGCCGAGCTCGACCTGAACCCGGTGCTGGCGCGGCCCGACGGCGCGGTGGCGCTGGACGTGCGCGTGCTGCTCGACTTCGCGCCGCCCGCCGAGCGCTATCGGCCCTCGCGCGAGGAGATCTTGCGCGCGATGAACCGCATCATGCGCCCCGCGGCGATCGCGGTCATCGGCGCTTCGGCTGAAGACGGCAAGATCGGCAACTCGGTGATGAAGAACCTCATCAACGGCGGCTTCGAGGGCAAAATTTATCCGATCCATCCCAAGCTCGCCGAAGTGATGGGGCGCAAGGCCTATCGCAGCGTCAAGGAGGTGGCGGGTGAGATCGACGTCGCGGTGTTCGCGATCCCGGCGCCGCTGGTGGCCGGTGCGCTCAAGGAGTGCGGCGAGAAAAAAATTCCCGGCGCGGTGCTGATTCCGTCTGGCTTCGCCGAGACCGGTAACGTCGAGCTGCAGGACGAGCTCGTCAGGATCGGGCGGCAATACAACGTGCGCCTGATGGGGCCGAACATCTACGGCTTCTACTACCTGCCGCGCAAACTGTGCGCGACCTTCTGCACGCCCTACGACGTGCTGGGCAAGGCGGCGCTCTCCTCGCAAAGCGGCGGAGTCGGGATGGCGATCGTCGGCTTCAGCCGCTCGACTCGGATGGGCGTCTCGGCGATCGTCGGCCTGGGCAACAAGTCCGACCTCGACGAGGACGACCTGCTGACTTTTTTCGAGCAGGACGACGACACGCAGGTGATCGCGATGCACGTCGAAGACCTCAAGGACGGCCGCTCGTTCGCCGAGGTCGCGAAACGCGTCTCGCGCAAAAAGCCGGTGATCGTGCTCAAGGCCGGGCGCACCGCGCTCGGCGCGCGCGCCGCGCGCTCGCACACCGCGGCGCTGGCCGGCAACGATCGTATCTACGAGGACGTGCTGCGCCAGTCGGGCGTCGTGCGCGCCCGCGCCCTCAACGACATGCTCGAGTTCGCGCGCTGCCTGCCGATCATGGCGGCGCCCAAAGGCGAGAACGTGCTCATCATCACCGGCGCGGGCGGTTCGGGCGTGTTGCTCTCGGATGCCTGCGTCGATTACGGGCTAAAGCTGATGGAGATGCCGCCCGACCTCGACGCGGCCTTTCGCAAGTTCATCCCACCCTTCGGCGCGGCGGGCAACCCGGTCGACATCACCGGCGGTGAGCCGCCCACGACTTATCGCAACACGATTCGGCTGGGGCTGGAGGAGCCGCGCATCCACGCACTCATCCTGGGCTACTGGCATACCATCATCACGCCGCCACTGGTGTTCGCAAAGCTGGTGACCGAGGTGGTCGAGGAGATGCGGGCGAAGGGAATCGACAAACCGATCGTGGCGTCGCTGGTCGGCGACGTCGAGGTCGAAGAGGCGTGCCGCGTGTTGTTCGAGCACAATATCCCGGCCTATCCGTATACGACCGAGAAGCCCGTGATCGTGCTCGGCGCGAAGTATCAGTGGGCGCGCGCCGCGGGATTGGTCGGGAGCTGATCGTATCCGGGCGGTCGCCACGCAGCCGCGATGAGTGCTTATTTCTCTTTCTTCTCGAACTTCAACGAGGCCGAGTTCATGCAGTAGCGCAGTCCCGTCGGGTTCGGGCCGTCGTCGAAGACGTGCCCCAGATGCGCGCCGCAGCGGCTGCACATCACTTCCGTCCGCGCCATCCCGTAACTCCGGTCCACGGTGTTCTCGACCTTGCTCTCGTCCTTGGGAGCGTAAAAGCTCGGCCATCCGCATCCGGAGTCGAACTTGGTTTCGGAGTTGAACAGCTCGTTGCCGCAGCAGACACAGAGATAGACGCCCTGGTCATGGAAATCCCAATACTGTCCGGTGAATGCGCGCTCGGTGCCTTTTTTGCGCGCGACCTCGTATTGCTCTGGGGTCAGGAGCTTTCTCCATTCCTCGTCGGTCTTGACGATCTTTTCGGGCATCTTGTCGGTCATGATGTTTTTCCCTCCGAAACGGCTCATCGTACGCGTCGATTTCAGCACATCGTTCCGCCGCGCGTAAGAGTTAGGTGAAACGTGAAAAATGAGGAGTGAAAAAAAGCGACCGCCGAGGTTTTCTCAGCGGCTGTTTGAGATCGTGAGCGATCTCCCGAAAGTCTGGTCGAAAAATCAGTGCAGCGCGGGCTGCGCGGGAGGCGAGGTCAGCGGCGCTAGCGCCGGTGGCACTACGACCGGGCCGACGGGCGTGCGTTCGATATAGGTTTGCGGCGCGGAACTCTCGCCCGCCGAGGCCGTATTCGCTGGCGCCAGAGGTTCGATCGGCTCGGCGGTCGGACCGGGGTTGTACATTTCGCTGTACTCGGTGTCGCCGCTCATGGCCGGCGCGAGCGCCGTCTGGGTCGCCAGGTAATGCAGCGGGCGCGTCACGGTCCACTCCAGCGCATAGCCGAGCGGCGCAATGAAGTAGCTGACCACCTTGAGCAGTTGGCCGTCTTCGGTGTTGGTATACTCTTCCGGATTCTGCTTGTCGTTGTATGGGCCCTGCTGCGCGAGCGCCATCGCCGGCATCGCCATCGCCAAGGCCAGAACCATGCAAAGCATCAAGCGTCGCATAACAATAGTTTGTGCCCGACGGACGGTTTATGTCAATGGTCGACAAGCGCGCCCGCCTGCGAGGGATTTCGCCCCGCGCCCGCGATACAAGGCCTAAATGCGCAACTACTCGGCCACTCCGGCGACCCGCGCGCTCACCCCGACCGGCGGTTTTCTGGGCGGCTTCAGCTACTCGCTCAACCCGTATATCGGATGCGCCTTCGGCGATAGCGGTGGATGCCCGTTCTGTTACGTGCGGGCGCTGCCGGTGGCGCGAGCCCAGGCGGGGCCGTGGGGCACGTGGGTAGTCGCCAAGTCCAACCTGCTTGAATTGCTCGCGCGGGAACTTCGCGCGCTGGAGGAATCGGGCAAGCTCGAGCGTGCGGCCGTCTTCATGTCCAGCGCGACCGATCCGTACCAGGGGATGGAGCGGCGGATGCGGCTGACGCGCGGCGCGCTCGAGCTATTCGTGCGCCGGCCGCCGCGCCGCCTGCTGTTGCAGACGCGGAGCCCGATGATCGAGCGCGACCTCGACCTGCTGGTGCGCCTGGGGCCGCGTCTGATCGCCTCGATAACCGTCGAGACTGACGACGAGCAGGTGCGCCGCGCGCTCACGCCCACCTCGCCGTCGATTGCGCGGCGGCTTGCGGCGGCGCGCCGGCTGCGCGCGGCGGGCGTGTTCGTCCAGCTCGCGGTGGCGCCGATGATGCCGAATCATCCCGAGCGCTTGGCCGAGCTTGCCGCCGGCGCAGCCGACCGCGTCGTGGTCGACACCTACTTCGACGGCGACGGCTCGGGTGGCCGGCGCTCGCGAGCGCTCAAGATGGGCGAGCTGTACGCGGGGCTGGGCTACGAGGGATGGTTTCGGCCCGGTGCGGAGCGCGAACTGATGGCGGTGATGCGCGCGCGGCTGGGTGAGGGGCGAGTGCTCTTCAGCCGCGAGGGTTTCAACGCGGTGTAGGACGCTTCGTCGCTGACATTACCTGCCGCGCATTCACTTGTGGCATAAGGACGGGAAGTATCAGGACCAACTCAACGCCTCATCTCGACCAAGGAGAGTGCGCCGATGGACTTTGGAATTCTTCTGCCGTTTCGAAACCCTCCTCAATGGCAACGTCCGATAACTGAAGTTTACGACGAGCATCTTCAGGAAGCCGTTCTCGCCGAAGAACTCGGCTACGATCACGTCTGGACCACCGAGCATCATTTTTACGACGACGCCTGGTCGCCATCACTGCTGCCGATTCTTTCCGCCATCGCGCAGCGTACCAGCCGCATACGATTGGGCACCTTCATCATCATCCTGCCGCTTCACGACCCGGTTCGCGTCGCCGAAGATGCCGCGACGGTCGACATTCTCTCCAAGGGCCGGCTGGATCTGGGCGTAGGGCAGGGCTACGTGGTCAGCGAGTTCGATAGCTTCGGCATTCCGCGCAGTCAACGCGGCGGACGCGTCGAAGAAGGAGTCGAACTTATCCGGCGATGCTTCACCGAGGAAAACTTTTCCTTCGAGGGCAAGTACTACCGGATGAAAAACGTGAATCTGATGCCCAAGCCGGTGCAGAAACCTTACCCGCCGATCTGGATCGCCGCGATGGCGGAAAAGTCGGTGGCGCGCGTGGCACGGATGGGATATCACCTGGCCGGCAGTGGTGGAGTTGATCTTCAGCAGATGTACGACTCGGGACTGCGCCGCTCGGGTCACGACGTGGCGAGCCATTACATCGCTCAACTGCGGGCGGTCTATGTGGCCGAGACTCGAGAGCAGGCGTGGGACGACGCCGAGCAGCATCTTTACTACATGATGACCGCTTACGACCGCCGCTTTAAGGAAGCTAACGATCTGCCCTGGAGCGAGGCGGTGTTCTCGCGCTCGGACGTTCCGCCTCCGGGCGAGATGCGCAACACGCCCGGTCTTAGTTTCTTTCAAGCGCCGTTGGCAGTGGGAACTCCCGATGACGTGGTTCGGGATTTGGAGCGATACCGCGAGGCGGGCCGGGTCACGCACCTGGTGATGTGGATGCAGTTGCCGGGCATGCCAGCGCACAAGGCGCGCCGTTCGATGGAACTGTTTGCGAAAGAGGTGATGCCGCGTTTGCGTTGACGCGAGCGATTCTCCGCTACCTCTGCTCGTGAGCCGCAATTTAGGCATAGCTCAAAGCAAAGCTGATTACGCAGTGCGAAGCCCGGCTGTCTCAACGACAGCCGGGCTTCGCTTTATTTAACCGCTGATTGTGCGTCGGCGTTATGCTCATGCCACGCGGGATCCAACATGCGCATTCGCTTCGGCGCAGGCGGCCTCAACTTGCTATAGGGCGGCGCCACGGGGAGATGCGTTTGTTTCCGGACTTTCGCCGATCAAATTCGGGCCTACCAAGCCGTAGAACTACAAATTTCCCAGCTCGCCTTAACGCGCTTGATTTGCGCCATCGCCGGAGCGTTAGTCTGGTTAGTCCAAACAAATACTCATTTGACATTTTGAGAAGAGGTATACAGATGAAAAAGCGAACTGGCTATCTGGCGCGTTGGGCCCTGGCGGCAATCCCAGGTGTTGGCCTGTTGCTGGCTGGCAGCGGGCCGGCGTTTGCCGGGCTTAACAGGCACAACTTCCAAGGGCGTTATACGGCCTCGTATCACGCCTTCGATGCTTCGATTACGGGTACGGTGAGCGAGCCGAACCCCCCGGCAATTCCGTACGCGGTGTCGGGCACGATGTTCAGCGACGGCCACGGGAATATTGCAGGGTTTCTCAACGAGGACTACGGCTCTCCAGGTACCGGCGCCGCAGCCACCTGCGCGATCAGCGGGACCTACACGGTGGGCACGGCTCTCGTCGGTTCAGCGGGGGGATTCGTCACGATCAACCTGACGAGCAGTTGCAGGACGGTGACCTGTACCGGTACGACCGTGCCGAGCTGCGCCCCTTCCGGTGTAGCCAGCCCAGGAACGCCGGCCCAATTGTTCTGCGCGTTGTCCGGCCCGTTGGGCAAGTCGCTTGACTGCACGGAGATGGGTGAGGCGGCGAGCGGCACCACCTTCCAGACCCCGATCTCGGCGCCGCACTGGGAGCGAGAAAACTAGCGGATTTGTTCTGCAACGCGGCGCGGCCGATCGCCCGATCGGGCGCGCCGCGCCGCATTCGCGACACCAATTCGATCAATACCAATCCGATCTGCTACAGCGGCAGTCAGTGGTGCGGCGACGGACTCCTGACCAGGTGTACGATGCTGACCAGAATGATTGCACCCACCGTCGCCATCGCCAGGAAGCCAAGTCTGCCGTACACGACGACTCCCAATGCGTTGAAGATCCAGCTTCCGACGACCGCGCCGACCAGGCCGAGCAGGATGTCGGTGAACATTCCGTAGCCCTCGCCGCGCATCAGCTTGCCGGTCAGCCATCCTGCGATTAGTCCGATAATTATTGCACCGATCACGCCATTGAGCCTCCTGTGGTGAAAGATTTCTGGAAAGTTCCGCCAATAGCACGCGGCGCGTGTTCTCCGGGCTGGCCGCTGCCGCTATGCGGCCATGTATTGGTCGACCGGAAACATCAGGCGGCCGCGCAGGACCGGCACGCACGCTGGTGGAAAGTCCTGCACGATTTCGCCGCCGTCCTCGCGCAGGCGGCCGATGAAGCGCCCCAGGTTGAGCATCGCTCCGGTTGGCAGATCATGCAGCACGACCACGCTCCACGGCACAGCGCGGCATTGCGCGAGCGCCCGCTCGACCCATCCGTCGGGGTCCTCCCAGTCGCGCGGCACGCAATTCCATAGCACGCAAGTGAAGCCGCCCGCGCACAGGTAATCGACTACCTTGCGGTTGAGTAGCCCCGAATCGAGCGCTCCGCCGCCGCCGAAAGGGCGGAAGAGGCGGTCAGGATGGGCAAGCGCGCCGAGCATCCGCTGGGCGTGGCCAATTTCGTCCTCGGCGCCGTCGCGGTCGTCGCGCCGGCCAAACGGCTTGCTATGGGTGAGGCTGTGATTGCCGATCCAGTGGCCCTCGGCGCGAGCGCGCTCGGCGCGGACACGGCGCTCAGGGTCGGCGAGCTTCTGTCCGATTACGAAGAAAGTCGAGCGCACACCCTCAGCACCGAGCACGTCGAGGACGTGGTCGGTCACTTCGGGCTCGGGGCCGTTGTCGAAGCTGAGCGTGATTTTCACTTCACTTCGACCATTCCCTGCGCCGGCACCATCGGGCTCCATGCCCTGCACGGCCTCGCTCGACTCGCGTTCGCCGCTCAGGCGGCGCGGCCTCTCTACTTTTTCTGTTCCATCGGGGCGCCACAGCACTTGAGCGCGCCGGCGCCGCCCTTGGTCACGATTACCTGCGAAGCCGCACTTGCCGCAGATGTAAACTTTTCCGAGCTGATTAGCCATCGTTGTTGCTTGCTCCGTTGAATGTGATGCGCCGCGCGACATCAGGCGCCGCGAAACAGCGGCTTGCGTTTGTCCAGAAAGGCCCGCACACCTTCGGCGCGGTCGGCTGTGGTTTGTAGCAGGGCGTACAGATCCTCTTCAAGTCTTATACCTTGATCCAGGGTCAGGTCGCATCCCTTGCGCACCGCCTCCTTTGCGAGCCGCGCGGCGACCGGTCCGCGACTGGTGACCGCGCGCACGACTTCTCCGGCTACGCGCTCGAGCGCGGCGCGGCTGGATGCGACGTAGGTCACCAGGCCCAGGCGCATAGCCTCGCTACCGTCGATCGCCGCGCCCGTCAGCAGCATCCTGAGCGCCTGGGCCGCGCCGATTAGCCGCGGCAGGCGCTGCGTGCCGCCAAAGCGCGGCATCCGCCCGCGCCCAAGCTGACCCATCGTAAAGCGCGCTGCGCGCGCCGCGACGCGAAGGTCCGTGGCGAGCACCAGTTCCATCCCTTCATCGGTGGCGACGCCGTCGACAATCGCCATCGTCGGCTTCGAGAGCACGGCTATCGATTCGACTACCCTGGGCGCCACCGAATCGACGGCGTCGTCGAAGCCGGCGCAGAAGTTGCCGCCCGCGCCGCGAATCACAAGTATCAGCGCGTCCGCGTCGTCCTCGACCTCTTCGGCAAGTTCGACCAGCCGACTGGCCATCGCGGCGCTAAGCCGGTTGCGCGCATCCGGCCGCGTGAGCGTCGCGGTGACGCATCCGCCGGCGCGTGCGACTTCGACCTGGCCCGCGGCGCGCGCCGGGCGCTCAGGGCTGCGGCGTGTCGCCCTTGTCACGCAGCTCCTTGCGCAGGATTTTGCCTAGCGGATTCTTGGGCAGCGCCTCGATGAACTCGATCGCCTCGGGCCGCTTGAAGCTGGCCAGGCGCGTGCGGCAAAACTCTGCGATGTCGGACACGCTAACGTTCTGGCCCGGCCGTTTGACGACGAAGGCCTTGATGGTCTGGCCCCATTCGACCGACGGCACGCCGATGACCGCCGCCTCGTCGATCGCCGGATGGCTCATCAGGACGGTTTCGATCTCGGCGGGTGCGATATTTTCCCCGCCGCGGATGATCATGTCGTCCTTGCGTCCGGCGAAGAACACGTAGCCCTCTTCGTCGACCCATCCGAGGTCGCCCGTCGCGCGCCATCCCTCGGGCAGGCGGGAGTCATCCTCGCGCCCGGCGTAGCCTTTCATGATGCGCGGGGTGCGGATGAGGATTTCGCCGACCTGGCCCGCCCCCAGCAGCTTGCCATCGTCGTCGCGCACGGCGATCTCGACGTCGGGCAGCGGGCGGCCGATCGAGTTGAGCCGCTTCAGCTTCAGCTCGACGGTCTTCGGATCGCCGTCGATACGATGGTCGTCTGGCCCGAGCACGGTCAGCGAGGAGGTAGTCTCGGTCTGGCCGTAGGCGTTGACGAAGCCGACGGTTTTCGGGAACGCCTCGATCGCGCGGCGGATGGTCTGAATCGGCATCGCCGCGCCGCCGTAGGCGAGATTGGTGAGATTGGAAAAATCGGTCGTGGCGAACGACGGCTCGTCGAGCAACTGCTTCATCATGGTCGGCACGACGAAGGCGTGTGTAACCTTTTCGCGCGCGACCAGTTGCAGCCAGGCCTTCGGATCGAACTGCGGCATCACCACCATCCGCCGCCCGGTCCACAGGTTGGTCATCATCGCGGTGGTGCCGGCGATGTGGTAAAAGGGCACGCACACCAGCGCGACCCCGCGCTCGCTGCCGTCGGCCATCTCGACGTTGGCCGTCACGTAGGCGGCGAAATCGCGAAAGCGCAACATCACGCCCTTGGGCAGCGAGGTCGTGCCGCTGGTGTACATCAGGACCGACACATCCTCGTCCTCGACCTCGACTTCGCCCTCATCGACCTCGGCCGCCTTGATCAAGTCCGCGAGCCGCGGTATCCCGGCCTTGCCCTCGCCCCAGGCCACCACCTTGGTGGTCTTGAGCTTGGGCGCCACACGCGCGACGAGGTCAAGGTAACGGTCGCCGGTCAGCAGCACCTTGGCCCCGGCGGTGTTGATCATGTACTCGAGCTCGGCGTCCTTAGCCCGGTAGTTGAGCGGCAGCCAGGTCAGTCCGGCCTTGGCGGCGGCGTAGTAGCCGGCGATGTAGTTGTCGGAGTTGGTGTCGAGCGCGGCGATTACGTCGCGAGGTTTGAGCTCGAGCGTCTTGAAGGCCGAGCTCAGGCGCCCGACCAGTTCGTTGAGCTCTGCGTAGGTGAGCCTGCGATTGCCGAAGACCAGGATTTCCTGCTCGGGGGCAATCGATCCGGGGATGCTGATGAAACTGACGGTGTTCACGGTACTCCGTTTCCTCCAGCGCGGCGCGCCCTCTTTGGGGCCGGCATAGCCGCCGTCGCTCGCTTTTCGAGCTTGAAATTTTCGAGCCTGCGGGCGAGTCGGCGCTCCATCGCCAGCCCTTCACCCAGCGGCAGGTCCAGGCCATCCCAGACCGCCAGCTTCGCCATCGCGACCCGCTCGCGCGGCAAGCGGCCCAGGCGCCGGGCCAGCGCGCCAGCCGCACGCACCAGTGCCGCCCCAGGCACGACTTCGGCGACCAAACCTATTGCTAAAGCCTCCTTTGCGTCAATCCAACGGCCCGTGATGCAAAGGTCGAGCGCCCGCCCTGGACCCAGCCGCCGCGAGGCTGTCTGCGTGCCGGCCACCCCCGGAATCATTCCAAGCCCCGTCTCGGGCAGGCAGAAGGACGCATTATCGGCCGCGATTGCGATATCGCACAGCAGCACCATTTCGAGGCCGCCGCCGACCGCGTAGCCGTGAACGGCGGCAACCGTCGGAACCGTCAGCGCGCGCAAGCGGCCCCATACGTCGCGCCGAAAGCGCACCCATCGCGCGACCGTGGGCGAGGGCGCGGTGCCGAACTCGCTCACGTCGCCGCCGGTGGAAAACGCAGGGCCCGCGCCGCATAGCACCATCGCACGTACCTCGGGATCGTCGTCGACGGCGCTGAGCGCGCCGAACAGGTCGTCGCGCATCGCCACGTTGTAGGCGTTGAGCTGGCGCGGCCGGTTGAGCGTGATCCATGCGATCGCTCCGCGCTTCTCGAAACGGATCGCGTTGAAACCCGGCGACGGCGGTGCTGGGTCGATGCGATGCGATGGCTGCGCCATGAGGGCCGTGAGGACGCTTGACTGGGCCGAAGGTCCGGCTGAATTCAGCCGGAGAGGTCGGCGCCGTGGCTGGCGGCGATTTCGGGCCGCCCGCGCTCGAAGACTACGCGTCCGCCGATGATCGTTATGTCGACCGGCAGATTCATCAGGTCGGCCGGCTTGAGCGCCATCGGATCGCGCGGCAACACGATGAGGTCGGCCAGGCGCCCGAGCGCGATCTCGCCTGCCTCGAGCCGTGCCAGGCGCGCCGCCTGCGTGGTGAAAAGCCTGAAGCCATGCCTAATCGAAATCCGCTCAGCCAGGCCGATTTCATAGCCCTCGAGCGAAAAGCGCATCGCGGCGGCGCCGATCGCAGTCAACGGCCGCGCCGGTGTGACCGGCGCGTCGGTGGCGCCGGCGAGCTCGATCCCGGCCTCTAGCAAACTCCGCGCGCGATACAGGTAGGGCAGCAGCCCCGGCTCGGTGACGTACTTGGCGCCGCGGTAGTACGAAAAACCGGGATTGGTGACGACCCATGCGCCCAGCGCCTTGAGGCGCTCGAGATGCTCGGGCGTAATCACGCCGCCATGCTCGATACGAAAGAACGGGCCGCCGTCGTGCGCGGGCGGCATCCCACGCGCGGCGGTCTCGAGCGAGTTGAGCGCGAGTTCGAGGTCTTCGACCTCGGTGCAATGGAACGCCGAGTCGAGTCCGGCCTGGCGGGCCCGCGCAACCCATCGCGCGATCGGGCGATAGTCGGTTCGCGGGCTCTCGACGAACTTCACCGCGACCAGCGTGATCCCGGCCGGCTGCGCGATCCGCGCCGCCTCGTCGATCGCGCTGAAGTAGGGCGCGCCGAGCATCATCGCGACCCGCTGCGCCACGGCCCGCCCGCTCAACAGCCGCGCCATCAACGTGACTTCCTCGGGCCCGTTGCGCACGGTCGCGTCGGTAAACGCGGTCACGCCGGCGGCGGCCAACTCGCGGCTGAAAAGGCGCGCGCGCGACTCCAGTTCGGCCGGGGTCACGAGCGGCAGCCGCCGCGAAAGATAGCTTTCCATCCCGCCCACCAAACCGCTCAGACGGCCCGTCGCGTCGCGCATCAGAACCGCGCCCTCCGGCGCTTTGAAGTCGGGCGCCTCGAGACCCAGCGCGGCTATCGCGCGCGAGTTGAGCCATGAGGCATGGAGCGTCTGATGGCGCAGGCGCAGCGGATTCTTGGGCACCGCGGCGTCGAGTTCCGCCCGCGTAGGCCCGCGCCGCCCGGCCAGGAGCGCCTCATCGCATCCGAACGCGCGCAGCCAGTTGCCGGGCGGCGTCTTGCCTGCGGCCACGCGCAACTCGGCCATCAGGTCTTCGAGATTGCGGCATCGCCACAGGGTGAGCCCGGCCGCAGCCGATCCGCCTTCGAGGAAGTGGAGATGCGAATCGATTAGCCCTGGCGCAACGACGCGTCCGGCCAGCCGAATCAGATGCGTACGCGGGCCGACCAGCGGCTTGAAATCGTCAAACACCCCGAGTGCGAGGATTTTGCCACCGGCAACCGCGATCGAGTCGCTGGCGGGATGGCCCTGGATCACTCCTTCATGCAGGACCAGGTCAGCCTTGTCGAGGGCCATCAGCTTATTGAGCGCCAGCAGGCTGTCGAAGAAGAATTCTCACAGCCTTGATGACTGACACGATCCCTCCCGTTTCCCTCTGCCTGTTCCAGGAGAAGGTCAGGACGAGGTTTGCTGATGACGTTCATAATTCGCTCAAAGCCTCTGCGGCCCAGCGGAATTCAGAGTAACCTCTCCCGCCGCTAGCGATGCTCATGGCGACCTCTCTCGAAACAAGGAGAGGTTCACAATCAATCCGAGGACGGAAGCGCCTTGGCTTCCTTGATTTTCATCTCGACCTCGCAACACTCGATTGCGCCGGTGCCCGGCTTGTTGCACAGCACCTCGGTGCCGCACTTTTCGCATAGGTAACGCTTGCCCAATTGGTTAGCCATCTTTGTAATACCCCCGTCATCGTCGCCGGCCGTTACGGGCCTGGTCGTAAATTCTTTGCTCGAGGACCGGCGATCGATGAAATTTCCGCGTGGTCCCCTGACACTTTTTTAAAGCATCGCACGCACTTCTTCAATGAGTCATTTTGTCAATCGCATCCGCTGGTGCATCGCTCGCAAACGGCAACTCGCTCACCGCCGCCGGGATCTCGCCGTCCGCGTCATCGATCGTAACCGATGTGCCCGGCGCCCAGGCGCTGTGATGCAGCACGGCGAGGCCGATCACGCCCAGCCGCGGCGAGCGCAGCGGGCTGGTGAGATGGCCGATGTCTTTGCCCGCGAGTATGACCCGCGCATCGATGGCCGGAATGCGTCCGTCGCCAATCTTAAGCCCCATCAGCCGCCGCTTCAGCGCACCGCGCGCGGTCGCCCGCTCGACCGTTTCCTGCCCGATGTAGCATCCCTTGCTGAACGAGATCGCCGCTTCCATCCGCGCTTCCAGTGCGATCGTTTTGTCGTTGGTGTCGACGCCGACCCGCGCCGCGCCGCTTTCGACCCGCACGATCTCAGCGGCGTCGATGCTGACCTCCCGGACTTCGCGGCGAATTTCGCGCTCGCCGCTGTCGGCCGCGGTTAGCCGTGCGACGATCTCCGGCGCGCTCGCGCTTGCTGCGAGGATCGTGAAGGCTGGTGCGCCCCATCGCGTAACCTGTGCGATCATCGCGCCGCCCTCGGCCTCGCCAAATCGCCATGCGCCAGGCGCCGCTGCCGGCGCGCCGAAAGCTGCCGCAGCCGCCGCCGCCGCGTGCGGCCCGTCGATTTGGATCACGCCGTCGTATTTGACGGAGTCGCCACTTTCTTCCAGCTCGACGTCGTCGGCGACCAGGAAGCGCTCGAGGTGAACGCGCACGGCCGGCCACAGCGCGCGCTCCATTTCGAGCAGCAGCGCGTCGGCGGTGGCCCAGACGATAGCTTCGGCGATCAAGTGGGCGCGCTCGGTCAGGAAAAGCACCGCGACCAGGCCACCCGGTTTGAGTCCTTTTATATCGTTGCTGCACATCCCGTGCAGGAATGACGCCCGGTCATCCCCGCTCATCCGGATAACGGTGCGCTCGGCGCACAGTCGCACGCCGGCGCCGCCTTTGAGCGCGCGGTAGTCGGCCTCAACGCCGTCACTACCCGGGATGTCGCGGCCCGCCATAATCCAATTCTATCATTGCCGGGGATTACATATACTGGCCCTGGAGGCCCGAGACGTCGATGTTCCGGCGGACGAAAGAGCCGGCAGCACGCATGGTGACGTGCTGGCGGCGCGCGCTCGAGGCCGCGCTGTTCAGCGCGCTGTTGTGCGGGGCTATCCCCGCGGCGCACGCCGCTGACGACCCCAAAGCCGCCTCCTCTGAGCTAAGCAACCAGGCCTTCGCTTGGCTCAATTCTCTAAACGCGCCGGACGCCGACGGTGCCGAGAATCCGGACGCCAAGGCGCTGTTGGGACCGGTCGCGACCTTCGCCGGCGATGCGCAGACACTCAGCCAGGCGCTCGGCGCGGGCGACACCGCAAGTGCGCGGCGCGCGATGGCGTTGCTTGACTCAGACGCCGCGTCGCTCGACGCCGCGCTCAAGTTGCATCGCGGGGCGATTGAGGCGGCAACCAAGGTGAATAGATGGGACGCACTCAAGCACGAGCTCGCCGCGATCGAAAAAGATATACCGACTTTGCCGACCGCGCCCGCATCCGCCGCGCCATCTTCCGCTGCAGGCGAGCCTGCAAGTGCGAGCGCGGCAGCTCCAGGAGCCGATGCTCTGCCCGCGCCGGCTTTAGATAGCGGCGGACCGACGATCAAGATCGAGTCGCGCAACCTCGAGGGCAACGTTACGCATCTGAAAGGGTATTTCGAGGGCTTTGCGCTCCGTTCGGCGGGCATTTACGAGGGCGCGCAGAACCTCAAGCCGATTAAGGTGGACCACGTGATCGGGCGCCAGAAGGTGGAGTTCCAGCTCGCGCTCCACGACGCCGATATCGCGACCAACCTCCGCGTTATCGATCAGGCCGGGCGGATGGCGACCGTCTCCGTTTTCGCCGAAGACTCGACGGCGACGGCGAGCACTGGGACGGAATCGGGAGTCGAGGTCGACCGTGGCGCCGGGTCGACCTCCGGCAGCGAGACCGCCGAGATTCCAAGCGCGAGCGCGCCTTCGCCGCCAGACCTGGGCCCCGGCGGTTTGGAGGAATCGGCCCCGCGTGCGGAGGAAGGCCTCGGCGGAGCCGGTATCAGCGGAGGACTGGTCGGCGCTCCGATGGGCAACATCCAGATCAACATTGCGTCGGTGAATCCGGTAAACCCGCTCGCGCACCTCTACCAGGTGGTCGGACAGATAGTCGGGCATGGCGTGCGCCGTGCGGGAATCTATATCGACGGGCGGCTCGTCAAGCGATTACCGGTCAGTCGTGGCAACCTGAGCAACTTCGCGACGACCTTCAGATTGAGCGGCGGCATCGCGACGATTCGCGCGTTCGACACGGGCAACCAGTATGTCGAGTCGCCGATCGCGATGCCGGCAGCGGCGGCGGCGCCGTCGATGCCGCCGATCATGGTCGCGCCCTATGGGATGAATCCCTACAGCCCCTTCGGGATAAACCCGTACGGTGCGAGCCCTTCCTACGGCTACAACGTCAGCCCCTACGGAATCACGCCCTACCCGATCAGTCCGTACGGCGCGAGTCCATATGGCGCGGCCCCGTATGGCGTCAATCCGTATGCGCCGCCGATCAATCCCTACAGCAACGTCCCGCCGATGGGCCCCGCCGGCCGCTAACACCGCCGCGCGGGAGTCGGTTAGGAAGCGGCGAAGCGCCCTTCCTGTAGCTCAGCGGTTTACACGTGTAACTCCAGATGTTATACTTGCTGCGGTGATTAGGAGTTTCCGCCACAAGGGACTTGAAGACCTGGTTCGCAAAGGTCAAAGCCCAAAAGTGGCGACAGTCCTCCACAGTAGGACGCTTCGGAGACTGGATGCGCTCGAACAGGCTGCGACGCTGCGCGATCTTAACGTCCCCGGCTTCGATTTCCATCCTCTGCGGGGCAAACCACAGCGCTACAGCCTTCATGTCAACGGTCCTTGGTGCGTCACGTTCGAATGGCGCGACGGAGACGTTTGGCAGGTTGACCTGGAGCAGTACCATTGAACTTTGCGAGTAGCCGAGAGAGCTAATGATCCCACTTTCTCCAGATGAAAAATGTCCATGCGAGAGCGGCAGAGTGCTCTGGAGCTGTTGTCTCAAGCCCGGCGGAGAATTGAGACCTGTGGCGGCAGTCACATGTGCGCCAGCGCCGAAGACAGGTGTTCGGAACGAAAACTGTTACGCCGCCGCGTTGGCCGACTGCTCGCCCGATATCTCTCGGGAGCATTACGTGAGTCACGGTCTGCTGAAGCTGCTCAGTATTGAGGGAAAGGTGACCATTGACGGCTTTCCATGGCAGAATGCAGGCGCTGTCGGTAGATTCCCACTCGCGACGCTGACCGGCAAAATACTTTGCGGCAGGCATAACCTTGCGTTGTCCGCGCTCGACGCTGTCGCTTCACGGCTGTTCGAGCGGATGAATCGGTTCCATCGCGAACTCGTAGATAGCACGACCAGGCACCAGACTCGATTTTTCCTGTTCAATGGCCACGACATCGAGCGATGGATGCTGAAGACGCTCTGTGGTGCGGTCGTCTCGGGGAACGCCGAGATCAGGACTGGGGAATCGAACTGGAAACCACCTCTGGAGTGGCTCGAGATCCTCTTCGGCGAAGATCCGTTTCCGCCGGGTTGCGGCCTGTACTTTTGCAGCGAGATAACCGACAAGCCTTATATAGAGCGCGGATTTAAGTTTATTTCGTTCTCCAACAAGATGAGAGGGGTCTATGGGGCGAGAATATCGCTCAATGACGAGCGTTTCGTTCTCGCTATGTCCGCGCCTCCTGAGGACCTCAGCGAAACCTTCATCAGAGACCACGCATATCGACCACAGCGTCTATGGTTCGTGTCCGACTCCTGCGAAAAGGTAGTGATTCATTTTAGCTGGGACGATGGGTTGCCTCATCGCGGTGCGACGATTGAGTATCAAACAGCCGATATTGGGGGCCAACTATGATCACCAAGCGGGCAGTGAAAAATGGTACGGAGCGGCAGCCGACTCATCCAGGCGCCATCCTGCGCGAGGACGTCCTTCCGGCGCTCGGCCTCTCGGTAAGCGAAGCGGCGCGCCAGCTCGGCGTCACGCGTCAGACGCTTCATCGCATTATGGCCGAGAAAGTGTCGATTACGCCTGGGATGGCCGCGCGGCTAGGCCGGTTCTGCGGCAACGGGCCGGGATTGTGGCTGCGGATGCAGCAGGCCCATGATCTCTGGCGCGCCGAGCGCGAACTTGGCGCCGAACTTGAACGAATTCCCGTTCACCGAACATCGTCCGCGGCCTGAGCGCGGAAGTATCAAATTGGAGGCGGGACGGCGATGCGCCCTTACTTGCCGCACCTGCGCCGATTCCGTTAAAGTTCAAGGTTCAATCGATAGCTTCCAAGCCAATAGATACTTCGCGAGTGCACCGACGATGCTGATTCAGGCGACGCAACTACGCCCCGGGATGATCCTGGAGTACAATAACGGGCTGTGGCGGGTGATGGCGATAAGCCACATCACGCCCGGCAACTGGCGCGGGATGGTCCAGACCAAGCTGCGCAACGTCAAAACCGGCACGCAGACCGAAAACCGCTTCCGCTCTGAAGATCGCGTCGAGCGCATCATCCTCAGCCAGATCGAGATGGAATTCCTCTACCAGGAAGGCGACGATTTCCATTTCATGAACACCGAGACCTACGACCAGATCACGATCCCCAAGGAATTGATCGAAGATGTGGTCGGGTTTCTCACGCCCAATTTGAAGGTCGAAGTCGAATTCCACGAGACCACGCCGCTCAACGTCTCGCTGCCCAAGACGGTCAATCTCAAGGTCGTGCGGACGGACCCCGGAATGAGATCCGCGGCGGTCACCAATACGCTGAAGCCGGCCACGATGGAGACCGGGCTGACGGTGCAGGTGCCGCACTTCGTCCAGGAAGGCGAGACCATCACGATCAATACCGAGACGCGCGAGTACATGGCTCGCGCCAAATAGGTGCGCCGCACGCCCCGCCCCGGCCGGGGCGCCAATCCTCCGCCGGCCAGCGATTCGAGCGCCGCGGGCGAAGCGTCGAATCCGGCGCGAGCCGGCCCAAAGGCCCCGCGCGCGCGGCCAAGCCTTTCAAATCTTTCAAATTCGCCAAGCCCGTCAGGTTCGAAAAATCCGGCAAATCCGATGGGTCCGGGAAGCCGGCCAACTTCGCCCAGGCCGACAAGCGCGAGAAGCCCGACAGATTCGATAAATCGGCCAAGTTCGTCACGCCCGCCAAGTTCAATAAGTTCAACAAGCCCGCCAAGGTTCGACAGGAGCGACAAGCCGGCCAGGTTCGACAGGCATGACAAGCCCGTCAAGCCCGCCAAGTTCGCCAAATTTGCCAAGCCCGACAGCTTCACCGAGCGCGCCGCCGCCACGCCCATCGGCCCCGCCTTGCGGCTCACCTCGAACATTTATATCGCCCACACGCAGCCCGGCTTCGAGGGCGTTGCGGCGGAAGAGATTGCGGCGCGCTACGCGGATGCCACCGGCGAGCGTCGCGGCGGCGGTCCCGCGATGCGCGACTTGGGGCGGCGCATAGTGCCCGAGCGCGCCGGGATGACAATCTTCAGCGCGCCACGTCCCGACCCGCTTGGCGCCGCACGGACGATCGAGGACCTGTTCGCGCTCGTCGGCTTTCGCGAAGGGCTGGGCACGGCGCCCGCCACGTTGGAGAAAGTTCGCACGGTCGCGCACGAGGCGCCCTACGTCGAAGAAGCGCTGGAGGCGCGGGTGCGGATGACTCCCGGGAGCCGCGCCGGGCGGAAGTTGGGCTTTCGCGTGATCGCGCGCATCGCGGGCGAGCACGAATTTCGCCGGCTCGATTTTCAGCGCGCTGTCGAGCGCGGTATCGCCGACCGCGGCGACCATTCATGGCGCGGGGCGGGCGACGACGCCGACGTCGAGTTCTGGGCCACGCTGCTCGGCGGCGAGATGTTCCTCGCCGTGCGGCTGGTCGACGAGCGGATGCGCCATCGCGAGTACAAGGTTGCGCATCGGCCGGGCTCGCTGCGCGCCTCGGTAGCCGCCGCGCTGGGATGGCTCAGCAAGCCCGGCGTGGATGACTGCGTGGTCGACCCGATGTGCGGCGCGGGGACCATCCTGATCGAACGCGCGCACCTCGGGCGCTACGCGATGCTGGCCGGGTTCGACCGCGACCCGGACGCGATCGCGGCGGCGCATGAAAATATCGGTCCGCGTTACCGGCCGCTCGGGCTCGCGCAGGGCGACGCGCTGCGCCTGCCGCTCGGCAATGGCGCGGCGACCCATCTCGTAACCAATTTGCCGTGGGGAACGAAATACGGCTCGCACGGGGAAAACCGCCGTCTCTATCCGCGCCTGGTCGAGGAGTTCGCGCGCGTGGTGCGGCCGGGTGGACGGCTGGTGATGCTGACGGCGGAGCGGATGCTGATGCGCGAGGTCGCCAGTCGCGGCTTCGTGCGGGTCGAGTCGGTCAAGCGGGTGATGATTCTCGGCGCCCCCGCCGTGATCTATCTCTGCCGGGCTTAACCGACGCCTGCGCCGCCTTTTGCTAGCGCATCGGCTTGGTCAGCGCGTAGGTCACTCCGGTGTGGCTGAACCAGATTTGCCTGTCCTCGCGGCGCACCTTAAGTCCCGAGCGATCGGTCGCAAGCGACGCTTCCATCATCTCGATGATCTGCGCGCGGCGCTCCGGCGGCGGCCCGCCATGCGCCATCCACGTCTCCAGGTCGAAGCTGGTCTCGCGCCCGCCGCGATAGGAAACTTCAAGCCCCGTCTCCGTAATCATCCGCTCCCACTCGGAGGCCGGGATTGCGCGCGCATGCGAGGGGTCGCACAGCCGCTCGACGCGATTGTGATACTCCGACTTCGCCGGATCCTCGGAGGTCGTCTGTCGACGATCACCATCCGCGCGCCCGGCTTGAGCACGCGCGTCATCTCGGCCAGCACCTCGTGCGGATGGGCGAAATGATGAAACGCGAAGCGGCAAGTGGCGAGGTCGAACTCGCCGGAACCAAACGGCATCCGCTCGACGTTGCCGAGCGTGAAGCTGACGTTTGAGATTCCGCGGCGCGCGGTCTCGGCGCGGGCGCGCGCGACCAGGCTGTCGGTGGCGTCGATCCCGAGCACGCTCCGGCACTTGGGCGCGAACGCCATCGCGACGAATCCCGGCCCGCAGGCGACGTCGAGCACGCGCGAGTCGGGCCGCACCTCCGAAATCTCCACCATGTTGTCGAGGATGCGCGGGTCGGTTACGACCTTCAGGGTCGAGTAAGCCTCGGCCTGGCGGCGGAACTGCTGTTGCACCAAACTCAGATTGTCGGGTTGATCTTTCATCGGCGGGTTCTCATCCGGTGCGTTCTTATCCGGCGCGTTCAAGGACGAAGCTTACGCTGGTGTGCATAAGCCGGATAGTGCCGGCGTCGCGCTGGAGCGCGAGCCCCGGCCGATCCTCATCAACCGCGTCTTCGAGCATCGTGCGGATGATCGGAATATTTTCCGGCGGCGCGCCACCGAAGCTCGTCCACTCCTCGACCGTGCTGACCGACTGGCGCGCGATCTTCATCGCGACGGTGAAACCCCCGGCGGCGAAAATCCGCTCGAACTCGGACGCCGCGAGCGTTCGCACATGCGTCGGATCGCACAGCCGCTCCAGTTCGTTGTGAAGCGCGGCCTTGGCCGGCTCCTCCGAGGCCGTCACGTCCACCACCACCATCCATCCCCGTGGCCCAACCACCCGCGCCATCTCGGCGAACACGCGCGCGGGATCGGTGAAGTGATGGAACGAGAAGCGGCACACGGCGGCGTCGAAGGCGCCGTCGCGAAACGCCATCCGCTCGACTTCTCCCACCATGAACGCCGCGTTGCCGGCGCCACGGCGCGCCGCCGCCTCCCGCGCCTGCGCGACCAGCTCAACCGAGGGGTCGAGCCCGACCGCGCGGCGGCATCGCTCGGCAAACGCGAGCGTGCATGCGCCAGGGCCGCAGGCGACGTCGAGCACGCGCTCGTTCCGCGCGACGCCAGAGATCGAGACCATGTAGTGGAGAAATTTCGCGTCGGCGCTGGAGGACATCAGAGCGGACATCCGGGCGAACGTCTCGGGGTTGCGGCGAAACTGCTCGGACGCGGACCGCAACGGTTCGCCCGGCTGCACGACGTCGCTCATCGGCGCTCCGTTTCCAGTGGCAAGACGGCCGCGACGCTCGTCGCTTGTTTCATGATGCGGGTCATGATGCGGATGCATGCTGCGGATGTTAGCGCCGCAGGAGTCCCACGGCCAGCCGTGCGCGCGGGGCTTGCCAGTGCTTGCAGGATACGCGCGGACGCCGCACAATCGGCGCGTGTCGGCGCGCCTGAGCGCGTGACGAATTCGCGCCGCACGCAAAAGGAGCCAGTTCAATGGCAGATGACACAGTGGAAGACTGAACTCGTCCCGCCCGCACCCCGCATAGCCGTCGATCACATGGGCGAGGGCAAGCTGGTTATTTGTATGCACGGGATCGGCGGCAATCGCACCAACTGGCACGACCAGCTTCCCGAGTTCGGCCGCCATTTCCACGCCGCGTCGTGGGACGCGCGCGGCTACGGGATGAGCGACGACTACGAAGGGCCGCTGGAGTTCCATGACTTCGCCCGCGACCTGGTGCGCGTGCTCGATCACTTCGGCGCGCGCAAGGCGCATCTGGTCGGCCTCTCGATGGGCGGTCTCATCGCGATGGACTTCCATGCGCTATTTCCCGAGCGCGTCGCGACGCTGACCCTTTGCGACTCGCTGCCCGGCTTCGGCCATCTCAGCCCCGAGCAGAGCCGCGAGTTCATCCGGCTGCGCCTGGAGCCACTGCTCGCGGGCAAGGAGCTGAAAGAAATCGCACCCGGCGTCGCGCAATCGCTAATCAGCAAGTCTTCGCCGCCAGCGGCGTTTCAGCGCATGATCGACAGCATGTGCGCGCTGCACAAGCAGTCCTACATCAAGACCATCGAGGGCAGCGCCAACTCCGGCCTGCAGATCGAGCTCGAAAAGATTCGCGTTCCGGCGCACGTGGTGGTGGGCGAGGACGACCTGCTCACGCCGCCGTCGCTGGCGCGCTCGATGGCCGAGCGGATTGCCGGTGCGCGGCTGACGATCATCAAAAGCGCGGGCCATCTGCCGAACATCGAACGGCCGCGCGAGTTCAACGCCGCGGTGCTGCCATTTTTACTGGAGCATCGCGACGCCGCCGAGTAAGCGGCGCACGGCGAGGAGTCTGACGCCGCGAAGGGAACGGGCGTTCAGCCGAGCGCGCGCAGGCGCAGGTCGCGCGCCTGGCTGCGATACGGCTCGGGCAGCGGAACTTCGGTCGCGTCGAGCCAGTTGCGCTCGAGGCGGTAAAACTCGCGCGTCTCCTCGAAGAAGACGTGCACCACGACGTCGTTGAAATCGAGCACCGCCCAGTGGCCGTGGCTGGTGCCCTCGATCGACAGCGCACGCTCGCCCTCGAGGTCCATGCGCTCCTCGATGCCGCGGGCAATCGCGCGCACCTGCACGTCGGAGCGGCCGGTCGCGATCAGGAAATAGTCGGCGATCGAGCTAAGATGCCCGACCTGGAGCACGACCAGGTCGTAAGCCTTCTTCTCGAGCGCCGCCTGCGCGGCGGCTATGGCCTTCTCTTGCGAATTCACGCGGGACGCGGCGACAGACGGAGCCGCCACTCGGCGGCGGAAACGGAATGAAACGCTTTGGAGGATCCTGCTTTTGAAATCACTGGCGCCGTCAGTACAGCCCAAGCCGCTGGATATAGTCGATCACGTCACCCGGCATCAGGTAGCGCACGGAGCGCCGGCGCTGAAGCTTCTCACGAATGAGCGTTGCTGAGACCGGAAAGACCGTCGTGGCTACGAATGAAAGCGTCTGGCCGTTGGGATGCACGTAATGATCGTCTTGTTTACTGTAGCCAAAGCGTTTGAGCGCGGCAAGCGAGATTCGCGGCGGCACATTGTCGCCGGTCCGCTCGCGCGTATGCACCACCAAGGAGGTCAGGCGCGCCAGTTCGTCGCAGTCCTTCCAGGTGTCCAGTTCGGTAAAGGCGTCCGAGCCCATCATCAGGAACAACGTCGAACGCCCGCGCAGCGTCGTAAGGAAGTGGTGCACCGTGTCGATCGTATAGGAGCGCCCGGCGCGGCGAACCTCGACGTCCGAGACCATGAAGTGGCGGTTGCCCTTGGTCGCAAGCCGCACCATCGCGAGCCGATGCTCGGGCGGAGCGAGGCCGTCGGCGGGTTTATGCGGCGGCAGAGCCGCCGGGATGAAATAAACCAGGTCGAGGCGGAGCGCCTCGCGCACCTCTTCGGCCGCGCGCAGATGGCCGAAGTGGATCGGATTGAAACTGCCGCCAAGGAGTCCTACGCGCATAGTGTGGCCATCCGACTCAAACGCGCCGCGCGCGGGCGTGGCGGCTTCGACGAGGGCGGCGGCGCCGCCGCGTCGCATCGCGGTTCGCACGAGCTTCAATTCCGCACCTGTCCGCTACCGGCGATGAGGTACTTGTAGATGGTCAGTTCGCGCAGGCCCATCGGGCCGCGCGCGTGCAGGCGATTGGTGGAAATTCCGGTCTCGGCGCCGAAGCCGAACTCGAAGCCGTCGGTGAAGCGGGTCGAGGCGTTGACGTACACGGCTGCCGAATCGACTTCGTGTTGAAAGCGCGCGGCGGCCTCGCCGTCGCTGGTCACGATCGCGTCGGCGAGACCCGAGCCGTGGCGGGCGATATGCTCCAACGCCTGGTCGAGCGAGTCGACGACCTTCACCGCCAGGATCAGGTCAAGGAACTCGGTGTCCCAATCGGCATCGCTGGCCGGCTTCGCGCCGGGCACGATTGCGCGAGTCCGCTCGCAGCCACGCAGTTCGACGCCGGCGCGCTCCATCCGCGCGGCGAGCGGCGGCAGGAAACGCGTCGCGGCCTCGCGATGCACCAGCAGCGTTTCCATCGCGTTGCACACCGAGGGCCGGCTGCACTTGGCGTTGAAGCAGATTTCCTCGGCCATTTTCAGATCGGCGGCACGATCGACATAGGTGTGGCAGATGCCGTCGAAGTGGGGCAGCAGCGGAACCGCCGATCCGGCCAGCGCCTCCTTCAACGTCTTGCCGCCGCGCGGAATGATCAGATCGATGGCCTCGGGATGGCGCTTGAGAATCTGGATGACCTCGCGATCGGGATTTCCCACGAAAGTCACGGCCTCGCGCGCCATCCCGGCGCCTTCGAGCGCCCGGACGATCAGCCCCGCCAGAAACGCATTGGAGCCGAGCGCTTCCTTACCACCGCGCAGCACCACCGCGTTACCGGCCTTCAGCGCCAGCGCGCCGGCGTCGACGGTGACGTTGGGCCGCGACTCGTAGATGACCGCGATGACGCCGATCGGCACCCGCACTTGCGAAATCTCCAGGCCGTTGGGCCGCCGCCATTTGGAGATTACCTCGCCGACCGGATCGGGGAGGGCCGCGACCTCCTCGACGCTGCGCGCCATTGCCTCGATACGCGCATCGCTGAGCGTGAGCCGCTCGACGAACGCCCCGGCCATTCCGGAGCCGCGTGCGCGTTCGAGATCGCCGGCGTTGGCGGCCAGGATTGCGCCGCGCTCCTTGCGCAGCATCGCGGCCAGTGCGCCGAGCGCCTGGTTTTTCCGCTCGCTGGTGCATAGCGCTAACGTGCGGGCGGCGTCACGCGCGTGCTTGAGTGCGTCGAGAGTTTCGGTTTCCAGGCTCACGTCAGCAATTCGTGCGGGGGCTCACGCCAATTCTTCGATCAGCGCGAAGTTGTCGCGATGGATGATCTCGTCGGCGACTTTGTAGCCGAGCGTGCGCGAGATATCGTTGGAGCCCCTCCCTTTCACCTTCAGTATATCGGCGGCGGGATAATTGACCAGCCCGCGGCCGAACTCGACGCCCTCGTGATCGAGCAGACTCACGCAATCGCCGCT
This sequence comes from uncultured delta proteobacterium, assembly GCA_963832395.1. Classification (GTDB taxonomy): domain Bacteria; phylum Desulfobacterota; class Binatia; order Binatales; family Binataceae; genus JAKAVN01. The sequence goes on along the minus strand of CAWHTV010000008.1, from coordinate 70,815 downwards.
CTTAAACTCGCCCGCGACCTCGCGGATACCCGAGGGAAGGAGACTGCGGCCCTTTTTTCGCAGCGCGTCGGCGGCGCCGCGGTCGACCGTCAACGCGCCGGCGGGGCGCAGCGCGAACGCGATCCAATGTTTGCGGCTCTTGAGCCTGGTCCGCGTGGGCAACACCAGCGTGCCGCACTCGAGTCCCGGGTCGAGCGCGGTGGCGAGCGCATACTCGGCGCGGCCCGGCGCGATGATCACCGCGATTCCGGCGCGCGCCGCCTGCTTCGCCGCCTTGAGCTTGGTCGCCATCCCGCCACTTCCGAGCGGCCCCGCGCTGTCGGCGACCAGCCCGCGCATCCCGGCCTCGGGGTCGGTGATGAGCGGGATCAGTTGGGCGTCGGGCCGCTTGCGCGGGTCGCCGGTCAGCACGCCTGCCACGTCGCTCAGGATCACCAGGAGCTGCGCCTGCGCCATCCCGGCCACCAGCGAGGAGAGCACGTCGTTGTCGCCCATGCGGATTTCTTCGACCGCGACGGTGTCGTTCTCGTTGACGATCGGCACCACGCCCGCTTCGAGCAGAGTCTGGATCGTATTAATCGCGTTGCTGCGCCGTGCGCGCTCGGCGAGGTCCTGATGGGTCAGCAGGAGTTGGGCGACCGTGCGGCCCACGGCACCGAAGGCGCGCGCCCATTCGCTCATCAGCTCGATCTGTCCGGTCGCCGCCGCCGCCTGGCGCGCCGCCACCCCGGCGCCGCCGAGCTTTTCCAGACGCGCGCGCCCGGCCACGATAGCGCCCGAGGTCACCACCACGATTTCGCGTCCCGCGCGCACCAGCACGTCAATCTCGGCGGCCAGGCGCGCGATAACCTCCGGGCGCAAACCGCCGGCGTCCGAGACCACGGCACTCCCGATCTTGACCACGACCCGGCGGGCGCGCGGCGAGCAGCTCCTGCTTGTAGCTCACCTGGGAGGACATTGCGCCTCGATCCCGCCGATCTCGAGCAGCCGCGCTGTCGTCGCCACCAATGGCTCGAGTCCCACGCGGTGCTCGGCCGAAACGACGAAGACCGATTCGATCCCATGTGCGGCCGCGAGCGGCGCCATCGCACGCGCGGTCTCGGCCGCGCGCTCGGCGCCGACGAGGTCAAGCTTGTTGAGCGCGATCAGCGCCGGGCGTGCCGAGAGCATTGGGTCGAACGCCGCGAGTTCGGCGCGCACGGTCAGGAAGTCGCGTTCCGGGTCGGCGCTCAGGTCAAGCACGTAGATCAGCACCCGCGTGCGCGCGAGATGGCGCAGGAAGCGGATGCCCAGGCCGTGGCCGAGATGCGCGCCCTCGATAAGGCCCGGGATGTCGGCGACGCTGAAGCCGGCGCCGTCGGCAAGCTGGACGCGGCCCAGGTTGGGCGTGAGCGTGGTGAAAGGATAGGGCGCGATCTTCGGATGCGCCGCGCTGACGGCGGCGAGCAGCGTCGACTTGCCGGCGTTGGGCAAGCCGACCAGGCCAGCGTCGGCCACCAGCCTAAGCTCGATCCTGACCCAGCGCTGCTCGGCCGGGCCGCCCGGCGTCGCGATTCGCGGCGCGCGGCGGGTCGAGGTGGTGAAGTGCATGTTGCCCTTGCCGCCCATCCCGCCGTGAGCGACGATCGCGCGCGCTCCCGGCATCACCAGGTCGGCGAGCATCTTGCCGCTGTCCTCGTCGAAGACCAGCGTGCCGGGAGGCACCCGCACCACCAGGTCGCCGCCGGCATGGCCGTACTGCTGTTTGCCGCGGCCGGCCTCGCCGTCGCGCGCGACTAGGCGCGGGTTGTATTTGAAATCGAGCAGCGTCGCGAGTCCCTCGTTGACCTCGAAGATCACGTCGCCGCCGCGGCCGCCGTCGCCGCCGGCCGGACCGCCGAAGGGACGGTACTTCTCGCGCAAAAACGCGATCGCGCCGTCGCCGCCCTTGCCGGCCGCCACGAAGACCCGCGCTTCATCGACAAACTTCATTCGCCCAAAGCCGCTCGCAATCTCGCGCGACCGCTACAGCAGCAACTCCGCCAGCGCGCGAAGGGCTTCGACCTGGCGCGTCCCGATAAGCATCGTTTTGACCGGCGAGGCCTTCCAGGCGGCGACGCGCTCGGCGATACGCTCGCGCGGTCCAACCAGGGCGACTTCGTCGACCAGCTTGTCGGGCACCGCGGCGACCGCCTCGTCGCGCTTGCCGGAGAGAAACAGGTCCTGGATTTTTCGCGCCGCGTCCTCGTAGCCGGCGCGCCGCGCGTAGTCGTTGTAGAAGTTCTTGTCGCGCGCGCCCATCCCGCCGATATAGAACGCCAGGTTCTGCTTCACCGGCTCGCGGCATTTTGCCACGTCGGGGCCCATCACGCAGGTCACGAACGGCGCGAGGTCGAATTTGTGTGGATCGCGCGCGGCGCCGGCCTTGTTGAAACCGCGCTCGAGACTCGGCTTGAACAGGTCCCATCGCTCGGGGTTCATCCACACCGGAATCACGCCGTCGGCGATTTCGGCTGCGAGCGCCACTGCGCTCGGGGTAATCGACGCCATGTAGATTTCCATGTCGCGCCGGCCATGGAGGATCGAGCGCAGCGGCTTGCCAAGTCCGGTCGAACCGGGGCCGCGGTACGGTACCTGGTACTCGGAGCCCTGGAACTCCAACGGCGCCTCGCGCGCGAAAATTTTACGCAGAATCGCGATGTACTCGCGGTAGCGGACCAACGGCTTGCCGTAGGGCACCCCGTGCCATCCCTCGATCACCTGCGGACCCGACGGCCCAACGCCGAGTATGAAGCGCCCGCCCGACATCGCATCCAGCGTCATCGCGGTCATCGCCGTCATCGCGGGCGTACGCGCCGGCATCTGCATGATCGCCGTGCCGAGGCGGATTTTTTGGTCAGGGCGCCAATCCAGGCGAGCGGAACGATAGTGTCCGAACCCCAGGCCTCGCCGGTCCACACCGAGTCGTAACCCAGCCGTTCAGCCTCGAGCACCAGGTCGAGCGAGTCATGGGAATGGGAAAAGCCGTATAGCAGTCCGAGTCGCATCGCGAGTTCCTCTCAGAGTTTTCCAGCCGATTGTGGAATGGCCACATCCGTCGCCGTAAATAAACAAAAAGCCCCGCGGCGAGGCCGCGGGGCTTGGAATTCGGAACTCTAAGCCGTGCCGGCCCTAGGCTTGCGCTTCGGCCGGCGGTTCGGTTGCCGCTTCTTCACGATATGGGCTAGTCGGGGCGGCCGCCGGCTCGATCCGCACCCGCCGCTTGTCGGTGCGGTAAGTCTCGTATTTGACCACCCCGTCGACCAGTGCGTAAAGGGTGAAGTCGCGGCCCATCCCGACGTTGCGCCCCGGATGAACCCGCGTGCCAACCTGGCGGACCAGGATGTTGCCGGCGCGAACGGTCTCACCGGCGTAGATCTTGATGCCGCGATGCTGTCCCGGACTGTCGCGGCCGTTGCGCGTCGAGCCTTGTCCCTTCTTATGCGCCACGAGCCTGTCTCCCTGTGATAGTGCCGGCGCGATGTGCCGGCGAAAAAAGCTTCATGCCAGCGCTAGGCCGCGCCCCGTTTGATCTCTTCGATCTTGAGCACGGTCAGTTCCTGACGATGGCCGCGTTTGCGCCGGTAATTCTTGCGCTTTTTCTTTTTGAACACGATGACCTTGGTGCCGCGCGGCTGCTGCACGATTCGCGCGCGCACGGCCGCTTCAGGCACTACGGGCGTGCCGATCACCGGGGTTTCATCGCCGCCGATCGCGAGGATGTCGACCAGCTCGATCTCGGAGCCGACGTCGCCCACGATGCGCTCGACGGTTATCTGGTCGCCCACGCCGACGCGGTACTGCTTTCCGCCTGTCCTTACGATTGCAAACATGCTTTGGTCCGAACACTCTTAGCTACCGGACACGAGCCGCCATGTCAAATATGGCCCGGACCAATTATAGCCCAGACCAACGAAACGCAGCCCTTATGAGGGCCGCGCTTCGTCAAAAACTTCGCGATGAAGCCGGGGTCAGTCGAGGCCCAGGCGCTCGCGGCCTTCAGGCGAGATCATCTGCGGAGTCCACGGCGGATCCCACACCAAGTCAACATTGGCCTCCGCGACACCGGGAAGCGAGAGCAGCTTCTGGCGCGCGTCGATCGCGATTGACGCTCCCATCCCGCAGCCCTGCGCGGTGAGCGTCATCTTGACGTCGATCCGCTTGGCGTCCCCGTCCATCGGCGCAACTTCCATCGCGTAGACCAATCCCAGGTCGACGATGTTGACCGGAATCTCGGGGTCGTAGCAGGTCTTGAGCTGCTCCCAGACCATCGCTTCGAGGTCGCCTGAGGCGGATGCCGGCGAGGTGGCATCCTCGGAACTCTTGCCGAGCGCGTCGGCGTCCTTGCCGGTGATGCGGTAGAGTCCGCCGTAGGCCGGCACCTGCACGGTGAAGCTGCCGCCGAGCGACTGGGTGATGAAGACCTCGAGCCCTTTCTCCAGCGTGATCGGACTGCCGAGCGGCACCTGGACCGCCTCACATTCGCGGATGAGTTCAACTCGTTCCATCGATAGTTACCCTGTTCGTTTTTCGTTCCTTGTGGCATTTGATTCTAGGCGCTCGGAGCCCCAAGCGCCAGTTGCCTGGTTTACTGTTTCACTGCTTCACTGTTTGACTGGTCGGATCGAAAACGGGGATTCGGCGCCCGCGCCCGCCGTGATAGAGGAAGGCATTATGGGGAAGATTCAGCTTTACCAGTTTGCTCCGCTGGGCGATCAGGAATCGGCGTCGCCGTTTTGCGTCAAGGTTCAGCGCGCGATGCGCTACAAGCGCATCCCGTTCGACATCATAAATGCTACCTCCCCAATGCAGGTGCGCAAGCTCAACCCGCGCGGCAAGCTGCCGGTGATAATCGACGACGGTGTAAAGCTCGTCGATTCCAGCGACATTATTCGCCATCTCGAAACGCGCCATCCGGAGCCACGCCTTTACCCGCTGGATCCGCGGACGCGCGCGATGACCCTGGTGCTGGAAGACTGGGCCGATGAATCGCTCTACTGGCACGTCGTCTACGAACGCTGGCAAATCTCCGAACAGTTCGCGAAGTTCGCCGAGATTGTCTTCGAACCGGTACCAGCCCTGGTAAGGCCAATGATCAAGCTCGCCTTCGCGCGACAGACGCGCGGGGCACTGCGGGGGCAAGGGCTGGGACGCTTGAGAGTCGAAGAGCAGCGCGAGAAATTCCGGGCCGCGCTTGATTGGCTGGAATCGATGGTCGACGGCCAGTTTCTATGCGGCGCGGAATTGTCGATCGCCGACGTTGCGGTGGCCGCGCAAGTCGGTGCGCTCAATATTCCGTATACGCCGGTCGCCGAGGCGGAAATTCACGCGCACGCCAAGCTGATGCGATGGCTCGAGCGGACGTTCGAAGCCGTCGGCTGAACAAAATCCATTTCGCAGAGCCTACTTCTTTCGAAAATGAACAAGTTTGATGTACCCGCCATGCCGGGGCCATCGCCTGAAACTCAAGGTCGTAGACTCAGTTTGCGAACTGTTCATCAAGGCCTGGGAGGGACGAAATTTTTAGCGGGAGGCAACGGCACCAACACTTCGGTTCTTACGCTCGTGCTCGCGTGGTCGCGGACGGAATCAACGGAAGCCCTACTTTGCGAAATCCTGCGTGACGTAGGCCGTTCCGTCGGCGGCGCGCGCGACTCCGACGCCGGTCGTGCCGAAATCGGGCGAGAGCATGTTGGCGCGATGCTCGGGGCTGCCGAGCCATCCCTGGACCGTCCGCTCGGCCAGTTTCTCCCGGTCGGTATCGTGGTCCATATAGATATTTTCGCCCAGCGCCGCGGAGTCGACGCCCACGCCGCGCACGCGCTCGGCGGGAGTGTCGCCGGCAGGGCCGTTATGGCTGAGGTAGTTGCGCAGCGCCATGTCGTAGCTGTGGCCGCGCGAAGCCAGCACCAGACGCTGCGAAGATTTAAGCGGCGGCGCGCCCCCGCGCTTGCGCTCGTCGTTGACCAGCCGCAAAATTTCCGCCTCTTGCGCGCTCATCCCCGCCGTCAGGTCGGGCGCGAGCCCGAAGAGCGGCAGGAGGTAGAGCCATACCAGCGCAGCGCCCGCCGCCGCCATCCCCAGCGACGCGATTCCTATCCCGACCGCGCGCCGATGGCTCCGGCGCCGCCGTCCAGCCGGCAATGGAATCACTTTGGCCGGGCCCTTTGGAATTCGTACCGTTTTGCGTCCGCTTGCTGAATGGACACTCATCGCGCTGCTCACCGAGTCTCTGCGCCGCACTCGCGCGGGTTTTAGAATTTCTCCTTGAACGGGCGCACGTCCAACTCCTGGGTCCATGCGCTCGGGTGCTGGTTGGCCAGCGACCAGTAGGCTTCGGCGATCGCGGCGGACTGTAGCAGGTCTTCGTCCTTGAGCGACGGCATCCGGGTCCGGATGTGCGGGATGTCGATGATGCCGTCGACGTTGACGTAGGCGACGTGAATTCCGCGCGGACCGAGATCGCGCGCCAGCGATTGCGCTAGTCCTCGAACCGCGAACTTGGCCGGTCCAAATGCGGCCGACTTGGCCCCCGCCTTGACTCCCGCCGTTGCGCCGGTGAACAGCATCACGCCGCGCCGCTTTGCGATCATGTCGGACACGGCCTGTTTGGCGCATAGAAACGCGCCGTAGGCGTTGGTCCGCCATGAGTCTTCGTATTGCTGGGGTGTGATTTCGGTGATCGTTCCCCAATTGCCGCTGCCCGCGTTGTACAGCAGCATCTCGGGCGCGCCGAGTTTCGCGCGCACGGTGTCGAAGGCACCGGCAATCTGTTCCGCGTCGCCGACGTCGGCGGTGACCGCCAGCGTGCGGCCGCCGGCTGCGTTGACCTCGGCGGCGAGCTGGTCCATGAACTCGCGCGAGCGTGCGATCATTGCTACGGCGTGTCCACCCTGGACGAAGCGGCGCACCAGCGCGGCGCCGAGACCCGGTCCCACGCCGACCACGATCACGACTCCAGCCTGCGCGACTCCTGGCTGATTTGCTTGCGGGGCCATTGAATCTCCAACGGCGGCCGAGGCAGCCGATGTTTCTGGCTGATGCGCCTGATCCTCTTCGCTAGGGCACCAGCACCAGTTTACCGACTGATTGGCGCGATTGCAGCAGGCGATGCGCCTCGGCGGCCTCGGCGAGCGGAAAACTTTTGCCGATCACCAGCTTGAGCTTCTTCTCGCGCATGAGCGCGAAGGATTTCTCAACTCCCTCGCGCATCACCTCGGGCATCCCGACCACCACCGGCAGCACGAAGCCGCTCACCTTGGCCGACTTCTCGAACAGCCGGAACACGTTGAGCGGGTCGGGCGTTCCGCCGGCGCGTCCGTACAGCAGCAGATGGCCGAACGGCGCGAGGCACTTGAGCCCGGGCTCGAAGGTCGGCTTGCCCACCGCGTCCAGGATCAGGTCGGCGCCGCGCCCGCCCGTCAAACGCATCGTCTCGGCGGCGAAGTCCGAGCTCTCGTAGTTGATTACCTCGTCGGCGCCGTACTGCTTGACCAGCGCGATCTTGGAATCGCTCGACACGGTGCCGATCACGCGCGCGCCGGCCGCCTTGGCGATTTGCACCGCGACGATTCCGACGCCGCCTGCGGCGGAGTGCACCACCACGGTCTGGCCCGGGCCCGTCTTGTGCGCGGTGTGCAGCACGTGCCACGCGGTCAGCACCTGGATTGGGAAGGCGGCGCCCTCCTCGAAGCTGACGAAGTCGGGCAGGGGGATAACCTGCGAGGAGCGGACGAGACAGTACTCGGCGTAAGCCTTGAGTGTGATCGAGGTGACGCGCATCCCGACCTTGAGATTCTTCACGTCGGGCGCGACCGCCTCGATCACGCCGGCCGCTTCCATCCCCGGCGTGTCGGGCAGCCGCGGCTTGATCATGTACTCACCGCGGATGAAGAAGGTGTCGGCGAAATTGATTCCGGCGGCATGCACTTTGACCAGTGCGGTGCCGGGCGCGACCTCGGGCTTGGGCGTCTCGACGTACTTGAGCACGCTGGGGTCGCCGGTCTGTTCAAAAACGATAGCTTTCACCTGATGCGCTCCCTTCGGATTTTTGTCGCGAATCGCTGTTGGCTAATTCCGTTGGAGCAAATCAGGTTCCATCTTGCAACCGCGATTCGGTTCCGCCTGCGATTATGATTCCCCGCGTATGCGATATGATACGGGCAACGATATGGAGGACGATGGAACTGGCGATGCTTGACCTGGTTATCTTCGACGCCGACGGGGTGCTGTTCGAGTCGGTCGAGTCCAATACTGCCTATTACAACGCGATCTTCGCCGAAATCGGCGAGCCGCCGCTCAACCCCTACGAGGAGCGTGCGTGCATCTTTCTGGCCGCGATGTCGGTCTTCGAGCTGCGCGCGCGCGACGACACGGCCAAGCTCGCGCGGATGCGCGAAATCGCACGGGCCATCGACTTCACCCCGTTTTTCAAGCTGCTGCGCCCGCCCTTCGAGTTGCGGCCGTTCCTGCTCGAATTGAAACGCAGCTACCGCGTGGCGCTCGCGACCAACCGCTCGGCCACGACTTTCGGTCTGATCGAGCATCTCGGCCTGGACGGGGTGTTCGACGCGGTGGCGAGCGCGTACGACAAGGTCCGCCCCAAGCCCGCACCCGACATCGTGAGCCTGTGCCTGGAGCGCGCGGGCGTCACCCCCGAACGCGCGGTGTACGTCGGCGACAGCCAGATCGACGTCGAAGCGGCGAGCGGTGCCGGAGCGCACTTCCTCGGCGTCGGCGCGCGCGTCGTCCATCCCCATCGCGTGGCGACGCTGGGCGAGGTGCCGGCCGCGCTGGAGCGGATGTTCAACCAGCCGTAAGTGTTCCAGCTACCCCCTCACCCTGACCCTCTCCTCCTTGAAAAGGGGCGAGGGCATTGAGAAAGGGAGCGGCGAACGGAACCGCGCCCCTCAGACGGGGGCGCGGGCCTCGGACAACTAGATCGGGCGGGGCGGCCGCGCCGCCTCGGCCTCGGGCGACTCCGCCATCAGCGATCGATAAAGTGCCCCGCCGATGATCGCGCCCGCGATGGGAGCCAGCCAGAACAGCCACAGTTGCTCGATCGCCCATCCGCCTGCGAACAATGCGGGTCCGGTGCTGCGCGCGGGATTAACCGAAGTGTTGGTTACCGGGATGCTGATCAGGTGGATTAGCGTCAGCACCAATCCAATCGGGATCGGCGCAAAGCCGGCCGGAACGCGCGGGTCGGTCGCTCCCATGATCACGAACAGGAACATCAGGGTCATCACGACCTCGCATACGGCCGCCGAGCCGAGGCTGTAGCCGCCCGGCGAGTGCGCGCCATAGCCGTTGGACGCGAAGCCACCGGCCAGGCTGAAGCCGGGCGCGCCGCTGGCTATCACGTAGAGCACCGCGGCGGCGAAGATTCCTCCGAGCACTTGCGCAATCACGTAGGGCGCGAGTTCCTTGCCGGGAAAGCGGCCGCCGGCCCACAAGCCGAAGCTCACGGCGGGATTGATGTGGCACCCGGAGATGTGCCCGATAGCGTAGGCCATCGTCAGCAGCGTGAGTCCGAAGGCCAGCGCCACTCCAGCGAAGCCGATTCCGAGATGCGGGAAGCCGGCAGCCAGCACCGCGCTGCCGCATCCGCCCAGCACCAGCCAAAACGTCCCGATGAACTCCGCACTAGCTCGCCGCGAAAGGCTCATGGCCATGAGTAGTTCCCCCCCTGCACTCCGATTTTAGGACAGCCTAGTAGTTTGGCAGAGTTATGTCTGCGGCTGATTTTTATTTCGACGTGAACCCTTCTACGCGCGTGCTCACAGTCCGAGGTCGGCTCGCGAGCGGGTCAGCGTGTCGATGACCACGTACATGATCGCCCTCGCCGATTTGATGAAGTCATTGATACTGGCCACGCCCATCCCGCCCAGACCTTCCTTGTACTCATCCGGGCAGTTGTCAGGCGGCCACGGATAACCGATCCGCGCACAGGGGATGCCGAGGCGCCGGATGAGCGCGCCGTCAGTCTGACCACCCATCTTTGGCGCTTCACCATGCGGCCGGCCCTCGACACGCTCCCAACCGCGATAACTCGATTGCACGATCCAGTTCTGCGGGTCCGTGGCGCCGCCCGGGCAGGCACCGAACATCTCCCAGTCGAACTCGATGTCCGGATGGCGCTTATGAATCGAGGCCATCGCCTCGGCGAACTGCGACTTCACTTCGCCCGGAGAAGTGCGCGGATTGCATCGCACGTCGAGATAGATTTCCGTCGTGGCTGACGGAAAGGCCGGCTTCTCAGGCCATCCCGCCCGCAGCGCCGCGATATGGCCTTCCGGAAGCACGGTGCCGGAGGTGTTACGCGCGGTGTATTGCGGGAGCCAGGCCTCGATGTCCTCGATCACTCGAACGGCGGGAATGATGGAACTTCGATAGCCGGGAGTGCCGCGCGTAATCCCCGCATAGCCCATCGTGCCGCGCACCGAAACCTTGAACCAGCACATCCCGGGCTCTTCGGCGAAGACCGCCCACCACGGTTTCATGATCACCGCGAAATCAGGCGCCACTCCGCGCGTGAGCATGTGATACACGCCGTCGCTCATCCCGTAGTTGCGGCGATACGGCAGACTGACCGGCATCCCGCCGCCTGCAAAGCCGACCTGCAGGTCGCCCTTTATCGGCACTTTTGCTTCGCACATCGCGGTCGCCACTTCAGTCAGAGACGCGACCATCCCCTTTGGATTGGCGGCGCCAAGGCCGTAGACCAGGTCGCCCTGCGCGAAACTTTTGGGCAGCATGTCGGCGCGGAGCGTCGGGCCGGCCCATGGCAGATCTCGTTCCGGGTCGGCTTCGATGTGGGTGTCGATCGGAGCGTAGAGCAGGAGCGCAGCGCCGCCGCCGCTGCCCCGGACTTCGGCCACGGCGTTGCCGGTATCCTCGCTTACCGGCTGATAGAGCGAGTGCGCGCCCAGGTGCTCACGCATGTAGCCGGCCATAAATTCGCTGGCCTGACGCTCGGCTCCGGTGGGACTGTGAACGTCGATCAGATCGAGCAGCAGCTTCTTCAGCCGTTCAGGATTGAGCCGCTCACACGCCTGGGCGTACCATTTCTCCTGCTCCGCCGAGAGCGGAACGTTGCGCGTCTTGTCGGCCATCGGATTCCCCCCTGCGGTCGCTTGCCGCCGTGCGGCAGCCTATCGATGACCGTTAGCGCCGCCGCCGTTCCCCCGATGTGCGGCCGGCCGTTCCTGGATGCCGCGATTGTAACGCGACGCTACTTTGCGCCACGCGGTCAATGCGTTGTCCAGTTGGCACAGGACCTCCTTGTTCCAACCGTCGCCGGTCTCGTAGAAATCCTGCATCGCTTCGCGCGCGAAGAGGTCGTTGTCGTTGAAATCGTGGAGCGCGAGCGATTCGAAGACGTTCTTGTACCGATACTCGGCGTCCTTCAGCTCCGCCTCGTTGCGGCAATGGGCCACCAGGATTTCCCAGTACTCGTGATGCGTCTCGTCGGTGGGAACGTACCACTCGTACTGCGCCCATCCCGTGATCGGCCAGTGCTCGACCAGCAGCACCCCCGGAACATACATCGAAGTTCGCAGGTAGTAGGGCTTGGTGCCGCGCGCCTTCAGCCCGAGCACCGGGTTTTCGAGGACCATGTTCCAGGCCTCGGGCTTGTTGTACATCATCATCACGCCCTTGGGACCGTCCTCCTCCTCGACCACGCGGACCGCCTCGTCCGAAACGGGTTGCGCGCCGAGCGGGAACAAGACGTCGGCGCTGGCGATAATCGTGTTGCCCATATGCACCAGCCAATGGCCTGGGTCGTAGCCGTTTTCCACGGCCAGTCGCCAGTTGGAATTGCCGGTGCGATGGATCCCGCGCACGAAGACGTGCTCGTCGAGGATGTACGCTACGGCGTTGGGGTCTTCATCGACGCCGATACGCAGCGGCAGGTCGGATGACAGCGGCGGCACCGGCTGATAGTCCTCGTCGCCGACAAACACGAAGATCATGCCGTTGTGTTCCTCTACCGGGTAGGTACGGATTCGCACCTTACCCAGAATGGGATCGTCGGGCGACGCCACGATCGTCCGGAGCACGCCGTCCTGAAGGCCGTAACTGTAGCCGTGGTACCAGCAACTCATGAGCTCGTCACTCAGACAGAGCGGCCGGCGCGACATCTTCACGCCTCGATGCAGGCAGCGATCCTGTAGCGCGTAGGTTTTGCCCTTGGCCCTTCGGAGCGCAATCTCGTGGCCCGCGATCAGCACGCCCTTGACGTCGTTGTCCTTGAGCTCGTGACTGAACAGCGCGGGGTACCAATGGTTCTTGAAGCCGCAGGCAGCCTCCAGGTAAGGGGCCCATTGCCGGCTGGACGACGCGCCTGCTCTGCCGGCGCTGGTTGCGTTCCTGATCGATTCGCCTGCACCCATCGAAATGCCTCCTGTTAAAAAGCGTGATGAGCTGTACCACCGCTCGACCGTTAGTCGCTACTACGTCAATCGTTATCCGATGACCATCTCGATCATTTTGGGGCCGGGCTCGCTGAGCGCGCGCTCCAACTCCTGCGATAGCGCTTCGGCGGTCTCGACGCGAGCCCCCGGCACGCCCATCCCCTTGGCGAGCGCGACCCAGTCGAGGTTCGGATTGCCCAGGCTGGTCAGCGAGCGCGCCGTGGGGCCGGGCTCGGTGATGCCGGCGCGCGCCAGTTCGACCTGCAAAATCCGGTAGCGGCGGTTGTTGCACAGAAGCGTGGTGACGTTCAGCCCCTCGCGCGCCTGCGTCCACAGCGCCTGCACCGTGTACATCCCGCTGCCATCGGCCTGGAACGAAATCACGCGGCGGTCGGGGCAGGCGACTGCGGCGCCGGTGGCGCACGGCAGGCCCTGGCCGATCGCGCCTCCGGTAAGCGCTAGGTAAGTATGCGCCGGCGCGCTCAGCGAGGCCCCGAAGAACGGCAGCCCGGTGGTCGCCGCCTCGTCCATCACGATTGCGCGCTCGGGCATCAGGGCCGCGATGGCCGCGCCGATCGTGGTCGCATCGAGCGCACCCGTGGGCCGCGCCGCCGGTCCCTTGGCGGCGCGTGCCGGCGCGGTCTTTGGCGCGCCGATAAGATCGGCCAGCGCTTCGAGCGCGAGCGCGACGTCCTGCTCGATCGTCGCCAGCGTGGCCACGCTGCGGCCCTCGGGGATCAGCAGGCTCGGCATGTTGGGATAGCCGAAAAATGCCACCGGCGCGCGCGCGCCCGCCAGGATGACCGAGCTGGATTTCGCGAACGCCTCGAGCGCCATCTCGGGAAAGTAGGGTAACTTTTCGACCGGCGGCATCGCGCCGCCGCGCTCGACCCGCGCGGGAAACGTCTCGCACATCAGGCGGCATCCACTTGCCGCGGCGATTCGCGCCGCGGCGTTAAGTCCGCGTTCGCGCAGCGCCGGTCCGCCCATGAAGAGCGCGGTGTTCGTGCCGTCGCGCCGCAGAATCTCGGCCGCCGCGCGCACGGCGCTGTCCGGCGCCGCCGGAGGCGGCACAGCCGGGCGCGGCCCCGCCGCTGCGCCAGCCTCGCTCCACTGGCAATCGGAGGGCACGATAAGCGTCGACGTACGATGCGGCACACGCATGGCTTCGGCGATCGCCTCGGCCGTGTCGGCGGCGATCGCGCCCGCGCTCGCCGAGTGTCGAACCCACGCGGAGACCGGGCGGGCGAGCGACTCGATATCGGAAGTGAGCGGAGCGTCGGCCTTCAGATGCCAGGTCGCATGGTCGCCGATCACGTTGACGATTGGCGAGCGCGCGCGCCGCGCGTTGTGCAGGTTGGCGATACCGTTGGCGAACCCGGGTCCGAGATGGGTCAGCGTGAGGGCGGGCCGGTCCGTCATCCGCGCGTAGCCGTCGGCGGCGCCGGTGACGACACCTTCGAACAGCGCCAGCACCGAGCGCATTCGAGTGGCGCCGTCGAGAGCCGCGACCAGCGGCATCTCGGTGGTGCCGGGGTTGGCGAAGCAGACTTCGACTCCGCAATTGAGCGCGGTCAGGATCAGACTCTCGGCTCCATTCATCTCAATCAACTCCGCTTAGCTGGCGTGTCTAGCTTCCGCGTTGTCCGGGCTACGAGATTGTCGCTCGTAGAGAGCGGCCCGGAATAACATTCACTGATTTCCTTCAGAGGGCCGCTCACGAGCGGCCCCTACACCAAATGCCGGAGGGCCGTTCACGAACGGCCCCTACAAATCATGCGCTTCCGTCACGCGGCGGCGCCCGCGCGGAGCACTTTGCCGGGCAAGCCGCCCTGGTATTCGTCGTGCGCGAACAAAACTTCGCCGCCGACGATCGTATACTCGATTCCCTCCGAGCGCTCGATCAGCCGCGGCTCGCCGCCCGGCAGATCGTTGACCCACTCGGGCTTGAGCGGCTTTATCACGGCCGGATCGAAAATCACGAGGTCGGCGTCCATCCCCGGCGCAAGCCGCCCCTTGGTGTGCAGTTCAAGGAAGTCGGCCGGCTCGGAGGTCAGCCGCCGCACGCCTTCCTCCAGCGTCAGCACGCCGCGACGATGCACCCATTCGTGGAGCAGGTAGGAGGTCAGGCCGGCGTCGCAATGTTGGGCGACGTGAGCGCCCGCGTCGCTCAGCCCGATCAACGTGTTGGGAAGCTTGAGGATGCGGCTTACGACTTCGGGATTGACGTTGATCACCGAGAGCGTCACGCCCAACTCCATCCGCTCGTCCAGCGCGAGGTCGAGCAGCGCATCGACGGCGTCCTTGCCGGTGGCCGCGGCGAGGTCGGCGATGCTCAGGTTGATGAAGCGGCGGTTGTGCTCGTTTTCCACGCGCGCGATATGCACGCGGTCCCATCGTCCGCGAAAAATCGCCTTGCCGCCGCCGTTTTGGATTTCGTTGCGGAACGCGGCGCGGAAATCCGCCGAGCGCACGAGCGCCATCTGCTCCTCGACGCCGCGGTTGAAGATTCCTTTCCACGAATCGAGCGCGGCAAAGATGAACGGCTCGCGCATCGTGTAGTACTGCTGGATCGGGCGCGGGGTGACCTGCGGCAGAATCTTGAGTCCGCTTTGGACGAGCGGCGCGAGGCGCTCGACCGTGCGCTGATGCGCATCCGGAGGGGTGCCGGGAAGGTCGAGCAGCGCGAGCCAGGTCACGGGCCGCGTGCTCTCGCGCGCGAGCATGGTCAGCAGGTCGAAGCCGCCTTCGTTGGGCACGTTGGTCGAGCCGCGGTTGGGAAGAATCTCGATGATGCCGCGGCCAAGCTCACGCATCGCGCGGCAGAGCGCGCGCAATTCCTCGTCGCTCGCCATCCGGCTCGCCAGCGGACGGCCCTGGAAGCCGATATGCTGCGGCGCGAAACTCATCGAGAACCCGGCGGCGCCGGCGCGGAGCGCCTCGCGATAGAGGCGCGCCATCTCGACCGTCTCGGCCTCGGTCGCGGCGCGTTCGGCCGCTTCCTCACCGATGACGTAAAAGCGCAACGCCGAGAGCGGCACCAGGAAGCCCGCGTTGAGCGCGAGGCCGCGCCGCTCGGTCGCCGCCATATACTGCGGAAAGCTTTCCCAATCCCATGCCACGCCGCGCATCAGCACGTCATGGGGCAGCGCCTCGACGTTGACCAGGTCCCACGCCATCGTGGATTGCTGCCCGGGGCGGCATGGCGCGACACCCACCCCGCAATTGCCCATCAGCAGCGTGGTGACGCCGTGCCAGCACGAACAGGTGAGTAGCGGGTCCCACGAGATCTGCGCGTCGTAGTGCGTATGGATATCGATGAAGCCGGGCGCTAGCACCGCGCCGCCGGCGTCGATCTCGCGCCGCGCGGAGCCGCCGGCTTCGCCGACCGCGGCTATTTTGCCATCCTTCACCGCGAGCGCGCCGTGACGCACGGGCGCACCGGTGCCCTCGCAGATGTTGGCGTTGCGGATCAGCAGATCGTGGGCCATCGCGAGATTCCTCCGGCGCGTGCGGCGGACGAGAGCGTGGACGGGCGCGGGAGCGCGAATTTGCCGGCGCGCCGCGCGGCCACCCCAGCCATCGCGACACGCCGCGAGCTCAAGTGAGCTTCGCGCCGGCTCTTTGGAGTGTCAAGGCGCGCGCCCGCGGTGCGAACCTACAGCTCGCTCGCGAGCTTCAGCGCGTCGCTCCAATCGACGATCGGTTCGAGCCGGCGCTTGAGCACGATTCCTTGCGCGAGCGCCTTGGTGAAGGGGTTGAAGGTCTGCGAGTGGTCTTTGATATCGAGCACCAGCACCACCTTAGGTTCTTCGTTCGACATCCACGGACCGGCGATGAGTGTGACGCCGGGCGGGAAGCCGCCCTCGAAGACCTCGGCGAAGAACTTGAGCGCGCGTTTGGCGTTCTCGGGGTTGGAGGCGTTGAGATAAATTTCATCGAGGTAGAGCGGCATCGCCATCTCCTGTTTATGCGAAGGCTGGCATTACTTCGCGCGCGAATAGCTCGACGGTCCGCGGCGGGGCCATGTCGGCGAACATCATCGTGAACATCGTGATGCCCCACGAGACGCGCTCGCGCAACTGCTTTACCACCTCGTCGGGCGTGCCCTTCACCGCGGTGAACGAAAACGGCTTGCGCCCCTTGACCATCTCCCACTTCTGGTCGGCGTCGGCCTTGTTCGCGCCGATACAAACCATCACTTGCTCCGAGACGGTGATTTCCTTGGGGTCGCGGCCGACCGCGCGGCAATGCTCATGCAGCACGCCGAGAGTTTTTTTGAAATCGCGGTAACCGGCCGGGCAATTCCAGCGATCGGCGTATTTGGCGACCAGCCGCAGCATCACTTTTTCGCCCGCGCCGCCGATCATGATCGGCGGATGCGGCTTCTGGACGGGCTTGGGATTGTTGGGCGCGTCGGCGATCGTGTAGTAGCGGCCTTTGAAGCTGGCGCGGTTCTCGGTGAACATCGCCTTGAGAATCTGCAGGCCCTCCTCGAGTTGCCGCAGCCGGGCGCCGATCGACGGGAATTCGTAGCCGTAGGCGCGGTACTCCTGCTCCATCCAGCCCGAGCCCAGGCCGACTTCGAGCCGGCCGTTGGAGATATGGTCGATCGTGGTCAGGGACTTGGCCAGCAGCGCCGGATTGCGAAAGGAGTTGCAGAGCACCAGCGTGCCGATACGTACATGCTCGGTGCGCGCTGCGATCGCGCTCATCATCGGAATCGATTCCAGCAGATCGACGTCGGGCATGCCGATCGTCCAGAAGTGGTCGACCAGCCACAACGAATGATAGCCGAGGCGCTCGGCCAGCTCGGCGCGGTCGATCAGAGTCTTGACGGTCGCGCCGGCTTGCGGCGACCAGAATGCGAATTCGATTTTTCCGCTCATCGTATGCTCCCTGTCGGGCTCCTTGGCCAACTCTTCGGACACCGTTCAACGGTGTATATGAGGCGACTATTTTACCGCTTCACTGTTTCACTGTTTTACTGTTTTACTGCGCGAATGCACAATGAAATGAGACGGAGATTAGTAATCGCGCTTTGCTTCGCGATGACACTCGCGATAGCGCTCGGCGCTCCGAGTTCGCGCCGCGCCTTCGCGTCGCCTACGTCGCAGGCATTCTCACAGCTCGGCGCACCGCGTGCGCTCAAGGGAGCGGCAGGAGTCTACGAATGGAATTTCGTGGCCGCGCGCGGGCCATCGCCGTTCGATCGTATCGGGCTCCATCGGATCGCGAGCGGCCCGGCCGCGCCGGCGCATCCGGAGATCGTGATGCTCTATCTCCCCGGCACCAACATGAATGGCGAGATTGCGGTCGACGATCCGCGTTACTCGATGCCGCTTTACCTGGCCGCGCACGGCGTCGACGTGTGGGCAATGGATTACCGCACCCACTTCGTTCCGCCCGACACGCCGGCGGCGAAGCTCACCGTGATGATGGGATGGACCAACCGCATGTTCGACGGCGATATCGAAGCGGCGGTGGCCTTCGTCAGCGCACAGACGCATAGCGAGAAGCTCTTCATCGCCGGCTTCAGCCGCGGCGCGAGCTTCGCCTACCTGTTCGCGGCGTTGCATCCGCAAAGCGTGGCCGGACTCGTGATTCTCGACGGCTTCATTCCGCGCCGTCCCGCCCCGGCGATGCCCGCGGGGCGCGTCGCCGACGACATTGGCGGACGCCATCTGACCTACGACAAGCGCCGCGCGCTGATGGAGGCGGTGATTCGCGACCCCGGCGGTCCGGCGCCGTTGCCGAAATACAAGAGCGCGGCGGAAAATCTCGAGCACGTGGTCTATGACGCCGACGGTGTGTTCGGAGGACATGGCGGGCTTGCGAATCCGCAAGGCGGATTTTCGGATGCGTCGGTGCTGGCGCGGATGCTGATTGGTTACGACCGATGGTGGCCGGCCGTACAGGACTACGACAATCCGTTCGATGCGAGCGCGCTGGCCCGGCTTAAGGCCTCAAAGATTCCGGTGATCGCGTTCGCCAGCACCAACATTTCCGCGCAGTGGCCGGCGATGGTGAACGAGTCGGCCGCGGCGACCGGTAGCGCCGACATAACTGTCAAACGGCTCGTGGGATGGGGCCATCTCGACGTCATCTGCGGCACGCACGCCGAGAGCGAAGTCTACGCGCCGCTGCTCGCCTGGCTCAGGCGGCATCAGAAGTAGGCGGTGGCGCGGCAGGACGCGGGTCCGTGCGCGAGTCCCGGGCGCGCGGACGCAACAGCAGCGTTGCGATCAGCGCCCACATCCCAAGCGCGAAGCCGAGCGGCGCCCACACTAGCCACGAACGGCCGCGGCGCGATGCGATAGTCGCAGTGAGCGGCGCCAGCGCCGCATCGATAATCAACGAGGTTGCGATTATTTCGGCCGGGCCCCCGCGATAGCGCATCAGGGCGAAGCCGGAGGTCACGTTGAGGATGGTCGCGATCGTCCACATCGGATTACGCGCACTTCACTATCGCGCGCATGTCATTACGCTCGCATCCGTCGATCGGTTGCACTTTGGCTTGCGGCGCGCCCGCGCCAGACTATAGTGGTTAGTGATGGCACGCCTCGACGCCGAAAGTATCATTTCCAAGCTGCGCCAGGTGAGCGAGGAAGGCCTGGGGAGCGTGATGGGCGAGTTGATGGCCAACGAACGGATGCGTAAGGGGTTGGGCCGCGCGGGAGAACGATTGATGGCCAACAAGGGCGTCTTCGATCGCAACGTCGAGACCGTTCTCGACTTCGTCAACATCCCGTCCAAACGCGACATCCGCGAACTGAAGTCCCGACTCGACACGCTGTCCAGCCAACTGGTCAACCTTAGCATGAAGATCGACCGGATGCTGGCGGCGGGCGAAATGCCCGCGCCACGTCACGCCCGCCCTGCGGCCGGCGAAGCCGAGCCAGTCCGGCCGGTCCGGCCAGCGCCCGGACCGCGTCCAGTGCAGCGCCGCCGCAAGGGCCGCGGCAACTCGACGAACAGTTCCGACTGACGAAACCAGAGCATCATAGCGGCCGCGGGACGGAACCGCGGTGTTTGCCGCGTTTACAGGATCGCGAGACTCCGCCCCAGCCGGGCGAGATCGGCAAGTTCCGCCGGCTCGCGTCCGAGGTCGGGCACCGCCAGGAGTTTCAATCCCGCAGGCAGGCCCGCGCGCAACGACGCTATCGCGGCGGCTTCGCGCTGATGCAGCGCCGCGAAGTCCTCGGCGGCGCGCATCAGTTTGCGCCTGAGCGCTGGTGAGACCGCGGCGCGCGCGATCTGCGCCGCCGACGCGGTCGCGGGCAGCGTGCGATTCACGATTACTGCGCGCGGCTCGATCCCGGCCGCGCTGAGCGCCGCGAGGAACTCGTGCGCCTGCGCGGTGCGCTCGGGCTCGGCGGTGGTGACTACGACCACCGCGGTGTCGCCGGCGATTAGGAGTCGTTGAGCGCGCGCGGCGCGCTCGGCGAATCCGGCATACATCCCGTCGAAGCTGCGCACGAAGGCCTGCACGTCGCCCAGCAGATGCAGTCCCGTGAGGCGGTCGAAGGCGGAGAGCACGGCGCGCGCCGCGAGGTCGACGACGCTGAATCCGCGGCGCATCCCGCCGCCGAGCAGGGTGACGGCGCGCGAGTTGAGCAGATCGAGCAGGCGGCGCGGGGCGTCGAGGAAGTCTAGCGCCTCGCGTGCGGGCGGTGTGTCGAGCACCACCAGGTCGGTCGCCGGTTCCTCGCTCAGCTCGAGCAGCCGCTCCATCGCCATATAATCACCTACGCCGGCCAACGCCTGGGAGAGATTGCGATAGATGCGGTTTTGCATGATGGCGTCGGCAGCGGCGGGCGAGGGTGCGTGGCGCGCGACGATCGCGTCGAAGGTGCGCTTAGGGTCCAGGCGCAGCGCGCGCAGGCGCCCGGCGCGTCGCGCCGGGCGCCTGCGGCCGCCCCCTGCGCCCCCTACGCCGCCGCGGCCGCCGCCCGCGCGGGCGCGCCCGGCGGCCGCGAGTTCCACCGCATTCGACAAGTCATCCACATACGACGCGTCACCCACATACGAGGCGTCCTGCACGGTCGACGAATTCACCGAGCTAAATAAGCCGGCCAGATCCGGCACGTCCGCCACATCAGCCAGACCGTCGAGCGGCACCTCGCGCGCCTCGGCGGCGTCGACAGGGTCGAGCCCCAACGCGTCAAGAAGGCGCGGCGCCGGGTCGACGGTCATCACGTCGACCCGCCGCCCGGCCATCGCGGCGCCAAGCGCGAGCGCCGCGCTGACCGTCGTTTTGCCCACGCCGCCGGGCCCGAGGCATACCAGCAGGCGGCCGGCGAGCAGGCCGTGGGATGGGTCCGCGGCGGTCATTCCGAGGTTTCAGATCTCGCAGATTTGGCGGATCTTGCAGACCTTGCAGCTCCTGTCGATTTCGCGGCCCTCGCGGATCCCGCCGATCCGGCGGATGTTGGCGGCTTTGCGGACTTTCCCGACTTTCCGGATTTTCCGGATTTGGGCGGGAAGAGCTGCGCGTCGAGCGCGCGGCTCAGCTCTTCGAGTTCAGCCCGGCCCATCGCCGGGCTGAACAGCATCGGCAGTTTGACCACCCGGAGGCCGGCGCGGGACGCTTCGCGGCGCGCCCGCGCCGCGAAGCGTCCCGCGCCGTCGCGCCATTGCGCCAGACGCGCGAATTCCGGAGGCGCGCCGGGCGCGTCGAGTTCGTCGAGCTCGCTCTTGCTGAACAACGCTTGCGGCACGCAGTTGAGCGCCGCCGCGGCGACGCTCACGCTGAGCCGCCCGCGCAGCACATCCGAGGCCTCCAGCGCCTCGCGCAGCGCCAGCTCCTGCGGCGTCAGTGTCAGTATCACGGCGAAGCGCGACGCGTCGGCGAGGAAACTCTCGACGTTGGCGGCCAGCCGGTTGAGCGTTCCGAGCGGCGCTATCTGCTTCAGCGCGCCCGGTACCGAGAGCAGCTCGATTGCACTGCCGGTAGCCGGTGCGTCGACCACGGCGTAGCGGTCCTCCAGCGCGGCGCGCCCGGCTATGATTCGCAGCCGCTCGAGCATCAGGAACGCTTCCAGCCCCGGCAGCGCGGCACTGACGTAGCCGAAGGTGCGGCTCTGGAGCATCCGGCGCGCGATCGCTTTGATCGGCACGATCCGTTCGATGAACGCTTCGAGCTCGGTGCCCGCGCTGAGCGAGATCGTTTCCAGATTGGCGATCGCGTCGGGCTTGGCGATCGCGGCCGCGCTGTTGCCGTGCGGGACGGCGTCATTCGAGTTGTCACGCCAATTATCGCGCAAATTGTCGCGCGGATTGTTGCTCGACTCGAGACCAAGCATCCGCGCTGCCCACATCCGCTGGTCAAGGTCGACCAACATAGTGGGGCGCCGTCGCGCGAGGGCGAGCGCCAGCGCCGCTGCCACCGCGCTCTTGCCGGTGCCGCCCTTGCCGGTGACCAGGACTAGCCGCGCGAGCGCCATGGGGTAGAATCTAGAGTTGCGCAGGGCGGCGGTCTATCCATATCGAAGAAGATTGTCGTATCGGAGAGGATTGCCCTGTCGCACACTGCCATCGTGCAGACTTTTGCCGCCCGGAGATTTGCTATGGGCCGCATGAAGGAATCCCGTGAAGGAATCCCCGATTGGATCAGTTGACGAGTCATCATTTCAAAGCATGTTGCTCGCGATCGAGCCCGCTCAAATCGCGCGCCTCAAAGCGTTCATCGAATCGTACGACAACCTGGCGACGATGCGCACCGAGGACCCGCGCCATCACTATGTGCGGCTGTACTTCGACGCCGCGTTGGCCGCCGAGGTAAACGCGCTGCTCGACTCGCTGAGCGCGGCCTTTTCGATTCGGCGGATCGTCCCCTAGCTCTAGCGCAACTCGACCGCGTAGTCGCGGCCTTCCCATCGCCCGCGCGTCTCCCAATGAAAGGTGAAGCGCACGGGCGCGCGGTCGGCGGCGGTGACTTCGATATCTGAAAAATCGATTCCCACCGCGGTATGGGTCGAGCGGCTGTCGTGGACGTGATGCCATTCGTCCTTGCTCCAGTGCAGCACGAAGGGCTCGCCCGACTGGATACGCAGTTTGCAGGGGGGCGCGATGGATTCGATTTGCCGGTTGTGTTTCCAAACCTCGATTGGTTCGCGCGCCTTGCCGTCGCGATAGCGCCCGGCAACCTCCGGGATGAGATCGAAGATGACGCCGTCGGCGGCCGAGCGCAGAAGCTTCAGGTACTCCGCATGCGCCCACATCAGGGGCATCGCGGCGCCCGTTGGCTTGCCGAAGAACAATAGCGCCGCCGGCAGGTCCGGCCGATCCCAGATTTGCTCGGGCAAAAGCCGCGTCGAGGTGGCGAAGTTTTCGATCGCGTGCAGAAATGGGATGAAGTCGCGTCCGGCGGCGAGTTCGTAGTGGCCGCGCTCGCCGGTCAGAAGCGGCCACGGCCGCCCGATGCCCCAGCCTACGAACGCTCCGCCGTCGTCGCGCTGGCCGTAGCCGTCGTGGGTGTAGCGCTTCCAGCAGGGCCCGGCCGGGAAGTCGGTCTTGAGCACGGCGTCGACGACCCGCAGCGAATCCTCGATTAGCGGGTCGCCGGGGCGGCGGATGCCGTAGCGCACCAGTTCCAGGAAACCCGCGTCGACGATCTCCGCGGCCGGGAACAGGTAGGGCGCTCCGGGCGGGCGGTTGCGGATGGCGATCATCCCCTGGTCGGGATCATCATTCGGCACTATCACAGAGGGATCGGCGGGATTGATGCGGATGTAGTGGCGCTTGATGCCCGGCACCAGGAAGCCCTGTTTGGTTACGGTCCAGCGCTCGATGTGGGATTCGAGGAAGTCGGCGTAGTCCCGCAGAAACTCGGCCGTCGCCGGGTCGCCCCGCCGATGCGCCAGGTCGGACGCGCACACCAGGGCCGCGATATTGCTCGCCAGCGTCGAGGGCGAGTAGCCGCTGTTCTCCTCCCATCGCTCCTGCGGTGTGGCCGGGCCTTCGTGAATCAGGTAGCCGGCGGCGGCGAGCACCATCGGGTACGGATCGAACGCACCCATCGTGGCGCCGGCGTGTACCAGCCGGTATGCCAGCATGATCGGAAAGGCGACCTCGTCGAGTTGGATGCCCGACCAGTAGGGCGTGCCGTCGATCCAGAAATTCTGGGGGAAGCCGCCGTCGGGGCGCTGCGAGCAGGCGAGGTAGATGAGCGCGCGCAACGGCGTGGCCAGGTCACCGGCCGCCAGCAGCCCCGTCGCGCTGTTGACCATGTCGCGCGTCCACACCAGATGATAACCGCCGAGGTCCTCGTCGCCCTTGACCTCGCCCCAGGGGATGCTGAGCGAGGCGATGAGGGCGCCGGGGAAGCGTTTGTCCTCGTGTGCGAGCAGCAACTCGCGGGTTCTGCGGCAGAGCTCGCCGCCGTCGCCGGTCCATCGTTCCAGCGGGTACATGTGCGTGCAGGCGCGGTTCCATTGCTCGATGAAGCGCGACGCGTGCTGCGCGAAGGGCACCCCGAGCGACTGATAGAGGCAGGTTACCGCGCGATGCATCCCGTTGCCGAAGGCCAGGCCGAGCGTGAAGTGGCGGTCCTCGGGCAGATCGATTTCGGCGGTCAGCGCGACGTTGCCGTCCGGCGCCGAGGCGAACTGCCAATCCAACTCGAAATTCTGATTGAGATCCTGCCATCCGTCGGTCTTGCCGACGTAGCCGCACGAGCGCCGCACGAAGGGCACGTTGGCTCCCAGGGCCAGCCAGGTGTTGTCCTTGTGGGCGGTCAGAAACTCGTAACCGGCCATCCGCGCCACGTTGGCGCTATTGCCCCATCCCCCGACGTTCAGATGCGGCGAGAGCAGCACGAACAGCCGCAGACGGCTCAGCAGGTCGGCATCGCCCTCCACCCGGGTGTCGAGCAGCACGCACGGCTGATGCGGGTCGGTGATGACCTCCATCACCACGCGGTAGCGCCCGGCACGGTCGGCGTTGATTATGCGCACGCCCAGGCCGCGATCGCCGAGGTACTCGATGGAGGTGTCCTGGTTGCGATGGACATCGTGGAAAAAGGTCTCGCCGTCGGTCAGCAGGTACTGCAGGTCGCGTATCTGCGGCCGATCGATCGTCGGAAAATAGATTTCGCTTAGCACGCCGCCCGAGGCGGTGAACCAGATGGGGCTTGCGGTCGAGTAGGCGGTGCCGACGACATCCTTGGCGCTGTGGGTCCAGCGCGGCTCGATCCCGGGGGCTCCCGGAGCGCGGGGAAATTCCTCGATGATGGCCATCAGGTCGCTTTCCTTTCCACAGATGTGCCGCCAGGGCGCTCAGAGCGTGGCGGGAGGTTCGGCTGCCGGTTCGCTTGCCTGCGTTTGCGCACGGAACATGTAGGAGACGCCCACGCTAAGCACGTAAAGTAGTAGCAGCGGAATCGCGAGCAGGAAAATCGAAACCATGTCAGGGGGAGTCAGCGCCGCCGAAACCACGAAGATACCGAGGATCGCGTAGCGGAAATAACGCAGCATCATGCGGTAGTCGATGAGTCCCAGGCGAGTCAGGAAAACCGCGAAAATCGGCATCTCGAAGGTCAGCCCGAAAGCCAGCATCAGCTTGGCCGAGAACGCCAGGTACTCGCTGATCCGAATCGTCGGCGTGACGCCGATCGAAGCGTACTGGGCGATGAAGAAGGCGTAGCCGACCTTGAACACCACCGCCCAGCAGAAATAGCCGCCCAGCGCAAAGAACAGGCTCGAGCTGACGACGAACGGCGCCGCCATCCGCCGCTCCGACTCGAGCAGGCCGGGCGCGATAAATTTCCACACCTCATAAAATATCGCCGGGCTGGAGACGAACACGCCGGCCACCAGCGCGACTTTGATCTTGGTGAAAAACGCCTCGCCGACGCCGGTCCCGATCAGCAGCAGCTTGCTTCCTCCGACCTGGCGCAACGGCAATGTCAGCCAGGCAAAAAGATGGTCGGCGAAGATGTACGACAGCGCGCAACCAACTGCCACCGCGATCACCGCCCGCACCAGCCGCCCGCGCAGCTCGCGCAGATGCTCGAGCAGCGGCATACGGACCTCCTCCGTCGCGGCGGGAGGATTGGCGGGGGGCTCCTGGCTGGCCACAGGCAGTGGTGCGGGCTATGGTTTGTCGTCCGGCGGCACGGAGCGCGCAGGATGCTCGGCTGCTTCGGGTTGCGGGGGCGATGTTAGCGTCGTCGAAGGCTGATGCTCCGCGATTGCCCGGCTGTCGGCGACTGAGGTTTGGGGCGCAGGCGCGGCCTCGACTGGCGGCTCGCTTCCAAGAGACGGCTCGCCTTCAGCCGGCGATAGCGATTTGGGTTCGGGCGCGAGAAAAGCCGGCGGCGCGGGCGACGGCGACGTGGGCGGCGTCGGCGGATGCGGATCGTCGAAGCGCGGCGGCAGTATATTGAACGGCGAATCGTCGCCGATCGCGCCCGAGATCTCGCGCATCACGGTGTTGCTGGCCAGGCGCAGCTCGCGCATCACTTTGCCGACGGCGCGCATCACCGGCCGGCAAATCGTCGGGTGGAATGACGATCAGCGCGACTATCAGCAGCAGGAGTATTTCGAAAATGCCCAAGGGTTTTCCGTCCGCCGGCCGCCTCGCCCATAGCGTGGCGCCGCGCGGTCTGAGTTAATGATCGTTATCGAAGTTCGGAGTGTCAACGATGCTCAGGACCGCACTGATTAGCGACCGCCGTTTTTTGAAGCATTTCGCCGGCCGAAGCCATCCCGAACGCCCCGAGCGCGCGGCGGTGATGATCCAGATGGCCGAAGAGCTTCATCGCGCCGGAATACTCGCGCTCAGCCCGCGCGAGGCGACCGCCGCCGAGCTCGAACTGTGCCACGACCCGGCCTACGTGGCCGAGGTGAAACGCAGCGCCTCGATGCCGCATTACAACTTCGACCCGGACACCCATGCCTCGCCCGACTCCTATCAGACCGCGCTGCTGGCGGCGGGTGGCGTGCTGACGGCGGTCGAGGCGGTGATGGACGGGGCGGCGGACAACGGTTTCGCGATCGTCCGTCCGCCAGGCCATCATGCGCTCGCCACGCGCGCGATGGGTTTCTGCCTGTTCAACAACGTGGCGATCGCGGCACGCTATCTTACCCGGCATCGCGGGCTCAAACGCGTGCTGGTGATCGACTGGGACGTCCATCACGGCAACGGTATCCAGGACATCTTTTACGACTCGCCCGAGGTGCTCTACTTCTCGACCCATCAGTTCCCGTTTTACCCGGGCACCGGCGCGCTCGACGAAGTTGGCTATGGACCCGGCGCCGGATACACGGTCAACGCGCCGATGCCGGCGACATTCGGCGACAACGAGTACCTGCGCGTTTTCGACGACCTGCTGGCGCCGGTGGTCCGGCAATTCCGCCCGGAGTTCATCCTCGTGTCGTCGGGTTTCGACGCGCACTTTCGCGACCCGCTGGGTGGAATGCGCGTGACGGAGGGCGGCTTCGCCGCGCTCACGCGGCGGGTCAAGCGGATGGCGGCCGAGTGCTGCGGGGGCCGGATGGTCGCGGCGCTGGAGGGCGGTTACGATCTTCAGGCGCTGGCGGATTCCGGGCGCAGCGTGATCGAGGAGCTGGGCCGCGAGGCCGACGAGCCGCTTGCGCCGGCCACCGACGGCGATCGGGTGATCCCTATAATCGAGCGCTCGCACTATTTCCTGTCGCGCTACTGGAAGTTTTAGGAGTAAGCGGGAAAACTCGCCAGCGTGGCCGAACCTAATTCTCCCAGCCAATCCGGGACGCTGCGGCTGGTTGCTCTGGGAGCGGCCGCGCCGCAGGTCCACGAACTGCGCACCCGGCGCATCACGATTGGCACCGCCACCGGCAACGACCTGATTCTGAACGAGCCGACCGCCTCGCGCCGCCACGCCGCGATTGAGCGGCGATGGGGCCGATGGCGGGTGATCGATCTCGGCTCGACCAACGGCACTTACTTAAACGGCCGGCGTGTCACTTCGCCGGCGCCGCTCGAGCGCGGCGACGAGCTGCGCTTCGGTAACGCGCGCTTCGGTTTCGGCGTTCCCGGCGCCGACCTGTCCCAGGTCGGCGCCGGGAACGCCAAGGCCGCCGCGCGCTCGCGCCGGCGCGTCCCGCGCGTCGCGAGCGCCGCCCTGGCGCTGCTGCTGTTCGCGGGCGGCGGATTCGCGCTGACCGCTTATCTGCTAAACTTCGAGCGCCTCGATCGGGTGGCGGCGCGAGGCGCCGCCACCCCGCCCGCCGCCATCCCCAGCGCGGCGGCCAGCGCCTTCGCGACGAGCGCCGCCGCTACTCCCGCCGCCATCGGTATGGCGACGCCGGCAGGGCCGTCGTCGCCACCGACGGCTGGCTCGGGCGCAGCGGTGGGCGCACCTGGCGCGCCCGCCTCAGCGCCGGAGCCTCTGTGGCTGGTGCATCTGAATGCCTACCGCGCGATGGTCAAGCTCGCGCCGGTTAGCGATGAGCCTTCGCTGAGCGAGGGCGACCTCAACCATACCCGCTACCTGGTGGAAAACTACGCCGGACCTATCAGCCAGGGCGTCAATACCGGGGCGGGCATGCATAGCGAGGAGACGGGCAAACCCGGATTCACTGCGATCGGATTGCAGGCCGCTCAGAACAGCGATGTAGCGGAATGGCCAGGGCCAACGCCGCCGCGTTCATCCACTTGGGCGTTGGACGATTGGATGACCGGTGCGTTCCATCGGATGAACCTCTTGAATCCCCAATTGCGCCAGGTGGCCTACGGCCAATCGTGCGGGGATTTCGGAGTTTGTACGGCGGCGCTCAACGTGCTGGGCGGCGCGGAGCGCGCGGAATTCTCGTTGCCGTTGGCCACGCCGATAATGTTTCCGCCGCCGGGCTCGACCGTCGGACTGGGCCCACTGCATGGAGAATGGCCCGACCCGATTAGCTCGTGCCCCGGGTACGGGACGCCTGCGGGATTGCCGATCACCCTCCAGCTCGGCACAAGGGTCGAGGCACACCTTGACGGCTATCGGCTCATCCGCGACGGCGCATCGCCGACAAATCTGGAGACTTGCGGTTTCGACGCTTCGAACTACAACAACCCGGACGCCACCGCGCAGCAGCGGGGGCGTGACATATTGCAAGCCTACGGTGCGGCAGTGGTTGTTCCGCGCCTTCCGCTCGACCCGGGCAGCTACATGGTGTCGATAACGGTGAACGGGCGGGAATACAAATGGCGGTTTTCGACTTCGCCGTAGCCGGCGGTGGACGTGCCGCGAGACGGTCGAGCGCCGGGTAGTGGGCGGCTTTGAAAATTAGCCAGCGGAGGTCGGTTATTCAGTCTGGTTGGTCTGACGGTCCTGCGTGAGTCCACCAAGTCTTACAGTGCTCGCAGCGCCAGAGCTGAACCGACTCATCTGGCCAATGGAGGATTAAAACAGCATACTCGCCGTTACAGGCATAGCAGCGATGAAACGCCTTTGGGGTTTGGTCTTTCGGGGCCTCTGGCGGTTCCACAATCGCGGAGCACTTTCCATTGGCACACTTCCAGCCGCCTTTGACGCGAGACGCGAATACAGTACCTGCACAGTTCGGACATTTTGCTGGGATGGCCATTCACGTAATCATGATTTGCCCTATACTACGCTCATGCCTACTCGAGCAAGCAGAGGCGGCAAGCGGGCCGATCCGATACAGAACGCGCTTCGTGTCGTCGAAGAATCCGTCGGCGAGGCGCTCAAACCTGATGTAACCAAAAACCCCCACGCTCAGGCGCTGTCAGCGCTAGGAGCCTCGAAGGGCGGACTGGCGCGCGCGAAAAAATTAACTAGCAAGGAGCGGGCCGCTATAGCTAAGAAGGCCGCTCGCGCTCGCTGGAAGAAGTCACCCGCGCATTGAAACTCAACAACTTTCCCTGATGAATCTGCTTGTCTGCGGCCGGTCCCGCGTGTCCTTCAAACAAATCCTTTGTCAGTGAGTAGGGCATCCGCAAATCCACGGCCAATTTGCGATAATCTATCGGAGTGCCGTAAAGAGTTTCTGCCATCTTACGCAACGCGCGCGGCTTCTCGACCGGAATCTCTACCGGCTCTTGCGTACGCCATCCATTACGCCCGATTTGCTCAAACAGATAGTAGTGCTGTCGCTCTGAAATCACCCCCAGGTCCAAAGCTCTACGAACAAGGGCTTGAATCGAGACACCCCATCGTGCCTTGAGTTGCATAATTTTCTGCAACGTAACTGGGGCGGTTAACTCTACCGCCATCGCTCTCTCGGGCATTAGGAACTCAGCCGCAAAGCCATCGGCGTCGCTTTCGATTTCAGAAATCGTGCCCTTCGCCCGGACCGTTAAATGTCGTAGTTCGTGGCTAACGTTCCATCTGATGCGGTCGCCCGATTTTTGGGCAAAGAGCGCGAGCACCGGGCGCGATCCATTTCCAGCCCACAACGAGAAGGCATCTTGCGTTTTTGATTTGAGCGGAAGAGCGAGCACAAAGACCCCAAATTTCTCTAAAGGCATGATCACTCGCGGTACGGGCTCATTCTCGGCGATGCTAAGAGTTGTGCGCAGAATTCGCGCTGCTCTAATCGGTTCTTCTTCGATATGCGGAAGCCGAACCGGGATCTCTTCAAGCTCCCTGCTCATCCGTTCCGCGACTTCAAATACAAGCTGCGCATAGCGATACGCCTGCTGTCGTTCGCGAGCGGTCATCACCGCACGCGCGCGAAACATAAGCGAGCCCGCGGAGAAAGCCGGGGCCTCGCCCTGCTTAAAAAAAGAGGGGGGAAACCCGGTCTGAAAGGCAATCGTCTTAATGTATTCGTCTGTCGCTTCGTTCCTGCCGCCTTCAATATGCGCGATCGCGGATTGATTGACCTGTAATGCTTTAGCGAGGTCTGCCTGAGTCATGCCCCGCAGCTCTCTTGCCTGTCTAATTCGATCTCCAACAGTCATTTGTTCTCATTATCATCGGTTCCGGAGTCGCTCTTTTTGGGCTTCTTAATGATGTTATCCAGGTTCTCGTCGCCTTGCTCGCCCTGTGTAAACGAGGCGCTCGGCACCGGATAAGGAATCGGCGCATACCAGTGCGCTTCAACAAGCATCTGCTCCGGCTCGCTCGTTCTTGGGCAGGCGAGAGTCAGTGGCTGCAAATTGTAAGGAAAGCTCACATCCCACAGCACTACGAGTTTGAGCGGCTTTGTTGTCTCGAATATTGCCAACGTCAGTTGCTGATAAAATTCTTGTTTAGCTTTTGAGCCCGGAAGAGGAAGCTCGCCGTCATACGACTTCAGGATGCGGATTTCGAGATCTCGAAAATTACGTATCCAAAGGCCATTGCGTGCAAGCGGTTCGGTCGAAAAAAGTCCATTGGCAACCGAATCGAGATATGTTTTTGCGTGATAGCGGACGATTCTCAGGAGCGAGATACCTGTTGATGGGTCTTAGCTCCACATCGAAGTATTCCCTCGCCTTCATCGTTCCGATTTCTAACGCTGTATACAAATGCGGCGTTAGTGTCGCCATCTCCTGCAACACCATCTGCGGCTCGGGGATACTTGTAAAAAGCATGGAATAATATTACACGAAATTCGCAACCATGCAAACGCGCAGGAGAAACTCTAGTCTTTCGGGCCTTGATTTTTCTTGCCCGAGCAAGCATAATTCTGACATGAACATGAACAGACTGAACCTGCAACGACGAGCGCAAATTATTCGCTGCTTGATTGAGGGTAAGTCAGTCCGTGCGACATGTCGAATGACCGACTCTTCGAAAGATGCCGTCCTCAAACTCGTTGCCGATGCGGGCGTGGCCTGCTTGGAGTATCAACGCGAGCATCTGCGCGATCTGCCCTGCAAGCGTGTTCAATGCGACGAGATTTGGAGCTTCGTCTACGCCAAGGCGAAGAACGTACCCGCAGAGTTTCAGGGGCAATTTGGTTACGGCGACGTTTGGACTTGGACCGGAATCGACGCGGATACAAAACTCGTCCCTTGCTGGCTCGTAGGAACGCGAGGTGCGGAAGCGGCCATCACTTTCATGAAGGACTTGGCGGGCAGGCTCGCGAACCGGGTCCAGCTAACGACCGACGGTCACAACGTCTATCTCAACGCGGTAGACGCAGCTTTTGATCGTGAAATCGACTACGCCATGCTGGTCAAGCGCTATGGTTCAGCGCCAGAGGCAGAGGTCCGCTATAGCCCTGCTATCTGTCTCGGTTGCGATAAGACGGAGCTTCGCGGTCGGCCCGATCCGAAGCATATAAGCACGAGCTATGTTGAACGTCAGAATCTCAACATGCGAATGGGTATGAGGCGCTTCACGCGCCTAACCAACGCTTTCAGCAAGAAACTGGACAACCATCGCCATGCGGTCGCCCTCTTTTTCATGTATTACAATTTTGGGCGCGTTCATGAGACTTTGCGCGTGACGCCCGCGATGGCCACGGGCGTGAGCGACCACGTTTGGAGCATGGAAGAGATCGCGGGGCTAGTTCCGTGAAAACCGCCAGCTCCGGCGCCGCCTACAAGGTTGCGTCACGCAGACAGAGCAACTAATAGTCAGAGGAGTGGGCTGCCCGCGATGTGCCGGCGTAGGTTCGCGCGGAATCGGCAATCCGATCGGTAAAGCTGGTCGGTAAATCCGGTCGATAATCCGGTCGGCAATTCGGGGCCCAAGGAGGCTGACGACAGCACCATGAAAATCTCGATGTTCCATCTGATGCCGTACCGCGACCTGCCCGCGGATTTCGAAAAGCGCTATCACTCGGTGTGGGTCGACCCGCCGTATCACGAACTTGCCGATACCGAGAAGATTGCCAAGTACTACAACTGGACGCTCGACGAGTTGACCTACGCCGCCAAGGCCGGGATGGACGGCATCTGCGTCAACGAGCACCATCAGAATGCCTACGGCTTCATGCCGTCGCCCAACCTGATGGGCGCGGCGCTGGCGCGCGCGACCAACGGACTCGATGTCGCGCTGGTGCAGATGGGCGCTA
Source organism: uncultured delta proteobacterium (assembly GCA_963832395.1). Classification (GTDB taxonomy): domain Bacteria; phylum Desulfobacterota; class Binatia; order Binatales; family Binataceae; genus JAKAVN01. The sequence continues at coordinate 38,441 of CAWHTV010000008.1, read as the reverse complement.
CGCTGCCCACCACGATTCCGCCAATCCGCGTGGCCGAGGAATACGGCATGCTCGATTGCATCAGCGGCGGCCGCCTGGTGGCCGGGATGCCGCTGGGCACTCCGATGGACGCGAACCTGTGCTACGGGATCACGCCGATGGAGCATCGCGAGCGCTACTACGAGGCGCACGATCTGATCATGAAGGCGTGGCAGTCCAAGGAGATCTTCGCCTGGAACGGCAAGTACTTCAAATTGCCGATGGTCAACCTGTGGCCGCGCCCGCTGCAGAAGCCGCATCCGCCGGTATGGATTCCGGGCAGCGGCAGCCTCAGCACCTGGGACTTCACCGCCAAGCATGACCATTGCTACTGCTTCCTGAGCTATTACGGGAACAACCTTGGCAAGCGCGTGATGGACGGCTTCTGGGAGTTCGTGGCCAAGAGCAACCTCGACGCCAATCCGTATCGCGCCGGCTTCCTGCAGCTCGTGGTGGTGGCCGAGAGCGACGCCAAGGCCGAGGAGCTGTACTACCCGCACATCCGTTATTTTTACGACAAGTGCCTGCACATCCTGTGGGACTACCAGGCCGTGCCCGGCAACCAGGACCATCGCAGCCTGGTCAACAGCGTCAAGAATCTGTACCCGATGCAACTCGACCTGATGTCGAAAGTGCCGAACTGGAAGTACAAGGACTTCGTCGACAACCAGTTCGTGATCGGCGGCAGCCCCAAGTCGGTGACCGACCAGCTCAAGGAGGCGGTGAAGAAGCTGCGCGTGGGCAACCTGATGGTGCTGTTGCAGATTGGCTCGATGCCGCACGAGCTGACGCTGAAGAACATCGACATGTTCGCGCGCGAGGTCAAACCGCACTTCCGCGACACGTGGGACGACGAATGGGAGAACCGCTGGTGGCCCGAGGGGCTCAAGGAAAAGAAGCCCGCCCCTGCGCATCGGGGCGCCGCGCATCCCGCGATGGAGCGGGCCGCGAAATAGTTCGCGCGCGCCACGCACTCGCATCATAAGTCCGGCGCCGGCTCGCACAGCCGGCGCCGGGCGCTAATCCCCCGGGGAATTCAAAAGAGGGCACACAGAGCCATGGCTGGAGTTCAGGAACGCACCGTCAACGTCTGGGACGACAAGATAAAGGCGCGCGTAAAGGTCGCGGGCTCGGGACCGGCGCTGGTCTTTCTGCACGGCGGATGGGGCCCGCAGTGGACCGAGTTCCATGACACGCTGGCGCGCGAGTTCACCGTGTATGCCCCCGACCATCCGGGCACCAGCGAGGGCGACCCCGAGTCGCATCGCGCGCTCGACGACATGTGGGACCTCGCGCTCTTTTACGACGAGTTGTTCGACAAGCTCGGGCTCGATAAGCCGGCGTTGGTCGGACATTCGTTCGGCGGGATGGTGGCGGGCGATATCGCGGCCAATTTTCCCAAGCGGATCGGCAAGCTGGTGCTAGTCGACTCGCTGGGCATCTGGCTCGACGAGTCGCCGATTCGAAACTACATGGTGACGCCGATCACCGACCTCATCCCGATGATCTTCGCCAACCCGAATGATCCGTCGATCGGAACTTTCGTTCCCAACCCGACCGACACCGAGGCGATGGTCCGCACGCATTGGGCGCTCGGATGCACCGGCAAATTCTGCTGGCCGCTGCCCGACAAGGGGCTGCGCAAGCGCATCCATCGCGTGAGCGCGCCGACCCTGGTGCTGTGGGGCAAGCAGGACCATCTCACGCCCGCCGTCTATGCCCACGAGTTCGTGAAGCTGATCAAGGGAGCGAAGGTCGAGCTTATCGATAAGGCCTCGCATATGCTGCCGATCGAGCAGCCGGCGGCGGCGGCCAAGGCGGTGACGGATTTCGTCAAGCGCTAGCCGCAAGCGCCAACAAGGTGGACGAGAAAGAGGGAGACTGAGGAGATGGCAGGAGAGATGACCGGACGGATTATCAAATCAACGTGCCTTGTGCTGGCGGCGGCGTTTCTGGCCGCGGCGACGTGCATGGCCGCAAACCTGGACGGAGTACCCGTGCGCAACACTGGCCACTATGCGATTCTAGACACCGATCGCGGCACGATCGTGATCGAGTTTTACCCCGCCGTCGCACCCAAGACGGTCGAAAACTTCGAGACCCTGACCAAGAAGGGTTTCTACAACGGCCTGACTTTCCATCGCGTGGTGCCAGGCTTCGTGGTTCAGGGCGGCGACCCCAAGGGTGACGGCAGCGGCGGCCCCGGCTACGACGTGCCCGCCGAGATCAGCCCGGTCGAAAAGCATTTGCGCGGCTCGGTTGCGACGGCGCGCCTGGGCGACGCGGTCAATCCGGATCGCAAGTCCAGCGGCAGCCAGTTCTATATCTGCCTCGCGGCGCAGCCCAGCCTCGACGGCCAATACACGGTCTTCGGCGGCGTGGTCGAAGGGATGGACGTGGTCGACAAGATCCAGGTCGGCGATCACATCAAGAAGGTCACGCTGGCCTCCCAGTTGCCGAAATAGGCCGCGCACGGATTCGGATGCAGATTGGACATAGTGTCGCATCCCATTAACAAGTTGCATCCAGGAACTCGTCATCCTGAGCCGGCGAGCGACCGCGAGCCGTGTCGAAGGATCTTGCGCGGCATCTTAGTCGCCGCGCGATTTGCCACGGTTTTTCTGGGAAGGACCATCACGGCCGCAAAGATGGCGGCCGCGAGATTCTTCGCTGGCGCTCAGAATGACTGCTTTGGGCAGTGTAAGGATATTAGCGGGACAGGTTGATGGCTGCATGAGCATCGGCACGAGTGGACACCAGGCCGGGCCCTACTTCACCGTCGATATCCATCTGCACACCAACCGCGGCAGTGCGGATTCCAACCTGTCGCCGCGCGACCTGGTCGAGCGCGCCCGCGTCATCGGCATCGGCGCCGTCTGCATCACCGAGCACGACACGATGTGGGAGCTGGCCGAGGTCGGCGAGGCGGCGCGCGAGGCCGGCGTGCTGCTGCTGCGCGGGATGGAAGTGACGACCGACATGGGCCACATCGGGGTCTTCGGGCTGAACACCTACCTCGGCGGAATCTACAAGCTCGCCGAGTTGCGCCGGGTGGCGGACAAGAGCGGCGCGATCCTGATTGCCAACCATCCGTTCCGTTACCGGCTTGACGCACGGATGTCGTTTATGAATTCCGACCACGAGCCGATCGACCCGGCGCATCCCGACCGCGCCGCCAAGCTCGAGATTTTTCGCATGGTCGACGCTGTCGAGGCGCTTAACGGCGCCTGCTCGGAAGAAGAAAATCTCTTCGCGCTCCAGGTCGCCGAGCGCCTGGGATTGGCCGTGGTGGCCGGCAGCGATTCCCATTCGGCAAGTTCGATCGGATGCGTGACGACGCTTTTTCCCGAGCCGGTCCGATCCGAGCGCGAGCTGATCGATGCGATCCGCGCCCGGCGCTCGCGCGCCGGGCGCGGACTGCTCAAGAGCGCGGTCGAGCCGTTCGAGCTCCCCGCCGCATAGCCCTGCATCTTTTCGGAGGGCCGCTCCCAAGCGGCTTCCACGCTGGACGACGGATTTTGTAGGGGCCGTTCGCGAACGGCCCTCTGTCGATCGCGCCTGCGCCGAGGATGCGGTGCCTTGAGTATCGTGCGTTGCGTGCGGCGCGGTATTGCGATTTTCGCCGGCAGATTGAGTCCGCCGCGTTACGATTTCGTTACGGTGGTTGTGGAACAAAGAGCGCGCGGGATAAAATCCATCGGAACCCCCGAATCATGGCAGTCAATCGCGACCGACTCGCGCTCATCGAGGACATCTCCGCCATCGGCGGCGACGCCGCGAACAGCCTGCGCGAGACCTTGGACAAGACCGTCAGCGCAATCGCCGCCGGCATGGAGGTCGAAGTCTGCTCGCTCTACCTCTTCGACGCGCAGCGCGAACGCCTGGTGCTGCGCGCCACGGTCGGGCTGGAGCAGGAATCGGTCGGCAAGGTCTCGATGCGAGTCAACGAGGGGCTGGTCGGGCTGGTGGTCGAGCACGGCCAGCCGGTGACGGTGTCCGACGCGATCAGCCATCCGCGCTACAAATATTTTCCGGAAACCGGCGAGGAGCGCTACCACGCATTTTTAGGCGTGCCGGTGCAGGACGGGCGGCAAAAGCCGATCGGCGTGATGGTGGTGCAGACCTTGCGCAGCCGCAAATTCGGCCTCGGCGAAGTGCGCCTGCTCAAGACCGCGGCCAACCAGGTGGCGCAAATCCTCTCGCACTTCCGCCTGCGCGAGACGCTGGCGACCAAGGAAAAGGAACGCGACGAGTACCGCCGGCGGATGATCGAGGCCAACCGCCAGCTCAAGGGCTACGAGAAGATCGGCGGTGAAACCCGCGTCGCCGCGCCGGTCAAGGTGCGCCGCCCGCGCCTGGTCGGATTGGCGGCGGCGCCCGGCTTCGGCCACGGCGTCGCGCACGTGGTCGGCACTTTTTTGAGCACTATCGACCGCAACCTGCGCGCGCGCGACATCCGCGGCGAGCACAAGCGCCTGGAAGAGGCGCTGGCGCGTTCGCTCTCCGAACTCGACGCGGTCAGGCATCGGATGGCGCCGCTGATGCCGGAATCCGAGCTCAAGATTTTCGACGCCCACAAGATGATCCTGCAGGACGACGAGTTCGTCGGCCGCATCCGCGACATCGTCTCCACCGGCTACGCGGCCGAGAGCGCGCTATTCCGGGTGATCGACGAGCTGAGCGCGCAACTGCTGGCGGTGGCCGACGGCTATCTGCGCGAGCGCGCCACCGACTTCCGCGACGTCGGCCATCGCCTGCTGCGCCACATGCGCCAGGACGAACGGCGCAATCAGTTCAGCAAATCGACCATCCTCGTGGCCGAGGAACTGACGCTCTCGCAACTCACGCTGGTGTCGCACGAGAACCTCGTCGGCATCGCCCTGGAGTCCGGCGGAACGACCTCGCACGCCGCGCTGCTGGCGCGCGCTTTCGAGATTCCCACCGTGGTCGGCGTCGACCACCTGATGGAGTCGGTGGCCGAGGGCGACAACCTGGTGCTCGACGGCAACTCGGGCATCGTCTACGTCAATCCCGCGCCCGAAGTCGAGCGCGAGTACCAGGTGCTGCACAAGCGTTACGACGCGTTTCGGCGCGACCTGATTTCGGACGGCGAGCGAGCCGGCCGCCACGCGCGACGGCAACCGGGTCCAGCTCCTGGCGAATATCGCGCTCTACCACGATATCCCGTTGGCGCTGAAGTACGGCGCCGAGGGCGTGGGGCTATTGCGCTCGGAGTTTTCGTTTCTGACCTACGAGGATTTCCCGGACGAGAATCAGCAGATTGCGCTGTACTCGCGGATGCTGGAGGCGGTGGGCAAGCGGCCGGTGACGATTCGCACACTCGATATCGGCGCCGACAAGTATCCGCCGTATATGCGGGTGCCGCGCGAGGACAATCCGTTCCTGGGCTGGCGCTCGATTCGTATCTCGCTCGAGATGCCGAGCCTGTTCAAGGTCCAGCTCCGCGCCATCCTGCGCGCCGCCGTGCGCCACGACGTAAAGATCATGTTTCCGATGATCTCGAGCCTCGAGGAGCTGCGCCGCGCGCGCGAGCTGCTGGCCGAGTCGCAGGGCGAGCTGTTCCGCGAGGGACTGGAGCACAATCCCAGCATCAAGGTCGGAATCATGGTCGAGGTGCCCTCCGCGGTATGGCTCGCGCCGCGGCTCATTCGCGAGGTCGATTTCTTCTCCATCGGCACCAACGATCTCATCCAGTATCTGCTCGCCGCCGACCGCAACAACCCGCGCGTCGCGCATCTGTATGAAGCGCTCCATCCCGCGGTGCTCTCGGCGATCGCCGAGGTCGTCAACGTGGCGCGCGCCGCGGGCAAGGAGGTTTGCATCTGCGGTGAGATGGCGTCGGACCCGCTGGCCACGCTGCTGCTGGTCGGGATGGGCCTCGACCAGCTCAGCCTGAGTCCGCTGTTCATCCCGGTGATTCGTAAGATTGTGCGCGAGACCAACTACCGCACCGCGCGGCTCATCGCCCACGACACGCTCGAGATGGCCAGCGTGCAGGAGATCAAGGGCTATCTTATCGAGCGTTACCGCGACCTGGGGCTGATCAAACTTGTGGAAATGTTCCGTTAAAGGTAAAAATGTTCCTTGAATAACGGAGCTTTCGCGGAGAGAGGGTTGTGGATGCGTGGCGGGTCTGTAATGTTGACTTCTAAGGTCTGGATTAGTTAACTCTGACCGTTCGGTTAGAAACCATTCGCCAACGGTTTGTAGATATTCTTGTGAGTGGCGGAAAGAGGATCTGAATGATGTTGCTACTGATCTGCCTGGGATGCGTTGCGCTGATTGCCGGCGTCAGCGGCTACCTGGTTACTTGGACGTGATCGTTACGGCGCCAAGCGCTCCGGACGTCCGCTGGAACTCGGCGCCTCGCAGAGCGCGCTCAGCCAGGGTGTCCATCCGACCTGAGCCATGCCGCACTATCAGGGTCTATTTCATCAAGCCGTCGCGTTATGACGAAAACGGCTACGTTCAGTTTTTTCGTTACGGCGTTCAGCCCAACAACACCCTGACCGTGCTCGCGGCGCTAAACGACACCTTCAACAAGCGCTATTCGGCCGAGCGCAACGTCTACCTGCAGACCGTGCTGTGGGACGAGATTTGCGACGGCGCGGTATCGCCGGAAACCATCGTGGCGATCAAGGAAAAGGCGCGCGAAGACGGCGTCGAACTGCTCATCGGCCTCTCCGGCGTGCAGTCCAACCAGTACCCGCGCGGCCGTGACCTTGGATTGCAGTTCATCGCCCAGGGCTTGCCCACGATGATGGGCGGGTTCCACGTCAGCGGCTATCCCGAGTCGGTCAAGTTCCTCAACAGCTGCGGCATCACCACCGTCGTGGGCGAGGCCGAGAACCTGTGGGGCCAGATCATCGAGGATTTTCTGCGCGGCGAGCTTCAGCTCAACTACTCGGTCACGGAAGGCATCCGCGCCAAGACCGGCCAGGAAGACATCATCGTGCCGCTCATCACCGACGCCCAGTTGCCGCTGATCGACGACCGCTATCTGACGCGCTTCTTCAACGAGGCGATGACCACGATCGACACCTCGCGCGGATGCCCGTTCACCTGCTCGTACTGCAGCGTGAAGAACGTGATGGGGCGCACGATGCGTTCGCGCGAGCCCGACGCGGTGGTGCACTGGGTGCGCGACGCGATTCGCTTCCACGGCATCCAGACGCTGTTTCTGGTCGACGACGATTTTTTCCGCAGCCCGCGCTGGGAGGAAATCCTGAACGGCCTGGTCGAGGTCAAGAAAGAATACCCGCGCATGAGCTTCATGATGCAGGTTGACGTCGACGCCTCGTGCTACGCCAACGTCGCCGAGGGCGAGACGGAGGGCGCCAAGCATCGGCGCAGCAAGCGCTTCGTTGAACTGGCGGCGCGCGCCGGATGCTACCAGGCCTTCGTCGGCATCGAGTCGCTCAATCCCGACAACCTCAACTTCGCCACCAAGTACCAGAATACCGACGACCGCCAGCATCGGCTGAAGATCGAGGATTCGCGCGCGCGCGTGCTCGAGAAATACCGCCGCGTGGTCGACAACTGGCATCGCGTCGGCGTCTCCGTACACGCCGGCTATATGCTGGGCTTTCCCTTCGACGGCCCCGACTGCGGACGGATCGCGGCCAGGACGCTGCGCAAGCTCGCCTTCGACATCGTGTCGTTCTTCATCCTGACGCCGCTACCCGGCACCGAAGACCAGGTGCGCTCCGCGAAGGAAGGCAGCATCATCGACTGGGACTTCAACAATCTCGACTCCCAGCACGTCACGCTCAAGCATGAGCGGCTGGACCGCGACTCCTGGATGCGTGCGTATCGCGATGCGTTCACAGGCTTCTACTCGTTCTCCAGGCTGCTCAAGACCATCTTCACCGCCGCCGGCGGGCACGGACTGGAAGCCGAAGCGCGCCGTTCGACCCTGATCCAGTTCATGTACTACTTTTTCAGTTACCGTCAGGGACGCCATCCGATGGTCGGCGGGGTGTGGCCGATTCTTCGGCGCGACGTGCGCCGCGCCGTCACCACCGACGCCGAGGCTCTTCGGCATTACCTGGGCGGGCTGCGCTTCGACGCAATCCTGCGCGGCGACGGCGGCGGATTCGCCGCGGAGCCCGCGTAAAAGACCGCCAAGTATCACCGGCGCGGCGCTTTAAATGAGCGGCGCGCCGGTCTTGAATTCCCGCACGCCCGCTGGCTAACGCGAAACGCCGGCGGGCGTTTTTGCGTTCCGGGACGCCCATATGGCTGCGCCGCGATTCGCGTACTAAGATAGCTCCGCCGATGGAGTCACAATTGCAGAGTCTTTTGGGCCCCGGGCCTCAGCGTCTCGCCGCCGAAATCGTACTCGGCGCGCTGCTGGTGATCGTGTTGAGTCTCTATCTGCGCGGCCCGCTCGGGACGCTCTGCCGAATCGTGGTGTTCGCCGGTGCGATGGCGGTCATCATCGGGGGCACGGCTATCCTGATGAACAACGTCTCGCTGGCCGGGCCGCCCAGCGCAGCCGTGCGCCTGAAGCGCTTCCTGACCGTGAACTGGGCGGCGACCAGCGACACGGGCGACGGCGCCGCGGCTTGCGCCGATCCCGCCCAACTCGCCGCACGTCAGCCGGCGGGCGCCGAGCGTCGCGAGCACCATCATCTGCGGCGCACGGCCGCGCAACCGGACGCCGAACCTGCTGCGGCCGCCAGCGCGAGTCCCGCGGCGGGAGCCGGCGGTACGGACGCAAGCGAAACCGAGCCGGGGTTTCCCGAGCTGGTGCGGAACGCGTACCCGGGAATACCGCCAGCGCGGCTGATGCAGATTGCGGCTTCCACCGTGGCCGGACTTCCGGGATGGCAAATCGCAAGCTCGGATCCCAAGACGCTCACTATCAATGCGGTGTACCACACCCGCCTGCTGGGCTTCGCCGACGATGTGCGGATTGTCGTGACCCCGCGCAGCGAGGTTGACGTGTGCTCGCGCTCGCGCGTCGGCGAGCCGGATTCGCAATCGCCGTTCAGCGCCTTGCACGGCGACTTCGGCGCCAATATCGGTCATATCAAGGAGTTCTACCTTGCGCTCGCTCCGGCCGCCGACGCGGCGTATCGTCAGGTAGAAATCGAACAGACTGCCCAGCAGCCCGGCGCCAAGGTACTCAGGCCTTAGACGCACACGGATTGAGGCGCGGGACTTGACCTGAGACCCGTGCGCGCCGGAACATCGTCTTCAGGAAGCGAGAAACCTTTTCGGGGAGCGGTAAATTCAGATGCTGCGCGAAGCGCAAATCGACGCATTGGCGAACCACCTGGTGAACGGGCTCGTGGCGCGCGGCATTATCAAGCCGCTCGCCGACGCAAAAGACCTGGTCGCTTGCGTGGTCGAGTTGATGTCGCAGAACTTCGAGATCGAAGCCCGTATCGACGACGAGGCCGACAAGATGGCCGAGCAGCAAGCCCGGCTCAATCCATCGCTCGACGCGACCCGGCTGCGCTCGATGATCCGCCAACGCCTCGCGCAGAAGCAGAATTTTACCCTTTAGCCGGCGAGCGGCCGCGCCGCTGCTGGCAAGCTGGATGACGATGCGATGAAGCTCAGCGAGGAACGGATTCTTTACCTGGCGCGCGAATCGATCGCGCGGCTGCGCGACGAGAAACTGGCCGAGATACCCAATTTCGCCCTGGCGCTGCGCCAGGCGCGCGACCTCATCGCCGGATGGGAAGAGCAGGGCGACGCGGTCGACGAAATCGTGAGGCGCAAAATCATCTCGCTCAGGCGCGGCGTGGTCGAGGGCAGCAACGAATGGAACATCCTGTTCCGCCGTTACCGCGACGAGGAATTGCGCAAGAAAGGCCCGCGCTGAGATACAATCACTTCTCATGGACCCCAAGGAGTTTGTTGCGCGGAGCGAGGCCTGCCTCGCTCGTGTGGCCAAGTGGCTCGAGGACTTCGACCCCGACGAAGTCGACTACAGCGCGGGCGACGGCGCGCTGACGATGGAATTTCCCGACGGCGGCCGGTTCGTGCTGAGCCGCCAGAGCGCGACCTCGCAGGTCTGGCTGGCGGCCGGCGCCCATGGATGGCATTTCAACTACGACCCGGCGGCCGATCGCTGGACCGACGACAAGGACGGCCACGACCTGTACGCGCGGATAGCCGAATCGTTGTCCGAGAAGCTGGGGCGGCCGGTCGAGTTCGAGAGCTGAGCCGCCGCTTGCTTGCTGATAGTGATGCTCTATCGGGCGACTCTGGTGGACTTAATCTAGTTTTAATCATCTAATGCTCTCTTCATAAGATCTCCCGCAACACATAGCCGTCAGGTCGCTATAGGCGTCGGTGTGCGCGACGCTTTGCGTTTTGGCGGCCGTCAGGATAGATTTAGGGATTGGCACTCGGGCTTCGCGAGTGCCAATTGACAATCGATCACCTGTGATTAGATTAAATAGCGCGGAAATTGGTTCCGCCCAAATCCACATAACATCGAGGCAAGGAGGCTGCTGGTCCCCATGAAAATCAGACCGTTGGGCGATCGGATTCTGGTCAAGCGCATCAAGGAAGAAGAGAAAACCAAAGGCGGAATCATCATTCCGGAAACCGCCAAGGAAAAACCGCAAGAGGGCAAAGTCGTCGCGGTGGGCAAGGGCAAGATGACCGAGCAGGGCAAGCTGCTGACCCCCGACGTGAAAGCCGGCGACAAGATCCTGTTCGGCAAGTATTCGGGCAGCGAGGTCAAGATCGAAGGCGAGGAACACCTCATCCTGCGCGAGGACGACATCCTGGGTGTGCTCGAGTAGCCGCCGCGCCAGGTAGCGCTCAGCATTTTTAGTCGACTTTCAAATTTCCTAAATTTCGAGGAGAACGAAAAACCATGGCAGCCAAAACAGTGCGTTTCGCCCAGGAGGCGCGCGAGAAGATTCTTCGCGGCGTCAATGTCCTGGCCGACGCCGTGATCGTGACGCTCGGCCCCAAGGGGCGCAACGTCGTGCTCGAGAAAAGCTTCGGCGCTCCCACCGTGACCAAGGACGGCGTGACCGTCGCCAAGGAAATCGAGCTCGAAGACAAGTTCGAAAACATGGGCGCGCAGATGGTCAAGGAGGTCGCCTCCAAGACCTCCGACGTCGCCGGTGACGGCACCACCACAGCCACCGTGCTCGCGCGCTCGATTTATACCGAAGGGATGAAGATGGTCGCCGCCGGCCACGATCCGATGTCGCTCAAGCGCGGTATCGACCGCGCCGTCGAGTCCGTGGTCAGCGAGCTCAAAGGCCTCTCCAAGCCCACCAAGGACCGCCGCGAAATCGCCCAGGTCGGCACCATCTCGGCCAACAACGACTCCACCATCGGCGACATCATTGCCGAAGCGATGGAGAAGGTCGGCAAGGAAGGCGTGATCACGGTCGAGGAAGCCAAGGGCCTCGAGACCACGCTCGAAGTGGTCGAGGGCATGCAGTTCGACCGCGGCTACCTCTCGCCCTACTTCGTCACCGACCCGGAGCGGATGGAGACCAAGCTCGAGGACGCCTACGTCCTTATCCATGAGAAGAAAATCTCCTCGATGAAGGACCTGCTGCCGGTGCTCGAGTCGATCGCCAAGACCGGCAAGCCCTTCCTGCTGATCGCGGAAGAAGTCGAGGGCGAGGCGCTTGCGACCCTGGTGGTCAACAAGATCCGCGGCACGCTGAGCTGCGTATCAGTCAAGGCGCCAGGCTTCGGCGACCGCCGCAAGGCCATGCTCGAGGACATCGCGATCCTGACCGGCGGCAAAGTGATCGCCGAGGAACTCGGAATCAAGCTCGAGAGCGTGACGCTTCAGGACCTCGGCCGCGCCAAGCGGATCGTGGTCGACAAGGACAACACCACCGTCATCGACGGCGCAGGCAAGAAGGCCGAAATTGAAGGCCGTATCAAGCAGATTCGCGCCCAGATCGACGAGACCACCTCCGACTACGACCGCGAGAAGCTCCAGGAGCGCCTGGCCAAGCTGGTCGGCGGTGTGGCGGTCATCCGGGTGGGTGCCGCGACCGAGATCGAGATGAAAGAGAAGAAGGCGCGCGTCGAGGATGCGCTCCATGCGACCCGCGCGGCGGTCGAGGAAGGCGTGGTTCCGGGCGGCGGCGTGGCGCTCATTCGCGCGCTGTCGGCGCTGGACGGCCTGCGTGCCGGCGAGGACGAAAAAGCCGGTATCGGGATCATCCGCAAGGCGCTCGAGGATCCCGCACGCTGGATTGCCACCAATGCCGGATGGGAAGGCTCGGTGGTGGTCGACAAGATCAGGAACAACAAGGGCCCCTTCGGGTTCAACGCGGCGACTGAGGAGTTCGAAGACCTCATGAAGGCCGGGATTATCGACCCGACCAAGGTCGTGCGCAGCGCGCTGCAGAACGCGGCCTCGGTGGCGAGCCTGCTGCTCACCACGGAGTGCATGGTGGCCGAGAAGCCTGACGACAAGGGCGGCAACCAGCCGCAGATGCCTCCGGGCGGCATGATGTAAGCACGGACGTAACCACGACGTGACTGCGCGCGCGAGTTAAAAACGCGGGCGCAAGGGTGAATGTAGGCGGGCGGCGGTCCCTTCGGGGACCGCCGCCCGCTGTTTTTTTCCCCGCTGCGGCGCGCGGCGCGCGCCGCAGCGGGGAAGGCGGCGCCGCACATCCCACCGTGACCACGCTCGCCCCCGCAGGCTTGGAGCGGCGCGGGCCGTGAGCCCGCGCCGCTCCAAGCCTGCGCCAACGGACCACCGCCCTACGTGGCGCGATGCTGGCGCGGGACGCGCCAGCATCGCGCCACGTAGCCGCAGCCGAGCGCGCGGCACTCGCGCGCGCCGGGCGGCCGCTTGGGATAGCCGGCGGGCCCGCGTTCGGCGCGGGCCGCGGCTATCCCGCGGGCGATCGATCAGCAGATGCGCGCGAATCTCGGCAAGCGGCGCCAGCTTTAGCTGACGCCGCTCGACACGTTCGCGCAGATATATGATCTCGGCGCTCACGTCGCGGCCGGGCAGCGCCTCGGCGGCGGCCAGCGCGTAGCATTCCATCTGCACCTGGTAGTCCTTACTTGGATAGTTCCCGACGCCGGCGCGCGCATACTTGTAATCGCTGACCGTCAGCCTGTTTGCCGTCGTCGCTGAGGAGATCGATCCTTCCACGGACGAAAAGCGTGAGGCCGTCGCCTTCGATACTCATGAAAAATGGCGTCTCGCGATGGATAGCGGGATGCGGCGGCGTTGGCGGCAGCCAGATATTCGTGGCTGCTTGCATAGCGCAGCAGGTCGCGTACGAGCGCATGACGCTCGGCCGGCATCGAGGTTGGCGCCCGCGCCATGGACGATGACCAGGCGCGTGATTTCTTCTTCGAGGCCGCGGGTCGGCGCCGGCGATGTCAGTTGCTCGAGTACCGCGTGGGCGACCGTGCCCATCGCTGTCGCGCCGTGGCCGCCGGCGATAAAACCGCCGACTGCGGCGCCTTCGGGCAGCTCGAGCTCGCGGCGCAGGAAATACTGGCGCGGACATCGTTCGAAGTCTTCCAGCGCGCTTGGACTCGTCACCAGTTCATGGGCCGGCAAAGCGGTGAAGGCGAGCCGCGCGCGCGCCGCCTCCGCCAACTCCGCGAGCGGCGCCGACACGCGGCGCGCGGACTGCGCGCCAGCCTCGCGCGCGAGTGCGTCTGGGCGCCGCAACACAATATCTACGCCATCGGCGCTCACGATCGCTTCGGTATCCGAGGCGCCGAGGAACGCGTTCACCTTCTCCGGTCCGACCGCGGCGCGTATATGCCTGATCCAATCGGCATTCATCGCACCCTCGCTAAGGATGAGCCGGTCGCGCGCCCGCGTCATCGCGACGTACAGCACGCGCGCGGCCTCGGCCTGTTCCTGGTCCTTGACCGCCGCGCGATACGCCGCGACCAGTGGATTGGGCAGGCGGTCGTCGCCCGCGCCGGCCGTGTCGCACGCCAACAGCCCATACTCGGCAGTCATCACGATACTCTCGCTGTCGGAGTGCGGCCGGCGTCCCAGGTCCGCCACGATCACGACCGGAAACTCCAGTCCCTTGGCCTGATGGATCGTCATCAGGCGCACGACGTTGTCGGCCTCACCGACGATCTGCGCCTGCGGCTCGCGCGGCTCCTTTTCCACCAGCAGACGCAGGTGACGCACGAAATCGCCGAGCCCGAAGAATCGATGTGCTTCGAATCCGCGCGCGGTTTCCATCAGCTTGCGCACGTTCGCGGCGCGCTGAAGGCCATTGGGAAGACCGAGGATCACCGCTTCGAAGCGCGTCAGTTCGAGCGCACGCTCGATTATCGCGGTGAGCGAGGCGCGCTCGCGCATCTTGCGGAGCGCGATCAGCACGTCCTTGGCGCCAAGCGCCGCCTCGCGCTCGACGCCGAGCCACGCGAAGTGTTCGCCTGAATCGTCGAACAACGTCCACATCGGGCGCGATCTTCCTTCTGCCAGGCGTTGTTCGTTCAGATGCAAAGCCATTTCGAGCAGGCATTGATCGGAGAGGCCGAACAGCGGCGAGCGTAGCGCTGCGGCAAGCTCGATTGGATTTTGCGGGTCGTCGATCGCGGCCAGCAGCGCGGCCAGGTCCTTCACTTCCTTGCAATCGTAAAAGCCGCGTCCCTTGACGGTATAACTGGGCACGCCAGCCCGCGCGAAAGCGTCCTCATAGATCGCTACGTCGCTGAACGAGCGCAGCAGCAGCGCGATATCGCCGAATTGCATCGGGCGCGCCGCGCCCGTGCGCGCGTCGGTCACCTGAATTGGCTGACCGACCATCCGCGCGCAGCGCCGCGCGATCGCATCCGCTTCGACCCTTCGAAGGGTGCGCGCGTTGCGCTTTGTGCCATCGCCGTCCCGCGCGTCAGGTCCCACTATCAACTCGACGGCGGACGCGGCCTCCGAGGGACGGATCGATCGCAGCCGATGCTCTTCGCTCCACTTCACTTTGTACGGCTGGCCATCAGGATCGTGCGGATCGTCGTCAGCCCGCATCGAGTGCGCGCTCACCGCGTTGACGAAATCAACGATCGCCGGAAGCGAGCGGCGGTTCTCCCGCAGCGGCTGCGAGAGGATCGAGTCGAGTGCGCGCCGCCGGTTGAAGATCGTGACGTCGGCGCCGCGGAAGTGATAGATCGATTGCTTCTCGTCGCCTACCACGAAAAGCTCCGGAACCGGTGCGCCGCGCTCGGTGAGTAGGCGCACGACGCCGTCCTGGATCGGGTCGGTGTCCTGGTATTCGTCGACCAGTAAAGCGCCGAGCGTTCGCCGGTAGCGCAGCGCGACCTCGGGATGGCCATGCAGCAGATGGTTGGCCAAAATCAGCAGGTCATCAAAGGTAACGACGCGCTCGTCGCGCTTGCGCCGTTCGAGCTCGGCTGCGGTATTCGCGACGAGGTCCGCGATTTCGAGCGTTGCCAGCGCCGCGCGGTACGCGCCGTACGCGTCGAGCAGAGTATTGATGACTCCAGGTTGATCGTCATTGCCGCGAATCTCGTAGACTGTTTCCTTGATCTTGCTGTGTTGCGCACTTGGCAGGGACGCGAGAAGCTCGTCGAACACTGTTCGCGCGGAAGGGTCCGAATCGGCGTTGAATGCTTCGATCGCAGAGCGCAGCCGCGGCCATTCGCCGCGCAGCTCGTCGAGCACTTCTTCGGCCTTGCGTGTAACCCCCGGCGTTGTCAGCAAGCTTCTCGACCAGCGCCGTGAGTTGCGCGCGAAGCCCGGGAATTGCGGCGCCGTACGCTCGCAGTTTCGCAGCCGTCGTCCTGGCGGATGCGCGAATCCAATCGCTGGACCGGCCAAGACGCGCAGCCTCGCCGATAAGCTCCAGCACGATTTCGATCGCGCCCATCTGAAACACGAATCCATATAGGCCGCGCGCGCCCACGAGCCGCATCGCGCCCGGATGCTCGCTGCGCACGGCGGCGGCGATCAGTTCGCGGCAGGCGCCTTCGAGGAAGGTCATGCTCTGGTATTCGTCGAGCACCTCGAAGGCGGGATCGACCCCGGCCTCGATCGGATATTCGCGCAGGAGCCGCGCGCAAAACGCGTGGATGGTCGAGATGCGCGCAAGGCCGAGCGTGCGCCGCGCGCGGATGAGCGCCGTCCGGCGGCTGGCGTCGGTTTCGCGTGCGATCCGATCGTCGAGTACCTCGGCGATTCGGCGGCGCATGTCGGCAGTGGCCTTCTCGGTGAACGTGATGGCGGCGATCCGCTCGGGCGCTAGCGGCTCGCGTCCCACGATGTCGCCGGCGAGCAGCGCGACGAAGCGCTGCGCCAGGACCTCGGTCTTGCCCGAGCCGGCGCCGGCGCGCACCAGTACGTTGCCTGCGGCGTAGACCGCGCCGCGCTGCTCGGGAGTGAGTTCGACTCGCGCCATTTTCTTTTACGCGCCTCGGCTACCCTGCGGCGTTACGCTCCGGGCTCGGTCGTCTTGTAGTAGCGGCAGACCGAGCGGTACGGACACCAGTCGTCGCACCGGCGCGGATCGACGTCGAAACGGCCGGCCAGCGCCTCGTCGACCAGCGCCACAATTCGCTCGGCGATCGGATACTCGTTCGCTTTTGTCGCGGCCGCGCGCCGCTCCGGAGCGAGATCGACCAGCGCGCGCTCGACCGGCGCGACCTGCTCCTTTTCGTGATTGCGCAGCACCAGGTAGCCCGCCTCCAGCGTCGCGTCCGCCGCCAACCGTTCACCGAACTCGCTGAGCGCGCCCATCAGGTAGACCGGCAACTGGAAGTCGGTCCATCCGAACTGCGCGCCCTCGGCGTCGACCATCCCGCGGTAGCGCTTGGCGTTGCGCGAATTCTTGTAGTCGAGCACGCGTAGTTTGCGCACCATCGCGCCGCGCCCCGGATGCAGTTCCAGGCGATCGATTCGGCCCTCCAGCCATAGCCGCACGCGCCCGGAGTCGCTTACATCATTGAGCGCGAAGCGAATCTGACGCTCGGTCAGGATTTCGACTTTCGGATTCGCCGCGCGGTAAGCGATTTCAACCTCGACGAACTCCTCGGCGGTCCGCTCGATCGATTTCCATCGCAGATCGAAGAACCCCTGGTCGCGCGCGAGCGGACGGCGCTCTGCGCGTGTGGTTTTGAGCACCTCCGGCGCATGCGCTCGCGCGCCAGTTGGGTCGCGAAAGTCGACCCGCTCGACCAGCCGATGCAACACGTCGTGCATCAATTCGCCGCCCTCGAGCGCGCTCAATTCGTAATCCGGCGCCGCGTCTTCGCTGAGCGCAAGGACGCGGCCGGCGAAGAACTTGAAACCGCAGGCCGCAAGCTCGCCGAGCCTGGTCGCGCTCCACGCTTTCGGCGCGTCCGCATCGCCGCACAGCATCCGCGCCAGGCGAGCCTCCGCCGTCACTCGCCCGTCCCATCGGCCCGCGAGCGCGAATTTGTCCGGGTTCGGCGAGTAGCGCATTCCCTCGTCGTTGGGGTCGGCATATTCTTCGCGCGTCGGCATCGCGAGATAGCTCTCGCGGTGGCGCTCGATCGCCGAGCGCTCGACTATCGAATCCAACGTCGCACGCGTCTCGATCGCCTCGGCCTCCGTGGACTCAAGCACGCGGTCGGTCGCGGCGCGGGCGAGAAATTCGTCGCGCGAGAGACACTCGGCGATACCGGGGATGACGCCCGAGGCGGAAATGCGTCTTACCGCCGAAGCCGGTACCGGATCGCCGAGCAGGCGCAGGACTTCGTCGACGAATGGCGAGCGGACCATCGGATTGCCGCCCGCCTCGGCCGCCGCGTAGCTCAGCACGACGCGCCGCGACGGCATCGAGAGCGCGAGGAAGAAGAGCAAAAAATCTTCGCCGTTGCGTTCGTAGCGCGTGCGCAGGATTCTGCCGGCACGGCTCGGCGCGTCGGCGCCGAAGCGCCGCTTGAGCGCTTCGAGGAGCGGCCGGTTGAGCGCGAGCTTCACTTCGTCGGGCAGCAGCGGGTCATCGGGATGGTAGTTCGGGAAGACGCCGTCGTTGAGCCCGATCACGAAGACCAGATCGAAATCGAGGCCGCGCGCTTCGAGCACTGGCAGCGCCAGGACCGCGCCCCTCGCTTCGTTGTCGGCAGGCCCCGCAGCGCAATCGAACGCGGTCTCGACCATCGCGGCGAACTCGATCGAGTCGACGACCCGTCCACCCCCGGCGAGCGCGGCCCAGCGCGAAAGTCCGTCGAGCGCGGCGCGCACGGGACCCCATGCCCGCGCGGCATCATCGGCGGCGTCATCGGTGTCGTCATCGAGATCGTCCTGCACGCTCGCGGGATTGAAGCCGAGCGCTTCGAGCGCATGTTCGAGGCGGTTCAGGTGCTCGGCAAGCGTGCCGCGCCCGGCGAGCGGCTCGAGCGCTTCGAGCATTCGCTCGAAGGCCACGCGCGCCCGTTCGGCGCGAGAGAGGCGCGTTTGGACTTTGCGGCGCTCATCGCTCGCGGCGGCTGTCATCTCGATCGCGCTTTGCAGATCGTCCATATGACGCCGGAGACGATCCATCAGCGGATGCGCGCTTGCGTCGATATAGCCGATCTCGTCGAGCATACGCGTGAGACTGGGCGCAATCGCGGTCAGATGCGGCGAGCGGCACAACGTGGCCAGCGACTCGCGCTTAAACTGGTCGCGTGGCGCGCGCAAAATCTCGGCGACCAGCCGCGCGGGCGCGCTCGCGCGCAACGCCGGCGCCTGGCCGATGCTGAGTGGGATGCGGTAGCGGCGGAACACCGTGCGCAGATGCTCGGCGTAGGGCTCGAGATCGCGTGCGACCACGGCTATCCGTCCCGGCGCGATCGCTTCCGGCGATTCCATCGCGCGCCGGATCGCGCGGCCGACTTCCTCGATCTCGCCGAGCGGGGTCGGCGCTTCGACCACTTCGAACGTCTCGTCGGCGGGCGGCGCGATGTCGGCGGTTTCGATGAACAGATGCTCGAGTACGAAGCCGAGGCGTCCAAAGCGCCCGCCGCGGCGCACGAAATCGGGCAGCACTTTGTCGGCGATCGACTCTTCCGCGACGAATCGATTCCAGGTCAGTTCCGCGAAACGCGCCGCGCCGGCCGGATGCTCGGCGGCCTGAATCGTGAGCGTCGCGTCACCGACCATCCGGATGAGCGCTGTGACGATCATGAACTGGAGCAGGCTGAAGTCGTAGATTTCGGCAACCTGCAATTGCCGTACGCCGTCGAGCAGCGCCGGGCGCGCGCCGCGCCGCTCCAGCGCGAGCAATTGCTCGAGCACCACGCGCTCGCGGTCGTGACGATCGCAAAGGCGGCGCTCGGCGAGCAGGCGCTCGTAGCGCTCGAAGGCGTCGGCCAGGCCGATAACGCGCGCGCGGACGCTTGCGCCATTCGAGCTATGTTCCAGGGGCAGCGCGCTTATCGCCGCGCGCAGGTCGCTAGCGGTGAGCGTCGCGCTCTTGAACTGGCGGATCAGCCCCAGGACGTGGGCGGCGCTGCCACGGCCGCCGCCCAGCGCATCGCGCCCGTCACCCATCGCTTCACCGGCTGCGAGCCGCTCTTGCAACTCGTCGAGCAACGCGCCGCGCGGGCCGAACTCGCGCCAGAGCCGATCGACCAACTGCGGAAAAGTCACAATCGGATAGTCGAGCAGAGGGCGGGCGCGGCTATGCCGCAGCAGCCAGTCTTCGACTTTGCGCGCGGTGGGAAAGAGCGCGATTACGTCATTCACAGAGTCACGCCGTTGGCGCCATCGCGCAGTGCAATCGCAACATCCTCAAATATACTCCGCTGAACGCCGCTCGTATCCGAATGGCGCTATGTGTTTGGGTAGTTTGTGAACAGGGCGGAGCGCTAGGGCGTGACGGCGACGCGCTCCAGACGCACGGGCTCGCCGGGCACGCATCCGATCCACGCGACCCATCCGGTGTTGTCGCTCGCGTAGAGCGGAGCCGGCGTGCCGCAGTAGGCCGCGCGCGTCGCGCCCTGCGAGACGTCGCCGAAGACATGGATATGGCCGAGCGCGACGTAATCGTAGGCGCTGGCTTCGATTTCCGCGGGAGTGATCGGAGAGGAACGGAATCCGTCGGCTTCCTCGGTGAAGAAGCCGTGCGCCATCGCGATATTCCATCGTTCCGGCGCGGGCGCGGGAACTCCGCTGAGCGGCCGGTACTCCGGCGAATGCTCGACCAGCGCGCGGCCCCAGATGCGCGTTTCGATCTCGGGAAAATCGAGCAGCGTGCCGTCGGGCTCCAGGATCAGATGAAGATTGCGTGGCAGCAGGTCGCGGCCGAGATTGGCGTAGAGCGAGCGCTCGTCGTGTGCGTCATGATTGCCGGGGATCATCACCACCGGCATCGCGGCCCGCGCGATCTCGCCTAGCGCGAAGCCCAGAGCGCCCTCGCTGATGCGGCTGGAGTCGAACAGGTCGCCGACGATCAGCAGCAGGTCGGCGCGGCGCGCGTTGGCGATTTCGATCACGCCGCTAAACGAGCGCCGCACCCGCTCGCGCAACGCGTCGCCGTTCGGACCGTTGCCGAAGCTGTCGGTTTCGAGATGCACGTCCGAAGTATGAACGATGCTGAGCGGTCGCCGCGGTCTGGGGGCCAAGCCTTCTCTCCTGCCGATAGGCGCGCCATGCGGGTCGCCTCGGCCAAAGGGCCAACTTGAAGGGCCCATTGATGCAATACTAGACTCCAGAAGGCGACTATTTCAACTTTGCCGGCTGTTTCACTGTTTTTCTGCTTTGCGCCTGCGCGCGAGTGCCGCGCAGCATATGGAGGATTGACACCACTGTGATCGTTGTAATGAAAGCCAGCGCCACCGAGGCGGAGATTCAGACCGTGGTCGGGATGGTCGAGCAACTCGACTACAGCGCCCATATCATCCGCGGCATCGAACGCACCGTGGTGGCCTGCGTGGGCGAGGAGCGCGGCGAGCAGCATCAGCTCGGTCACCTGGAGGCTGTCCCCGGAGTCGACCGCGTGATGCCCGTGCTGCGCAGCTTCAAGCTCGCCGCACGCGAGGTTCGCCCCGAGGGCTCGCGCGTCAAGGTCGGCGGGGTCGAAATCGGCGGCCAGCGCATCGTGGTGATCGCCGGGCCGTGCGCGGTCGAGAGCGAGGCGCAGGTCGAGGCCGCGGCGGCGGCGGTCAAGCGGAGCGGCGCAACCCTGCTGCGCGGCGGCGCGTTCAAACCGCGCACTTCGCCCTACTCGTTCCAGGGGATGGAAGACGCGGGGCTGGAGCTGCTCGAGAACGCCGGGCGGCACGTGGGATTGCCGGTCGTCACGGAAATAATGGACCCGCACGACATCGATTTGGTCGCCGAGCACGCGGACATGCTCCAGGTCGGCGCGCGCAACGCGCAGAATTTTTCACTGCTCCGACGGCTTGGCAAAGTCAAAAAACCGGTGTTGCTCAAGCGCGGAATGTCGACGCGGCTGGAAGAGTTTCTGATGGCGGCCGAGTACATCCTCTCCGCCGGTAATCCCAACGTGGTGCTGTGCGAGCGCGGCATCCGCACCTTCGAGACCGCCACGCGCAACACCCTCGACCTGACCGCCGTGCCGCTGCTCAAGCAATGGACTCATCTGCCGGTGGTGGTCGATCCCAGCCACGGCACCGGCATCTGGTCGCTGGTGATGCCGATGGCGTTGGCGGCGGTCGCGGCGGGCGCCGACGGGCTTTTGATCGAGGTGCATCCGTCGCCCGAGACCGCGCTTAGCGACGGTCCGCAGCAGCTACGGCCCGAGCGCTTCGCCGAGTTGATGACGGCGCTCAAGGCCGTGGCCGAAGCCGTCGGCCGCACGCTGTGAGGCGGTATCGTCCGGGACGGCAACGGCGGGTCCTATCCGATTAGAACGGTACTCAACGGCGCGTAGCGCAAGCGTTGGCGTGCCGCTCATGGTAATCTCGGCGTGGGAAGGTAAACGCCGCCAAAGCAGGTGAGCCAGCCAAGAATAAAGCCGCGCGCGCTCAAGCCCGGCGACACCATCGGGGTCGTCTCGCCCGCCTCCGCGATCGATCGCGAACATCTCGAGCGTGGTGTCGCCGCGCTCAAGATGCTCGGCTTTCGGGTCAAGGTCTCACGCCATGCGCTCGATCGGGAAGCAATCGTCGCCGGCTCCGACGCGGTGCGAGCCGGCGAACTTCAGGCGTTCTTCGCCGACCCGGAAGTCGCCGCGATCTTCGCGGCGCGCGGCGGCTACGGAGCCGGACGGATATTGCCGCTGCTCGATTTCGACGCGATCGCGCGCACGCCCAAGGTGTTCATGGGCTTTTCGGACGCGACCTTCATCCTCAACGCGCTGGTGGGACGGGCCGGGATGGTATGCTTTCACGGGCCGATGGTCGCGATGGATTTTGCGCGCGGCCTGAGCGAGGCCTCGTTCGATCATCTTCGCCGCTTGCTGGCGGGCGAGATGGCGAGCTTCGAGTTGCCGGCGCGCGCGGCGCTTCGGGCGGGTGTCGCCGAGGGCGAAGTCGTAGGCGGGTGTCTTTCGATGGTGGCCGCGGCGATCGGCACGCCGTACGCGCCGCCCTTCGACGGCGCAGTTCTTTTTTTGGAAGATACCGGCGAGAAAGCGTATAGAATCGATCGCATGCTGGTGCAGCTTGCACAGGCGGGAGTGCTGGGACGGGTCGCCGCAGTGGTTTTCGGCGCGTTGCGTCCGCCCGATGGCAGCGAAGCGGAGCATCGCCTGATCGGCGAATGCGTCGCCGAGCAGGCGGCGCGTCTCGATTGCCCGGTGCTCTCGGGAATCGAAGCGGGCCATGGAACCGCGAACTTCACGATTCCCTTCGGAGTGCGTGCGCGGGTCGACGCGGCGGCACGGCGGATTAGCTTTCTGGAGCCGGCGGTGACGGTGTAGGAGAGATCGGTTTGGGATGGCGTGAAGTCGAGCAAGCCTTCGCAGAAGCGATCGAGCGCGGGGTTATCCCCGGCGCCACGCTGATAGTACGCCGCGAGGCCGACATCGTTTTCGAGGGCGCCTTCGGTCATCGCTCGCTCGTGCCCGAGCGCTCGCCGATGCACATGGAGACCGTTTTCGACCTGTCGTCGCTGACCAAGCCGCTCGCCACCACCGTGGCTGTGATGATGCTGGTGCGCGAGAACAAACTGCGGCTGGCCGACCGCGTCACGCGCTTTTTTCACAACTTCGGCGTTCACGACAAGGGCTACGTAACCTTTCGCCAGGTGCTGGCGCACTGCTCGGGGCTCGCCGCGTGGCGGCCGTTCTTCCAGCAGGTCGCGCAGGTCGAGAAGGGCGGCAAGGTAAATTTCATGGCCAGCCATGGCGCCAAGGAATGGGTCTACGAGGAAATCCATCGCGAAAAGCCCGAAGCGCCGCCGGCCACCAAGACGATCTACTCGGACCTCAACTTCATGCTGCTCGGCGAGGCGGTCGAGCGGATCACCGGCACGCCGCTCAACCGCTTTTGCCGCGACCGCATCTTCCGCCCGCTCGGCATCCGCGCGACCGACTTCATCGACATTTCGCTGGTGCGCTCGCGCCGGCTCGAGCCGGTGGCCGAGATGTTCGCGCCGACCTCGTTCTGCGCGTTCCGCAAGCGGCTGCTGGTCGGCGAAGTGGACGACGAAAACGCGTACGCGATGGGCGGCGTGGCGGGACACGCGGGATTGTTCGCGCCGGTGCGCGACGTCGATCGGATTGCGCAGGAGTTGCTCGCCTGTTACGCGGGGCGCTCCGAGTGGCTGCCGCAGAAGGTGGTGCGCGATTTCTGGACCCGCGACACCACGGTCCAAGGATCGACCTGGGCGCTCGGATGGGACACGCCATCGGCGCAGTACTCGAGCTCAGGACGGCATTTCTCGCCCGCTGCCATCGGCCATCTCGGCTTTACCGGTACTTCGATCTGGATCGAGCCCGAGCGCGCCATCTCCATCTCGCTGCTGACCAACCGGGTCCATCCGCGGCGCGACAACCAGGCCATCCGCGATTTCCGTCCGCGTATCCACGACCTCATCATGGAAGCGATCGACGCGGGAGCGCAGCCGCACGGCACTTGATACGACCGTGAACGATGCCGCCATTGAATAAGACCGGGACAGAGGGTGCGGCGTCCTCAGCGTCGCAAGCGCAAATGACCGACCCGGTATGCGGGATGAAGGTCGACGCCGCGACCGCCCGGCACTCGCACGTCCACGACGGCGTAACCTACTACTTCTGTGGCGCGGGATGCCGCGCGAAATTCGCCGCCACGCCGGCGAAGTATCTCGCCGGTGCAACGGCGACGCCGGCCGCTGCCGTGGCGATGGTCCGGGTCCGTCCGGCTGCAAGCCGGACGGACCTGGACCATCGCCACGACATGGGCACCGATGCGGCGCTCGCGACTCCATCGCCCGGGGCGATCGAATACGTCTGCCCGATGCATCCCGAGGTCGTCCAGGATCATCCAGGGAGTTGTCCGAAGTGCGGCATGGCGCTGGAGCCGCGCGCTGCCGCCGCCGAGGACGCGCCCAATCCTGAACTCGCCGACATGACGCGGCGGTTTTGGGTGAGCACGGCGCTGGCGATTCCGCTGCTCTTGATCTCGATGTCCGGCCTGTTGCCGGGTCAGCCGCTGATGCGCGCGCTGGGTGACGGACCGTTTCTTTGGATTCAACTTTTGCTCGCGACTCCGGTCGTGCTGTGGGGTGCGAAGCCGTTCTTCGAGCGCGGATGGCGCTCGCTCGTGAACCGTCATCTGAACATGTTCACCCTGATCTCGCTCGGCGTCGGGATCGCCTACGCCTACAGCGTGGTGGCCGCGATTTTCCCCGGCCTGCTGCCGCCCGCGGCCGCCGACGCGTCGGGAATGGTGCCGGTCTATTTCGAGTCCGCCGCGGTCATCACGGCGTTGGTGCTGCTCGGGCAGGTGCTCGAATTGCGCGCCCGCAGCCATACCGCCGGTGCGATCCGCGCGCTGCTGGGACTGGCGCCGAAAACCGCGCGCCGGCTCCGCCAGGACGGCGTCGAAGAAGACGTCGCGCTGGGTGTGGTCGCCGTGGGCGATCGGCTGCGCGTGCGCCCCGGCGAGCGCGTCCCGACCGACGGCGTGGTTATGGAAGGCGAGAGCGCGGTCGACGAATCGATGCTGACCGGCGAGCCGATTCCGGTTTCCAAGCGCGCGGGCGACCGCGTCGCCGGCGCCACTGTCAACACGAGCGGCGGCTTCGTGATGCGCGCCGAGCGAGTCGGCGGCGACACGTTGCTGGCGCAGATCGTGCGGATGGTGGCCGACGCTCAGCGCAGCCGCGCGCCGATCCAGCGCTTGGCCGACGTGGTGGCGGGTTATTTCGTTCCGGCAGTAATGATTTGCGCGGTGCTGACGTTCATCGGATGGTTCGTCGCGGGGCCCGCGCCCGCGCTCGCGCACGCGATCGTCGCCGCAGTTGCGGTGCTGATCATCGCCTGCCCCTGTGCGCTGGGGCTGGCGACGCCGATGTCGATCATGGTCGGCACCGGGCGCGGCGCGAGCGCCGGCGTACTGGTGCGCGACGCCCAGGCGCTCGAGCTGCTCGAGAAGGTCGATACGCTGGTGATCGACAAGACCGGCACGCTCACCTTGGGCAAGCCGGCGTTGACCGCCGCGGTCGCGCTTGCCCCCTTCGACGAGGCCGAGATGTTGCGGCTCGCCGCGTCGGTCGAGCGCTCGAGCGAGCATCCGCTGGGCGCGGCGATTGTCGCGGGCGCCGCGGCGCGTGGGCTCAAACTCTCCGACGCCCTCGAGTTTCGCTCGCTCACAGGCTTGGGCGTGAGCGCCCGCGTCGACGGCCGTAATGTGCTGGCCGGCAACGCCGCGTTGCTCGGCAACAACGGTATCGAGCCCGGCGAGCTTGACGCACGGGCCGAGGATTTGCGGCGCGACGGGAACACAGTGATGTTCGTGGCGATCGACGGGCGGGCGGCGGGCCTCGTCGGCGTTGCCGATCCGGTCAAGGAAAATGCCGCTGAGGCTCTAAGCGCGCTCCGAACCGAGGGCGTGCGGGTCGTGATGCTCACCGGCGATAGCCGCGTCACCGCCGAGGCGGTCGCGCGCCGCCTGGGGATCGACGAAGTGCACGCCGGCGTATTGCCGCAGCGCAAGGCCGAGGTCGTGCGCGAACTCAAGGAGGCCGGGCGCGTGGTCGCGATGGCTGGCGACGGGATCAACGACGCCCCGGCGCTGGCGGCGGCGGACGTCGGGATCGCGATGGGTACCGGCACGGACGTCGCGATGGAGAGCGCGGGCGTGACGCTGGTGCGCGGCGACTTGCGCGGAATCGTTCGGGCGCTGCGTCTTAGCCGCGCGACCATGCGCAACATCCGCCAGAATCTCTTTTTCGCCTTCATCTACAATTCGATCGGAATTCCGATCGCGGCTGGCGTGCTTTATCCGTGGTTCGGGCTGATGCTCAATCCGATGATCGCGAGCGCCGCGATGAGCCTGAGTTCGGTTTCGGTCATCGCCAACGCGCTGCGGCTGCGCACGGTCAGGCTCTAGTGTTCCGACTTGTGAATGGGCTTAGAAACTCTCAGCACCCCATGTCGGTCATCCTGAACGAAGTGAAGGATCTTCGCGCGGTCCTCCGCGCGCTTTAGCGGCGAGCTATACCATTCGTTTTCGTCGAGCAGTTCGATCGGCAACTGCGAAATTCTCGCGCGCGGGCGGTAATGGAATCCGCGCGGAGGACCGCGCGAGATCCTTCGACTCGCACAGCGCTCGCTCAGGATGACGGAAAAGACTACGACACGTAGCGGCATGAACTTGGGGCTCAAGCGTTTCGATGGCTGAAGTAATCTCCGCCGAATCGGCCGCGCGGATGGCGCGGGTACCGCGCGAGGTCCGCCACGTCCATCTGATCGGCGTCGCGGGCACCGCGATGGCGGCGCTGGCCGGGATGCTGGCCGAGCGCGGCTATCGCGTCACCGGTTCCGATAACCAGCTCTACGAGCCGACGGCTTCGCTGCTCAAGCGGATGCGCGTCGAGGTGCAAAAGGGCTTCGGCCCGCAAAACCTCGCGCCGGCGCCGGACCTGGTCGTGGTCGGCAACGTCGTTCACGCGCGCCAATCCCGAGGCGCAGGCGCTGCTCGAAGTCGGGCTGCCGTACCTCTCGATGCCCGAGGCGCTGTGGCATTTCTTTCTCGGCGCGAAGGCGGGTCCTGATGGTCGCCGGGACGCATGGCAAAACCACTTCGACCGCGATGATGGCGCACGTGCTCGACGCCGCCGGGCGCGACCCCTCGATGCTGGTCGGTGGGGTGGCCAAGGACTTCGGGTCCAACTACCGGCTCGGCGCGGGCGGCGATTTCGTGATCGAGGGCGACGAGTACGACACCGCGTTTTTCGACAAGGGGCCGAAGTTTCTTCACTACCGGCCGCGCGGCGCGATCCTGACCGCGGTCGAGTTCGACCACGCCGACATCTATCGCGACCTCGAGCACGTGAAATCCTCGTTCCGCGCGCTGGCGGCGCAGATGGACTCCGCGGGCGTGCTCGTGGTGTGCGCCGATTCGCCGGCCGCGCTGGAGGTGACCGAAGGCTCGCGCGCACGGCGCATCACGTTCGGCCTTGGCCGGGCGAGGTTCGCGCCGCCGCCGTGAGCGTCGGGGCCGACGGCGCGCGCTTTTCGATCGAGCGCGAAGGCAGGATCATTGCCGAGGGGCTGCGGCTGCCGATCGGCGGCCGGATGAACGTGGCCAATGCGCTCGGGGTGGCGGTGCTGCTGGGAGAGTTCGGACTTGACGCGGACGAGATCGCGCACGGACTGGAGTCGTTTCGCGGCGTCGTGCGCCGCCAGGAACTAATCGGCGAGGCGCGCGGCGTCGCCGTGGTGGACGACTTCGCGCATCATCCGACCGCGATTCGCGTAACCCTGGCCGCAGTGGCGGAGCGCTTCGCCGGCCGGCGCATCCTGGCCGCCTTCGAGCCCCGCTCCAACACCGCGCGCCGCAACGTTTTCCAGGCCGAGTTCGCCGCCGCCTTCGACCGCGCCGCGCGCGTTTACCTGGCGCCGGTCTATTTCAAAGACAACGATCCGATTCCGGCGGACGGCCGCCTTTCGGTCGAGGACCTCGCGGCGGAGATCGGCCGCCGCGGGCCGGCCGCGTTTGCCTGCGCCTCGACCGACGACATCCTGGAGCGGATGCTTAACGACGCGCGCCCGGGCGATGTCGCGCTCATCATGTCCAACGGCCCATTCGACAATTTGAAGGAGCGGCTGCTCGCCGCTCTCGCTGAAAGAGCGGCCCCCGGCCGCGCTCAAGATTCCTGACTAGCGGCTCGCCCGCGGCCGGCGAGCCTTGGAATCGTTCGCGCCCGCGCGGCTACGCGGCCTGACGGCGCGGCACGGCCTTCTCCGCGCGCTCGTCAACAGGGTCCTGCGTGTCGTGCGCGATTTCGATTCGAATTCCGCCGACCGTGCGCGCGGCGAAGTTATAGAGCACGCAGCCGAGCCCGACCAGGAAATAGGTCGCAAGCGCGTAGAAGAACGGTATGAACAGCAGAAACATGAAATGCTTGCGTGGCAGATGCACCGAGAACGCCCACGCCGCCCCGGCCATCGGATAGGTTGCCGCCAGCACGGCGATTAGAGCCATGATTGCGGCGATTTTGGCCGCCTGCTTCGAGTCAATCGATATGATTCGCGACTTGATATTCATTGATTTTCTCTTGCTCCCCGATTCGCGCGTCCCTTGGATGAAGTCGGGCGAAGTTCGGCTTTGACGGGCGATGCTTGTGCTTGACAGTCTATCCTTCGCGTCAAGCGAAGCAAGAGTTAAAGCGTCTTAAAGAGCGTATAAAATCTTCAACGAGCGATAAAAGTTATCTGGAAAGTTCGCGTAGAACCTCGTCCAGATCGGTCTCGGCCAACGAATTGCGCACGATTTCCGCCCCTTTCAGCGCTTCGGGACCCGCGCTCTGACACACCGCCATCACGCGCATCCCGGCCCGCCGCCCCGCCTCGATACCCGCGACAGTATCCTCGATCACGAGGCATTCGGCCGGTTCCAGCGGCGGCCGCAGGCGCATCAGGAAGCCCAGCCGCCCCATCGCTTTCTCGAAACCCTCCGGCGCGGGCTTGCCGTGCTCGACGTCTTCGGCCGCGATGATGTCGGCGAAAAGCTCGCGCAGGCCGGCGCGCTTGAGGATGAGTTCCGCCTCGACGCGCAGGGTGCCGGTCGCCAGGATCAACGGAAAGCGCGCGGCGCATAGCCGCACGAAGTCGGCGGCGCCGGGAAAAGTCACGTCGCGGCCGGCGATCATCTCCTGGTAGATGGTGGCCTTGCGCGCGATGAGCGCGGCGAGCGTGCCGTCGGCCGTCGCTCGGCCGTTTTCGCGCAGCACCGTGGCGAAGCAGTCGCGATCGTCGAGCCCGATGAGCCGGCTGAAGTACTCGGCGCGGTCGAGTTCGATTCCCTGGTGCGGAGCACGCGGGCGAAGGCCTCGAAGTGAAGCGGCTCGGTGTCGGCCAGGGTGCCGTCGAGGTCGAAGATAATTGCGCGAATCATCGGGCCCTCTGAGGACTTTGCTGACCAGACATCTTCACATAGCCCAGGTAGTCATTCTGAGCGCAGCGAAGAATCTCGCGGCCGCCATCTTTGCGGCCGTGATGGTCTTTCAGGGAAAAATCGTGGCAAATCACGCGGCGAAAGGATGCCGCGCGAGATCCTTCGACTCCGCTCGCGGACTCGCTTCGCTCAGGATGACCAGTTCCGGGAGGCATCTTTTGGATCCAACCTTCACTACTTCAGCAGCGCGACGATCTCGTGTTGGGCTGGCGCGGCGCTCACCTCGGCGCGGCCGTCCTCGATCGTCATGTCGAGTTCGCTGCGCACGCCGAAGCGGCCCGGCAAATAAATTCCCGGCTCGACCGAGAAGCAGGTGCGATCGATCAGCGTGCGATGGTCGTGGGTCTCGAGCGAGTCGAGGTTGGCGCCGGTGCCATGGACCTCGCGGCCGATCGAATGGCCGGTGCGATGGACGAACTCATCGCCGAAGCCGGCCCGCTTCGATCACGCCGCGCGCGGCGCGGTCGGCCTCCTCGCCGCGCACCGGCTGCTCCTGCGCTGACGCGGCGCTGGATGAAGTGCGACCGCGGCGTCGCGCGCCTCGGCCACGATCGCGAAGACGCGCGCGTATTCCTCGGGCACGCGCTCGCCCGCGTACGCCATCCAGGTCAGATCGGCGTAGATCGAGTCGGCGTCGCGCTCCTTGGCCCACAGATCGAGCAGCACCAGGTCGCCGCGGCGGATCGGCGTATCGGCGTCCGACGACGGCTCGAAGTGCGGATTGCGCGGCATTGGCGTTGACCGCGACGATCGGCGGATCGTCGGCCTCAGGTCGTGCGCGGCGATACGCGCCGAGCACGAATTGCTGAATCGGTGTATTCGCTGCACGGGCGACGGCCGCGGCGATCGCCGCGCAATCTCGGCGAAGCTCTCGTCGACCATGCGGCGCACCAGCGGCCGCGGCGCGGCGATGACTCTCGAGTTGCGCGGGCTCAGGCCGCCTCGAAGCGCTGGATCAGGTCGGCGGCGACACTACCTCGACCCCGATCGAGCGGACGATTTCCACCGTGCCGGCATCGACGCGCGCGACATACGGGATCGCGCATCGCGGGCGAGTAGTTCATCGCGATCCGCCGCGCGCCGGCCATCAAGTCTCCAAGCGCGGCGAGCATCCCGTCCGCCGAGCGGTAGACCATGCGTCTCGAGCCTCAACTCGCCAGGCGCTCGGCCTCGACCGCCGAGACCATCGCGCGCGCCGCGCCGCGCGCCGGCACGATAGCAGAACCATCGCCGGGTCGTGATCCCTTTCTCGAAAGGCCCAGGATGCGATAGGCGAGCGGATCGCTGTGGCGGAAATCGTAGAAGAGCCATCCGTCCAGCGAGGCTTCGACGAGCGCGCGGCGATTTCCTCGATCCGTCGCATCATACCACTTCTCGAGCGGTTCGGCTCGGTCTAGCCATGGATTGAGGACGCACCGCGGCCGGCGACCACCGGCTTGAAACGTTCGCCCCAGATATGGACGCGCGTGGCGTCGATCCGCACCATCGGGATTTTTCTCGAAGCCCAACGTCATCGTGCGGTACTGCGGATACTTGTCGCGCAGGCTGCGCAGCGCGAGCATGTACTCCTCGTATCCTCGACCACGCGGCCCGCCCATGAACCAGCACGTAAGCGAGATTGCACCAATGTTCCTCGTAGTGGTCGACAACCAGGGCGACCTTGAGGGTTGCCGCGAGATTGCGCATCCGTTTGAGCGCCGGTGCCGGTCATCCGCTTGGGCTTCTCGTCGATGATGAAGTAGAAATGCGCGGCGCCGTCGTACCAGAAACATAGCGGCACGTTGTGCGGCACGCCGACGGCGTCGGCGGTCGCCAGGTGGGCTACCCGCGCCAGCTAGAAATCGCTAACACGATCGTCGTTAAGGGGCTTCAGTGAAGACTCCGCCATTGCGACACCCGCGGCTCGCATCAGGTCATGCGAGATTCAATATCTTCAAGAATGTCGCGCCGCATCGGATTACTCAAGTACATTGTATGCGCGTTGAGCCGAGGAAGAACGATTGCCGCACGGGTTCATCGTTCCTCACCGAAGAGAAAAATCGACGGCCAACAGCGCAGATCACGTTGGGAGTCCAGGCGGCGGCCATCGGCGGCATCATCCCTGAGCGGCCGAGCGACGAGGTCAAGCCGAAAACCAGCCAGTAGCCGAAGCCGATTGCGATCGCAAGGCCGAAGCTCCGTCCGAGACTGAGGCTGCGCGGCATCGGATCGAGGCTGAGGGCCATGCCAAGCGCGCCATGATCAGGCACGACAGCGGCATCGCGTACTTCAGATCGCGATCGACGATATAGCCGCCGGGATCGAGTCCCTTGTCCGCAAGTCGGGATATACGATCGAGTTGCCAGAGGCTGAACTCTTCCGGATCCATCGCAGCGAGGCTGAAGTCGGCTGGCTTGACGTCGTCCGAAACGGGCGGGTACGGTCGGTCGCGACCTTGCCGTTCTGGTCCAGCTGAATATCGGTCAACTCGGCCGGCCGCCATTGACCGCCCGTTCCATTCCGCCTATCGGAGCATGCACGACCTGGGTGAAGCGCATAGTCGTGGCCGACGCAGTACATCGTGACGCCATGAGAGTCTTTTGATGGCCGTCATAGTCGATCGGCGCTCGATGAAGCCGTCGGTCACGCGCACCCAGATCCGGCGGTCGAAGAAGATGCCGCGAATTTTCGCGCTTCTGGAGTTGCACCTGGTAAAGATAGCTCGCCTGCGAGTGGAGAGCGGTACCACCGTCTCGCTGATGGCGAAATCGACGAGCGAAATCAGATCGCGGCCGCAGCAACACCGGCACCGCCATTTCGAACCGGCTGATCCCGAGTTGCTGGCACGCGAGCACCTCGCCGGTGCGGTTGAGCAGCGCGAAGCCGAGCAGCACGCCGGCCAGCGAGGCGACCGGGAGCAATTGCGAAACGATCAGCGGGATCTTCAGCGCGAAGTACTCGAGGCCCAACAGGCCGAAGCCGCCGTAGCGCATCAGGTCGTCGAAACGGTCGAAGATGTCGCCCAGCAGGTAGGCCGCCGTGAAGGCCGCCAGGCAGACGAAGAAGGGGCCGAGAAAGTGGCCGCCGAGGAAGCGGTCGAGCGTGGGCGAAAGCCGCGGACGCAGTTTCATGCGGCCTCCTTGCGGCCGAAGCGCTCGATCAGGTCCCAGAGCACGATCGCCGGGTCCGCGGCCCTGGTCGGAGCTGTCGGTCGCGCTGCGCGTAGAACATCCATACCGCAAGCCCCAGGAACACGAGATCGGGAATCGCCATCGCGGCCAGCGCGTTGAGCATCCCGCGCTCCGCCAGCGTCTCGCCCCAGCCGCATCAGCATGTAGTACAGAAAGAACAGCGAGATCGCGACGCCGAAGCGCTCCGATTGGCCCCCGCGCGCGGGCTTGAGTCCCAACGGAATCCCGAGCAGCGCGAACAGTACCGTCGCGAACGGCACCGTGAACTTGCCGGCCATCTCGGCCTCCGCCATGTGGTCCGGCTTGCCGCGCCGCGCGCGCCTTGGCGATCACTCCGCGCGAGCTCCTGGTAGCTCATCTCCTCGGGATGCGGTCTGCCTTCGATCAGTCTCGGCTCTGCGGCTCCACGTTGAGGTCATAGATGCGGAAGCTCGTGATGTGGGTCTTGTCTGTGGCTGGGTCGACGCCGAAGATCGATCCGTCGAACAGGCGCAGCGTGATGGTCTGGTTGTGCTCGTCGGGCACGATGATCCCGTCTTGCGCGATGATCGTGTTCTGCTGCGCGTTGCTGCGCGCGTCGGAAATCATCACGCCCTGCAGGAGCCATTGTCGTCTCGAGATATGGTCGACGTAGAGCACCAGGCCGGGAAAGCTGCTGTTGAAGATCTTCTCCTTGAGCCCGGCGGTCGAACGCGTGCGGGTGAGCCGGTAGAGCTCGGCCGGAGATTGCTGTTGGCCCACGGCCGGACGGAAAACGCGAACCAGCTCGCCATCGCGTAGACCACCAGCGCCACCGCGAGCACCGGAATCGCGAGGCGATACAGGCTGATGCCGCAGGCGCGCGCGGCGATCAGTTCGCGATCGCCCGACATCCGCCCGAAACCAAGCAGCACGCCGAGCAGCACCGCCATCGGAAACGTCAGCTCGAGAAAGGCGGGCATGATGTAGCCGATGAGGCTCATCACCTGGCCCAGCCCGACGCCGTGATTGACCACCATCTCGGTCAGCTTGAGCAGCTTGCCGGTGACCAGCGCGAAGGTCAGCAGTCCGACGCCCATCACGAACGGTCCGATGACCTCGGCGGCGACGTAGCGGTCGATGATTCGCGGCTTGAGCATCGCAAAACGGGGCGCGCCCACGTGCGGGCGCATCGTGTCGTTAGGTACGTAGATAAGTGTAGACGGATGCGGCGGGCAATCAAAGAAACTTTGGCCGCAAATGTTTGCGGCCAAAGTTTGCGCGAATGACGTGCGCGTCCGCCCGCGCGCCGCGATGAATGAGGTGTCGCCGCGCGCGGCGGCGGACTATGATCGGCGGCGATGAAGCATCGCCGCCCGACGCCACCATCCGGCGGACCGTGGCGCGCCCGCCCCGAGCGCGGGCGCGCCACGGGACCGCCGCGGCCACAGGCTGCGCCGACGCCCGCGCCGCCGCCGCTGGCGGCCGCGCGGGCGCAGACGTCAGTGTCAGCGCCGGAGCTTCGGGCGCCCGCCTCGGCGGGGACCGAAGCGTCGGCGCGCGACCTGGTCTTCGGCGCGGAGCCGGTGCACGAGCTTATCGCCGCCGCGCCCGGCGCGGTGCGCACGCTCTACGTGCGCGCCGGGCTGGAGGCGCGCTTCGGCGGCGATATCGCACGCGTGCGCGCCGCCGGCGGCCACGTGGTCGCGGCCGAGGCGGCGACGCTCGCGCGGATGGCGGGGGCCGAGTCGCGTCATCAGGGCGTCATCGCGCTGATTCGCGAGTACAGCTACGCGCCCTTCGAAGACGTGGTGGCGGCGGCGCCCGACCCGCTGCTACTGGTCGACGGCGTGACCGACCCGCGTAACCTGGGCGCGCTGTTACGCTCGGCCGAAGGCGCAGGGGTCGGGACGGTGGTGCTTGCGCGCGACCGCACGGCGGCGGTCACGCCGGCGGCGATAAAATCTTCGTCGGGCGCGTGGGTGCATCTCAAGATCGCGCGATGCGGCAATGTCGTGCGCGCGATGGAGGATCTCAAGCAGGCCGGCTACTGGATCGCGGCGCTCGCGCCCGAGGGCGAGCTCGAGATTTACGAACTGGACACTACGCGCCGGCTCGCCCTGGTGGTTGGTTCCGAGGGGCGCGGCGTGCGCGAGATCGTCAGGAAGAACGCCGACTTCGTGGTGCGGATCCCGATGTACGGAAAAGTCGGATCGCTCAACGTCTCGGTGGCGGCGGCCGTCGCGCTGTTCGAGGTCGCGCGCCGGCGCGCCGCCGCGCTGGCTGCGGCCGGCAAGCCCGCATGATCGATTTCGCACGCGATGTGAAGCCGCGATTTCGACTAGCGCCGTTCGTGCTGCTTGGCGCCGTACAGTATCGCCCGCTCCTCTTCGGTGAGCGGCTTCTGCGGCTGTTCGGCCATCACTGCCATGCCCTTTTGCACGGCCGGCCGGGCCGCGATTGCATCGATCCAGCGCTTTAGATTCGGGCGCGTGCTCAATTGCTCGGGCTGCGCCTTCAGTGCGGCGACGACCCACGGATAGGTTGCGATGTCGGCGATCGAATAGTCGCCCGCCACGTAAGGGTTCTCGGCCAGGCGTTTGTCGAGAACGTTGAACAGGCGGCGCGATTCGTTGGTGTAACGCTCGATCGCATATGGAATTTTCTCGGGCGCGGCGTTGCGGAAATGGCCCGCCTGTCCGAGCATCGGGCCGACGTTGGCCATCTGAAACATCAGCCACTCGACTACCCGGTAGCGCGCGCGCATCTCGGAGGGCATCAACTTGCCGGTCTTCTCCGCGAGATAGAGGAGAATCGCTCCTGATTCGAAGAGCGAAAACGGCTTTCCTCCGGGCCCGTCGGTGTCGACGATCGCCGGCATCCGGTTGTTGGGACTGATTTTCAAAAACTCGGGTGCGAACTGCTCACCCTTGCGGATATTGATCGGAACGATCTTGTATTCGAGCCCGGTTTCTTCGAGGAAAATCGTGACTTTGTGCCCGTTGGGTGTCGGCCAATAGTAGAGGTCTATCATTCTACAACTCCTGCTATAACTCCTGTTGCGCGCATGTTTCCGAGCTCTGAAGAGCTTTGCTGCTTGCCGAAGACAAGCTTCAAGTTAACATCGTCCGACGGCAACTTAACACCGTACAACGGACCGTCAACGCGGCGGCCGTCCCGGACCGTTAGAGCGGACCGCACGAGGCCCCCTGAAGATTTCCGTCTTGACACTCTTTAGGGGCGGGAATAATTAGGTTAGTTTACGATGCGTGGGCCGATGTAGCTCAACGGTAGAGCAACTGATTTGTAATCAGTAGGTTGACGGTTCAAATCCGCCCATCGGCTCAGGTTACGAGAGCGCTTTCGGAGCGGAGAGGTTCCCGAGTGGCCAAAGGGAGCAGACTGTAAATCTGCCGGCTTATGCCTTCGGAGGTTCGAATCCTCCCCTCTCCACCAGTGATCGCAGGGGTTTTTGGCGCCTGGGTGGGCGGGAATAGCTCAGTTGGTAGAGCGCGAGCCTTCCAAGCTCGGGGTCGCGGGTTCGAATCCCGTTTCCCGCTCCACAAAGTCGCATCGTGCCGCGCCGCTGGCTGCGGCGCGCGGGCCGCGGGACGAAATTGGGCCCATGTAGCTCAGTCGGTAGAGCACTTCCTTGGTAAGGAAGAGGTCACGGGTTCGAATCCCGTCGTGGGCTTGCACAATCAGGCGGCCACGCGGCATGCCGTAGAATTGGTTCCTCAGGACCGATAAAGTTAGTCGCCCAAGGCCCGTAAGCGGGGCCGATAAGAGAGAAGGACGATGCGAGATTTGATAGGTTTGGCGTGCGATAGCTGCAAAAGACGCAATTATACGACCAGCAAGAACAAGAAAAAACAGACCGAGAAGTTCGTGATCAAAAAGTTCTGCCCATCTTGCCGCTCGCATACCGCCCATCGCGAGACCAAGGTATAGACGCTGGCGCCTTGTAAGGAGCCGGCGGGCGGCCACGGGGAGCGTCGGCAGGGCGGCGATGGAGCCAAATACCGGCAGGTATTTGGCCTTATGACTAGCGAGGGTATTATATAAACATGACTTCACGGAGGGTCAGTAGCTCTAACTGGCTAGAGCATCGGACTCCAAATCCGAGGGTTGCAGGTTCGAATCCTGCCTGGCCCGCCACTGCATCTCAGCGGGGTGCTTGAATTAGTCGACCATTATGGATAGTCTAAAAAGTTACCTTGATCGGTCGGTCAGTTTTGTTCAGGAGGCGTGGACGGAGCTTGCGAAAGTCCACTTCCCTACGCCCCGGGAGACGGCACAGGCGACCTTCGTAGTGGTGATATTGACCCTGGTGATGGCGATGTGGCTGGGGTTGGCCGATTTCGCCGCGACCCGGATAGTTCGCCAGCTATTGGGCTAGGCGCAACGCCCGTGACACGTATCGCAACCGGCGCCGATGGGCGCCCAAGCGATGCGGCTTTCGTGATTCGGCCCCGGCGCAGAGCGGACTGGGGCTCGGCACTTTGACTATGGCAGACGCAGCAGCATCCACAGCGGCCGGCGCGACCGGCGCCAACAAGGCCGCGAACCATCCCGGTTGGAAGTGGTACGTGGTGCACACCTACTCCGGCTACGAGCAGAAGGCCAAGGCCGCGCTCGAGGAGCGGGTGCGCGCACTCAGGATGGAGGACCGGATAGGCGAAGTGCTGGTCCCGGTCGAGCGCGTGCAGGAACTCGGCAAAGGCGGGCAGCGCAGGATTTCCAGCCGCAAGTTCTTTCCCGGCTACATCTTCGTCAACATGGAGCTGAACGACGAGACCTGGCACGTCATCAAAGAGACGCCCAAGATAACCGGCTTCGTCGGCCATGCCACCGCGCCGCCCGAAGTGCCGGAGTCTGAGGTGCGGCAGATAACGCAGCAGATGCAGGAGGGCGCGCTCAGGCCCAAGCCCAAGGTGCTGTTCGAGGTCGGCGAGGCGGTCAAGGTGGTCGACGGTCCGTTCCAGGATTTCAACGGGACGGTCGAGGAAGTGCGGCCCGAGAAGGGCAAGGTGCGCGTGCTCATCTCGATTTTCGGACGCGCCACGCCGGTCGAGCTCGATTTCGTGCAGGTGGAGAAATCATAGAAGGCGCGGACCGAGGCGGAGCGCCTAATCGCGCCGCCGCAGGCCCTTTTCAGTCCTTCCTGCTGCGACAGGATAATTGTTGAGACGGGTATTGGTCGGTATTGAGGCGGGTATTGATTAGATGGCGAAGAAAGTCGTCGGCCAGATAAAGCTGCAGATTCCGGCGGGAGCGGCCAATCCCTCTCCTCCGGTGGGACCCGCGCTCGGCCAGCGCGGCGTCAATATCATGGAGTTCTGCAAGGCCTTCAATGCCCAGACCCAGGCGATGCAGGGACTGGTCATCCCGGTGATCGTTACGGTCTACGCCGACCGCTCGTTCACCTTCGTGACCAAAAGTCCGCCGGCCTCTATCCTGCTGCTCCGCGCGGCCGGGGTCGAGAAGGGATCGCCGCTGCCGAACAAGAACAAGGTCGGCAAGGTCACTCGCAAGCAGGTCGAGGAGATCGCCAAGACCAAGATCAAGGATTTGACCGCCGCGAGCATCGAGGCGGCGTCGCGCACGGTGGCCGGCACGGCGCGTTCGATGGGTATCGACGTAGTCGAATAGCGAAGCGGTAGTCGAATAACGAAGCGGTCGAAATCGGAAGCGGTTCAGTAGGAAGAGAGAGACGCGATGGCAGGGAAGAAATACCGCGAGGCGGCCAAGCAGATCGATCCCGAAAAGCGCTATTCGCTTGAGGAAGCGCTCAGGATCGTAGTC